>WQZB01000020.1 GCA_009780955.1 Polyangiaceae bacterium | reverse complement strand
TTTAAAAGTCCAATGGCGATGCGCACACGTCGCGCTTCGTTGAGCCCGAAGGCCGTGGCTCTCGAAAGAAGCGGAGCGTGAGCCACGGAATTTCGGGCTCAACGCAAGTGGGCGCCGCCATAGTAGTGCACTCGCTCATGTCTGTCCGCGTTGCGTTCTTTGCGCTTCTCGCCTTCAGCGCGACTCCGTGGTCGTCTCCGCCACTCTCTCTCTCCTTGGGTGTCGCTTTTGGAATGCTCTTCTCTCACCCTTATGCGGGAGCAGCGCGCAGGTCGTCCAAGCATCTGCTTCAAATTTCCGTGGTGGCGCTCGGCTTCGCCATGAACCTGCACGAAGTGCTGCGTGCAGGGAAATCAGGCTTCGTTTACACGCTTGCCGGCATCACGTTCGCGCTCGTTCTTGGCGGCGTTCTTGGCCGCTTGCTTGGCGTTCCGCGGAAAGCTGCGTATCTCATCTCGGTCGGCACCGCGATTTGCGGAGGAAGCGCGATCGCCGCCGTTGGGCCCGTGGCCGACGCGAACGACGAAGAAATGTCGGTCTCCATCGGCACGGTTTTCTTGCTCAACGCCATTGGCCTTATCGTTTTCCCGCCAATCGGCCATGCGCTTGGCTTGACGGAGTCGCAGTTTGGTCTTTGGGCTGCGCTCGCCATTCACGACACAAGCTCTGTGGTTGGCGCCGGCGCCAAATATGGCGCCATCGCACTGACCGTAGCAACCACCGTGAAGCTCACGCGTGCACTGTGGATTGTGCCACTCACACTCGCAACCGCTGCGGTCCGCGTACATCTCGGTGATGCACATCTTGGTGACGATGGCCGGGCGGGCAGTGCCAAGAAGAAAAGCATTGCGTGGCCCTGGTTCATTCTCTTTTTCCTCGGCGCTGCAGTCCTAAGCACCTACGTCACCAGGGCCGCGCCAATCACGTCGTGGTTTGCGAAAGCGGGCCGTGTTGGTCTTACAATCACCCTCTTTCTCATTGGCACCGGCATGTCGCGTGCGAGTCTGAGGAAGGTGGGCGTGCGCCCGCTCGTTCACGGCGTTGTTTTGTGGATCATCGTTGCCGTTTGCTCACTCGCTTTCATTCAATCAGGGCTTGTCAGTTTGTAGGCGCGAGATAGGGGAATGTGGTCCCGCTCGTTTTCGCGGCCACCGGGGTCGTGCCGTCGGTGATGCTGGAGCCTGCGAGCAGCGTGTAGGTAAGCTTGATGACCTCGTAGTTCATCATGCGCCCGCCGCAATCGGAGCTTGCGGCAATTCCGTTCGCTTGGTTCTCGATACCGAAGTAGGTGGTGCACGTGGACTTTGACGTGTCGATCCAAAGCCTATCGTCGGCGAGCAGTGCAGCCAGATCGTGGTAGCGCGTCACGTCGTCTTTGTCGGTGTCGGCGAGGGCTTGGTTTCCACATTGCGCGTCGAGCATGTCGAAGACGGCGAGGTTGTTTTCGAACTCTGGGACATACTTGTTCCATGTTCCAACGGCGCTGTTGGCATTGTATTCGTTGACGGCTGCCGTTTTCGAGTTGGGGTCAGCGTCGAAGGTGTGATTGAGCAGCATGTTCGTGATGGGGCGACCCATGCGGCTTATCTGCGTCGCGCCAAGGGTGGGAGGTGGCGGTGGGCCGGGTGGAGAGCTGTCTTCCGGGCCGCTGTCTTGTCCGCTGTCAGGCATATCGGAAGGGCTGTTGCTTGAGTCGCTGTTGCTGCTGCCGCATGCCAGAAAGAGAATGGCAATGGTGGCTCCGAGAAAAGTGGAACTTTGCATGATTGGCTCTCGCTGTTTCGCTGTCTTATTGGCACTCGTGACGCACTATTGGGCCTGGTAGGTTGCGCCCCAGACGGAAACGAGATTGCCGCCTTGGGTCACAAGGGACTTGTCGACCGAAACGACGATGGCAAGCGTGAGAGCGTTCACGAAGTCGTCGGGGTTCTGCCGATTGGGATCTGCGTTCGACTGGACCTCTTTTAAGTAGGTTTGCAGTGGAATCGCATTCGACAGTTGCAGATTCGGGCAACCCGCGGTTTCGTTGCCTTGGTCGTTGAGCCACGGTATCGCATTCACAATGCCCGCAACGGCGTCGTTGAATCCGCTCAAGTTGAAGAAGAACGGATCGGCACGAAGCCCGGCAAAAACTTTGAATTTGCCGTCGTCAGATGCGATGCCTGCCTCTTTGCTGGCGTCGCCCGTGACGTATTCGTCGGTGCCGAGCCAGCATGAGATGATTTGGTTTGCGTCGAAGGTGCAAATGATATCGAGCGAATTTTTGCTTTCCGGAAAGCCGGGGCCGCTCGTCGTGTGAAAAACATACTGCACGGTGCTCGAGAACTTTGCCGACGTGTCGGCGAACGGCGTAACCGTCATCGCAGCGACGAAGTTCTGGCCGTTCATCCATGTGTAGACATTGCCAAGGGTGGCCGCGGCAGGTGTTGACGTCGACGCGTCCTGGCTGTCGGCAGACAGCGCCGATCGCGATGTCGCGACCACCGCGCTGGCCATGGCTATGGCAGCGACCGTGGCGATCGCGATTGTTTTGTAGCTTGCCGTTCGATGCATGGGTTCTCCCGTCGGCGACATGGTTAAGCCGCCTTAGCGCGTTGCGCGAACTTGTTCGTTCAAGAAACGCGGGTGCCGCAGAGTCCGCGACTGCCTTTCACGGACTACGACATTGTTTCGCGTGGCATGATACGAGGCGGGATATGACGGACCTGCTGGAAGCCTTTCGTGCGCTGCGCCATGCGCCCCGAGCGCTTTGGCTCATTGCTTTTGCGTTCAGCGTGGATGCCATGGCCTACTTCGGCATTTTGCCATTGATGAAGGCATACCTTGGGCAAGATATCGGCATTGCTCCGGCGCTTGCCAGCACATGGGTATCGCTATTCACAGGATCCCTCACGATTCTCATGATGCTTGTGGGGCTCGTTGCGGAAAGCAAACTTGGCATTCGCAAAGGGATCCTTTTTGCGCTCGTTCTGGCGGCGGTTGGCCGCGCCATTTATGGCTCGGCGCCCTTCGTTGGTGGCGCCGTAGCCATTGCCGTATCGTTTGCGATCGTCGCGCTTGGTGAAGCCATTCTCCAGCCTGTTGCCTACGCTGGCGTAAAGCTTTACACCGACGAGAAAAACGGCGCGATGGGCTACGCCATGCTTTACGCTCTCATGAATCTCGCCGTAGCTTTCATAGGGCCCATATCTGCGTACGTTCGTACCACGTTCGACGCCAAGCGCGCTGCGGGCACTTCGGCGCTTTCCGGCTTCAACGCCGTCAATTGGGTGTGTTTCGGCATTACCGTTTTTGCGGCTGCCTTTTTTGGACTGCTCATGACTCCGCACGCCGAAAGCGCCGTGGTTCGCCGCCCATCGGCGCCCATCGAACCCATCGAGACGGCAACGCCAAGCGCGAACGCCGCGCAAAACGCGAGCACCGCGAAGGGAGCCTCGCCTTTTGCCGATCGTCGCTTTCTCTTTTTCATCTTTGCGCTTTTGCCCGTTCGCACGCTTTTCGCGCACCAATGGCTCACCATGCCCGAATACGTTCTTCGTGCCTACAACTCGAGCGTTGGCGATCGCATGGAATACCTCGTTGATTCCATGAATCCGATCCTCATCTTTTTCGGCGTGCCCATCATCACCGCGCTTACGAGGCGTTTTGCCGTTTTGACCATGATGATTGCCGGTTCGCTCGTGAGTGCATCGGCCACCTTTCTTCTTTGCTTTGGCTCGCACGCCTCTTTGCTCATTGCCTATTTCTTCGTGTTTTCGATTGGCGAGGCGCTCTGGTCTCCGCGCTTTCTCGAGTACACCGCCGAGCGTGCTCCCCCAGGTCGTGTTGCACAATACATGGGTGTGGCGAATCTCCCGTGGTTTGTCGCGAAAACAACGACGGGGCTCTACTCCGGGATCGTTCTCGAGCACTTTTGCCCGAAAGATGGCGCGAAGAACCCAACACAAATGTGGCTGCTTTACGGCGTGATAGCCATGGCAAGTCCTGTCTTGCTCATTCTCGCACGCAGGTGGCTCAGTGCCGTTGACGCCGGAGCGCACATGAACGCGCCGTCATCTTTGGCGGACAAGTCATCGTCGATCGGCGAATAGCATGCGCGTTCCTCGGGCGCGGCATAAAGGCTGCCATGGTTGCCGCGGTAGGTTGGCGGCGAAGCTAGTCTTCGCTTTTTTTTCCATCGCTCGAAAGTAGTGGTACCTCTTCCCGCCGTTACCTGCCGAAGGTGTTGGCGTTGGAGGTTTGTGATGAGAAAAAGTAAGGTATTTCAATTTGTGTTGCCTGCGTGTGCAGTCGTCGCGTTCATCGCGTGTGGCAACAAGGTCGAAAACGAGGTCGCTGACGCAGCCGCTCACGCTGTAGCGACTGGCGCTGCAGTGTTGTCGGACGCAGCCGCGACCGGCACCGCAGCGTTGGCGGACGCTGCTGCGTCCGTGGCACCACCTTCGGGGTTGGCCACTGGCGACGCGGGCGCGACGGCGCCAAAGCGCGGGCCCATGATGCATGGTCCTGCGAGCTCGCTCATTGAAGCGGCGCGCGCCCAGACGCTCAAAGACGAACAAAAAACAGCGATCGACAAGCTCGAAGAGCCACTGCACGAGCAGCCCGCGCCGCGCACCGAGTGGAAAGACTTCCAGAAGGAGCTGGCCGACGGTGTCAAGGCAGGCAAGATCGACACATCGAAGCTCGCCGCGAACTATACGGCCATCGAAACTGGCGTGCATGCGCAACGAGAAAAAGAGGCCACGGCCCTCAATTCTCTTCACTCGACTCTCGATGCAACGCAACGAAAAGCCGTTGTTGCTGCGGTGCGCGCCAAGCAGCAAGAAGGAATGGAAAAGCACCAAGACGCAGGCGCGCCGGACATGGCCAAGAAAACAGAGGCCATGAACAAGCAGCGCCTCGAGCGAATGACCAAAGAGCTCGATCTCGACGCTGCCCAGCAGAAAAAAGTGGAGGCCATTTTGACGAAGGAATCGTCAGGCAAAAATGGCCCGCAAGATATGATGGCGGAAATGAAGAAGTCGAACGACGAAGTTCTTTCGGCATTCGAGAAAGACACGTTCGACGCGACAAAACTCGAGTCATTCGCTCAAGCTGGTAAAAAGGCGCGCGCCCCTGCGGAGCGCGAAGCGCAATTCTATTCGCAGTTGCTTGCCGTTCTCACCCCTGTCCAACGCGACAAGATGGCGGCCAACATGACCCGCATGGGCCCAATGATGAATCATCCGGGCATGCACCCTGGGATGAACCCGCGCGGTGGTGCACCGGCCAACGGGGCAAGCGGGGCAGGTGGTAGTGGTCACAATGAGTCACCCAAGCCTGCCACGACACCCTGACATCCTTCTTGTTTTCTTGACAAAAATCGTCTGATTGATTCGAATCAACAAAAGCAGTGCCGCCCGCGTTTGCGGCATTCCCAAGCCGTCCGCCTATCGCGGGGGCATTCAAAAGGAGCATCCAATGAAGTCAGCTTCGTTTGCTGCAGCATGCGCTGCGGCCTTAGTCGCTATCTCGGTCGCGCCGAGTGCATCGGCGCAGGAGGCTCAGCCACCCCCCCAAGATGCGACCCCCTCGTCGGCTTCAACAACAACGACAACGACGACAACAACGACAACCGCGGAACCGACGGCAGCACCGCCGCCCGCGACCGCAGAAGCACCGACCTTCGGCAAAGCGGGCGAGGTCGTGTTGACGTACACGCACTTCTGGGGCTGGGGCGGAACCGACGCGGGCATGCGGGAGAATACGCACATCTACAACGGCGCGTTCGTTGACGTTCACAACACAACGCGCGGCAACGGCGGCGGCAAGACGTTTCAGTTCACGGTCCAGCCCTCTGCGGACTACTTCGTGATCGACAATCTCTCGGTCGGCGCCTTTGTTGGGTTTGCATACACAAAAAGCTCCGGAGGAATGGGGTCACCTGCTGGCGTAGATAATTTGAAAGCAACGGCATGGCAGTTTGGTCCGCGCGTCGGGTACAACATTCCCCTTGGCTCGCTCTTCTCGATTTGGCCTAAGGTCGGTTACTCGTTCCAAACGTTGAAGGTTTACGACGTCCCAGGTTTGGACAAAGCGATCAACACGTCCGAAATCGACGTTTCCATACCGATCATGTTCCACCCGGCGCCGCACTTCTTCCTTGGTTTCGGCCCTGCCCTCGCGGCGCAGATAAACAACAACTTTTTTACCGATACCACTGACCCGGTCACCGGTAACGTCACGCACCACAGACCGTTCTCTATCGGCGGGCAGGTGACGGTCGGTGGCTGGCTCGGCCCCCTCTGATACCTGTCTGCGTAGGGGCGTATGGCCATACGCCCCTACAGCGCGACGATTACGCATTTCGTAGGGGCGCCATTCATGGCGCCCGACCGCGGTATTTTGGAATCCGCACCATTGGTCTGTCTCGAAGGGCGCGATGAATCGCGCCCCTACGGCCCACGGCCTAACGCGATAGCGGCGGATCGAGCGGCACATCCTCCGTGCGTGCGCGTTCAAAAAACGTGAGCGCCATGGAAATATCCCAATCTGGCAAAGCGTGACCGTAACCACCTTCGCGCGTAACGATGTTTTCAGGCCAATCTTCGAGCGTAAGCTCGCTTGAAAGCCGCTGCATTTCATCGTTGGACAGGTCATCGTCTGCGGTAATAAGCAAAATAGGCATTTTCGCACCGAGCGCGCGCGTCGGTGCGACAGGGCCTGCGTGTGCAATCGCCACGGCATCGAAAGGTGCAAGCGCTCGCGTTGCAATCAGCGTTGCGAAGTAGCCACCATTCGAAAATCCCAAAAGAAGGCGACGGCCACTACCAATGCGCTTTTCCACGGCTGCAAAGGCAGGCTCCCAGCGTGCCACGAAAGCAGGGCCGTCGGCCGCGTTGCGCTCGTTGCTCGGCCAGCAAAAGTAGTTGGCCAATTTCGGATCCGTGCATTGTCCACGTGTTCCTCGGAGCGCGAGAACGGCGTAGCCGCGCTCGTTCGCAAGCCGGGCAACGCGGGCTTGGCGATCGAGCTCGTCGTCCGGGAAGGGCGACGGGTAGCGCCCGTGAAGATAAACCACGAGGGGTACGGGCGTTTCCTTGGGATTGCTCGGCTCGGCAAAGCACCCGCCACCAGCGATTGGCTCGAGGCCGTCGGCGCACCACGCAATGATGCCTTGGCCGGAGTCGGCAATCGGCCTGGCAGCGGATGAACGTTGCGTTTCGGGCCCAACGATGCCCAGGACAACGGCGGCGGTTAGCGCGACAGCGCCAAAATATTTATGGCCCCGCCCAACGCGCAGCCACGAGCGGAGCTTTGAGCTACGCATGTCCTTAAATTAGCACGCTTTGCGCCGCTTATTGATCGCTCGCGAAAACTACTTTGCCTAGTCGCGCCTCGCTTTCCAAGGCGCGGGCGCGCTCGTCTTCGAGGGCTTCGGCCTCGGCCTCGAGATCGGCAAAGCGATAGCGCACTTGTCCTTCTGGTCCCGTGTCGACGTCGCCGCCAAGATCAACGACGCGCTTGGTAATTTCTTTTGAGCTTGGCTCGTGCCCGGTGGCAACTCGGTACACGGTGCGCAATGTCTCGTCGGACACTGGCTCGCCTTTGGGTGCGCGCGCCAGCACTTCGCGCAAAATGCCAAGGCGAGCATTCTCTTCTGCAACCTGCTTTGCGGCGCGCATGCGAAGCCCGGCGCGAGCGGCTGGCAGCACGAAGAGCGCCAGCGAGAAAATGAACGGCACCAGGCCGAGCACCACAGGCGTGCCGCTGTCGGGCAGCACGGGCGGAGGATGCTTCGAAAAGAGAAGCGCAATGTTCGACAAGGTCAGGCCATGATGCATGATCCACGCGCTTGCCAGGAGATTGAAGCCGTTCAAGAAGATGATGCCAACATTGGCGCCGCCGCTGTTACCGGTCAGCGGCGGAAGTACTGCAGGCGAATCCCACGCGGGTGGCGGCGGCGGCGTGGCCTCTTCGCTTGCGGCTGTGCGACGAAGCGCTTCGAAGCGGTAAACGATGCCGCCGCTTTCGGAAACGTCCACCGTGCCTTCGTGATCGAGCATGAGTTTCGCCATGAGCGGGTCGGCTTTTTCGCGCGGCAATCCTGTCACACGCATGACGTCGGCAAGCCCAACGCGCCCTTTCTTGGCGCGTATCTCGGCGAGAATAAGCGCGCGTGCCGCTTGCGGATCGACCGGCTTTGGCGTGGGGCCAAAAACGAAGCGATTGACCTTCTCGTAAAACGGGACTTGCGTAGGATCGCCTGCGCGCATGCGCCGCGCATGCGCACGCCGCCATGCGCTGTCATCGGTGTCCGTATACCCATAGCGTCGGCCAACGTAGAGCGGCGAGAACGGGTGAAATGTCCAAAAAAGCGCGTCGCCGATCATCCGAAGTAGGCCGCCGAGAATGGCGAGGCCAGGTGATTCGCGATCATCGGATTGCCGCGCGAACGTGGCCGCCAAGATGAGCGCGAGAAAGACGAGCGCGTAGCCAACCATGACGATGAGCAGCCATGCGCGCACGACGAATCTGCCAGCGCCAAGCAGGCCTCTGCCCGCGGCCGACAGAATGCGCGCAAACCTCTCGCGAACTTCCCATGGCTTTTCGAAACCAAAAGGAAAGAGGTGAACGAGATCACCGTCTTCGGTGACGCGCAAGTGCCCGCGGTACTCGCTCGTTAGCCACGTGAGCCCTGCTTCCGTATCGCGTTGCGAGAGGCCGCTGGCAACCGAGGCATCAGCCACGGTCATCGGCTTTGTTGGATCTTTCAGCGTTCGCTGCAAGATTTTGGCGGCAGCCTCGGGTTTCATCGTGGCGACGTGCTCTGTCACGCGGCATAACCTACGATGGCTGCGTGCCGCGCGCCATTCAGCCCAAGGTTGCTATGAATTGCGCGCTGGCGCGATCTCCGCCGTACACTTCGGGTCGCAATGGTACGTGAGCCTCAGGATCCCTGCCCATCAACGCCTTCCGAGTCGCGGCCGCCTTCGTCACGCAAGCCGCCTTTCTCAATGCTGAGGACGTTCGCGCTGGCCGACCTCATCACGCTTGGCAATGCCGTTTGTGGCACCGGCGCCGTGCTTGTCAGTATGAGCTACGTCGCGACCGCTGACATCGCCAAGATTTGGGCGGCGCTAGTACTTTTGCCGCTCGCGCTCGTATGCGATGCGCTCGACGGAACGGTGGCGCGGTGGCGGCGCAAATCGTCTCCGCTCGGCGCTGATCTCGACTCGCTCGCCGACATTGTATCGTTTGGGGTTGCGCCTGCTGCCCTTGGTTTTGCGCTCGGCCTTCGTGGAGTTTGGGACTCTGCGATTCTCTGCTTTTTCGTGGCTTGTGGCATTAGCCGCCTTGCACGCTACAACGTCACCGCTGCCGCTCTGTCGGACGAACGCGGCAAAGTGAAATACTACGAGGGTACGCCAATTCCCACGAGCCTTGCCATCGTGCTGGTGCTCGGCATTGCCGTGTTTTATGGCCGTATCGACGGCGCGATCTGGCTTGGCGCTTTAGAGCTTGGGCCATTCGTGCTGCATCCGTTGTCACTCGTGTATGTACTTAGCGGCTCGATGATGATCAGTACCTTCCGCATTCCGAAACCTTAGGTGTTGCGTGCGTGTAGGAGCGCAGCATGCTGCGCCCTACAGAACATCTTCCGGAGCGTGAGCGCATGGCTCGCCGGCGTTGTGTGGCTCGACCTGCAGCGTTGAGTGGGCGATATCGAAGTGGTCGGCAAGGTGGCGGCTTGCGTCGCGAAGAAACGCCGGCGGCGTGCTGTCATTCATCACGAGGTGTGCGGTAAGTGCGGTCTCCGTGGTGCTCATCGCCCAGATGTGAAGATCATGAACTTCGCGAACGCCTTCGAGGCTGCCCAGGTACTCGCGTACGCGTTCGGGGTCGATGCTTTCGGGAACGGCGTCGAGTGCCAGATCGAGCGACTCACGGAGCAGAGACCAAGTCGTTACGACGACGACGGCGGAGACGCCCAAGCTGACCACGGGATCGATCCACGTCATTCCGGTCAAGACAATGAGTCCGCCGGCAACGACGACGCCGAGCGAAACGGCGGCGTCGGCAGCAAGATGCATGAAGGCCCCGCGCACATTGGCGTCGCGTTTGCGGCCGGCAAGAAAGAGCATTGCCGAGCCGCCGTTGACGATGACACCCGCGGCGGCAATGGCCGTGATGATTCCGCCGGGCACGTGCGTTGCGGAACCAATGCGCCCTATAGCTTCCGCAGCAACGGCGCCAACGCCGACCAAAACCAAAACTGCATTGGCGAGCGACGCGAGGATCGTGCTTCGGCGCAATCCATAGGTTCGGCGCGCCGAAGGCTTGCGTGCCGCAAGATGCGCGGCGCCCCACGCCAGCGCGAGGCCGGCCACATCGCCAATGTTGTGCACGGCGTCGGCAACGAGTGCGAGCGACTCCACCCACAAGCCGACTGCGAGCTCCACGGCAAGGAACGCGACATTCAAGCCAACGCCGATGGCAAACGCGCGACGCGTTCGTGCGCCGTGCTCATGCGTCACATAAGCATGCCGATGGCCATGAGAATGACCGTGGTGATCGCGAGCGGAGTCCATCACAGCGCAATTTTGCGGAACTTGACGCGCTTCGGCTGACTGGCTTCTGTGCCGAGGCGCTTTCTTCGGTCTTCTTCGTAAGCCTGGTAGTTGCCAGCAAAGAACGTGACTTTGCTGTCGCCTTCGAAGGCGACGATGTGCGTTGCGATTCGGTCTAAAAACCAGCGATCGTGGCTGATGACAAGCGCGCACCCTGGAAAGCCGAGCAGCGCGTTTTCGAGAGCCTGCAGCGTTTCGACATCGAGATCGTTCGTTGGTTCGTCAAGAAGAAGCAGGTTGCCACCGTCTTTGAGTAAGCGTGCAAGATGCACACGATTGCGCTCGCCACCAGACAAATCTTTGACCTTTTTCTGCTGGTCGGAGCCTTTGAAGTTGAACCACGAACAGTATGCGCGGCTGTTGACCTCGCGCTTGCCGAGCGTGACGTTCGGCTCACCGCCGGCAATCACTTCCCAGACGGATTTGTCGCCCGCGAGCGCATCACGCGACTGATCGACGTAGGAGATTTTCACGGTGTCACCGAGGCGCAGCTCGCCCTTGTCGGGCTTCTCTTGGCCGATGAGCATTTTGACAAGCGTGGTTTTGCCGGCACCGTTCGGGCCAATCACACCCACGATGCCGGCGCGCGGCAAAAGGAAATTGAGCCCTTCGAATAGAAGCTTGTCACCGAAGCCTTTCGTGAGCCCCTTGGCCTCGATGACCAGATCGCCAAGGCGTGGCCCAGGCGGAATGAAAATCTCGGTTGGATCGGTCGGGCCCTTCTGCGCAGCGGCGGCAAGCTCGTCGTAGGCACTTAGGCGCGCTTTGCTTTTCGCCTGGCGAGCGCGCGGCGAGGCTTGCACCCATGCGAGTTCTTGTTTGAGCTTTCGTTGGCGCGCAGACTCTTGCTTTTCTTCTTGTGCGAGGCGTGCCGATTTTTGTTCGAGCCAACCCGTGTAGTTTCCTTTGAACGGGAAGCCGCGACCGCGATCGAGTTCGAGAATCCACCCGGCAACGTTGTCGAGGAAGTAGCGGTCGTGGGTAACAGCGACCACGGTGCCCGTGTACTCGTGCAAAAAATGCTCGAGCCACGCGACCGATTCGGCGTCGAGGTGGTTCGTTGGCTCATCGAGCAGCAGCATGTCGGGCCGCGAGAGCAAGAGCTTGCATAGTGCAACGCGGCGCTTCTCGCCGCCTGAAAGCTTCGCGATTTCTGCCTCGGCGGGCGGCACGCGGAGCGCATCCATCGCGAGCTCGACGTGGCGATCGAGGTTCCACGCGTCGGCGGCGTCAATTTTGTCTTGAAGCTTCGCCTGGTTCTCGAGCAACACCGTCATGGCGTCGTCACTCATGGGCTCGCCGAGCTTGGCGCTGATGTCCTCGAAACGCGTGAGCAATGCACGCGTTTCACCTACACCTTCGTTGACTGCATCTTGCACGGTTTTGGCAGAGCCGAGATCTGGCTCTTGCGCGAAGTAGCCGATGCGCGTACCCGGAAAGGGCTTGGCCTCGCCGCCGAATGTTTTGTCGAGGCCGGCCATGATGCGCATGAGCGAGCTTTTGCCCGATCCATTGGCGCCGATGACGCCGATTTTTGCGCCCGGAAAGAATGACAGATAGATGTTGTCGAGAACCTTTTTGTCTGGGGGATGAACCTTCGTGACCCCCTGCATCGTGAAAATGAACTCGGGCATGAGGCGACGCACGCTAGCCGGTTTCCCGACTTCAGTGGGCGGCTTCGATTTTGACGCCCTTTGGCGGTTTGCCGAGGAGCGCGACGAACGGGAGCGTCAGGACGATGAGCGCCGCGGTGATCCAGAAGGTGTCGTTGAAGCCTAGTACGGCCGCTTGAAGTTGGACGCTGCCGTCGAGGACCGCGAGTGCCATTCGCTTGGCGGTATCGAGATCGAAGCCCTTGGTGACGAAGCCGCCGGTGAGTGTGGCGATGCGCTGTTGGACAGCCGGATCGGTGATCGACAAATGTTCGACGAGCACCGATCTGTGGAACATCTGGCGGTTGTCGAGAATGGTGGTGAGGAGCGCAACGCCGATGCTTCCGCCGAACTGCCGCGTGAGATTGAAGAGCGCCGTGGAAGCCGCAACGTCTTCACGCGGAATAGGTCCGAGCGCGGACATGCTGAGCGGCAGGAACATCATGACCTGACCGAACGAGCGGATGACGAGTGGCCAAAAGAGATCCCCAGACGACGTCGTTGGCGTGAGCTTCGCGAGAAGCGTGACTGCAAAGGCGAGAATCGACGCGCCTACGACGAGGATGAGGCGCGGGTCGAATTTTTTAATCATCTTTGCGACCATCGGCATCGTGATGGCCGATGTGATGGCTCCGGGCAAGAGAATGAGGCCCGTTTGCTGTGACGTGTAGTTCATGACGCTGTCCGCGAAGATCGGAATCGCGAACAGAGCGCCATAAAGAGCCATGCCGACCACGACCGACAAAATGCTGCCAGCCCAAAGCGAGCGGTAGCGCAGCACGCGCAGATCAACGACGGGATCTTTCGCGTCGAGGACGCGGAAAACGAAGAGGACCATGCCGACAACGCCAATGATGGCCATCGTCGTGATGAAGCGCGATTCGAACCAGTCGTCTTGGTAGCCTTCTTCGAGGAAGGTCTGAAAGCTCCCGACGCCAATCGCTAGCAGGGCGATCGCGAGCCAGTCGACGGGAGCGTTTGGTCCCACCCTTTTCTTATCGGCAGGCAGCGCCGTGACGCACATGATCAACGCGGCGATACCAACCGGAACGTTGATGAAGAAGATCCATCGCCATCCGATGTTCGTGACGATGTAGCCGCCGAGCGTTGGACCAATGACGGGACCAGCAATCACGATGGCACCAAAGAAGCTCTGCGCCAGTGCCTGCTCTTCGCGCGGGAACGTTTCGAACAAAATGGCTTGTGCCTTGGCAAGCAAACCACCGCCGAACAGGCCCTGAAGCACGCGCGCCAACGTGAGCATAGTGAGCGACGTCGAAACGCCGCAAAGTACCGAAGACAACGTGAAACCGACGAGCGAGAAGATGAAGTACTTCTTCTTGCCGAAGCGGTTACCGAGCCACGCGCTGAGCGGAAGGATAATGACGTTGGCAACGGCGTAGCTCGACACGACCCATGTCATCTGGGTCAAAGTCGCGCCGAGCGCCGCTTGCATGTCGGCGACCGCAACGTTGACGATCGACGTGTCGATGATCTCGAGGAGGGCGCCGAGGGCGACCGCGACCGCGACCAACCACTTGTTAGTGCCTTGTTCGGGCATTGGAATGGCTCAGTGGTGCCTGGTGTTGACCGTTAAATCGACGTTCATGCCCGCTCGAAGCGTGATCGACTGCGGGACGTCGAGAAGCTTGATGCGCACGGGAATGCGCTGAACGACCTTGGTGAAGTTGCCAGTCGCGTTATCCGGCGGAAGAAGTGCGAAGCGCGCGCCGGTGCCAGCAGAAAAGCTTTCAACCTGCCCACGTATCGTGATGCCGGGGAAGGTGTCGACAACGGCCTCGGCAGGCTGGCCAACGCGCATGTCGCCAACCTGGGTCTCTTTGAAGTTCGCCGTGATCCAGACAGCCTGCGTGGGAACGAGCTGGACGATCGGCGAACCAATCGAAAGCATTTGCCCGATAACGACCGACTTTTTCGACACGACGCCGTCGGAAGGCGCGGTGATTTTCGTGTACGACAGATCGAGCGCCGCCAGATCGCGCACGGCCTTGAGCTGCTCGACCTGCGCATGCGCGGCTTTGGCACGCGCCTCGGCTTGGGCAATGTATACGTCGACTTCTTTTGCTTGCTCGACCTTTGCCGAGGCCTCTTCGACGCGGCTCGACGCCTGGGCAACGCTTGCACGGAGGTTGGCGAGGCTTGCGCGAGCTTGGGCGAGCTGCGCGGTTGCCGTGTCGAACGCAGTGTTGGCACGATCGAGTTCGACCTGCGAGACCGAGCCCGATGCAACGAGATTCTTGGCTCTGTCGCGATCGATGGTGGTCTGCGCAAGGGTTGCTTCCGCGGCCGCGACGCGGGCCTCGGCTTCACGGACTTGATCGCGCGAGCCAGAGGCACTTGCGGAAGCCGCGCCGAACGATGCAGTTGCTGCGGACTTGTTGGTGTGAGCACCGACTGTGGACAAGCGTGCATCGGCGTCAGCGGCTGCAGCGTTTGCAATGGCGGCCGCGAGATTGCCTTCGGCCTGCGCGAGACGCGCCTTTGCCGGCTCGTCATCGATTTCGGCGAGAACTTGCCCGGCCTTCACAAAGTCGTTGTCTATGAAATTGACCTTGACGACCATGCCAGCCGTGCGGGGCGCGATGGCCACAACGTCGGCATCGACTTGTGCGTCGTCGGTGTTTTCGAGACCCCGATGGGTGATGAGGTATGTGGCGAGAGCAAGGGCGCCGACAGCCCCAAGCCCAAAAATAATTTTGCGCGTTTTTCCAGGTGCCTTGGTGGTGGCGGCTGTTACTTGGGCCCGCCCTGCAGCTGCGGATGCATTGTTGGCAAGGGGCGCATGCGCCTTGGTTTGCGGAGCTTCGTCGAGCGCCATCGTCATAGGCCTTTCCTCTTATCGCGACACTTTATTGCCATAAGGCGAAGAACCTAAAACATGAAGCTTGAAAAGGCAACTCATTGTTGCCATTATTTTCGCCATGTCAGATGTGACCATGGGGTCCCATCGCCGGACGGTTGGCGTGCGGCGTGGCGGGCGGAGCGCCCGTGTCGTTCAAAGTGTGATCGACGCGGTTGTGGCAGAACTTGCTCGCAGCGGCTACGGCGCGTTGCGCGTTGACGATGTCGCCGCGCTAGCAGGCGTCAACAAAACGACGATCTATCGGCGCTGGCCAACGAAGAGCGAACTTGTCGGTGAGGCCTTGCGATCGGTCGCTGGTCATCATGAACCCGTGCCTGATACGGGTTCGCTCCGTGGCGATCTCGTCGAGCTGGTGCAGCGTGCACTCGCGTTCGTCCGCACCGATATTGGCGGGGCTGTGAGTCGTTTCATCACGCTCGGCGAGGGCTGCGCCGAGGTCGATGTCCTGGCCGCTGGGTTGAAGGAGGAATCGTTTGCGCGCCGCATGAGAGTCATCGATCGCGCCAAGGCGCGCGGCGAGCTCCCGAAAGACGCGCCGGCGCAGCTCATTCTCGACGCGATTTTCGCGCCAGTGTTCTCGCGCACGCTACGCTTTAACGAGATTGTCGGCGAAGCGACCGTGGTATCATTGGTAGATCTCGTGGTTACTGGCGCCGAGCGCGGTGGCGGGCGAAAGGGCGAAGGGAGAATGTGATGAAGACCAAGCAGCTATTCGTTGTTCTCGCAGCTTCGTCGATGTTGTTTGGTTGCAAGGTTGCGGAAAATGCGGGCGCCGTGCAGACCGGCCCCATCGCCATCACGGCCGATCAAGATGGTTTCAAACCGCGCTCCATCACTGTGAAAAAGGGCAGCGAAACCAAGCTTATTTTCACGCGCACAACCGACGAAACGTGTGCGACCGCTGTGGTTTTCCCCGAACTCAATATCAAGAAAGACTTGCCGAAGGGTCAGCCCGTTGAAATCGTGATTCCCACCGACAAAGAGCGGACTTTGACGTTTCAGTGCGGAATGGGAATGTTCAAGAGCTCCGTTGTCATAACATCGAAGTAGGGGCGCGATTCATCGCGCCCTCGGGCTCGGCAATGGTATGAATTCTGAAATGCCGCGGTTGGGCGCCATGAATGGCGCCCCTACGAAGAATGCGTGAAGGGCACCCCTTGTGGGTGCCCTTCAACGCAGCGTAGCGCGCAGGCTTTCTTCAACGATGCCGAGCAGCGTATCGAGATCGGTGTCTTCGATGTTGAGCGGCGGGCAGACATAAATCGTGTCGCCAAGTGGGCGAAGGTATGCGCCGCGCCGGCGGGCTTCGTCGTACACGCGCCAGCCAAGGCCGCCCAGGTAGCCATTGCCGCCTGTGAGACTAGCGAGATCGGCTGCTCCGATCATGCCAATGTGCCGTGTACTTTGCACGCCGCGGATCTCTGCGATGCGTGCGAATGCCTTCGCGATGATCTTCTCCTTGCGTAAAACTTGTTCGACGATGCGTTCGTCGTCGTAGATGGCGAGCACCTCGCGGGCGAGGGCTGCGCCGATGGGGTTTCCGCAGAACGTGTGGCCGTACCAAAGCGCGCGATCTTTGGTTCCGCGAAATGTGTTGAACACGGCCTCGGTGGTGAGCGCGGCCCCCATGGGAACGAGCGCGCTCATGGCTTTGCCGATGCACATGATATCGGGAGTGATGCCGGCGTGCTCGCATGCCCACATGGTGCCGGTTCTGCCGTATCCGGAGAACACTTCGTCAACGATGAGCAGAACGCCGGCGTCTTTTGTGAGCGTGCGGAGTTCGCGAAGATAAGCGGGATCGTAGAATCGCATGCCGGCGCTGCCCTGCACGATCGATTCGACAACGACTGCCGCAATCGAGTCTTTGCCCTGCTTGACAATGTCCGAAATGGTTTCGAAAGCGCGCGCGTAGCCCCCTTCGCCAGCGGGGAAATCGGCGCGCACGCAGTCGAAAAGCACGCCTGCATACGGCGTGCGAAACACATCGACGCCGCCAAGGCTCGTGGCGCCAACGGTGTCGCCGTGGAATGCACCGTCGAGCGCAACGAAGCGCGTTTTGTGGGGCATGCCGCGGTTTTTGAACGACTGCACGCTCATCTTCACGGCGAGATCGATCGCGGTCGATCCGTCATCAGTGTAAAATACACGCGAAAGCCCCTGAGGCGCTGTGCGCAGCAGATCTTGCGCCAGGAGCACTGCGGGCTCGTGCGTGATTCCCGCGAGCGCGCAGTGGGCGAGCGTTTTGGCTTGAGCCTGCATTGCGCTGAGCAAGCGCGGATGGCCGTGCCCAAGAGCGGCCACCCACCACGACGAATTGCCATCGAGAAAGCGGCTTCCGTTGGCGTCGAACAGATACGAGCCTTCGGCGCGCACTACGACAATGGGATCGGTCGCTTCCCACGTGTCGGCAGGCGTATACGGATGCCAAAGGTGCTCTCGATCGAGGCGCACCACATCGCTGCGTGAGAGTTTCACGGATGCTGCGATCTACTGCGCTGGAGTTGCTGGAGCTGGCGGCCCCAGATCGGTTGGCACGTCGTGATCGATGTTGAATGTGCGTGTGGTCGAGTTCCACGGGCCTTCGATCACCTTACCCGACCTGTCGAGGAGTTCGCCCTTTATGGTGTAAGAGCCGTTTTGCAGGTTATCGAGATAAAGCGGGGTACCAAACTTCGTGACCGTTGCGGAGAGGTCCTTTTCGACGCCTGGGCCGCTCAATACTGTAAACTTCACGTGGTTTTTGCCCTCGCCGAGGGTCACATTGGCAAGCTGAAAGTCGACGAGAACGTGATTGCCCCTGTCGCCGCTGTAGTTGCCTTTTGGCCGGCTGTAGATGAACATTGGTTTCTTCGTTGGGTCGGCCGCTGCACCGCCTTTTTTGCCAATCCAAAATGTGGTGATGGCCATCGCTTCTCTTGTTTTTACAGACTCATGGTTTGCGCGACTCGCAAATGCCACCAGCACGTGCAAACCCTCGGCGAGGGGTTCGCCACCGGCGAGTTCTGACAACTTCGAAGGAGTCTTTGTTTCGTAAATTGCCTTGTATGGTTTGTTGTCGAGAATGAGATGAACATGGGTTGAAGCCACGGCTGTTGGCCAATTCTTGACATCAAGCTTCACGCCGAAATCCGCAGCCTTGTCTACGGCAATCACCTGGTTGTGCGTGGGCGCCGTAATCTTCACGACCGGCAGTGGCGCGGGCGGATTGGGGCTCGGCGCACCGGGCAGCAACGTGACGGGCGGAGCTGGTGGCTTTGGCGGTGGTGCGGTTTCTTCGGGGGCTGGGGTTACCGTTGTCGTCTCTGGTGGGGCTGCGTCAACGGTTGCCGCAGGAGGCGGAGGAGGAGGTGGTGGTGGTGGAAGGTTGTCGCTTCCGCCGCCGCACGCTGCTGCGCCGATGGTGAGGAGGCTTGCGCCTAGTGCCGTTCGCCAGAAGTTTGCAGTCTTTGTTGTCGCTGTCATGGTGGCGGCAGCTTTTCATCGTTGACGGTACCTCTGCAAGGCCATCTTGTTGTTTTGATGACGGTATGTGCACACTACCTGCTACGCGAATGCCGCACTATCCCTCTTTCGATTTGACGCGATCTCTTCGTTGGGGCCTCGAAACCTCGCGTCAACTTGAAAGCGGTCTAGGTTCGTTGAAGGGCGGGGGCGTCGAGTAAGGAAGGCGTTGACGTCGTCGCACATTTCAATGCAGTACTTCTTTTGAGCAAGCAAAACGTAGGGGCGCAGCATGCTGCGCCCCTACAAAGAAGGAGCGAACAATGCTTGGCTTTCAAATCGAGGAACGCTTCGAAGGCAGCTATTACCTACTGTCCGATCCCTTCGTCGACCGCATCGTAAGCCTTTCGATGCGGGTTAGTGTTGACGGCGTGCGCCGTGCTTTGCGCGAACGTGTCGCCACGGTCAACGGAACCATCTTCGCCGAAGGCTTGGCCGAGGGCGGCGGCGAAGGCTCGGCACTTTCGGGTACGCTCCGTTTTCGGCTCTTTGACGAGAAGCGCATTCCGTACGATCTCTTTTTCAATGCCGATGATGGGTGCACCTACCGGCTGCGCGGCCAGCGCGACTTCTTCATCCATGACGCGGCGCGGTCGCTTACGGTACTTCCCGCGAGCCTTTACGATACAAAGGGCGACGAGATGGGGCGCGCCGTACTTCGCTTCGACCCGAAAATAGAACTCGTTCCCACCCTAAAATCTTTTCGGCCACGGCTGCGCATGCGGTTTTTGGGGTCCCCACCCCACGCGACAGCGAAGCTTGATTAGGTAAACTACATGGAAAACGTGACGGGCGGAGGATCTGGCGGCTTTGATCGCTCCTCGCAAGGTGCGCCGCCACAGCGCCCGGAGGGCGACGATGGAATCACCGTTCTCGTGGTCGACGACGAGCGATCGAACGTCGAGTCGCTCGAGAAAATCTTCCTCCGCGAGAACATGCGCGTGCTGGTGGCGAACGACGCGAAGCACGCACTCGAGCAAGTGCGAAACCACCGCGTGCACGTCGTGCTAACTGACCTCATGATGCCCGGCACATCGGGCCTCGAGCTTCTGCGCGCCATCAAACAAATGCAGCCCGAAGTCGAGGTCGTGCTCATGACCGCGTACGGCTCGGTCGAGGCAGCGGTGAGCGCAATGCGCATAGGCGCTTACGACTTCGTCGAGAAACCGCTCAAGCGCATGACAATCGTCAAAAGCGTGCGCAAGGCCGCGGAACGAGGTCGCCTGCTCGAAGAAAATCGCTCGCTCAAAAACGAAATAAAAATGCTGACGAAGCGCGAAATTATTGGCAGCGCGCCGTCGTTTCGTCATGTCATCGAGGTGGCTTCGCAGGCTGCGCCGAGCACGGCCACCGTGCTCATTCTGGGCGAGAGCGGCACGGGGAAAGAGCTGCTTGCGCGGTTCATTCACGAGCGCAGCGCACGCGCGCGTGGACCGTTCGTTGCCGTCAATTGCGCGGCCATTCCCGAAACCATCCTCGAAAGCGAGCTTTTCGGGCACGAGCGCGGAGCCTTCACCGGTGCGGTGGCAAAGAAGGATGGGCGGTTCGCCAAAGCCACGCAAGGCACATTGTTCCTTGATGAAATTGGGGAGCTATTGCCGCAAGTGCAGGTCAAGCTTCTTCGCGTTTTGCAAGAGGGCGAGTATGAGCCGCTCGGCGGCAACACGGTCAAGGCCGACGTGCGCATCGTTGCGGCGACGAATCGTGACTTGCTCGCCGAGGTGCAGGCAGGCCGCTTTCGTGAAGACCTCTACTACCGGCTCAACGTCATTGCGGTCACGGCCCCACCGCTGCGTGCACGCCGCGAAGATATTCCACTTTTGGTCGATCACTTCGTGGGTCTTTATGCAAAGAAAAATGGCAAAGCGCGTCTCGCCGTGGCCCGCACAGCCACAGAGTGCATGATGGACTACGCGTGGCCGGGCAATGTGCGCGAGCTCGAGAACGTGATCGAGCGCGCCGTTGTCCTGTCGCGCGGCGACACGCTGACCGAGCACGATTTGCCCGACGTCATTGCTCGTGCGCAAGACACCGCACCGCGCGCGGTCGAATTTCGTGTTGGAACGCCGCTCGAAGAAATCGAGCTCCGCGTCATCAAAGAAACCTTGAAGCACACCAAGGGCGACAAATCTCTCGCCGCGCAGCTACTCGGAATTTCGACGCGCACGATTTACCGGAAGCTCGATGGAGCCGAGACGGACTCGTGATCAAGGGCGCGATGAATCGCGCCCCTACGAGCCATAAATTTTGTCACAACGATGGGTAATGACCATGTCGAAGCGGTCGGCGTGTAGGGGCGCAGCATGCTGCGCCCTCGTAAATTGGCTGCTGTCCGAGGCTCATGGGGCATGCCTCCAACGCGCGTGCGTCATAGCGATAGAGACCCCAGCGCGATGGGGTACGGCGCGACAACCCGATGATCAAAAGCGGGCTACCGCCGGTTGGCGCCGACTGGCGCGTACACCGCGCCGAGAATGAACCGGAAGTGCGGAGCCGTGATTGCATCGCCAACGGGGATCGGCCCGCCGCCGCCGCCAAACAGCGCAACGCTGCCCCCGAGCACGGGCGCGGTGCGTAGGCCTAGAAACCACTCGGCAGGCACGATGATTTTGCCGTTGGCCGTGGATGAAATTCCGGACGCTGATGGCGTTGTGTCGTGCTGCTCGGCAACGTTTACGTAACCGCGTGCTTCGGCCATGACGGCAAGGCGCTCGCGTTCGAGGATGTCGTAGCCTGCGCCAAGGCCCAGCGCGAGCTGAGTGCCAACGCGCGCACCCTGGAACTCGGTGACCGGGCGGATGCGCGCGCCAAGTTCGGCACCGAAAAACCACCGCTCTACGCGATAGTCAGCGGCCAGGCTGGGAATGAACACCGCGGTTCGCTCGCCGGCGAAACTTGCCAAATCGCTGGTCGGCGCCGACATTTGAAAGCGCGCTGTGAGCGACCATGCCGGCCACGCGTTGCCCATGGCGCTTCCATCGACAGCTTTTTCCGGTGCGATGCGTGCACGCGGCACGAGCGCGTACGCCACGCCAAAGCGCACATCGCGAACCGCGGTGTCGTTGAGATTGTCACCGCCGGTAATGGAGCTCGTGCCCGTGCCGGATTGGATGAAGGTGACCGGCACTGCGAGATCGAGCTCGAGTCGGTTGGTCACGCCGTACGCGAAGAGGAAGTTGCCGGTGACTTGGTTACGAACGACTGCCGTTTTGGTTCCACCGGCACCTGGCGAAGCAATGTCGAGGGTGATTGGCTTTGACTGGAAGCTTGCGACGAGACCAAAAGCGATCTCGCTCGGCGTGACGGTTTCTGTGCCTGCCACGGTTGCGAAGCGCGAGGGGCCAGGATTGGGCCAATACGTGTCGCTGTTGATGCACGCGCCGATGAGTGGATTGTTGCAATCGTTGGCGCGGGAAACAGGCTCGAACGCGAAGGTGGCGATGGCGAACGCAAAGGCCGCACCAACGCTGCAAACGCTAATGGTTGCGCCCGTGGATTGCGCCCGAATCATCGACGCGCACCATACCAGAGTTGACTCGACACCTTCGTTGGGAAAGAAAGCGCGCGATGGAACGGCTCACCACCGAACGCCCTTTGCTTCTTGCGAGCGGTTCGCCGCGTCGCCGAGAGATCCTCGAGAATCTGCGCGTCCCGTTCATCGTGTGCGCGGCCGCCATCGATGAATCGGTGCTCCCTGGCGAACAGGCCACTGACTACCTTGCGCGCATTGCGCTTGCCAAGCTCGATGCTGCGCCGGCCGCCGCGCGCGATCGACTCTCGGCTGCTCGTGCCGTGCTCGTGGCCGACACGTCGGTCATGATCGACGGAAACATTTTCGGTAAGCCTGCCTCGGCGCGCGATGCCGAAAGAATGATCGAAAAGCTTGCAGGGTGCACGCACGAAGTTTGGACGCGTTTCGTGATCGGTTCGGCCGAGCCCACGCCTCGCGTTCTTCATGCGGAAACGGTGGTTACTCGCGTCACGTTCCGGCCGCTCGATGCCGCGCACGTGCACGCCTACTGCGCGAGCGGTGAGGGGGTCGACAAGGCGGGTGCGTATTCTGCCCAAGGCCTTGGTTCAAGCTTGATTGCGCGCATCTGTGGTTCGTACTCGAACGTTGTCGGGCTGCCCGCGTGCGAGGTGGTGGTCGCGCTGGAGCAACTCGGTCTTTGGTCGTAATGCGCGACCGCTTGCTCACCCTTGTCGTTGCTCTTGTCGCACGGTTTGCGATCGTTGCATGGGCGGCGCAAACCATCCCGCCGACGGCCGATGGTGTATACTACAACATTATCGCGCGGCGCATCGCCGAGGGGCATGGGTATACATGGCTTTGGCCTGATGGCGCGGTCACCTATGCCGCGCATTATCCCGTTGGCTACCCGGCCATGGTCGCCTTGGCGTACGCCGCGATCTTCGCTGCGCCCGCCGTTGCGATGATCGTCAACGCGCTCATCGGCACGCTTGGCGTTGTCGCCATCCATGATTTGCTCGCCTTCGCCACAACACGCAAGCTTGCACTCTTGGGGGCGCTCACGGCGGCACTCCACCCAGCGCTCGTGCCGTACACAGCAGCCCTCATGACCGAAGGCGTTACAGCATCGCTTCTCGCGATCGCGGCAGCGATGGCCGCGCGTTCTGCGAGATCAGGCAACCAAAAGGTTGCGCGTCCATGGCGAAACCCATGGCTCATCGCAACTGGACTTTGCATGGGAGTCGTCACGCTCGTGCGCCCCCAGTCGGTCATGCTCGCGCCGGTGCTCGGCTGGTTCGCGCTTCACCCCGGCGCGAAGGTGCGCGCTCGCATCGTGGGCGCAGCGCTCGCGTCCATCCTCGCGCTCGGTGTGTGCGCTCCGTGGACTGTGCGCAATTGCGTGCGAATGGACCAATGCGCGCTCGTCAGTGTCAACGGAGGTTGGAACCTCGCGATCGGCACCCAAACCGTTGACGGTGCATGGCACGAGATGACGGTCCCGGATGCGTGCAAGGAGGTCTTCTCCGAGGCTGCGAAGGATGTGTGTTTTGGCAACGCTGCAAAGCACGCCATCTTGCAAGATCCCGCATCCTGGTTCGCGCGTGTTCCGAACAAGCTAGGCGTTACGTTCGACTCCTTTGGGGCTGCGCCATGGTACTTGTACTCTGCAAATCCAACGCGCTTTCCCCTGCGCGCAAAGGTTGTTCTCGACGCCGTCGAGGCCGTTTTCTCGCGCCTTCTACTCGCTGCCGCGCTCCTTTCGGTCATCGCGCTCGATGGACCGCGATATCGCGCGCGCATCATCGTCTGCGGTGTCGGCCTTGCCTCGTGTGCCCTTCCGATGGGCTACGTTGGCTATCTCGCATGTGCGATCGGCATTGCGATGCTTGGCAGGCGCAGGCTTGAACATCTCCCGCCAATCGTGGCCGTTACGGCCGCTGTCGTGATCGCAACGGCGCTCGCGCACGCCGTGTTTTTTGGGGCAGGGCGCTATGGCCTCGTAGTTGTTCCGTTCGTCACGGCACTTGCGTTCGTACGATGTTGCGTTCCGCGCGAAGCTGCGCAAACCTTGAACATGGTTGATGTCGCTCAGGCGATCGCCGGCCGCCGAAAGCGGCGGCGGGAGGAAAGTCCGAGCTCCACAGAGTGCGATGCCGGGTAACGCCCGGTCGCGGGAACGCGAAGGAAAGTGCAACAGAGAAAGACCGCCAGCCCAGAGAATTCCAGCCGTAGCGAGCGAATCGAGGCTAGGGCGGACGCGAGCACCGGACCGGAACAGCCTTGTGTGGCTTTGAGGACCGGAGCGCAGCGCCCAACCGACGCATCGATTCGCGCAGCAGGCTGGAAATGCTTTCGGCTGGCAAGGGTGAAACGGCGGGGTAAAAGCCCACCGCGTTTTCGGCAACGAAAACGGCATGGCAGACCCCATCGGGAGCAAGGCCGCGTAGGCGGGCGCGCGATGGCAACATCGCAAAGGGTGACTCGCCCAAGCTCGCGGGTAGGCTGCTCGAGGTGTCCGGTAACGGCCACCCTAGAGGAATGATCGCCACCGCCGGCAGGACGACCCGCCGGCGGAACAGAACTCGGCTTACGAACGACGTTGACCTCACGGCCCGCCATCAACAATGGCGGGCCGTGATCTTTAAAACTTCACGGAGGAGCCGCACCCGCACGTGCCGTTCGTGTTCGGGTTGTTGAATTTGAAGCCCGCACCGTGATCGCCCTCGATGTAGTCAATTTCCGTGTTCTCGAGGTACTGGTAGCTCAGTGGATCGACGTAGAGCTTCACGCCGTTCGACTCGAACTGTTCGTCCATATCGCCAACCGAGTCCTCGAAATAAAGATCGTATTTAAAGCCCGCGCAACCGCCGCCAATCACGCGAAGGCGGAGACCCTGGTTGATCAAATCTTCGGCTGTGGCAATCTCTTTGACCTTGGCCGCAGCCCGCTCTGTCATATGAATCATAGAGGCTGACTATAGACAGGTGTGATTGGCGTTGCCAGTTGCCGCTTCTAGTAGTTGTCTAGTTGTCCCTTAACGCGGTGCAACGCCAAGGTCGTGAGCAGCGCCGCCAACAGGGCCATCGATGCGTGCAACGACACCACTTTCGCACGTTACGATGAAAGCGGCACCAAAGGGGGTAAGCCCAGAAACGCCCCCAGATCGGCCATGGCCAGAGCAAACAGCCCCGCCAACGGTGCCCACAACGCCTTCGGGCGTAACGGAACCAATGCGGCCGTTCGGTGTTGAAAAGGCCATGACCCCGCGCCTGTCGAGCAGCACGCCGGTGTGCTGCATGGCAACGAGTGGAGCAGGGCCTCCATCCGGGAGCGTCGACGACCAAGACAATGTATCAACGGTTGCACGCCCAATTTCGTTGCCAGTTGCATCGATCGTCACGGCGTAGGCGTTGGTTTCGGTCATTGCGAGCATGGCAGCGCGCCCGCTTGGTTGGATGCATGGCGGACCGAAGAACAGACCGGAAGATGCGACCGAACGCGTGCTGCGTGCGCCTGTAACGAGGTCGAGTTGGACGAGCTCGTGGCCATCTGTGATTGCTAGCAGAAGGTTCGTACCCAAAAGAACCGCGCCGCCGTCGACAGGCGCGCCAAATGTGCCGAGGCGTACTAGCTCTTGACCAGGCGTCCAGCCGTAAGTCGTACCTGCTCCTGCAATCGCCACCACCATCGATTGGCTTACCAGCAGAGGTGCTTGCGGCGGCTCTGGGAGCGTGACGCGCGTGCGAATTGCGCCGTCACGATCGAGCACGACGAGATCGGTCGTGGTTGCGACGACCGAGCCACCATCGTCGAGGGCAAGCGGCGCGGCGTGGACGTTGCGCTCGCCGCCGATGCGCGTAAGAAACTTCGGCTGCGAGGCATGGCGTGTCACGCCGATTGCCTCGCCCGCGCTCGTTGCAAAAACCACCGTGCCGTCCGAGGTGATCGCCGCCGGACCGGCCAACGAGCGCGTACTGCCCCTCACACGCCCAACTTCGTTGCCGTTGCCGTCGAGGAACACGACATCTCCGCTCGTTGTGACAAGGGCGATCTGTCCACCATCGCCTGCAAGTGCAGGCTGGTCAAAGCCAGAGCCAATGTTTTTGCTCCACGCCACGTGCAATGGACCAACTGGCAGGTTGTCTTTTGCCAAACCGCTTCGCTGTGCGTTGACACGATGCACGGGAGAAAACCCGCTGGGGGCGCCGACAACGAAAGAGCTTGGGTAACGCGGATCGAAGCGCTGGGCACCGGCATTTCGAAGGGGACGAAGCGTGTAAAATGCACATGCAACCGCCGAAGCGACCACCACCATGATCTGCCGAGCTCGGTCTTTAGGCGGGCGAATGCTCACGGCAAGCCCGACACGATACGACGGGGTCGTTCGAATCCCAAGATATGTGGCTGATGGACCTACGCTTCCCCTTTCGTTGCGCGGGCTGCCCGGGTAATAGCCTGGGAACATGAGCGAAGTACGCCTCGTCATGTGTCGCAAACTCGGCAAAAAGCTTCCCGGGCTAACGCGGCCGCCCTACAAAAACGAACTTGGAAAGCGCATTTATGAAGAGGTTTCGAAAGAAGCCTGGGACATGTGGATTCAAGATTCGGTAAAATACATCAATACATACCGTGTCGATCTGACCTCGCCCGAAGGGCAGAAATTCATGTTCGACCAATGCGCGGTCTACTTCGGCCTACAGGGCGGCAAGCTTGCTGAAACGGCCTTTGTTCCACGCGATGGCGATGGCGAGGGCAGCGACACCAGCAATACCAAGTGAACGAAACCGGATGAATCGCATGACCGTTAACTCCAATTCCACCAATTTTCACGACGCTGGCTCGGTTGACAGCGGGTTCGTAACGCATCGCGCACGCGAGTCGTCTGGCGAGTCGACTCAGCCTGGTTGTGACATGCAGCTGGGTGTTACAGGCTTTCGCTATCCTGATCTGTTCGTGCCCGAGCGCCTGCGCGATCTGTTCGATGTATTTTGCACGGAATTGAAGGCGGCGGCGCCCGAAGCGGCCGCGTCGTACGAGAGCTACCGCGCTTGCCTTGGCAAAGGCATGGCGCCCGAGGAGATTAGCCGCGCATTGCTTACGGTTGCACCTCACGTAAGCGCTTTCGTTGGGCGTCTTTTTGGCGTCGAGCGTGAGCTAGGCAAGCTTGCTTGCGAGGTGAAAAGTCGCGATGTGCTTTGGCGTTTCAAGCAAGACTTCGGCAAAAAGCGAGTTCTCAAGCCTGACGCTGGCAAAGGCTTTGCGGGCACTCTCGCTGAGGCCGCCCTGGTTGCAACGGCCGCCATCGCGGCCATGCTCCCAAAAAACGGAGCGACCGAAGCGAACGAGCCAAACGAGCTAGTCGACGAAGAGCTCGCGGTTGCCACCGCCGCCCTTCGGCTCCTGGAAATCGACGAAGTCGCGCGCAAGGCTGCGAAGGCTGGCGGCGGCACGTGGAGCGCAGAGTTGAGTGCTCGCGCAGAAGCATTGCGCGTGGCTCTTTCCTCTGCCTTGCCGGGCCAGCCAACCGATTCCGACAATCAAAAGCTCGTCGCGTTTGCGCTCGTCGCCATTGAGGCTTGGCTCTCGCAGCGCAGGCAAAATCCTGACGATCCCGCACATCGTTGGCCTTCGCTCCACGCGCCGAAATCGCTCAACTACCAAGAGCTCGTCGAGCTCCGTCGTCCCGAGCCAAAGCTCCCCGAGCTGTTCGTTGGCCCCGTGCACGAGCGCCGCGAGCGCGATGGGTTCAAGCTGACGGATCGGCGCGGCAACGTGCGCGCGATCGAGCAGGAACTCGACTACTGCCTGGTTTGCCACGAACGCGACAAGGATTCGTGCCGCAAGGGCCTCATCGACAACAAAACGAAAGAGGTCAAAAAAAACCCGCTCGGTGTTGCGCTCGCGGGCTGCCCGCTCGACGAGAAAATCAGCGAGATGAGCGCCATGCGTCGAAGTGGCGATGTGCTCGCCGCTCTGGCGCTCATCACGCTCGACAACCCGATGTGCCCCGGCACCGGTCACCGCATTTGCAACGACTGCATGAAGGCGTGCGTCTTCCAAAAGCAAGATCCGGTCAACGTTCCCGAAATCGAAACGCGCGTTCTCACAGAAGTTCTTTCGCTGCCTTTTGGCGTCGAGATTTACGGCCTGCTTACGCGATGGAACCCGCTCGACATCCGCCGCCCATACCCGCTTCCGTACAACGGGAAAAACGTGGCCATCGTTGGGCTCGGCCCCGCAGGCTATACGCTCGCGCATCATCTCACGCGCGAGGGCTTCGGCGTCGTCGCCGTCGATGGGTTGAAAATCGAGCCGCTGCCGGTCGAAATCGTCGGCGACGCCAATACGAAGCCTCGCCCGGTGAAAGACTTCGCAGCGCTTTATCAGGAGCTCGACGAGCGCACGCTTCTCGGCTTCGGTGGCGTAAGCGAGTATGGCATCACGGTTCGGTGGGATAAAAACTTCCTCTTGCTACTTTACATCACGCTTGCGCGTAGCCCCCTCTTGCGCATTTTTGGCGGCGTCCGGTTTGGCGGAACGATGACGCTCGACGACGCGTGGGATCTTGGCTTTCACCATGTTGCAATTGCGGCAGGCGCAGGCAAGCCGACGATCATCGACATGAAAAACAACCTTGCCCGCGGCATTCGCAAGGCAAGCGACTTTCTCATGGCGCTTCAGCTCACCGGAGCCTACAAAAAAAGCTCGATCGCGAATTTTCAAATCGAGCTTCCGGCAGTCGTCGTTGGCGGCGGCTTGACGGCCATCGACACGGCAACGGAATTGCGCGCGTACTACCCGGTGCAACTCGAGAAAGTTGCATCACGCATACGAACGCTCACACGGGAACGAGGCGCAGATGCCGTGCGAAAAATGTTCGACGATGAAGAGTGGCAAGAGTTGCAACTCGAGCTCGCCCGCGCCCGCGAGCTCGAAGAGGAACGCGAGCTCGCCGCGCGTGAAGGTCGCGAGCCACACTTTTCCTCGCTGCTCGACAAATGGGGCGGCGTTACGCTTGTCTACCGGCGATCGGTGCTCGAATCACCAGCATACCGCCTGAACCACGAAGAAGTGACCAAGAGCCTCGAGGAAGGCGTGCGCTACGTGGAAGGCCTCGCGCCGACCGAAGCGGTGCTCGACCCGAAGGGCCACGTCAACGCCGTGAAGTTCGTGCGCACAGGCGGTGACCGCAGCGAAGTCACGTTGCCAGCTCGAACGCTGTGCGTTGCAGCAGGCACGAGCCCCAACACGATGTACGAAAAAGAATACGCAGGCAGCTTCACGCTCGATGAAAAAAAGCAGTTTTTCCTATCGCACACCGCATCTGTCGACAGCGGCAAGGTAGTCCTCACACCGGCACCGCAATCGCAGCAGGCGAGCGATGCCTTCTTCACCAGCTACATCAAAAATGGGCACACGGTGTCGTTCTATGGCGACAACCACCCGCGTTACGCGGGCAGTGTCGTCAAGGCCATGGCGAGCGCGCAGCGCGGCTTTCGTCACGTCGCCGATCT
This sequence comes from Polyangiaceae bacterium, assembly GCA_009780955.1. Classification (GTDB taxonomy): domain Bacteria; phylum Myxococcota_A; class Polyangia; order Polyangiales; family Polyangiaceae; genus Labilithrix. The sequence continues at coordinate 29,048 of WQZB01000020.1, read as the reverse complement.
TTTCCCAGAAACCGCAAGTCTGTCGCCCGCCGATCAGCCGGCGCGCAACGCGGCTCTTGGCGAATTTTTCCGCAAGCTCGATCACGAGCTTCGAGCCAAAGTCATCGAGGTCAATCGCCTCACCGAAACCATCGTCGAAGTCGTTGTTCAAGCACCGCTCGCTGCACGCAAATTTCAGCCTGGCCAGTTTTACCGCCTGCAAAATTTCGAGTCGTACGCACCCGTCGTCGCCGGCACGCGCTTGGCCATGGAAGGCCTCGCGCTTACCGGCGCGTGGATCGACCGCGACAAGGGCCAGCTCGGCATGATTGTTCTCGAGATGGGCGGCTCATCACGCTTGTGCGCCGCGCTTCGACCTGGCGAACCCGTGGTTCTCATGGGGCCCACGGGCGCGCCAACCGAAATCAAGCCTGCGGAAACCGTCATGCTTGCTGGCGGCGGGCTTGGCAATGCAGTTCTTTTCTCGATCGCGCGCGCGTTCAAAACGCTTGGCGCCAAAGTGCTCTACTTCGCCGGCTACAGCCGGGGCGAAGATCTCTTCAAGCAAGACGACATCGAGCACTACACCGATCAAATCATTTGGTGCACGGACGCGGGCGCTGAAATCGAGCCGCGCCGTCCACAAGACGCCAAGTTCCGCGGCAACATCGTCGAGGCGATGGTGGCTTACGGCAAGGGGCAACTGGGGCAAGCGGGGCAAGGGAAATTCAAGCTATCGAGCGTCAATCGCATCCTTGCCATCGGCTCCGATCGAATGATGGCGGCCGTGAAAGAGGCCCGTCACGGTGCTTTGCAACCCATGCTCAATCCTCAGCACCTCGCCATTGGCAGTATCAATTCGCCCATGCAGTGCATGATGAAAGAAGTGTGCGCGCAGTGTTTGCAGAAGCACGTGGATCCGAAAACAGGCAAAGAAACGATTGTTTTTTCCTGTTACAATCAAGACCAAGAGCTCGATGTCGTCGATTTCCACCACTTGCGCGAGCGCTTGCGCGCCAATTCCATGCAAGAAAAAGTTACGAGTGCGTGGCTCGAACATTTGCTTAAAAGCCACCCCGAACTCCTTCGTATTTAGGGCGCGATGAATCGCGCCCCTACAACCAAAAAAACGCAATTCGTAGGGGCGCCATTCATGGCGCCCGAATGCATCGTGCCTGACCACAAAACGCAATTCGTAGGGGCGTATGGCCATACGCCCCTACGGTTACATCTGGTTGGCGGCGGTATGCGGTCTGCATGAAAACCATCTCGCACGAAGCGCTTTTTTGGCGAAAGCTAGCGCACTGGGGCGCGTCAAAAGGCCCTGAGTGGTGGGTTCGCTACAGTCCGCCCTTTTTCGGGTGGGCGGCCGCGGCGCTCGTTCCTTCCGCACGGCATGCTGTGCACAATAACCTTTTACGGATCCGCGGGGCCGTGCCCCGAGCGCGCAATGCTAGCGAGATCTTGGCAACCTTTTCGACGTACGCGTCGTGCCTTGCCGAAGCGCTGTCGACCGCCGAGGTCGGACCGCGCGCACCAGAGGCCGCCATTGTCGGCCTCGAACACGCGCACGCCGCGTTCGCACTCAAGCGTGGAGTTGTGCTCGTCACCGCCCACACCGCTGGGTGGGACATCGTTGGGCCGCTTCTCGCGCGTGACCACGCCCTGCCGATGCTCATCGTCATGGCACAAGAGCGCGATGGTGGTGCGCGTGCGCTCCACGACGATGTGCGCGTGCGCAGCGGTGTCCATATTGTGCATGTTGGCGATCCACTCGCATCGATTTCGCTGCTCCGCCACGTGCAGAGTGGTGGCGTCGTCGCGCTTCAACTCGATCGTACAGTGGTCGGCATGCGCACTCGCAAGGTGTCATTGCTCGGCGGGCAGGGCGAGGTGCCGGAAGGACCGCTGCGCCTCGCGCAGGCGTCGGGCGCGCCGATCTTGCCGGTGTTTTGCTCGCGCACCGGTTACCGCCAATATATTATCGAAGTATTCGAGTCGATTTCACTCACGCGCCGCGCCGACGCCGCCGAGCTTGACCGCGCGGCAACCGAGCTCGCCGCGGTCATGACAACGTTTTTGCAGAAGCACCCGACCCAGTGGTTCCACTTCTAACTTGCACGCGCAGGCGGCTCGTGCCAATGGGCGGCGATCGATTTTTATTCCATGGCTACTCGACTTCACATCGGTGCAAAAGAGCTTCGCGGAGAATTCGCTGCTTATGCCAAGCGCTTCGACTTGCTCGAGGTGCGTGGGCTCGACGCCAAGAACCTTCGCTATGGCCCGAGTGCCGCAACGCTCCGGCGGTGGAGGCGCGCGGCAAGTCCTTCTTTCGAATTTGCGGTTGTGGCCGGACCCAATCTCGCAAAGCTTCGTGCCGGCGAGGCGTTCGACGCCGAGCTCGAAGCCATGCAGGCAACCGCGACGATCCTCGAGTCGCGCGTGCTCGTCGTGTCAACGCCACCCGAGGTGACGCCAAGCAAGTTGTGGCGCGATCGCCTGAAGGGCACAATCGATCGGTTACGAAGCGACGTCGCTACGATCGTGTGGGAGCCAAGCGGCCTTTGGGAGTACGACGATGCTGTCGGCTTTGGCAAAACGCTTTCCGTCGCTGTTGCGGTCGATCCTGCACGAAGCGAGCTCCCTGCCGGTGCGGTCGCCTATGGTCGCCTTCGCGCCATCGGCGCCTCGCGAGCCTTCAGCACCGCTGCACTGCAGCGCATCGCCGAGAAAATCGGCGAACGCCGCGATGCTTACATGATCATCGAAACCGCCGGCGCGCTCAAAGAAGGCAAGACACTTCGCGGGCTCGTTCGCAGAGCCAAGGCAGGCAAACGCAGCGGGGGTAGCGGGCTTGGCCGCCTCGTTCGACCGCAAGCCCAACTCCATGTTCGCGACGACGAGCAGGAAGAATAAAGAGAAGGTGACGCGAAAACTGCACGCCGCCGTTGCGCCTTCGGCCGAGTTGCAAAACGTTGTCGAGGAGATCCTCCGCAAAGGCAACGCGGTTGACGCAGTCGTTGCCGGTGTTTTCGCGGCATGTGCGGTTTCGCCTGGTGTGCTCCTTGGGCCAGTGCAGATCCTCATTGGCGGCGCAGGAGCCGGGCTTTGCGCCTTTGATGGCCGCGTGCGCCAACCTGGCCTTGGTGTGCCTCGCCCGCGTGGCTTTCCGTTGTTGGGGCAAGACATTCCGAACGCTGCGCGCATCGGCGTGCCGTGGTTACCCGCGACGCTCTCGGCAGCGCTCGCTACTTCGGGCACAGCGACTCTCGCGCAGGTGCTGGCGCCTGCCATTGCGCTCGCCAGCGGTACGCCACGTGCGATGGTCCTGTCGCAAATCGCTGGTCGAGGGCCTAGAGCCATTGAGGAACGACCCATCTCGTCCGAGCTGTTCGCCCTTGCGGGGCGCGCGAACGGCGGTCTTCTCACCACACGAGATCTCGCGTCGCCCGAGCCCAAAGTCATCATGGCAACTCGCACAGAAATCGGCCTTTCCCATGTTTTCACGCTTCCGTGGGAGCACATCGAAGGTGGGCTCCCTGCGGCTCCAGCAGTGGATGTCGACATCCAGGCGGTGCGCGGGCTCGCTGCTGTGGATCGCCACGGCACCTTCGCCGTGGCCGCTTGGAACGAGAGCAGCTTTGGCGAAATCATCGCCGAGCTCGGTTTGCGCGCACCGCTCATGGCCGAACCCGTGCGCCGTGGAATTCCGCGTGAGCGCCCAGGCGAAATTCGCCCCGCTGGAGCGCCCATCGCGCTTGTCGCACTTGCGGGCGATGCGGCTCGTCCGCATGTCGCCCTCGCAGCATTTGGCGCGCACGACGCTTACGACGTGCTTCAAGGTGCTGTTCGCGATCTGCTTCGCAGCGGCCGCATCGAAGCCCAGGGCGAGGCGCGCCTTGCGGCTGTGACGCGCACATCGTGCTAAAAGGGCACCATGTCTTTAACGTGCGATTTCCTCGTGATCGGAAGCGGGATCGCGGGTCTCTCCTTTGCACTCGAGGCTGCTGATCATGGGCAAGTCATCGTCGTCACCAAGCGCGCGAAGGACGATGCAAGTACGACCGGGGCGCAGGGGGGAATTGCCGCTGTGCTCGCCCGGGGCGACAGCTTCGATGCGCACATCAAAGACACGTTCGTTGCCGGTGCCGGCATCAACCACGCGCGTGCTGTCGAACTATGCGTGCGCGAAGGCCCCGATCGCATTCGAATGCTGCAACACATCGGCGCGAGGTTCGATGTTGCCGGGCACGAAGCCCCGGACAGTGCATCGAGCTCGCCTTTGCCTTCGGCTGGCGACACCGATTTCGATCTGCACCTCGAAGGTGGGCACAGCGCGCGGCGCATCGTTCACTCAGCCGACATGACCGGGCGCGAGGTCGAGCGCGCGCTCGTTGAGGCGGCTTCTCGCAAGAAAAACATTGTCTTGCTCGAAGGGCACATGGCCATTGACCTCATCACGCGCGCCAAGTTCGGTGGTCCCGAGGTGTGCGCAGGCGCGTATGCGCTCGACGTTCGTGCAGGCAAAGTCATCACGATTCTTGCGCGCAGCACGGTGCTTGCTTCGGGTGGTGCTGGGAAAGTTTACCTTTATACGACGAACCCCGACGTGGCGACCGGCGATGGTGTCGCCATGGCATTTCGTGCAGGCGCCGAAATCGCCAATATGGAATTTTACCAATTCCATCCCACTTGCCTTTTCAGCCCTCAAGCAAAAAACTTCCTTATTTCCGAAGCGCTTCGCGGTGAGGGCGCCGTTCTGCGTCGGCATAATGGTCAGGCATTCATGAAAGAGTACGACGAGCGCGCCGAGCTTGCGCCTCGTGACGTCGTAGCCCGAGCCATTGACCACGAAATGAAACGCAGCGGCGCCGAATATGTGCTGCTCGACATTACGCATCGTGACCCGGCCTTCGTGAAATCGCACTTTCCTGGCATCTATGCACAGTGCAATCATTACGGAATCGACATCACGACCCAGCCAATTCCCGTCGTTCCAGCCGCGCATTTCTGCTGCGGCGGCATCACGACCGATCTCGATGGGCGCACCAGCATTCCAGGCCTTTGGGCGATTGGCGAGTGTGCACACACAGGGCTTCATGGAGCGAACCGCCTTGCGTCCAATTCGCTCCTCGAGGGGCTCGTTTTCGCTCACCGTGCCGCCCTCGCTGGGGCATCGGTCGACCGATCTTCGCCGTTCCCTGAAGTGCCTGAATGGGACGTCGGCGAAGCGGTGCCTAGTGACGAAGCGGTTATCATCACACAAAACTGGGACGAGCTTCGGCGTCTGATGTGGAACTACGTTGGCATCGTCCGCTCCGACAAGCGATTGCGTCGTGCCGCGCGCAGAATCTCGCTCTTGCAAGGAGAAATTGCGGAGTATTATTGGAAGTACTTCGTTACGCGCGACTTGCTCGAGCTGCGCAACATTGCCACCGTTGCGCAGCTCATTGTCGAATGTGCTTCGGCGCGTCGCGAAAGCCGTGGCTTGCACTTTACGCTCGACCACATGGAGCTCGATCCGAAAATGGCTCGCGACATCACAGTCAAACGCGGTGTGCCCGCGCACCTTGCAACTGCCAAGTCGACTGCCATGCAGGCCGTCGGACGGTGAGTGTGGACCGAAGTTCGGACGGTTCACGGCCGCTGTCGTTTCTCGGCGCGGCCGGCGCTTCGTTCGCCGTCGTTGTGCTGCTGCAGCTCTCGCTGCTCATCACCGAAGCAGCCCATCCCGGCGCCGTCACCGATCTGGTGAGTGTTGCGGCGTGCAGCGTGCTTGCCCACGCGTTGGTGCTTTTTATCGTTTTACGGTTTTACGAGCCGTTGGGATCGATTCGCCACGTTCTCGCATTCCGAGCAACGCCGCTCGTGGTGCTGATTTGCGCTGCCGTGATTGGAGCAGGGCTTGCGCCCGGTGCTTCGTGGCTGACCATGGCTCTACAAAATCGATTTCCGTTGTCGCCCGAAGAAACCGAGCTAATGGACAAGCTTTTTTCTGCTGCGACCATTGGGCGACGCGTTTCGCTGTTCGTGATTCTCGTGTTCGTGATGCCGGCTTGTAGCGAGCTTTTCTTTCGCGGTGTGCTTTTCACGCTGCTCAAGCGCGGGCGACCCGCGGCGACTGTCGTTTTCGCCACGTCGGCATACCAGGTGCTCGCTGGCGGTATCAACGCGCGCGGGATTGCTTCTTCGTTGCTGTTGGCGATAACGCTTGGATGGATACGAGGAATAACGGGCAGTGTTCTGGCTCCGCTTGCGTGCAGCATCGTGTTCTTCGCCATCGAGGTTGCGCCCGACTCGTTGGGCATTGCGGCGCCTGTGTGGACATTGCCAAGGATCGCAGCAGGAATTGGCGCCGCGCTGGTTGCGATGGGGGGCATTGAGCTCGTGAGCCGTCGAAGTACGCTCGTAGCAAACGCCCGTCTCGCCGACGGATGATGTTTTTTGGTTGTAGGGGCACCCCTTGTGGGGGCCCAATGTAGGGCAGGGCAGGCACGGGGGCCTGCCCCTACGGCAAAAACGCATTCTTCGTAGGGGCGTATGGCCATACGCCCCTACACGCAACCGCCAACACAACGCCGATCGTAGGGGCGGCCCCCTGTGGCCGCCCTTTTACTCGGCGCTTTGCGGTCAAGACGGACAAAGCGGCTCGATGAGCGCAAACCGCACCGCCGACGAGAGCCGGTAGCGAGTGCGCCCGTGCTCGCCTGCGTCGCGCACGCGTTCGATCGCCAACGGATCGCCAAGCAAGTCGCGCACACGCGAGATAAGCACGCGAACACGGTGCTCCGCGTCGGCCGATTCGGGACCTGGACCGCCGGCTGCGCGTAGGATTTCCTCGGCCGAAAGACCGTCGCGTGCGCGGCGCAACATCTGCACGACAAGCGGTTCGATCGCCCGACGACGCTGGAGCGAGACCTCACGGCCTCCGACGCGCAGCTGGTGCGCGATGGTGTCAACGATAACGTTTGCGCCCGCTGTTGCGCCTGTCACCTCGGTCGCGCGCACGCGGCAAACGCCTTGCGGTGTGGTTACGTAGATGAGCGCATCGCGATCGGCACGCACATCGAATTCCGACAAATCGTCGGCGTTCGCAAGGTCGGTGACGCTCCACCCACTTGGTCGCGATGGCGTTCGCGATGGCCGCGATGGCGGCGGTGGAAACGAGCTGCGTTCCAGCGGAACGCTTGCTGGGTGCGAGACAGCCACGTTCGGAGGCGCCGCGCCCGTTGTGAGCACGGCGATCATTTTTTCGGCGTAGCGGACGACGCGACTGTCTCCGCTCTTCTGCGCATTGTACCAAAGCTCGGTGCTCGCTTCGCGATCGGGAAAGACCCAACCGTGCTTGTCGCCCGAAAGTGCAGCCCGCTCCGTTGCTGCACGCGAGGTTTGTGCGTCGCCGAGCGCGGAGGCGCAGCGTGCGATGATGAGATTCAGCGTGCCAGTGATGAATGCATCGGGCAGGCGCTCGGCATGGACTGCCGCCACGGCAAGTGCTTCGCGAAGGCTGCCGCATGCCTCGAGGGTTCGAGCGCGCATGGCAACGAGATCTTGGTCGTCGAGGGTGTCGATGGGAGCGATCTCGTCGCAAAGCACCTCGGTTTTTGCGAGCCATTGCGTCGCCTCCTCTGCGCGTCCCAACATGGCAAGTGCGAGGGTACGGTGCCCGGCGAGCTGGTAGCGGAGCGTTGCCTGCTCGAGATCGCCAAGCGTTGCATGCGCAAGGTCGAGTGCGAGCAACGCGGCGCTGGGGCGATCGGCGGTGATTTCCACGATGCCGAGAACGTCGTACGCGTCAGCATGGCGCCAGCCCGCGGCCATTTCACCGGCGATGTGGCACGCGCGCTCGGCGCTTGCTCGCGCAGCATCGAACTCGCCGATGGATCCGAGAGCGATCGCGAGATTGCCGTGTGCGCGCATGGCTGCAACACTGCCCGTGGGAGAGCGATTGAGAGCGACGCCATAGTGTTTGGCTGCCGTACGCGGATCAGCAAGACGCATGGCGAGGTGACCAAAGTTCATCGATACAGCCACGCGCCACGCACCATCTTCGAGGCGCTCAGCAACGTGCTCTGCAAGACGCAGTGCCGCGTGGGCATGGGCCATGCGATGGCGTCGGAGCCCGAGCTGCGCACTCGTCAAATGCATGTCGAGCTGCTCGCGAAGGCCGGTGCCACGTGCGGCCGCGGCAAGGGCTCGCGAGGCCTGACGAAGCTCGGACTCGGCATGATCGGTCAGGCCGTCCATCGTGCAGAGCGTGGCGCGTTCAACGGCAAGCCTTGCAATGTCGAGCGGATTCCACGACGACGGCGAGCTAGGTAGTGAAGCGGCGAGCTCTCGTGCCTTATTGACGTGGCCTGTCTCGCGGTACGCGCGCACAAGGCGGACAGCAAGCGCGGGATCGAGCCGGGTGCGACGATTGAGAAACTGCTCGGTCCATGTGACGACAAACTTTGCCTCGTCGGCCGCGGCGAGACGGTCAAGCAACTGGACGGCGGCGTACATCGGTAAACTCTCGACACTCGCTTGGCCCATTGGCCCAGATTGCCCCGCTTGTGAAGACAGCGAGGATTGCGAAGCCGAATCTGCCGCAGGCAAAGCCATGCTCGCTCGTACCAGCGCGGGAGGTAGGCTAGGGCGGAGCGATGGTGGCGCCCCGCCTTCGCGTTCGGCGCGTTGCTCACGTTGCGATGGCGGTGAGGTTTGCGGCGCGCCCTGGGAGTTGGTGGTGACCCAAGGCAGTGGAATGGTAGGTAGGAAGGCGCGACGCGCCATTCAAGCATGCTACCGGAGTTTCAATTCAAGATCTAAGGAGTTTCCGTTGTGGCCCGAATGAACCTCGTGCAGGCGATTAACGACGCGCTGCGTATTGAGATGAAGCGTGATGATCGCGTTGTGGTTCTCGGCGAAGATGTGGGCCGTGTTGGCGGTGTGTTTCGCGTGACGCAAGGCCTTTGGGACGAATTCGGTGGCGATCGGGTCATCGATACGCCGCTGTCGGAAAGCGGTATTCTTGGCGCGGCCATTGGCATGGCGCTTTATGGCCTTGTGCCGGTGCCGGAAATCCAATTCGCTGATTTTCTTTACCCAGGTGTCGATCAAATCGTCAACGAGCTTGCGAAAATGCGTTGGCGTTCCGGCGGCGAATACACCGCCAAAATGGTTGTGCGTACGCCTTTTGGCGGCGGCATTCGTGGCGGCCTTTACCACTCGCAGTCGCCCGAGTCGCTGTTCGTTCACGTGGCCGGCCTGAAGGTCGTGTGCCCGTCAAACCCGTACGACGCCAAGGGACTTCTTTTGGCGTCCATTCGTGATCCCGACCCCGTGCTTTTCTTCGAACCCAAACGCATTTACCGCGCGGCTCGCGGGGAAGTGCCTGCTGGGGATTACATCGTCGAGCTGTCAAAAGCGAAAGTCGTGCGCGAAGCACGGAAGACCGAACGTGCGGTCACGATTCTCGCGTGGGGCGCCATGCTTGGTGAGGCCATGGCTGCCGCTGACAGCGCGCGAGATCGAGGCATTGAGTGTGAGATTGTCGATCTTTGCACGTTGTGGCCGGTGGACATCGACACCATTGCGAAAAGTGTAAAAAAAACCGGTCGCGTCGTCATTGTGCACGAGGCGCCAAAAACTTGTGGGTTCGGCGCCGAGCTCGTAGCCCTCGTGAACGAGCGTTGCTTCCTTCATCTCGAAGCGCCGCCCGTGCGCGTCACCGGTTTCGATACACCGTTTCCGTACGCCCTCGAGATGGACTACCTGCCGCTCGCGCACCGAATCTTTCCGGCGATTGTTGAAACGTCGCGGTTCTGATTCGAGTTCGGCACAATCCTTTGTTTGCCTTTCGCCCGCAAGATTCTAAAGAGAGGCTTGCTATGGCTCGCTGGGAATTCAAGCTGCCGGACATCGGCGAGGGCATTACCGAGGGTGAAATTGCGTCGTGGCATATCAAGCCGGGCGACATCGTGAAGCATGACCAACCCATGGTCGAAATCATGACCGACAAGGCCACGGTCACGATCACTTCGCCCAAAGCAGGCGTTGTCGTCGAAACGCACGGCGCGGCAGGAACCGTTGTGCAAGTTCATGGCGTGCTGGTCGTCTTCGATATCGATGCCAATGCGTCTGCTAGCAGTACGCCTATCAGGCAAGCCCACGCCGACCACGCGAACGGCGAGCACGCAACGCCGTCTGTGCCAGAAGCAGAGATGCCAAAAGCGCAGATGCTCAATGATTCGCCGGGCCATTCGTCGAGAGGGCTCGCCGCGGGCTACTTCAACGACAAGCCGCTCGCAACGCCTGCCACGCGCAAGCTCGCTCGCGATAGGAACATCGATCTTCGCACGGTGCCGCCAACGGGCCCGCAAGGGCGGGTCACGCAAACCGACGTGGAGACGTTTACCAATTTTTTGCAAAATACAAGTGACGTTAAAACGATCTCACCGGTGTCCACGGCCGCGCCGGCGCACATCGAAGAGCGCGTTTCATTCGCAGGCATCCGCCGCAAAATCGCCAAGAAAATGGCACAGTCGGTGCACACGGCCGCGCACTTCACATTCGTCGACGAATGCGACGTAGCGGCGCTCAAGGCGCTACGCGATCGGCTCCGTCCTCACGCTCAAAGGCACGGGGTCAAGCTAACTTTTTTGCCATTCATCGCGAAGGCCGCTCTTGCGGCGCTCAAGAAGTACCCCATCCTCAATAGCACTTTGGACGAGACAACGAGCGAGATTGTATACCGCAAGTATTACAACCTTGGCATTGCGACTTCGACCGACGCGGGGCTTGTCGTCCCTGTCGTCAAAAACGCCGATCGCCTTGGCTTGCTCGACATTGCGCGCGAAATCGACCGACTCGCAAGCGATGCAAAAGCAGGCAAGTCAAAGGTCGACGACCTTGCAGGTTCCACCTTTACGATTACTTCGCTTGGCGCCGAAGGCGGACTTCTCGCAACGCCAATCCTCAATTTCCCCGAGGTTGGCATTCTTGGTGTTCATCAGATCAAGCAGAAGCCGGTCGTGCGCCAGGGGCAGATCGTGATTGGCGACGTCATGCTTCTGTCGCTTTCGTTCGATCATCGCATCGTTGATGGCCACGTCGGAGCCGCGTTTGCTCACGAGGTCATTTTCTATCTTCAAGATCCCGATTGCCTGTTGCTCTAACAGCAGAGCCGCTCAGCTGTGGTCTTTTGCGTAAGAGTAGGCCGTGTACGCGGCAATCACGTGGCAGGCCCAGCCGAAAAGCCCACCTGAGCCAAACCACACGCTTGGTGCGACGATGAGCCAGAAAATTCCTCGCAAGAATTTGCCGTTGTAGATTTGCCCGGCGCCAGGAATGAAAAACGAGAGAATTGCAGCAGTGTGTGGATTCGGATGCGATGTGCTCATGCCAAAAGCAGAAGATGTGGCTTTTGACACCACTTTGCAACCAGCATCGCAACTTGGCTGCTTGAACGAGCTGCACAGCTCGCTTCTCTCGTGGTTTACGGTTGCGTCTGCGCGCAGGCATCGCGAGATGCCGTGGCGAAGTACGCGTGACGCATATGCGATTTGGATTAGCGAGGTCATGCTCCAGCAAACGCGCGTACAGACCGTTACGAGCTACTACGAGCGTTTCCTTGCGCGCTTCCCAACGGTGCTTGCCCTCGCCGATGCGCACGAGAGCGACGTGCTCGCTCTCTGGAGTGGGCTTGGCTACTACCGACGGGCGCGTTTGCTCCACGCAGGCGCACGCGTTGTCGCCGATCTCGGCGGCACGCTTCCGCCCCATCGCCATGAGCTTCTCGGCGTGCCCGGCATTGGTCAGTACACGGCAAGTGCCATTGCGAGCATCGCCTTTGGAGAAGCCGTGGGGCTCGTTGACGGCAACGTTGCACGCGTGCTCGCTCGCATGTTCGAGATTGAAGACGACATGCGCACCCGCGGCATGCGCGTGGCGAGCAAAATTGCCGACCGAATCGTCGCGCGTCTCGATCCGGGAACCTGGAACCAGGCGCTCATGGATCTCGGAAGCACAGTGTGCACACCGCGAAAGCCTGCGTGTACCAAGTGCCCGGTTCTAAACCATTGCCGCGCACGCGCATCGGCACGCACGAGCGAGCTTCCGTTTCTTTCGGCGAAAAGCAAACCCATCAGTGTACGGCTACAGTCTCTCGTGGTCGAGAGGAGCGACAGCGCGATCCTGCTAGTTCGCCGCGCGCCTGACGGCTTGTTCGGCGGGTTGTGGGAGCCCCCATCAAGGCCCTCGAGAGTAGGGGCAAGGGCAGAAGCCGCGCGAATACGCCTTGCCTCCGACTTCGGCGTGGGGCTTCCCTTGCGGGTTGGCGTGGTGGAGCACGTGCTGTCGCATCGCAAGCTTAGAGTCGATGTCCTCTACGTAAGGGTTGGCAAAGGCACGCGTGCCCCGCGGGCGGGCGCGCTGCCGGAAGGCTACGACGGCGCGCGCTTTGTAATCCCTTCGGACTTTGAAAAATTTGGTATCGCATCGCTTGCGCGGAAAATCATGGCCTGTGCAGGAATTGTTCTGCCAAGAACGTGATCGATCCGCGACACACGTGTCATGTTGTCGTGAACTTGAAATCAGTCCGATACACGTCGCACTTGGTTGTCGACGAGGCCGTTTGGTAGTGTCGCCGGTCTCAATGGCAATCGTTCGCCGCAAGTTTTCGTTGCCTGAGCGAGCCATGCAGCCTGCTTGTCTGCTCGTTGCTTTGGGTGTGGTTACGTTTGCCAGAAGAGCGCACGCAAACGATCTCGATCTTGAAGACGACAGCGACAAAACCGCGGAAACGAGAAATTCCGAGGCATCAAAAAAGCAGCAAGCATCGAAAGACGAGGGCACGCCGGCAGCAATGCCCGTCGCAACGATCAAGCCCCACGCATACACCCTCGCAGAATGCCTGGGCCTCGCCGAGCGTAACCACCCAAACCTTTGGGCGGCACGTGCGCGCCTTGCTTCCAACCACGCGCAACTCGATGAAGCAACGTATACGCCGTATTCTTATTGGAGCGCGAATTCGACTTTCGGCGTGCTCCCCCAGCTTGGTGGTACGCCATTTTACAACGCGGTTCCGCGCACCATTTTGAACCAAGGCATTGGTTCTAGTTACCAGCCATTTTTGCAGTTTAGCGTGCGTGGAACCGTTCCGCTTTACACCTTTGGCAAGATTGACTCCATCAAGCGCGCGGCCGAAGCGCAGGTGCGGCTCGGCGAATGGGACATGGAAGCCACTCGCCAGCAAATTCGTATGGACGTGCGGCGTGCCTTCTTCGGGCTCATGGCTGCGCGCGACGCGCAGTACATCGCGACCGAAGTGCTTTCGCAGCTCAATAAGGCCATCGACGGTGTTGCCAAGAAGATTGACAAAGGCGACACGTCTGCCGAAGAACCCGACAGGCTTCGCCTCGAGATCTACCGCGACGAGCTCAACGCGCGACTCGCCGAGGCGAAGAAAGGCGAAGCCATCGCGATCGCTGCGCTTCGCTTTCTAACGGGTGTGCAGACTGCATTCGACATTCCCGACGAGCCACTTCGTCGTCCGAGCATTGTGCTCGGGCCGGTCGTTCGTTATCTGACTGCAGCCCGCCTTTTTCGCGCGGATGTGAATCGCGCGCGTGCAGGCGTTGCTGCGCGCAAAGCCCAGGTCGATTTTGCCAGGTCGCAACTCTTTCCGAACATCGGTCTTGGGCTCGGTTTCTCCTACGGCGTCGCGCCAAGTGCCACGCCGCAGAACACGGCATGGATTGGCGACGCGTACAACGGTTTCGGCGCAGGCTTTGCGTTTGGTGTCGAATGGGGCCTCGACCTTTTGCCGAAACAGGCGCGTGTTTCGTACGCCGAGTCGCAGCTCGAAGAGGCGCGATCGCTAGAACGTCTCGCCCTTGGCGGCACGGCCGTCGAAGTCGAAAACGCGTATGCGGGGGCGGCCGAAGCAAAAGCACGCGAGGAAAACTGGGACCGCGCCGAGCACCGCGCCAAAAGGTGGATTTCGAGCGTGCAAGACGGAGTCGACCTCGGCACCAAAGACGAACGCTTCCTCATCGAACCTCTGCGCGCATACGTTTATGCGCGCGCCAACCACGTGCAGGCGCTCATGGACTACAACGTGGCGCTAAGCGAGCTCGCACGTGTGACGGGGTGGGATGCGGCCGCTCCCCAAGAAGGATGACCGCTTTCGATTTGGCGCGATCTCTTCGTTGGCGGCTGCGGTGCGGTCCTCAAAGCCGGAAGAGGCTGTTCCGGTCCGCTCCTCGCCGCCGCCTCGATCTCGCGCCAACTTGAAAGCGGTCTAGTTTATCTCCACGGGGTTGCGTAGCGCGTATCTCCGCGTACGAGATCGAGTCGGGCGCGAAGCTCTGCGAAGTGCTCACGAAGGTGCCGAACAGCAACGCGAAAGGGAGCCGCGACCTCGGCTTGTGAGAGCGGCACGTGATCGACGTACACGATGGCGTAAGCGACTGCGGAGGCGAGCACGGCAACGTCTTGTTGGCATGCGCGATTCATTGAAAAACGCCCACCAGACGGAAGGGCATCGCGAGCGAGCAGAAGTGCGCGTTCGCGCTGCGTCGGATCAAACGGCAAGTGAACGAGCCCACGCATCAGAAGCTCGGTGAGATCGCGGGGGTCGCGGCTGTCGCGATCGCCGCGGTCGCGAAGACGAGAAGGCGCGCCTTGGTCGAGCCAGCGCATGAGCGCCTCGAGCTCGCGCGAGGGGAAACGCATGATCGCCCGCGCGAGGATAGGCCGTGCCGTCGCGATTTGCCCGGCTCGGGCTAGCGCATGAACGTACGAGGCGATGATCTCGGAGTTGTCGTTCATCGCTGCATGCGCTGCACGAAGCCACGGCAAGGCCTGCTCGGGTCGACCAAGCGCTACGTCGAGCAAGTGGCCAAGGTTGTGCGCGTACCACGGGTTTGTAGGCGCGCAAGCAAGTGCACTTCGGTACGCGGCCACGGCCGAGCGGAAGTTGCCAAGCAGCGTGTGGCAGAACGCGAGCACGGCCCATGCCCTGTCGTCGGAGGTGCGATGTGCGAGCGCGCGCCGGGCGTAGACAGCCGCGCGCCAAGGATGCCGCTCGGCCAGTAGCTCAGCGAGTTGCCGGTGTGCAAAGACGCCATCGTCGCTTGCGGCTGGCGCAAGGCGTGCCAGCCGGGCAAGCCGCGGGAGCACATCGTCCGGATCGAACGCGCGTCGTAACGAGCCCTCGATTTCCCGGCGCAGCCGCAACCTTTCGATGCCCGCGTCCATGGCCTACGTATTGGGTGTAGCGATCGAAAATGCACTGCGCAACGAATTGTTTAACGAATCGTTTTATGCCAAGTTAATCTCATTCAGCGCTTTGCATTTGCCAACGCGGATGCATCCAGACCCACGCTTCCGGCATTGCCCGAATGCGCTTTCCGAGCTCGTCGTTGATGCGCGTGGTCAGCGCTCGTTCGCCAGCCTCGGTCGGTTCGAGATCCGCGGTTTCAATGCGCGTCATCGTCACGACAAGGTCGTGGCTGCCATCGCACCCATCGCCGCTATCACGCCCGTCACCCCCATCACGCCCATCGCGTGACGCCGCAACCGTGCCGACAATCACGGCGGCTCCGGTTCGAAGCGCAAGGCGCGCAGGCCCCAGAGGTGTTGGCGCCGGAACGCCAAGGAATGCCACGTTGATGCTTGGCACACGCGAGGCAAGATCCATGGGAACACCAAGCACTTCGCCGCGGCGCAACGTTCGAACGAGCCCGGTCGCGGCCCCACGCGCACCTCGGTAAACGACGTTGACTCCGTGGCCTTTGCGTAGCCGATTGTAGATCGCGGTAAAGCGTGGATCGTACGCCTCACGCGCCACGACCGTGAGTGGAATGCCGTGCTCGACGAGCGCAATGGCAACTCGTTCCCACGGACCGATGTGCGCAGAAGCAAAAACAACGCCGCGGCCTTCTGCAATTGCGTTTTCCATGCACGCGCGAGCGCCATCGGTGAGCGGAAGCGGAATGAGCGGACGCGATGGATCGAGCATGGCCACGACATCGCCAAGATGACGGCCGAGCGTTGCGTAAGTTTTGCGGACGATCGCACGCCTCGATGCGGGTGCGAGCTCAGGGAAGACGCGAGCAACGTTGGCTTCGGCGATTCGGCGAGCCGCTCGGAGTGCATGGTAAGCGAAGGCACCAAGAGCCGCGCCGATGTGGACCAGCACGCCGCGAGGAATGTGAGCCGACGCCGCAATGGCTGCTCGCGCGACGAGCCAAATCGCGTCATTTTTCGCGCGCTGTCTCGTTGTCCAACGCCCACCTTCTCGCCGGTCGCCGCGAGCGATCATGCTATGTCGGGATCTCATGGCAATACGGTCTTCGATCTTCGCGCTCGGTTGTGGCGCAGGCGTGCTCGCGTACGCGGCGTTGGCCAGCGCGGATGTGAATATCCCGTTTTCGCGGTCGACCCTGCCCAATGGGATGACTGTGATTTTGCACGAAGATCATGCGATCCCGATGGTCGTTGTCAATGTATCTTACAACGTTGGTTCGCGTTTTGAAAAAGCGGGGCGCACGGGCTTTGCGCATTTGTTCGAGCATCTCATGTTCATGGGCACGCGTCGTGCGCCAACCAAGGCGTTCGACGCATGGATGGAGGCATCGGGCGGCTCCAACAACGCGTGGACCAGCCAAGATCGCACTGATTACTACGACGTCGGTGCCAACACGTCGCTCGATCTTTTGCTGTGGCTCGAGGCCGATCGGCTGCGCGACCTCGGCCCGCTCATGACGCACGACAAGCTCAATGCGCAACGCGATGTCGTGCGCAACGAGCGCCGCCAAACGTCGGAAAACACGCCCTACGGCAAAGTCGAACTTCGGCTACCCGAGCTACTCTACCCAGCTTCGCATCCTTACCATCATCCGGTCGTTGGCTCGCACGAAGATCTCGAAGCTGCCACGGTGGACGACACCAAGGCTTTTTTTGCGACTTACTACGATCCTGCCAATGCATCGCTCGTTGTCGCGGGTGACTTCGAGCCGAACGCTGTCAAAGACAAAATCAATCGTTATTTTGGCGCCATTCCATCGCGCGGCAAACCCATCGATCCTGGTGCACCCAATTTCCTTGATACGAAAACAACACTCACAGGCGTTGTGCGCGAGGCGATGGAAGACAACGTCGAGCTGCCAAAAATCATCATGGCGTGGCAAACACCGAGGCACTTCGCGCCAGGCGACGCCGAACTCGATTTGATCTCGGTCGCACTCGCCGGTGGCAAAGCAAGCCGCTTGTACAAGGCCCTTGTTTACGACCAGAAGCTTGCGCAAAGCGTTGACGCGTCTCAAGACTCGGGCACGCTTGGTTCGCGTTTCGAAGTCGACGTCATGGCGCGCCCGGGCGTGTCCCTCGACGCGCTCGAAGCTGCCATTGACAAAGAACTTGCGGCTGTACGAAATGCGCCATTGTCGGGCGCCGAACTCGAACGCGCGAAGAACATGGTCGAAACCTCGTTCGTCATGCGAGCGGAAAGCCTTCGTGAGCGCGCCGCCCTGCTCAACATGTACGAGGCCGAAGTGGGCGATCCGGGCTACGCCGAAAAAGATCTCACGCGCTATCGCGTTGCCACAACGACAAGCATCCAGAAAGTCGCCGAAGCCTACCTCGTGCCGAATGCGCGAGTCATCCTTCGCGTGGTTCCGAAAAAGGAGAGCGGCAAGTGAAAGGCGCCAGCATGCGATGGTCCCGCCGTATTACGAATTTCTTGATTCGTGCTACTGCGGCTACCGTGTTCGTGTCCGCGTGCGGCGGGCCAGGGGCGGAGCCTCCGCCAAAGGCTGCAGTGCCGCCGGCCGATGCGAGTACGGAGGCAGGTGCGCCTGCCGCAATCGATCCGCTCGGTTCGCGTCCCGAGGTGCCAATGCCGGCACCCTACACGCCGCCAGTGCCTGTATCATACACGCGTTCGAATGGCATGAAGGTGTGGCTTCTCGAGCGTCATGCGCTGCCCATCGTTTCGATGCAAATCGTCGTTGCCGCGGGCTCTGGTTTGGATTTCGCTGGCAAGGAGGGGCTGGCGTACGCAACGGCGAACATGCTCGACGAGGGCGCCGGCAAGCGCGGAGCCCTCGACATTGCGCGCGACATCGATCAGCTCGGCGCTGCTCTCACCACGGGCGCCTTCGTCGACTACTCGTTCGTAGAGCTTACAAGCTTGAAGAAGAACCTCGAGCCTGCCGCGCTCATCTTGGGCGATGTCGTTACCAAGCCCACGTTCTCTCTCGTCGAGTGGAAGCGCGTTCATGATCTCTGGGAGAACGAGCTTCGCGCGCGTCAAAGCAACCCCCATGCGGTGGCGAGCGTTGTTGCGCAGCGCCTGGTTTTTGGGCCGAGCCATTCGTATGGTCACCCAACCAGTGGCACGAAGAAGTCGGCCGCCAATGTGGGTCTCAGCGATGTCATGAGGTTTTACAAGGAGATGTGGCGTCCCGAGGCAGCCACCTGTGTCGTTGTTGGTGACATCACGCAGTCGGAGCTCGACTCGCTGCTCGACAAGGCTTTGCCCGCGTGGACAAGTCACCCAAATGAAAAAAGCGGCGGCAAACGTGACAAACGTGACGTGCAAAACGTGGCTCCGCCCAACGCGTCCGACCGTCGACGCGTGGTTGTCGTCGACAGGCCCGACGCCCCGCAGTCGGTTATCGGTGTGGCTCGTCGCAGTGTCAGTGCAAGCGATGCGAACGCGCCCTTGCTGGCGCGCGTCAACGGCGCGCTTGGCGGAAGCTTCACTTCGCGACTGAATCAAGACCTGCGCGAGAGCCGCGGCTACAGCTATGGTGCTCGGTCGCGGTTCTTGTTCATGGCGTTGCAAGGCATGTTCGCGGCCGAGGCAGCGGTGCAAGTCGAGCACACGGGCGATGCCCTCAAAGCTATGTTGGGCGACATCGAAGACTTCGCGCACAGCGGTCTGACCAACGAGGAAGAAAGCAAAACGCGGATGCTTGCGCGCGCCGAGCTGGTCGAAGCCTACGAGACAGTGGAGGCCACAGCCAGGCGGCTCGGACGAATCGCGGGCGTGGGTCTGCCGCCGGAAGCCGATGCGTTGGCGAGCAAACTTATGTATAATGCAACCAAGCAAGACCTGTCGGCGCTCGCAAACCAATACATTGATGTAACGAGCGGCATTGTGGTCATCGTTGGCCCGCGCGCGAAGATCGAGCCGCAGCTCAAGGCGATTGGTATTGCATCGATCGATTCGGTCGGGCCGGAGGGAGAGTGATGGCAACGTTCGAGCTTGCGAAGGGTGCCGAGGACAACGCGTTTGCGCAAATGCTGCTCAAGCTAGTGCGCCAGAACATCGAGAGCAAACCGCACAAGAAGAAGGATTTCGACCGGCTCGACGGCACCGTGGCACTCGTTGCCGACGACGCCGACGTCGCGGTTACCCTTGAATTTCGTCTCGGACGGCTCGTCGTGCACGATGGAATCTTGGGCGTGCCCGACGTCACCGTGCGCGGCTCTTCCGATCCGATCATGACGCTTTCGAACGTTCCCCTCACAAGGCCATTGGCGTTGCCCATTCCAACCGACCAAAGTTCATTCGACGTTCTGCGATCGATGATGCGCGCGATGCGCACCGGCGAGCTCAAGGTATTCGGAATGATTGGCCACGTTGGGCTTATGGCTCGTCTCACACGCGTGATGAGCGTCAACGGTTAACAGCTTGAGGACCGCACCGCAGGCACCAACGAAGAGATCGCGTCAAATCGAAAGCGGGCACTTGACACATGTATCGTGCGCCAGTAATTGAACTGGCCTTCAAAGGTGAAAGTCTTCACCTGAATGTTGCACGCAATTCGGAGACGTTAGGTTCGCTCATGGCCGTTTCAATCCGCCTTGCCCGCCAGGGCACAAAAAAGAAGCCTTTCTATCGCGTGGTCGTGGCCGACTCGCGTAGCCCGCGTGGCGGACGCTTCCTCGAGAATATCGGCACTTTCGATCCCTCGAAGGCAACAAGCGACCAGGCGCTGAAAATTCGCATCGAGCGCGTGAATTACTGGCGTTCGTCAGGCGCGGTTCTTTCGGACACGCTCGTGCGTCTCCTCAAAGCTGCAGCGAAGGCGCGCAACGCCCCTATCAAGTAGTCTGTCAAGTAGTCAGCCGCAGGGCCAATCGCATGGCGTTGAAAGAGCTCATCAAGTCTATTGCGATCGAACTCGTTGATCATCCTGATCAGGTAATCGTCACCGAGATCGCCGGTGAGCACAACAGCCTCATCGAGCTGCGTGTCGCCAAAGACGACGTCGGTAAGGTTATCGGCAAAGAAGGTCGCACGGCTCAGTCGATGCGCACCATTCTCGCTGCCGTGTCGATGAAGTTGGGGCGAAGGGCTCACTTAGATATTGTCGACTAACCGCTTTCGATTTGACACGATCTCTTCGTTGGTGCCTGCGGTGCGGTCCTCTGACGGAGCCGTGCGACGGCGTGTGCGTGTGCTATCCAGCACACGCACCAAAGCCGAAGCAGGCTGTTCCGGTCCGCTCCTCGGCCCCGCCGCGAGTCCCTCGAAGGTTGCGGACCGAGTATTTTTGCCGAGTTCCGAGTAGAGCGAGGCGCTTCGACGAGAGCTGCTTGTGCAGCTCGAGGAGAAGCAACGAAGCGATGCGACGGAAATCGGCGAAAAGACGACGGGAGCAACCTTCGAGGGGCTCGAAATCTCGTGTCAACTTGAAAGCGGCCAAAATATGAACGATCGCGTCAAGACTTGGGTTCCGCTTGCCGAGATCGCACGCCCTCACGGCGTGCGTGGTGAGGTACGTCTCTCTCTTTTCAACGCGCAGAGCGACACGCTGCTTTTTCAAGACGAGGTGCTTGTGCGTCTGCCAAGTGGGCAAGAGCACGAGGTTTCCGTCGAGAACGCACGCCGCGCGGATGATGCGATTTTGATGAAGCTATTTTCCGTCGACGATCGCGGCCGAGCCGCAGAACTCCGGGGTGCTCAGATCTGCGTGTGCCGCGAAAACTTCCCCGAGGTGGAGCCAGGGGAATTTTACGTGGTGGACGTCGTTGGCGCTGCCGTGTGCTTGCAAAATGCACGTATAGGCGAGGTGGTCGAGATCGTGACCTATCCCACGATGCAAGCGATGCTTGTTCGTGCAGACGACGGGCAGGGCGATTGGGAGATCCCGCTGACCGATGCGTACATCGCCAGCGTGGATGTCCCGTTGCGTGTCGTAACCGTTTTGTCTCTCGACGACATCGAGCGGCAACCTACGAAAAAATCGCCCGCAAAAAAATGGAAAGAGAAGTAGGCGCGTGCGCGTCGAGATCGTCACGCTTTTTCCCGAGCTTTTCGAAACATTCCTTGTGACGAGTTTCGTTGGTCGTGCTGTGAAGGGGGAGCAGCTCGAAGTGCGGCTCCGATCGCCTCGCGAGTTCGGTCTTGGCAAGCACAAAAGTGTCGATGATACGCCGAGTGGCGGCGGCAGCGGCATGGTCATGCGCGTCGACGTTCTTGTTGCGTGCATCGAGGCACTCGATGCTGAGGCGCAACATGCGAGCCAACCTTGTGCAAGGCGGATTCTCCTGACGCCACAAGGCCGCCCGTTCGTCCAGCCTATCGCTGCTGCGCTGTCGGCAGAGAAGGCAATCATGCTCATTTGTGGGCGCTACGAGGGTTTCGACGAACGCGTTCGAAGCTATGTCGACGATGAGATTTCACTTGGCGACTTCGTGATGACGGGCGGCGAAGTATGTGCCATGGCCATTATCGATGCCGTGGTGCGCCTCATGCCAGGCGTGCTCGGCAACATCGAATCAACGCGTGAGGAATCGCACGGCGAAAACGGCTTGCTCGAGTACCCGCAATATACGAGGCCTACGGAGTTCCGCGGGCAACACGTTCCTGAAGTGCTCTTGTCTGGCAACCATGCTCGCATCAATGCCTGGCGCCGCGAGCAGGCAATCGACAAAACGCTTTTGCGCCGCCCTGATCTCATGACCAAGGCGAACCAAGCATGAACCGCCGGCTTGCGATTGCGCTCGTGCACTACCCGGTGCTCGCCAAAAATGGCGAGGTGGTCACATCGGCGCTCACAAATTTGGACGTGCACGATCTCGCTCGCAGCGCACGCACCTATGGCTGCACAGATTATTTTATTGTGCATCCAATTTTGGCGCAGCGTACGCTTGCGACAAAGATTGTTTCTCACTGGACCCATGGTTCGAGCGCCAAGCGCATTCCAACTCGACAAGAAGCGCTTTCGCTCGTGCGTCCGGTACACGCGCTTGACGATGCAATGAGCGCACTTGCAGGTGCAGGGAACGAGCAAGTCACGATATGGGCGACGGCCGCGCGCGACGTTGGCAAAACAATCGATTTTTGCGCGGCTCGCCGCGCGATGGGTGAGCCTGGTGGCCCAATTTTGCTCGTTTTTGGCACTGGCTGGGGCCTTGGGCCGTCGGTCATTGCAGGTGCACACGCGGTTCTTGCACCGATTCGCGGCCCTGGATCATGGAATCACCTTAGTGTGCGCGCAGCGTGCGCCATCGTGCTCGATCGCTTGTGTGCGGCATAAACGCACCCCGTAGGCCGCTTTCAAGTTGACGCGAGTTCGAGAAATCGAAAGCGGCGTGTGGCGGAGGGAAGATGCTGGGCGGTATCATGAAGATTTGTGAGGCTTCGCTTTCGCATTGGAGGGAGCGAGATGACTTCCAAAAATTGTTTCTTTGGCTTTGCCAGCATAAGCATAGTTGGTGCTTTTGCGTTTTCTTGCAGCAGCTCTTCTCCTTCGGCTGCATCCGCGAATCCCGAAGATCCTTTGCAGCAGGCGCCTGTGCCGTGCAATCCCGATTCGTCCGCGCCCGATTCGTCCGAACTCGACTCGTCTGCACCCGATTCGTCCGTGCCCGACTCATCTGCACCCGATTCGTCCGAAACCGACTCGTCTGCACCTGATTCGTGTGCGCCTGATTTGCCTGCTGAACCCGATCTCCCGGCAGCGCAAATCGAGCCCGATGGCTTTGACGGCAACGCAGTGGATGTCGTCACGGTGATCAGAACGCAGGAAGATCGGAAGTCGATCTCGCCCCTCATCTATGGAATGAATACCGCGCGTGCCGCACGCGAAAGCGATTTGGCACCTGCCGACGTGCTCAAAGGAACGACCTTCATACGGCGCGGTGGCGACAGAAGCAACTCGTACAACTGGGAGACGAACATGTCGAACAGCGGAGTCGAAAATGGACTCGCCAACGACATGTTTCTCGCAGAGCAACTCGACAATCCGTCAGCACCTGGGGAGCTCGATCGCTCGCTCATCGCGAGCAATCTCGCTGCCGGACGCGGGACCATGATCCCGTTCGTGCTCAACGACTACGTTGCGGCTACCCTTGGGAGCAACATTCCCTATTCGCCCAATTGGGATGCCAATATAAATAAGTATTTCAATCGCATTGAGCTCGTGAAACCCTCGCTGTTTTCGGCCACACCAGACTTGAATGACGGGGTCGTTTACACAGACGAGCATATCGATTTTCTGCGTCACCAATTCCCAACGGATATCTTCGCGCCCGGGCCTGCACGAGTCATGGTCGGCTCCGACAACGAGCCGGATCTCTTTGCATACAACTATCCCATGCTTCAACGAGGTAGCGGCATGGCGCTCTACTATCCTGCCGGTAGTAACAATGTGGTTGGCCACCTCGTGACGGGCACAGAATTCACCAATAAATTCATCATCTTTGCCAAACGCGTGAAACAGATGGCGCCCTCGGCCCCCATCGTTGGCCCCGATCATTACCACTACGATGGTTGGACAACGTGGTGGGATACCATGCCCCAATATACGGACGCCGGCCGCTGGTACATGGATGATTTCCTCGCCACCGTGCGTGCCGAAAGCGAATCGATCGGCACACGTTTGCTCGACACGTGGGATTTTCATTGGTACCCGCAGCGCGTCTTCTCAGACACCTTCACGTGGGCGCTCGACAACGCAGCGCGCACCATGACGGCCGACGAGATCGACGCGGTCGTGCAAGGACCGCGAAGCTATTGGGATCCCGATTACGACGAGCACTCGTGGATCACCGATGATCATCTCGTTGGTCCCGCATACATCTTGACGCGACTCATCGATCGAATCGCCGCGGATTACCCCGGCACGAACATCGGCGTAACAGAGTATTTCCCGGGCGGTTGCGCGCATATTTCGAGCGGCCTCGCCACGGCAGACACGCTCGGCGTTTTTGGCCGCATGGGCGTTCACGTGGCCGCCATGTGGCAGCACGAGTGCGATCTGAGTTACGCCTACGGTGGCTTCCGACTCTTGCGCAATGCAGATGGCCAAGGTGTCGCCTTCGCCGGCACGAGCGTCAGCGTCGAGCATCCGGAGAAGGTTGAATCTTCGGTTTACGCGGCGAACGATGTGCCTGGACTGACAACGGTGCTCGTCATCAACAAGACAAGCACAACGAGACGCTTTGGTCTTCGCGTCTACGACAGCGTTTCGCTCACGGACGTCGACGTCTATCGCATCGCGAGCGGCAGCCCCAGTCCCGTGCATGTTACACATGAAGCATTCACCAAGCTCAATGCTTATGCCTACGAAGCGCCCGCGATGAGCGCCGCGCTACTGGTCCTGCGAGCACATTAATAGCGCTTTGTCAATGGCATCCGCATCCAATCTTGCAAGCATTTTTGGCGGCGCATCGAACGCGTAGCGCGGCGCTCGTTCGCAGTTATTGCAAATCGATGCCCGTGTGACAGAACTTATGGCGATGATGCCCGCGCAAAGCGCAGAACAATCGCCGATCCCATGTACGAGGTGTGGCGCGCCGATGCAGGAGTTTGGCTCGACTTCGCTTGTCGGGCCTGTGCAGGTACGTTGCCCATACTGCCAAACGGTCGAAACCCTCCCCGCTGAAGCAGCACATCGAGTCGTTGCTCTTCGAGCGCGCCTGGCCGGTTTGCGCGCCGCGCAAGCAGCCGAAGAAGGCCCTGCTGTCGCGTACGCAAAAATGATCGAGGTGCTTCGAAGTTATCTATGGATTTATGCGGGCATTGGGGTTCTCGTAATTGGCGGCGTGGTTTACTCCACGATCGAAGAGATTCAAAAGGCCACAACGGCAACGAACATCCCAGAAAGCGTGCGTAAAGAACTCCTTTCTACGACCATGCAACAATCGCCCATCGTTATTGGGATTCTTTTCGGCATTGTCATTGGATATATTTTGGCACTTCGAAATTACAAGAAAGCCGTCGTGCCAACGTTGCGTGCACGCGCGCCCATGCAGCCAGGAATGCCCGCGAGGTGCCATTCGTGTGGGGCGTCGCTTCCGGCAGATCCCACGAAAGGCGCATTTGTCCAGTGTGCGCATTGCACCGCGCAGAACTTGATCTCCGGTGATCTCGTGCGCGATCGCGTTCGACTTCTCGACGAAGAAACGCGTGCCTACAGCGCGCGAGGGGCAGGTGTGCAAACGAGAGTGAGTCAGGCCACCACGAAATTCCAAACTTATTTTCTTATCGGTGGTGGCATTGGGCTATTGCTTGCTGGGTTGCTTAGCTTGTTGATGCAGTTTGTGGTGGAAACGCTCTTCTTTTAGGTTTTTAAACAGCGAGGTCGTAGTATGGGTTTGATGCAAATAGTTATTTTCGTCGGCATAGCAGCCTTTATGATTTTTTTCCTGGTGCGCAACAAAAAAATAATGGGAAAATGGGAGCAGCAGAATGCCCACTTCCGCATAGCGGAGTTATCTCAACGCATGCGCCTTCAGGTGGTGGAGGGAGATCCAACGTTCAATTTCATGACCCCGATCAGCACTCACGTGGCAAAGCGATACGAAAATAAAGGGGGCGTTCTTGGCGCCATTTCCGGAGACGGAGTGAAAGAAACCCGCGCCGTTTTGCGCGGCGCGCCCAATGGTCACCCGACCGAGCTCGTCTACTATCGTCGATCGGATGTCGACGTGGGTGTTACGACGACGAAGCTCTCCGAGAGTTATGAGTTTCGTTTCACAATGAAAGTTGCGCGACCCTTTGCACCGTTCGAGATTACGCTTCGCGCTCCCGGGTATTCTCTTGAATCGCCGCCGGTCATGCAATTGCCTCCCGCTTATTTTGGCGATCCCATGCTCGATGCGAAATTCGCCCTATCGGCTGCCGATCCGACTGTGGCGCGGGCGATCGTTCAGGCTCTACCTCCGCTTGCGAGCATGCAGTTTTTTCATATTCGAGCGAGCGAACAATCGATTTCTTTCTTTGCGACCGAGTTCGGGGCTATGCACATGCTCAATGCGATCGAACAATTGCAATATGCCATGGAGCAAATGGCATCGGCGCTCGAAGGGCGTGCCATACCTGGCATGATGGCTTCCTAGACCGTTTTCGATCTGACGTGATCTCTTCGTTGGTTCCTGCGGTGCGGCCTCTGGCCGAGCCGTGCGAGGCCGTGTGCGTGTGCTATACAAGCACACGCACCAAAGCTGTAGGGGGGCGCAGCATGCTGCGCCCCTACTCGCCGCCGCCTCGTTGAAAGCGGTCGAGTTAGCATCCGCAAAGCGCGTCCAGCTCAGGCGAGCGCTTGCCGTGGCCGTCGGTTTCAACGAGTGGCGGCTCGACAACCAGGCCTCCTCGTCGGCCGGGAACGCACTCGACAAGCACAATGCGCGCATTTTCCAGTGGTTTGGCATGCACGATGCGCAATCGCTTGGGTTCAAGGCCGCGCTGCCGGACACTTTCAAACAGCGACGCGGCTTCCACGGCCGGGTAAACGAAACACACGCGCGCCCTTTGTCCGGCCAAGACGCGTGCAGCACACACGAAAGCATCGAGCGCACCCATTTTGGCTCTCGCAACTGGCCCAAGGGGCTCGCGCCCACGGCCCGGCGGCACGTACGGCGGATTGCATACGACAAGATCCGCCGTTATGCCGTGTGCGCGATCCGAAGCGTATTCCTCCACATCGCAGGTAAGCACTGTCACCCGATCGGCCCAACCGTTTGCGTGTGCATTGGCCCGCGCGAGTCGCGCAAGCTCGGGATCGATTTCGATCATCGTGACGTGATGGGCAGCCCCAAGATGAAGCAGCGATAGGCCCACCGCGCCGGCGCCAGCGCCAAGATCGAGCGCGAATTTCGCCGTGCGCGCCGACCTCGCAAACGCTGCGAGCAAAAGCGCGTCGACATTCACCCGATAGCCGCATTTTTTCGCCGGTTGGGTTAGGGCAACGCGCCCGCCGAAGAGCGTATCATTCGTGGTTTCGCACACGCTGTTAGGTAGCATCTTGATGTTTGATACGCGATCGCGATGGAGGGCGGTGTGACCTCGAGTGGAAAGGAGCAGATTATTTCCGAAGCCTACAGGCTTGGCTTTGATGCGGTCCGGTTTGCGCGCGCCGATACTTCGCTAGATGAGGATTTTTCGCGCTACGAAGCTTTTGTTCGTGATGGCAAGCACGGTGACATGGCGTGGCTCGCACGCTCGGCCGAGGCGCGGCGCAGGCTCGACACGAGCCTTGTGCTCGACAATGCCAAGACGATCATCTGCCTCGCACATCGCTATGCGCGCGCCGCGGAGGACGAAGCACGTGATCCAGAGATTTTACAAGCAGTAGCTCGTTATGCACGAGCAAGCGACTACCATAACTTTTTACGCAAAAAGCTTCGCAAGCTTGCCGCTTTCGTGCGCAGGCTTGAAACGATCGCGTCACAGGTCCATGCGCGCCCGCTTTGCGACAGAGAGCCCATTCTCGAGCGCGCGTGGGCTGCACGCGCCGGCCTTGGCTTCATCGGCAAAAATGGAATGCTCGTCGTTCCAGGGATCGGATCGCTCGTCTTGCTTGGCGAGGTCGTCACAACGTTGGTGCTCGAGCCCGACGCGCCTGTCGCCGAGAAATGTGGAACATGCACGCGTTGCCTCGACGCGTGTCCAACGTCCGCCTTTGAAAGGCCATTCGTGCTCGATCCACGAAAATGCATTGCGTACCTGACGATTGAGCATCGAGGTACCATCGCTGAAAGTCTTCGCGCGCCCATGGGAACGCACTTGTTCGGCTGCGACGACTGCCAAGTCGCCTGCCCGCACAATGCAAGTGTGCGTCGCGGGCAGAAGGTCCAGTCAGCGCTTGATCCGCGCTTTGTGCCCAATCGCAGTTGGAGCGATGTCACGCTCACGGACTTGCTTGCATTGGGGGGCGAGCACCTCGCAACGCTTTGCCAAGGCAGTCCCCTTGGGCGTTTAGGGCGCGTTGGGCTTGCGCGCAACGCGGCAATTGCCATTGGCAACCGCGCGCACGACCGGGACGTGCCGCGGCTCGAAGAGACATCGCGTACGCACGACAGCGAGCTTGTGCGCGAGGCAGCGGCATGGGCGGCTGCCAGAGCTCGCTTGGCCAGGAAGCTCGTGCCCTGATAATCTGGGCCCCATGACGCTCCCGAAGACCATCCTCGTCCCAACATCTTTCGACGAAGGCTCCGAGACCGCAATCCTTTATGCAATCGATCTGGCAAAGGCGCTCAACGCAAGTCTCGTTATTTTGCACGCCTTCGAGATCCCTCTCGTGGGTTTTCCCGATGGAACACTCGTCGCAACTGCAGAGCTCGCCTCGCGCGTGCTTCAGGGTGCGCAGCAAGGGCTCGATGACACCATCAAGTCGCACGAAACATCTGGTGTTCCTATGCGCGGCCTCGTCCGGCAGGGCGAAACGTGGCGAACGATCCTCGACACGGTTGCGGAAGTCGGCGCGGAGCTCATTGTGATGGGCACCCATGGGCGGCGCGGGCTACCTCGTGCGCTCCTTGGTAGCGTGGCAGAGAAGATTGTGAGGACGGCGTCGTGCCCCGTGCTTACTGTACGCTTCGACACGTAGCCGCTTTCGATTTGACGCGATCTCATCGTTGGCGGCTGCGGTGCGGTCCTCTGACGGAGCCGTGCGACGGCGTGTGCGTGTGCTATACAAGCACACGCACCAAAGCGCAAGGAGGCTGTTCCGGTCCGCTCCTCGCCGCCGCCGCGAGCCCCGAGCAGGTTGCGGACCGAGTATTTTTGCCGAGTTCCAAGCAGAGCGAGGCGCTTCGACGAGAGCTGCTTGTGCAGCTTGAGG
>WQZB01000019.1 GCA_009780955.1 Polyangiaceae bacterium | reverse complement strand
GCGAGGCGCTTCGACGAGAGCTGCTTGTGCAGCTTGAGGAGAAGCAACGAAGCGATGCGACGGAAATCGGCAAAAAGACGACGGGAGCAACCTTCGAGGGGTTCGGTTGCCTCACGTCGCTCGTGACGGCTGGTAAACATGCTCTTACTTTGAATAAAGTTGGGCGGCGGCGATTCCCGCACCTCTCGCGACGCGAACAATGAACTTCGCATTCGCGGGGAATGGGGCTGCTGGGCGTTGGCAATTGGACTTGCCGCCGATGGAGGCTTGCGGGCCCGATTGTGGGCTCCTGGCAATGCTCGGCGAAATTCCCGGAATTGGAGTCACATACTGCATTTCGAGCTGCAGTGACGTAATGAGGCCCACCCCCTGCGCCACGAGCGTGTAACACCTGCCTGGTTGAAACGTGAACGTGCTCTCGAGCGTTTGCCCTTCTTGGAATTGGCCGGCAACGATGGGACCGTCTTTCGCCATGCCAGGCGCTTCGGTAGCCGCGAATATGGCAAGTGGAGCGGTTGCAAGTGCCGCAAGATTCGGATCGAGCGGCTGCGCGGTGCTTGTGGGGGTACTGCCGCTTTGTTGCGGCATCGGGAACGGGAAACCGCTTGGCTGCTGCGTTTGCGTGGTTGCGCCAGGCTGCGCAGGCTGCGGGTAAGCGGTTTGCGGCTGTGGGTAATAAGTGCCGGGTTGCTGCTGCGGATAAGCGGGTTGCTGCTGTGGATAGGCACCGGGTTGCTGCTGCGGGTACTGCTGGTAAGCGCCGGGCTGTTGTGGGTAAGCGCCCGGTTGCTGCTGCGGGTAAGCGCCTGGTGGCGGCTGCGATCCGTAGCCCGGATTTGCAGCGTATTGCGGAGGCTGTTGCGCGTCTTTCTTCTCGCAGCCCGTGCCCAGCGCGGCGACAACGAGGGCAAGCGGAACAAGCGAGGCAAACGGGATCGTGCGGCCGGTGCGATTCACAGTAAAGCTCCTTGGGTTCGGTTGGGCGGAGACGACAAGCAGCATAGCCGAAAGCGGCATGAATTATCCGGGTTAAGGATCCGCGGCGTTGACAATGGCAACGGCGTCGAGATCGAATCCGTTCGTGTTGGGCTTCGGCGGACTTGCCGGGCACGGCTCGCTCGTCATGTCGCGAATGCGGACGTAGCGTGCCGTGGAAAGGCCCACGTCGGCAAGGTCGAACGGATCGCCGCCAGCCACAGTTCGATCGATCGGCGAAATGCCATTGCCCGGCGCAGAAAACACCGGGTGCCATCCCGCGCATTGGCCATACGGAGGGGTCGACGCTGCTGCGCACGGAAACGTTTTCCACGTGATGCCGTCTTCGCTCACACTCACTTCACCCAGTTCGGCCGCTGGATTGTTGGGATCGCCACCTATCCAGAATGGGTTTTCGAACACGAGAAAGTCGATGCCAGGTCCGTCGACGATCGCGTTCGGTTCGAAGCTAACGACGATCTCGCCGCCATTGCCAAGCGAGACAACGTCGAGGCTGCCCGCAAGCGCGCCGCCACCAACCGGCGGGCCTTCTACGACTTCGGGCATTTTCGAAGCGCCAAAGCCAGCGCAATCGCCCGGCGTGAAGGACACGACAGCCGTTACGAATCGATCGGCGGCGATGATGCTGCCATCAGGCCCCAGAAAGCCGCCGTCGACCTCGTTTTTTTTGGCGTCGACCTCGCCGGCGTCAAAGTACCCCGAATCGCCTGGCGAGTCGGAACTTGCGTCATCCGGCGCACCCGCCTCGGAAGACGAGCAGGCCGCAGCAACCATGGCCACCGTCGCCATCGCCGCCGCGAAAGGGCGACAACCGATATGTGCATTCTTCACGCAATGGCTCCTTTAGAGCATGCTGGCGCAGTCAGCCGAGTGGCCCGCCGGGTTTCTTGGCCGGGATCTCGGCACGCACGCGGTCGGCGCGCATCATGCGCTCGAGCGCCTCGAGGCGCTTGGTTGTTTCCGCGCGGTGTGCGCCGAGCTCGCGGAGCAACGTTTCGATGCCGAGTTCGTTCTTCAGGTTCACGCGAAAATCGGTTTCTGCCGTGGCGCGGTCTTTCATCGATTGACGGTTTTGGCTCATGACGATGAGCGGGCCTTGCAGCGCAACGAGGATGGCGAGCGCGAGATTGTAAAACTCGTACGGGTACTCGTCGAAGGGTCTGGGCAACCACCGGTTTGCCGCTGCCCACGCGATGGAGAGCATGACCAAGAAAAGAATGAATGACCAGCTGCCGTTCAGCTCGGCAACTTTGTCGGCCAGGCGCTGACCCCATGTTAGGTTCTCTTCGAGTTCTTTGACGGCATCGCGTGCAGCGCGCTGCGACAAGAGCGCGTTGGTCTCGCGTAGGCGATCGGCCATTTCAGCGAGAATGGCCATCGCCGCATTGCGCGACTTCGAGAGATAATCGCCAAACTGCTCGCGTGTGAGCTCGAGGAGCACCGTATCGGCCGTGGCCTCCACGCTTGCCGAGCGCGGCTTGTCATCGAAAAGCGACAGCTCGCCGAAGTACTCCCCGATGCGTGCGTCTTTGAGCACGACGCGAGGCCCGTCGTTCTGGCTTGGCAGGAAAATTTGTACGGCGCCAGAGAGTACAACATACATACTCGAGCCCTTGGCACCCATGTCAAAAACGTTCTCGCCGTTTTTGTATTGCCGCGTGGTCATCCGCCTGGCGAGTGCCTCGAGATCTTCGGCGGCGAGGGTGTCGAAAAGGGGGATTTGCGCGAGGAGCTCGGCGTGTTCCATCGGGATCTAGTGCCGTGCGGATGGTTACGCGGCTAATCGTCTCGCGGCAAGGGCTAGCAGCTGAGTTCGCGTGCGATGGCCAAGGCGAGCCTGCCCTCGGCCTCTGACACCGGCGGATCGAGATCGACCCCTGGCAAAGCAAGAGCGACGCGTTGCGCGCTTTTTAGGTGAACGGCTCGGTGAACGCGAAGCCACGCTCGCTCGATTTGCCCAAACGCGCCCCCCGCGCCAAACAAAAGCGCCGTGAGATCAGGCCCTACGGCGCGCCGCGGAACAGGACGCACCTCGAGCCGCTTGCCATTTTGCAAGGTTGCCACGAGCCCGGCTACCAAATGGTCCGCGGGATCCGCGAACGCCGAAGGTGCTCCTGGCGCACCCTTGGCAAGCCAGGCGCCGAGCTGCATGTGTAAAATCTCGTCTTTTAGCGCGATGCCAAGAGTGAGCTCGAGGTTGCTCAATTCTTGTTCGATTTCGCCCAGTGTTGCGTCGGCCGGCGCTTCAACGAGCAGGCTCATCGAATCGATGATTGTAGTACTCATACGAGCACCTTCTTTGCCCGCGCATCGCGAACGTACGGAGATTGTGCATTGGGCTTGAGATTCCCTGGGTTCAAGATCCCTTTCGGATCAAAGGCGCGCATGACTGCTGCCATGGTTTGGGTGCCACCCTCGCCGAGCTCGTGAGCAAGGCTCTGCGCTTTCGATCGACCGGCGCCGTGGTGGTGCGCGAGCGTGCCTCCGGCATCGACGGCGGCTGCGAGTGCGTCACGCCACGCGCGATCGTAGGTGGCCTCGCTCCGCTCGTCCCAGCCGGCGCGCGAGTTCTCTTTTGCGCTCTTCGCTTTGGCCGCAGCGGTGCCCACGAAAGAGAAATAAATGCAGCAGCCGTCTGGATACGCATGGCTCAAGTGCGCCATGACGAACACACGTCGGCCAAGCGCGCGACGTACACCGTTGTAGAGCGCTTTGAGTTTCGACCATGGCGCGGCGACCTCGATGGTGTCGGAGAAGAGCCCTGCGGCGAAAACGGGCGATTGGCGGAAGCTCACGGCGTAGCGATGACGAAGCCAATTTTTCGCGGCGGCCTCACCTTCGTACGTTGCGCGCATCGACGCGAGCACCGAGCGAGCTTCGCTCATATCGCGATTCGGTGCATCGCCATCTCCCTCGAAAATCACGACGAGCAGCGACCCACCAAGCACTTTGCTGCCAACCTGTCCTTCGAGTAGCTCGTTGATGAAGCCGGGGCGTCGCAAAAGCGTGCGCAGCGCCGCCGCGCCAAGGCGTGGAAAATGAATCGTGTTGGCCTGGCCTTTTTTCCCAGATGACACGGCCTCGCGCCGTGCAAGCATCGCATCGAATGGATCATACAAGCGTGTGACCGCCGGCCGGAGCCCGCGCTGAAACATCGCCCGCATCGCTTCCCAGCCATGTTCGGTCGTGGGAAACGAGAACGCGCCGAACGCACGCGTTGTTGGCGCTGGGTGAAGTCGCAACGTGGCGCTCGTCACGATGGCCAGCGTGCCTTCGCTGCCAACGATGAGCGGGATGAAGTTCACGCCGCTCGTGCGATGGCGCAGATTCACGATCTCGCCTGTGCCGGTCACGCATTCGAGCGCGAGCACCATGTCTTCAATTTTGCCGTACTTGCCTGAGCATTGCCCTGCGCCGCGCGCCGCAATCCATCCGCCCACCGTGCTGCAAAGGATCGACGATGGAAAATGACCCACAGTGTACCCGCGGCGATTCAAGTCTTCTTCGAGCGGCAGCCCCATGTGCCCAGCTTCCACGTCGAGCGTGAGCGCGCCGGCGTCGAGCTTGCGCCAGCGATTCATTCGCTTCAGATCCAAAACAATCGTATTTTCGCTTGGCAAAATGCCTGCGCACACGCCGCTGCCTGCGCCGTACGGCACGAGCGGCGTCTCGGTTTCAAAGGCCCAGCGCACGATGCTTGCGACATGTTCGGTCGACTCGGGCCACACGATGGCCAAAGGCCTATGCTCGGCCACGTTGCCGGCGCGAACGGCGAGGTGGTGTCTAGGCCAGAGATCGCGCGCGTAGGCAACGCGATCCGCCGGATCGACACTGGTGCGAACGTTGGGTACGGCATGAGCGAGGCTAATAAGCTCTGACATCACTTGCTACAGTAGCCCGCTTTCAAGTTGGCGCGAGATCGAGGCGGCGGCGAGGACCGGACCGGAACAGCCTCCTTGCGCTTTGAGGACCGGACCGCAGCCGCCAACGAAGAGATCGTGCCAAATCGAAAGCGGGCGAACTTGCGCGGCAACGCATGGCAGGAGTAACTCCCTATTCCAATGGTGTCTTTGGTCGAAGCGCTCGCTGCGGGCCCGCTCGTTGTGGATGGTGCGATGGGTACCCAGTTGTACGAGCGCGGCGTGCTTTTTAGCTCTTGTTTCGAGGAGCTTTGCTTGTCGCGCCCCGAGCTCGTGAAAAAAACGCACGACGACTACGTGCGCGCCGGCGCTCAAGTCATCGAAACGAACACGTTTGGCGCGAACGCCATGCGCCTCGACAAGCATGGCCTAACCGGCAAGGTTCGCGAAATCAACCACGCCGGCGTGCGCCTTGCGCGGCAGGCGGCCGGCGGCAAGGCGTTCGTTGTCGGTGCCATGGGTCCGTCGGGCTATTTTCTCGGCGAGGCGTTGCCAAACGATCTTGCGAGAGTGCGCGCCGCGATGAGCGAGCAAGCCGAGGCTCTGGTCGAATCCGGTGTCGACGCGCTCGTCATCGAAACGGTGCGCCAAACATGCGAGCTGCGCGTGGCGATCGAAAGCGCGGTTTCGGCATCGCAGGGCCGCATTCCGGTGATCGCGTCCGCGTCGGTCGACGAGCAAAATCGCATGGCCGATGGAACGACGTCGGCCGAAGTCGCGCGCCTGATGCGCGAGTGGGGCGCAAGCGTCGTTGGTGTCAATTGCTGTGCGGGTCCAATGAACGTGCTCGAGGCCATCAAGCCCATGCTCGAGACGAAGCTGCCAGTGTGGGCTGTGCCCAATGCGGGGCTTCCGCAGCGCGTCGATGAGCGGCTCGTTTATGTGTCAACGGCCGAATACTTCGGCGTTTACGCGCAGCGCATGTTCCAAATGGGCGTTCGCCTCGTGGGTGGGTGTTGCGGAACGACGCCCGAACACATCAAGCGCATCGCTGCGGCCGCGCGCATGGTCACTTCGTCCGATCCGCTGCAAATCGCTGCCCCCGAGCCCGATACTATCACGATTGAAGCGGGTACGTTTCAGCCGTGGTCAGCGACCCAGCCGGCGCAGCCGGAATCGCGAAGTGCGGGAACGAACAACGTGACGAATTTCGCGCAGCGTAGCCGGCTATCGAGCAAAATCGCGCGTGGCAAGTTCGTTGTGTCGGTCGAAGTGAAGCCTCCTGTTGGCCTCGATCTCAGCAAGGCCATCGACGCCGCGAGAATGCTGAAAAACGGAGGCATTGATGTTGTCAACATCGCCGATGGCGCGCGCGCGCAGGCGCGCATGGGCAACATCGCCATGGCGGCGCGCATTCAGCAAACGGTTTCCATGGAAACGATGGTCCACGTTTGCGGCCGCGATCGAAACTTGCTTGGCACGATCGCTCATTTGCTTGCCACCCACGAGCTCGGCGTTCGCAATCTCGTCGTGATTACGGGCGATCCCCCAAAAATGGGTGATTTCCCGGATTCCTCGGCGGTCTACGATCTCGACTCGATTGGCATTCTCAAGCTGGCGGCGCGCTTGAATCACGGCATCGATCCCGGCGGCAAATCGCTAGGCTCTACCACGCGCTTCGTGCTTGCAACGGGCGCGGAGCCGGCGGCGCTCAACTACGAGCGTGAGCTTGCACGCCTTGCCCAGAAGAAAGAAGCCGGCGCCGAGCTCGTCATGACGCAACCGGTGTACGACCCTCAGGTGCTCGAAAAGTTCCTCGCCGATATCGAGCCGCTCGGTTTGCCCGTGCTTGTTGGCATTTTGCCGCTCGCGAGCCATGCCAACGCGGAGTTTTTGCACAACGAGGTGCCCGGCATGCAGGTGCCTTTGGCCGTGCGCGAACGCATGCGCAAGGCAGGCTCTGGCCCTCTTGCGCGCAAGGCAGGCGTAGCCATCGCACGCGAAATGCTCTCTGCCGTGCGCCGGCGCGTAGCCGGCGCGTACATCATGCCTCCGCTCGAGCGCTACGAGCTTGCGCTCGAAGTCGTCGACGGTTTGCTCGATCGCGACGACGACATTGAGCACGCCGCCGCAAAGGCGTGATTCCATGCATCGCATCGCATCGCTGCTCCTTCTCGTTGCGTGCGCGGTGGTAATTGCATCGTGCAAGCAAAGCGCGGCACCTCCCGAATCATCCCCGCAGTCTCATGATGCCCAGGATGATCTCGTCGCAACGAGCACGCCGCCCACTGCGTCCGCCGTCGCTGAGCCAGGGCCGCGCTGTCATGCCGATGGCCAGCGCACGCTCATCGCCGGTGATGACGTCGTGGTTGGCGAGGCAGCGATGGTCGATGGCTCGCTCGTCGTGGGCGTCATTCGGCGTGACGGCGCAAAGCGCATGGCAGCGGTCATGGTGACCGACAGTCGCCTGACCTCGTCACGCTTCATCAACGTCGGCCCTGCGTTCGGCGACGATCCACCGCCGGTGCCATATGCGTCTAGCGGGCCGTCTGGTGGGGCGCCTGGCGGTTATATTGTGTATTATACACATAAAGGAAACGAAGCTACGACAAGCAGGGTGCTAGAAGATGCCGTAGGCACATCCCGCGAGCTTCGCCTTGCTCGGCTCAATCTCCGCGCGAACAAGGCTTTGCCTGGCGCACGAGCGGCGCCCAATCTCGAGACGATAGCCGACATCTCGCAGCAGGCCGATGAGTCGCTTGCGTTCGACATCGCATGGCCGCCGCCACCGCCGCCTAACGCGTCGGCGTCGGCGTTGGCATCGGCGGCCGCGGCCGCCGATGCAGCGGCACCGACTGCTATCGTTGCATGGGACGAGGACGCGCCGCGCTTGCCCGGTCAACTCTTCGCTTCCCGCGGCGTCGTGAAAGTGCAACTTGCCCTTGCCGGCAGAGCGGCGAAGATTGTCTCGCCCGACAGCTCGGACGCGGAGCAGCCGCGTTTGCTGTCAAGAAAGGGCGGCTACTTTCTCGCGTGGCTTGCCAAGCGGCCCGAGGTGCACGACGCAGGCGCGCCGACGGTTTCATCGGCTCCCTCAGCTTCGGCGCCATCGGTATCGGTGATCGAAGGGCCTGGCGAGAGCCGCGTGTACCGGTGGGTCGAGCTCGTTTTGCTCGACAATGGCGGCGAGCCCATCTCCAAAGTGCACCGCGTGTCATCCGACAAGGGGCGTGCGCTTACTTTCGATCTTGCCAGGCGCTCGGGTGATGGCGGTGACAGCGAGCCGCAAATCGTGGTGCTCGTCCAAGACGAAGCAGCAAGCACGGAAGGTGGCGGCGCTCGCGTGGTGCGCTACGTCTTGGGTGGTGAGCGTGGTGAGCGTGTCGAGTCGGGTGACATCGTCGATGGCGGCGTTGGCGCAAGTCCCGCACAATTCCTTGCGTCCGTTGCATCGGCCGAACCAGGCAAACAAGGAGCTCTGAGCTGGCTTTCGTGGACCGACATGGGCGAGCGCGCGCGCATTGTGCCGCTCGGCTCCGCGTTGACGCCTGCTGGCCCGGTGACACTCGAGCCGTCGCTCGACGGGGCGCGCCCGTTGGTTTCCATCGCGCCCGACGTGCTCGTTGCCGTGGTCGATAAAACCGCCTCCGCGGGTGACAAAGTTGAAGCCCGCAGTGGTCGCTATGAGCTTGCCCGTTTCGTGTGCCACTGAACTGCCTCTTCCCCCGCGCTTTCGGTTCGACTAGTTTTTTTGTGTTGCGAATAATCGTGGCGAGTGGTTTGCGGCATGCAGAAAAGATCGCTGGGGCCCATAGCTCAATCGGTTAGAGCCCCCGGCTCATAACCGGGCTGTTCCTGGTTCGAACCCAGGTGGGCCCACACGAAGGGTTGCGTTCGCGTGTGGGTAAGTGCGAGGAGTCTCAGATCATGCCGTTGCGAGCGAAAGAACACAGCGAGACTCGAGAAGGTAAAGAAAAGGAGAAAAGCGGTTGAGCACTACGGAGCAGGTCAGTGAGCAGATCCGCGCGTTGGAAGAACTGGCCTTAATGGATGCCGAGGTCAAAACCCTCGAGGAAAAGCTTAGCGAAGAGCGAGGTGTGCTAAGCGCCTTGAAAGACAGCCTGAAGAAGCTCGACGACAAGCTTCAAATCGACCGTGCGGCGCTGTCGGCTGCTGACAAGCAGCGTTCCGAGCTCCAAGTCGAGGTTCGTACGATGACGAACCAAATCGACCACTCCCGCGAAAAGCTGAATCGAGCGCGCACCGAGCGCGAATCGAACGCGGCGCAGCGCGAACTCGAGGAACTTCGCAAGTTGATTCGCGATCGCGAACACGAAAGCGTGCGCATCGACACTGACATGGCCCCTGTTCGTGCTGCTGTCGAGGCCGCCGACGCCGAGCGCAAGCGCACAAGCCTAGAGCTTTCTACGAAGGAAGGCGCCATCCAAGAAAAGGTCGCACGGCTCGAAGTCGATTATCGCGAAAAAGGTGGCGGCCGCGATGCAATCATCAAGCGTTTGCCTCCTGCGCTTTTTCGCAAGTATGAAATGATTCGGCAACGTCGCGGCAGCGCCGTAGCCCAAACCACCGACGGCACCTGCAACCGGTGCAACATGTCACTGCCGCCCCAGCTCTATCATCGGCTAAGGCGAGAGCCGCTCATCGAGCAGTGCCCGTCGTGTCACCGAATGATCTACTTCGCAGCTACCCAGACCGTCCAGAAAGTTGATTAGCCCGCTTTCGATTTGACGCGATCTCTTCGTTGGAGCCTGCGGTGCGGTCCTCAAAGCCGCAGCAGGCTGTTCCGGTCCGCTCCTCGGCTCCGCCTCGACCTCGCGTCAACTTGAAAGCGGTATAGTTTCCAATGAGCGCATGGCATGAAAAGCTGCCCTAAATGCATGCGCGTTTTCTCGAGTGACGCAAGGTTCTGCGCTGACGATGGCAGTTCATTGCGGTGTGCAACCGAGGGCACTCCAAGAAGCATCCCGTTAGACCGCTCGTGGCTTGTCTTGCTACTCATCGTAGCTTTGGCGCTTTTCCTGGGGGTAGGCGCCGTCGTCGCTTTCCTCATCGCAGGCTAAGAGCGTGTTTACCAGCCGTTGCGAGCGAATCGAGGCTAGGGCGGAGCGCGAGCACCGCGCGGAACAGCCTGTTGCGGCTTTGAGCACGGCGCGCAGCGCCCAACCGACGCATCGATTTCGCGCAGCAGGCTGTCGAACACGCTCTAAGGAATGGTGCAGGCGGCATACGTCTTCGCGGCTACGGTGGTCAGGCGGCATGGGCCGAGGTGAAGGTCCGCGCAGCTGATACCGACGGCAGCGCCATGGCTGCAGCTCATGATCGCGTAGCCATTGCATGTGTCGTCGCCGGCGCACGCCGTGCCCGAGGCTACGCATGCCGCGAAAGGATCGTACAAGGAGGTTGCCTTTGCCGCTGCAACAGGCGAGCACGTGAGGCCAAACTTCGTGCAATCGATGGTGTAGTGCTGGCCGTCTACGCATGCCGAAACTTGGTCACCACTGCACGTAGGCTGCGACGACACCGCGCCGGAGCAACTATCGCCGCCGCTTGGAACGCACGCCGCACCGTTCCCCCCGCTGCTCGAGCATTTGCTCGCGCCAAAGCCGCTGCAGTCAATACCCTGATCGATTGCGGGTGGACCGGAAACGCAACTTTGTGCCCACGAGCCCGAGCAGTTGCTTGCGGGCTGGCTGCTGCTTGGGGGCGTGCACATCAAACCAAGATTACCCGTGCACCCTACATATTGCGATTGGTCCGCCTGGCAGGTTTTGTTGGCCATGGAACAAAGATCGACCCCGATCGGGGGATCGTTCACTTGGACACACGTGGAGACGACCGCGATTCCCGAGTTCGTGGTGCACCCCGAGTAACCCGAGGATCCCCCGGTGAACTGGCAGGCAGGAACGCCTTTGGGAAATGTGCACGTGTTGAAGTCGTCGCACGTTTTCGCTTTCGTAAGGCATTGCCAGAGTAACTCTGCGCTGCCGGTTGGGCGGAAATTGGGGTTTGCGTCGCAGTCGAGCGCGAACTGTGCATGCATCACGCAATTGCCGAATGCGCTCTCGCCTGCTGGTCCTTCGCAGGCGCCAAACCACGCGCAAATACGCACAGCTTCGTCGTGTGCTTCCGCCGAAGACCACGCGCAAAAGTCTAGTGGTTGGTCGCCGCTGTCACCGCCACTGTCCGTCTGGCCATCCCGTCCACCGTCATCCTGGTTACCCTGGCACGCGGCATTGTTTGGGTCCGAATCGCAAAGCGTGCGAAAATCGGTCGAATGGAAAAGGTCAACGCACGCGACCACGATGGACGCGCAAGCGCCCATGGCGAAGATGTAACGCAGCCTGGCTTTCTTCATCGTTAGAGCGTGTTTACCAGACGTCGCGAGCGAATCGAGGCTAGGGCGGAGCGCGAGGAGCCCGCGTAAGCGTACTTTTCGTACGTGCGCAGGCACCGCAGTGCCCAACCGACGCATCGATTCGCGCAGCAGGCTGGTAAACATGCTCTTAGAAGGCTCCTTCAATGCTGAGCGCCGTCGGTGATGCCACCAAACGAGCGTGCACGGGTGTGGAGAGAGCCTTATCTGTTTTTTCTGGGCTACCGCCGCCCGACGAAAAAAGCACGATGGATAGGGCGCCGAGACCGGCCGCACCAATGAACCCACCAAGAGCGAGCGCGTCGAGCGTGCGAATCTTGGTGCGGTCGCCCGTGCACGGCGAGGTGACTTGTTTTGCGCACATGCTTTTGGCGTCGCTTTGCGCATTGCCAGCGAGCAAGAGGCTGGCCACACCGCCACCGGCAAACAAAACAGCGCCCGTTGTTGTGACGATGGGCCACGCATACGAACGGCTATGAGGTTTCTCTTTCTCTTTCGCCACTGGCAAAGCTGGTTTTTCCAAGGGCAACGTGATTTCTACGGTGGTTGACGAGCCCTCGGTAGCCATGATGGTGCGCTCGAAGTGTGTTCGGTCCGGGGCATGCGCCTCGAGCTTGTGCTCGCCGGGATCGACGCGAAATGACCTGCCATCGAGCAATTCGGCGGAGACCGGTTTTTTGTCGAGCTCGACGCTGGTGCCGGGTGGCGGCGTGGTGAGACGGAGCGCGAGCTGGGGAACGCGCAGGCGCAGCGGGTCTCGGCGCGCGGCAATGGCCGCATGCACATCGGGTTTGTTCGCTGCGATTGCGAGCGTGGCGGCGGCGTTGTATTCGCTAAGAGCGAGCGCCATTTGGCCGGTCATTTCCAGGCAATAGGCCTTGTGGAAGCGCAACCCTGCGGTTGGCGTCGCGACCTTTTCGGCCTGGGCGTATTTCTCGAGGGCGAAAGCGAACTGACCTGCCCTTTCAGCTTCAAGCCCTTGGTCGAATAGCTTTCTTGCGGATTCTTTGGACGCGCCTGGATTCGGTGCGTTCGGCCCGTTCGTCGTTTGCGCGTACGCGACCGAGCCAGGCAAGCCAGCGACCGACTCGCAGGCGAGTACCACACACAATACTAACCCACGCGGGCGCATGCCCTTCGCATCGCAAAGGATAGGCCGCTCGTCAACTGTATAAACGGTCGGGTTCGTCCACGATAGTGCACTAACATGCGGAGCTATGCCGTTAATTCAGCGTGTTGTGGCCATGCCTGCAGAGGTACGGGCTGCGTGCGACGCGGCTCGAGCGCGTGGCCTGCTGGTGGGCTTCGTTCCAACCATGGGCGCGCTGCACGAAGGCCATCTCGCTCTTGTCCGCAAAGCCCGGCAAAATGCGAATTTTATCGTTGTTTCGATCTTCGTCAATCCAACGCAATTTGGTCCGAACGAAGACTTCATCAAGTACCCGCGTAACCTCGATGTCGACATCGACCGGCTAAGCGATCTGGCCGATGTCGATCTGGTCTTTGCGCCCGAGGTCTCCTCCATGTACCTGGCAGGCGACGAAACAAGGGTTACCGTTGGTGCGCTTGCATCGCATCTTTGCGGCCCATTGCGGCCTGGTCATTTCGAGGGTGTTGCTACCGTTGTAACGAAGCTTTTTGGCGTTGTGGGCCCGTGCACAGCCGTTTTCGGCAAAAAAGATTACCAGCAGCTTGCGATTGTTCGTCGCATTGCGCGTGATCTCTTTCTCCCCGTGACTATCGTTGGCCATCCCATCATTCGCGATCCCGACGGGCTCGCGGTGAGCTCGCGCAACGCCTACCTCTTGCCGCAGGAGCGGGTGCGAGCTCTCGGTTTGTCGAGAGGGCTGCTTTTGGCATCGCGCGCGTTCGCCTCGGGCGAGCGCAACGCGGGCGTTCTTCGCGGCCTTGCGCTCGC
This sequence comes from Polyangiaceae bacterium, assembly GCA_009780955.1. GTDB lineage: Bacteria > Myxococcota_A > Polyangia > Polyangiales > Polyangiaceae > Labilithrix. The sequence continues at coordinate 46,809 of WQZB01000019.1, read as the reverse complement.
TGCCGTGGCCGCTGTCGCAACCTCTGTCGACTACGTGACCGTGGCTGACGCCGAGTCGCTCGTCCCCTTCGACGACGCGGCTGCCATTGGTGCGCGTGCCGTTTTAGCCATTGCTTGCCGAATCGGGCAAACGCGTCTCATCGACAATGTCGTGCTCGGCGAAGACGATTTGCATGCATTCGGCGAGGACGATTCGCATGCGCAATTCTAGTAACGCTGGTCACTTTGTGGTGCTCGAGGGGATTGACGGTGCGGGCACGACAACGCAAACGCAGAAGCTCGTCGAGCGTCTCCGGCGCGAACGCGAAGGTGTCGCAATGGTGCGCGCAACGCGCGAGCCAAGCGACGGCCCTATTGGGGCGCTCATCCGCCAGGTGCTTAGTGGGCGCATCGTTAATCCTAGTTGGACGACGATGGCGCTGCTTTTCGCGGCCGATCGAATGGATCACGTCGAGGCGGAAATCAAACCCGTGCTCGCGCAAGGTGGTGTCGTGGTGTCGGATCGTTACGACGCTTCGAGTATCGCTTACCAAAGCGTTTCAAGCGCAAACGAGGCAGACAAGGCAGACGAGGCAAGCGCCGCGATCGATTGGATTCGCGAGCTGAATCGCCATGCGTTGCGCCCCGGGCTAACCATCGTGCTCGATCTGCCTGCCGAGCTGGCAGCTCGGCGCCGGCAAGCGCGCGGTCATGCGCCCGACCTTTACGAACAGCCCGATACGCAACGCGCGCTCGCCGTTTTCTATCGTGATCTCGCCCGCCACATGCCAGCCGATCGCGTTGTCGTCATCGATGGCTCTGGATCGATCGACGAGGTGCACGAGCTCGTACTAGGCGCCTACCGCGCGGGCCTCACGTGAACGTCACGTGAGCTTCTGCAGGCCGAGGAGATCGAGATCGACCGAGTGTGCCCAGCTAGCGACGTTGGTGGCGACTCTGCTAGCAGTTTTGGGCAATAGCAGCGTGACTTTACCAGCGTCGTCGACAAGCACGTGATCGCGATCGACACGACCATGAACTTCGCCGACTTCGTGCAGCTGCTCGAGGGCTTCGCGAAGAATCTTTGCTTGTTCGGCCGTGAGCTTTTCGGTAGGGGACGCGCCGCGCGGCATGGCGAGCCACACGGTGTTGCTGTCGCGATCGACCCTCAGCACCAACTGCAGTGCGGGATGATCGACACGACAGTACGCCGATGCGCGCGCAAGCACAGCGCCATTGAGCGGCAGGGTGCATACGCGGCGATTGAGCCATTGATCGACCAGGGCACCGTCTTCGCCGCGCCGAAGCCGCGCGGCGTCGGGCTGAAGACTCTTCGGGCTTGAAGGCTGCGCGTACGCGGCTCGGTCGATCGTGTCGGGCCAGTGCAGAGCCGAAAGCGAACGCAGCGCGTTGAATGCATCGGCGGGCCGCTCGGACGGATCGACCGCAAGCATGGTTGTAACCGCGCGATCGTGCTGCACGGAAAGATCTCGATGCACGGCGCTTGGACGTGCTTGCAATATGCAATAATTTAGGTTTGCTTCGGGGCGCTGCCCCGTGAGCATTTCCCAGAGCATCGCACCAACGCCGTACACATCGCTCTGCACCGTTGCAGGTTGCCCCTGGCGCTGCTCAGGGCTCATGTAGCCGAGCGTACCAATGATGCCCGCTGTCACCGTGGTCGACAGATCGCTCAAGTGCGCGACGCCAAAGTCGCCGAGCCTTGCCGTTCCTGCGTCGTCGAAGAGCACGTTGGCCGGCTTGACGTCGCGGTGCACGATGCCGAGCCGGTGCGCTTCGCCGAGCGCTGTGAGGACCGCGCTTGCGATCTCGACAGCGCGGGCAGGCGTGAGAGGCTCGCGCGCGATCATCTGTTCGAGCGTTCCGCGTCCCATCCACGCAAGAACAATCGCCGGGCCATCGCAGATGTATTCGAGAAGAGGCACGACATTGGGATGGTTGAGCGCTGCGGTGATTTTTACCTCGCGCTCGAATCGTGCAAGTGCATCGCGTCCACCGCCGCGCGCGGCGAAGCCGGCGAAAACTTTCACGGCCACGCGCTCTATGCGGATCGTATCGATGCACTCGAGCACTCGAGCACTCGGCGACGAGGCAACTTGCTGGATAAGTTCGTAGCGGCCGAAAAGATGCGCACGCACTTCCGTCGTCTGCGTTGTCCGCGGCGAGGCGCCGGTCGGCTTGGGCGCGCCGGTCGCGTTCGCCGCGCCACCGAGGCTTGCGAGCTCGCGTTCGGCCTCGCGATGCGCTTCGGCAAGCCCCAGGCGATCGAGCGCTGTCAGCAGCAGGCTGAGGGCGCTCGGTCGCTCCGGTGAGCCGCATGGCACTTTCTGTAGCGCGCGCACCGCAGCTTCGACTTTGCCATAACGAAGGAGCAAGCCCCCGAGTGCAACGTGCAAGCTTGCGTTGTCCGGATCTAGCTTGATTTGCGACTCGAGCACTCGCGCAGCCGTTGCAACGTCGCCATCGGCCTCGAAAAGCTCGGCGGCTTTGACGGCGAGTCCAGCCTTTTGGTAGGCGCGCGCCGCGGCCATGCGTTTGCCGATGCCTTCGAGGAGTCGCGCGGCCCAGCCGTGTTTGCCTTGCTGCTGGAGCTGCAACGCGAGCCTGTCGGCCTTCGTCGCGTCACCGAGCACGTGGGGCAGCGCGCGTTCGGCGGCTGCTTCGTCGTTGCCTTCGAGTGCGAATTGTAGCGATCTCGAATATTCGCCTGCACGCGCGGCTTCCACGGCTGCGCGTCGAAAGTCACACGCACGCTCGAACAGCATGCTTGCCGTGTGCGCATCGCCGCGAAAGCTGGCGAGTTCGGCGGCCGCGACTACGCGCTCTTCGCGAAGGAGGCTTGCTACCTCAGCATCCATACTACTCCGAGTGACGCGCCATTTCGCCCAGCCCGAACTCGTCGTCGTCTTCGTCGTGCTTGCCATCGCTTGCGTGGGCAGGCAAAGGCGTGCTGAGTGCCGCATCGATGTTGGTGCCAAGAGCGAAAGGAAGCATTGGGTGATCACCCCGTGCGAGCGCTTCGGAATCACTTTTCTGCGCGAGCTTGCCCAGAACGGCGTGCGTGCGGTTTCTCTTTCCGGGGCCGCTCGAGTCAACCCAGAAAAACGATCGCACGCGCACGTCGAGATGCACGAATCCGCTTGTTGGGTACACTCCAACACCTACAAAACCCTGTTCGCGCGCATACTTTGCAACTTGTTCGTCGGTTGTTCCTGGCACAACGAAATCGACTGCGCGGCCCAAGTTGTGGTTCGAAACATGAGAGCCGTGCGGAGTGCGGTAGCCCGAGATGATTCGAATTTCGTGCGCGTGGAAGTGCACCGATATGCGATACACGAGGCTGAGCAGGCGCGGATCGACCGGGTGCTCGTTGCCAGAGCGCGAGTCGCGCAGCACGTGAGCGGCTCTGTCGAGATCTTCGGCGGAGAAATCGCCCTGATCGCTCAGCGCGCGGAGCTCGACGTGGTCGGAAGTGTTGAGCGCGTGAAGTACGAGCATGGGCCGACCCGATGCATCGAGCGGAGCAATCTTTCCTGGTGTTGGCGTGTGCCAGCCGCGCTCAGCAAGTACGGTTCGCCCGGCAGATCGCGATGGCTTTACCGCGTGCGACGCTGTTTTTTGCGTGGGCAGGGCCTTCGAGGAAGGAGAAGAAGCAGCGGGCGCCGGAGACGACGGGCTCGGCAAGGGTGGCAACGGCGGCAACGCGCGGGGGCCGTGGGGAATTGAGGGCTCATCGCCAAACGCGAAGCCGCTTGTGGCGCAGATGGCGAGTGCGGCGACTGTGGCGTGTGCAAAAAGAAGAGGGCGAGCCATGCGCATCAAATTAAAAGCAGTCTACATCAGCATCACCAAATTATTGCGATTAGGACCGAATCTAGGCGGGGGCAGGCACAGGGGCCTGCCCCTACGGCCAAACAAAACGCACATTCGTAGGGGCGGCCCCCCGTGGCCGCCCCAAATCGAAAGCGGTTCAACGATGAAATGGTACGACGCGGGCAAGATCGAACCGCACCTCGCCAGAGTCGATGCCCTGCGCGCGGAAGGCTTCGTGATGCAGGCGATGAACCGCTAGCTGCCCTTCCAAAGCCGCCCCGATGACGTTTGCCGCAATGTTCAATTTGCCCGTGTCTGGCGCTGTGCAACGCGTGAGAAGATTGCCGGAAGTGGAAAGCACCTCGACATAGACGAGATCACGCTCGTCCGCGTCGCTTGCATCGCTCATGTTGCTTGCGGACCAGGTGATGTCGAGGCCGCCGGATGTGGGAGCCACGGTCACGTCTGTGAGCTCGTGGGACGACGGCACGCTGACAACGAAGCCGCCGGGCAGATCGGGGCCACCGCTCGCGTGCACTTCGACTGGAGAACCTGCGGTGAATGCCTCACTCGAGCGACCGGAATAGAACACGCCGGAGACGAACCCCGCCGGATCAGGCATGGCTCGCTGGGCAAGTGCCGTGGCGCGCCCTTGCGAGTCTGTGACGGTTACTGGGCCGACGTCGAGAAGTTCGACAGCGCGAGGCTTCTGGGCAAAAGACGCTTCGGCGTTGGCCGAGCATGTTCCCGCTGCAGGCAGATCTTGCGTTGCACCCGCCATGCGAAGCGCCTGATCGTCGACCGCTGCCTGCCGAACGCGAACGAAGCGCGCAACGATGCTGTCGGCATGCACGGCATCGCCTGGGCCGGCTGTTCGCTCAACAACCACAACGGCCGTTGCCGCTTGCGATGTGATTTCAGCATCGGGCGCGTTGGGCGCATCGGAACCATCGCCCGACGGTGCGGCGCAGCCCACCGCCAATGCAGCGGAGCCGATCGCAAAGGCACCAAAGAGCGAAGACACCAAACGCATAAACGCTTGTAGAATAATAGGCGGCCGACTTCCCGGCAACTCAGAGCATGTTTACCAGCCTGCTGCGCGACGCGATGCCTTCGTTGGGCCCTGCGGTGCCTGCGCACGTAGAGGGGCCCCAACCGCGCGCTCGCTTCGCGAGCTGCGCTTCCCTTCCCCCGGCCTCGTGCTCGTCAGGCGCGCAGCGCGCCTTCCTGCGCGCGGGCGGGGAAGGGGCTCCTCGGGCCCGCCGCGAGCCCCGAGCAGGTTGCGGACCGAGTATTTTTGCCGAGTTCCGAGCAGAGCGAGGCGCTTCGACGAGAGCTGCTTGTGCAGCTCGAGGAGAAGCAACGAAGCGATGCGACAGAAATCGGCAAAAAGACGACGGGAGCAACCTTCGAGGGGTCGCCAGCCTCACGTCGCTCGCGACGGCTGGTAAACATGCTCTCACACGCGAGGCCGCATGAAGCTCGTCGTTGTTTCGGCATGGGAGCCCGAGCTTGTGTTTTTTCGTGAGCTTGCGGCGTCTTGGCCTAGTGATTTTGAGATCGCCGTCGAGCCCGTTGGCGTTGGTCTCGTCGAGGCCGCGATCGGCACGATGCGTTGCCTCACTCAGCACGCGCCAACGCACGCGATCTTCGTTGGCACGTGCGGCGCGCTGGCCGCCGATCTCGCCGTTGGCCAAGTGGTTGTTGGGGCAAGCGCATGTCTCATCGAACCTGACGTGCTGTCGGGCGCGGCCGAGATCCCTCTTCCAATGCCGCGCGAGGTTTCGTTCGATCGAAGCTTTCATGATGCGGCATGCGCAGTCGGAGCGAAATCTGTGCAAATTGCAAATACTGTCGCAATTACCATCGACGACACGCTTGCCGCCAAGCTCGCGCGCCATGCCGATGTCGAGCACCTCGAGGCCTTCGCTTTTGCGCGCGCATGCGCAGCGCATGGCGTGGCTGCGGCCGCTCTGCTCGGCGTGGCCAACGAGGTTGGCGGCCGCGGTCGTGCGCAGTGGAGCGAACATCACGAGGTCGCTTCGGCGCGAGCGGCGCACGTTACCGTGCAGGCAATCGACGCTATGCGAGCCAAAATCTGTTCAAAACTGCCACCATAATGCTGCTGCGGGCCCGAGCGTGAGTCCTTGAACCGTGGTGGAAGCGGCGTTGTACGTGCCGTGCACAGCCTGGTAGGCCGCCGAAAATTCGAGTGCAACATGCACGCGACTGAAGCCTGTTGCAACGCCAACGACTCCGCCACCCCAATAGCGGTTGGCGTCGAGCTGGGTGGACGCCGTGCTCTCCGGCACACTATCTGGCTCGCTCGTAAGGGCTCCAATCGCGACGTGCTCGTAGCCGCCGCGCGCGCCGAACCACACCATGTAAAGGCCAGCATCGCTTTTGTAGCCAACGAGCAGCGGAAGATCGGCGCCGTAGCCATGAATGGCCGACAGATCGACGTTCGGCAGGTCGGTTCCCTGCTGCGAGCCGTAGAGCGTGGCAGATCCTCCAACGCCAATCGATAGCGCCCATGGCCCGAAGTCGAAGCCGCGGCGCATGTCCACGCGCACGGCGCGCCCCGTGTAAGCAAGGCCACCCTCGAATGCTTGCCCAATGCCCACACGCGCAGCAACGAATGGTGCGAGACCAGGAGCGATCGCCGCGGCGACGAGTGCACCTTTGGCGTAGCCCGAATTCGACCCAAAAGGCGCGGAAGCATCGCTTGCTGCGATGTTGCGTGCGCCGCGCAAGCCACTGGCTAAGCCGCCTGCCGCGATGTTTGCGCTCATGCCACCTGCGGCGCGCACATCACCCATGGGCAAAGTTTGCGCGGGATGAAGAAGCGGGCTACCGCCTCCGCAGCCGAAAAGCCACAGCGATACAGCCAGTAGGGGCGCAGCATGCTGCGCCCCTACACGCACCGCAGGCACCAACGCACATTCGTAGGGGCGTATGGCCATACGCCCCTACACGCACCGGAGCCGCCAACGAGCCAATCGCGAAAGAGGGCGCGTCAAATCGAAAGCGGCCTACTGGCGGAAGCGAGATGGATAGTCGTTCGAGGCGACGCGCTTTTTGAGTTCGCTGTCGTCGGGGTGGAGCTTGGTTGCGCGCTCGACGAGTGCCTTTTCGTCTTCGGTGTTCTTCGGATCGGGCAGGCAGCACTCGACGGGACACACCGCTTGGCAAGCCTCGTGATCGTAGAAACCAACGCACTCGGTGCATAGCTCGGGATCGATGATGTAAATCTCATCGCCCTCGCTGATGGCCTCATTCGGACACTCGGGCTCGCAAGCGCCGCAGTTGATGCAGTCTGCGGTGATATAGGTCGCCATGAGCAGCATCTCTTACGGGTCGCAGTGCTTGATGTCAAACAGGGATTGAGACTAAAAACGTTCTAGTTTGTTCGCGACGGCTCGCAATCGTATTGTCTTGGTTTTGGTGATTGGCGGAGCCTTGGCCGGCTGCACGCCGTCGATTGGCGACAAGTGCACGTTGTCGACCGACTGCTCGTCGAACGGCGACAGGCTGTGCGATACGTCCCAGCCCGGCGGCTATTGCACCGAGTTCGACTGCGTGGGCAACGCCTGCCCCGACAAGGCCGCGTGCATATTGTATAATGCATCAATTTCTGGTTGCGGGTTCAACGACCGCAACGGCGCTACGGGCGCGCGCACATCTCGCTCGTCGTGCTCGGCCCGTTGTGGGTCAAACTCAGACTGCCGCAATGGCTACATTTGCGCGGATGCACGTAACCCTCCATGGAATGCGCTCATCCTCGACGACGATCAGGTTCAGATGACTTGCCTTGTCATTCCGGCCGACGTGGTCGACGCCGGCACGGAGGGCTCCAGCGCTGTGTGTTCGACACTCGGCCCCGATGTTCCGGCCATCGATGCCGGTGCCGCTCAGGTGAACGACGCGGGTGTGCCTCCGCTCTTCCCCGACGCTGGCGATGCGTCCGACGACGACGCGGGCGATGGCGGCGATGCTAGCGACACCGAAAACGGCGGCTAATGCTTTGCGAAAGTTGGTTGGCAACGTAGCTGACGCGCTTTTGGTTGTCGTTGCGCTCGCGTCGCTCGTGTTTCTCGCTCTTCGTGTGCTGCCTGGCGATGCTGCATCGCTTGTTCTTGGTGACCAGGCAACCGAGCTCGAACGCGCGGCTCTGCGCGCGAAACTCTACCTCGATCAGCCGCTATTATTGCAATATACACATTTTCTTCGTGGCCTTGTCACCTTCGATCTCGGCGAGTCCGTTCGTCGCCCTGGCACCTCGGCGGTTTCTCTGGTGGTTGGCGCGGCCCTTCCAACCGCAGGTCTCGCCGGCCTCGCGGTTCTGATGGGTGCCGCGGTGGGCATTGCGGCGGCCATTGCGGGTGCTGGTCCGTGGCTCGGCGAGCGTCGCAGTTGGGTGGACAAAGCCGCGACGGCCCTCGCAGCCACGCCGCTTCTTGCCATAGCTCCGGTGTTTACGTACGCGCTTGCTGCACGCCTGCGAATCGTTCCTCTGCCGGGCGATCCTGAAGCGGGCGCGCTCGGACTCTTTTTCGCCAGCGGTCTTCTCGCGTTGCCGCTTTCAGCGCATGTTGCGCGTGTGTCGCGGGCGGCTCTCGATGACGTTGCGCGCGCTCAGTTCCTCGATGTTGCGCGCGCCAAAGGCGGGAGTTTCGCGCGCGTGCTTTGGATTCATGCGCTGCCGGCAGCCGCCGGGCCGATCGTGACAGTCATCGGCGCGCAGCTCGGATCGCTCCTTGGAGGTGCCATCGTGCTCGAGCGGCTTTTCGAGCGACGAGGGCTTGGCTCGCTCATTCTCGATGCCTATGCGTCGCGTGATTTGCCGGTGCTCGAAGCGGCGGTGGTTTTTTCAGGTGCGCTGTTCGCATTCGTCCAGCAGCTTGCATCCGCGGTGCACGCGCTCATCGATCCGCGTGTTCGGTGATCCGCGTGAATCGCAGCGATCACAAGGTTCGTGTCATGCGTGGTGTGCCGCTCGCGATGGTCATCGCCACTTCGGCCATCGTTGCCTTGGGCTCGCGTTCGCCAACCCGGCTCGTGCCCGCGTTGTCGTGGGCTTCGCCGTCGCTGCAATTTCCATTCGGATGTGGTGAGGCCGGTGTCGATCTTCTGGCGCTCGTTGCGCATGCGACCCTGCGAGGCGTTGCGCTTGCATCGGCCGTGGCACTCACCGGCTTTCTTGTCGGCTGCCCACTCGGTGCCTCGGCAGGCCTTTTTCGTGGACGCTTTGAGCGGCTCGTGGGCAGAACTTGTGATCTCGTTCAATCCTTTCCATCGTTCTTGCTTGCGCTCGTAGTGCTCTCCGCGGTTCGGGTTCCAACGCGCGTGCATCTCGGTGTCGTCTTTGCGCTTACGGCATGGGCGCCGTTCGCGCGCCTGGCGCTCGCGCAAACTCGCGTTCTGCGCGACGCTGCGTTCATCGAAGCGGCGCGCGCTCTCGGTGCAAGTTCGGCGCGCATGATTGCCCGTCATCTGGTGCCGAACCTTCTCGGCGTCGTCGCCGTTCAACTGGGTGCAACGGCCGCGGCGATCGTCGTCAGCGAAGCGGCGTTGTCGTTCGTTGGCTTCGGCACGCGCGATGGTGTTTCGCTGGGAGCCGTGCTCGACCAAGGCGTTGCGTCAATGCTTAGGGTTCCGCACGTGCTTTTCGCCGGTGCTGCGAGCGTGTTCGTAACGAGTGCTTCTCTGATGATTGCCGGGCGGATGGCGAGCTCAAGAAGCGATACGCACGTGGGCCGTGCTCGATAGCGCAGTGCGAAGGCCCTCGATGCGCGAGCAAGCTTTCCCAAGGCGCTCTTCCCACGCAATAACTTCGGCTCTTGCCGCGGCTTCGTCTTTCTCGCCTGATGCGCGTGCGTTGCGGGCTGCGTCGAGCACCTCGAGGATTTCTCGATAGAGTTCCTCGCCCGCCGTTACCACCCATGCATCGAGCTTCTTCGCGAAGTCTTCGATCATTTCTTCGAGCTTTGGTCCAACGCGTTTCGCCGCTTCGCGAATGACCTCGGGCGCCTGCTCGTTCGCTCGCTTCTTGTATTCTGCATCCACTCGATCGCGCATGGCGAGAGCGAGCAGGGGCGCCGCAGCGACGAGCATACCGCCCGCGATGAAGTTTACGGCGATCATCGTGCCGATGCCGATCATGAGCACGCCGGCAACGCTCGCGTCGTAGCGGAACGTGTCGATTTCGATGTCGAGCTTTTTTACGTCGCCGCCAAGTGTGCTCGCAACGCGCTTGCTCGCTTCGTGAGCGTCTTCTTTGATGAGCGCAATGGTGGCTTCGGCGAGGGCCTCGAGCCGGTGGGCAATTTCTTGGCTTTCGGCTTCGGCCCACTGCCGAAAGGTGTCTTCGAGGAATGCGGGAAGGAACTTGCGAAGGTCGTCTTTTTTTGCCGAGTCGATGATGTTGGGAAGCTGGCGCACGGTGTCGGTGACGAACCGCTCGAGATCCTTCTGCGCACCCGCTTTGATGCCGCTCACTTCTTCGCGAATGCGGATGCGGCGCTGCTCGAGCGTACCGGCCTGACCGGCGAGATCGTCTTCGAGCATTTTGATGCGGCGTTCGAGTTCCTCGGCTTTCATGGCGATCGACCGGCGCCGCGCGTCGACACCCTTGGCAACGAGGCGCACGGCGTTTTCGCCTTCGCCAAGGGCGTTGTCGAGCAAGATGCGCCCGCGTTCTTCGGCGAGGAACGTGGTGAGATGACCGAGCAGCTCCGGCATTCCGCTTTCGGTATTACGGCCTGCCAGCGAGGCTTCGGCGCTTACCGGGAAAACGACGGGATCTTTGACGAGGTTTGCGAGCTGCGAACGCGCGTAGGCGAGAGCTTCGGTCTTCTCGTCGTCATTCAGAATGTCCCACTTTGCGATGACAAAAACGATTTTGTCGCGCGACGCCTTGAGAAGCTTCTCGTTCAAAAACTGCCGCTCACTTTCTTTTAGGATTTGCCCCGCGTCGAGCAGAAACAAAACAGCGTCGGCACGCGGAATGTAGCTGTAGGTAATGTCGGCCCGCTGAAGCGACAAATCGTTCACGCCGGGTGTGTCGACGAGAAGAATGCGCTCGCGCAACAAGGGCGCCGGGTAGCCGACCTCGAGGTAATCGATTTCATCGACGCTTTTGCCGCCAACGGAAAAACTTCGAGTTTCGTCGAACGCAATGGGGTCGCGCTTGCCTGATTGAAAAACGATTGTGGCTTCGGGCGGGTCGGTGAACTTCAGCTGATGAATGACCGCCGTGGTTGGTGTGACCCCGACAGGCAGCACATGCTCGCCGAGCAGGGCGTTCACGAACGACGATTTGCCGTGATTGAACTCGCCGACCACAACGAGATGAAAGCGATCTTCCTCGAGCTTTTTTATGAGCTCGCGACAAAGTCGATCGCTGAGACTCCTGGCACCGAGCCCGTGCGCAATGTCGGAGAGCTCCGCGAGCGCCGCGGTTACTTCGAGCTTTCGTTCGCGAAATCCTTCGAGCATATCTTCTTCTTTCCGAGTTCTTTCCGAGCGAGAAAGAGACCGCATCGAATCGAAAGCGGTCAAGCCCGCGCTACGCGTCGCCTTTGAGCAGTGCTTTTACGCGCTCGTCAACTTGTTCCATGGTCAAGCCCGTTCCGCTTCCAATGCGCTGTCGATAAAGGCTGCTCTCGCCGAAGATACGCATGGCAAGCACGCGCTTCGGCAGGTACGGGTGCGAAGCAAAGGCCTCCATATACCGGCCAATACCGTCTTTGCCTTCCTCGTATTGTTCGAGGAACGCTTCGATGTTGAACTCGTCGTAAAGCTTGTGCGAGCCGAGTACGAGCTTGGTGAGGGCGCGGGCCGCCACATGCTCGTTTTTTGCGCAGAGCATGCCCGCGCGATCGCAGGTGATCTCCGCACGGCGCGACCACGCGTTGAGCGGCAGCATGGCCGGGGCAACGAGCACGCCGAGGTAAGCCTGCGCCACGAGTTTCAGGTAGTGCAGCGTTGTCAGGTAAACGACGTGCTTGTTGTGGATGTGCCCGCATTCGTGGCCGAGCACGGTGCGCAATTCTTCGTCCGAATAATGATCGACAAGTGCAGAGTGCACCATGACGAACGATTCATCGTCGGTGCCGTACGTGGCGGCGTTGAGGGTAGGGTTATTGACGATGTAAACTTGAGGCACATGAATGCCGAGTGTTTCGGCGCATTCGTTCACAATGCCGTGAATGCGTGGAAACTGCCGATCGGACACGCGCACGGCGTTGCCCAGAAGCTGCCCGCGCCAAACCTGCTTGTACATGCGCACTGTGCTTGCCACGGCGAGCTCGACGGCTTTGGCGTGCTCAAATGTGGCGCGCGTTTGCCTGTCGAGCACATAGGAATAGTCGTGCTCGCCCTCTTGAGCGCCGCCAACATGCTCGGCCTTCTTGCGAGTCACGAAGGCATTGAAATCGAGCGTGGGGGCTTCGGCCATAATTCCTCTTTCAGCGTGAGTAGCGACAATCTAGCAGGCTGCTGAAAACTTTTTCAGCAGCCTGCTAGGAGAAGCCGCGGGAGCGGCTTCGGGGGTCGGGGGGCGGAGCCCCCATGAACAAAACTAGGGCCGTTCGGGCGCTGCGAAGCAGCGTGTTCGGCCTCTGGCCGAACTTTTGCTGAACGGCACTAGCAGGCTGCTAAGAAACTCCTACGGGACAAAAGACAAGCTCCCGGGTCGCGTTCTTGATCTCGCGCCGGGAGCTGATTTGATTCGGAACAATCAATCTGAGTAATGCGGTTCTGTGACACCTCCAGAGTGTGAGAATTTGCCCTTTTCGCGGCCATTCTCCGTGGGAGGATCGGAAAACGGTCACGAAAAGGGCGGGGACGAGAATACAAATTGCCAAACAATACAGATAGGATGGATACGGGATGAAAAATGAGGATACGGAAAACAGCGAATGAATGCGTCAAGGAACGAAGGGCGCGACGCTCGAGTAATGTGCGATCCTCGGCAAAACGTGACAAAAACAAGTAACAAAAACGCTAAAAACCCCCTTTCTTGCAGAGCCTCGCGTTGCCTTCATGGTTTTCTTACAACCGGCTCGCGCGTTCTGTTCCCAGGCTTCGCAATTTTCCTCACACGACGACAAAGACGCTAAAAAAACCGTATGAACGAGCTCGAACGCATCGCTCATCTTGCTGCACGCTTTGGCGTTGGCGGCCCCGCTGTGCGTGTCGGAATTGGCGATGACGCGGCGGTTCTCGAGGGTTTCGCGGGCTCGCTCGTGTGGACCGTCGACGCGCAGGTCGACCGTATCCATTTTCGCGTCGAGTGGGCAAGCTTCTACGACGTTGGCTTTCGAAGCTTCATGGCGGCCGCAAGCGATCTGGCAGCCATGGGCGCCGAGCCTGTTGCGGCGCTCTCGTCGCTGGTGCTGCCGCTGTCGGTCGATGACGAGGCGGTAGGCGCCCTATCAACAGGGCAAGCCGATGCCGCACGCGACGTTGGCGCGCCAATCGTCGGCGGAAACCTTGCGCGCGGCACAGAGACGTCCGTGACGACAACGCTCGTTGGCCGGGCAACGCATCCTGTTCTGCGCAGCGGTGCACGCGCCGGCGATCTCCTCTTACTCGCTGGCGACGTGGGGCTTGCTGGTGCCGGGTTGCTCGCGCTTCTTCATGGCGTGCAAGATGCACGTATTGCGCCGTGTCTCGAGGCATGGCGACGACCTCGCGCACGCATTGCCGACGGCCGAATGCTTGCCGCATTCGCGCAGAAAGGGCATGCGCATGCGGCCATCGACATCTCCGATGGCCTGGTGCGCGACGCGTCACACATTGCACGAGCAAGCGGTGTTCGGCTCGTCTTCGACGCCGAAAAGCTTGTTACCCACGTTGGTCCGAAATTGCTCGCAGCAGCCGACGTGTTGGGCCGTGATCCTTTGAGCTTGGCGCTTTACGGAGGCGAGGACTACGCGCTTCTCGTAGCGAGCGATGTGCCCATGGATGGCTTTTCGTGTGTTGGTGTTGTCGAACCGGTCAGCCCAGGCAAAAAGCCATGCGTGATGGTTCGCGGACCTTCTGGAACGCGCGAAGTGGAGCCATATGGCTTCGATCATTTTGGCTGATTAACAGCCCTAAAATCTGGAGCACACGGGCGGCACGTTTCGACCCGCGAGAAGCGTTTTGATCATGCCGAGCTCAGGGGCTGAGCCGCCGCTCTTGCCGAACTGCGCCGCGGTTGCATCGCACTGCGCAGCAGCATTTTTGAGCATGGCGGCTTCGGGTGACGCGCCCAAAGCCTTGGCCTGAACACGCAGCTGCTGGCAGCACATTTTGAGGCGCTGGACGTTGGTGGGAACAGCGGGGCCGGTTGCTTTTGCGGCGTCAGCATCGGCATCGCCATCTGTATCGGCGTCTTCAGCGATTGGCTCGAGGACCGTGACGGCCGCATCTTCCTCGACAACCGGTTGCGGTGGTGGTGGAGGCGGTGCAGCGTCGGGCACGGGCTCTTGCTTCTTCGGGCAGGCGACGAGCAGCGGCAGCACGCTGAAGATGGCAAACGCAAACAGGCAACGGCGAGGCGACAGGCGCATGACGCTTCACCCTACAAGATTCGTCTGTACTTTCGTGGAAAATGACAATCGCGCAATTCACAAAAAAAAAGAAAAAGAAGATAAGATAACGCTTCATACCATGCGCAAAATGCCTCTGCCGTTCGTGGTTTTTGCAGCAACCGCGATAGTCACACTGCCTATTGCTTGCTCGAAGGATCAGCCACCGCCAGCCACGCCGTACCTGGCGCCCGATGCGGGCGCGGCATGGAATGGCGACCCCAATGCACCCCCCGGCGGGTTCGACGCGGGCATGGGCTCGCTTGAAACCATTATCGATGGTGCCATCGATCTTGCGATTCGAGCCCAAGCAGTACACTCCGCTCCATCAATGAGCCCCGAAGGTCAGGTTGGGCGCGCAACGCTTCAGCCAGGCGGGAGCTTCAGCATGGTGGTCACGCTGCAACCAAACCAGTGTTACACGTTCATTGCCTATTCCCCGCCAGGCCAAGTTACCGAGCTTGACATGAAGCTCATGGCGCAGCCGCTCAACATTCAGGCTGGTGCGTCGGGGGCGAAAGACAAGAACATGCCCATCATCGGAAGGGGCAAGGCCAACGCGCAGTGCCCAATCTTGCCGGTCCCTCTCCCATACAGGCTCGACGTGGTGGCAAAGCAGGGCATGGGGCGCATTGGCGTTCAGGTCTTTTCCAGGCCAAAGTAGGGGCGCCATTCATGGCGCCCGACCGCGGCATTTTGGAATCCATGGCATTGGCCGATTCCGAGGGCGCGATGAATCGCGCCCCTACTTGCTAACGGTCGGCGCGGATGTTGGCTAAAGCTTCGTCGAACCAGCGGTGGATGGTTTTCGGGAACGGCCACATCCAGCCGTAGTCGGGGCCAACGAAGCGACGCACGATGACTTCGCGGAGCCTGGCAGCCGCTTCAATGCCGTGGATTTCGGCGGTGGCGCGGATGGTTTCCACGTACGCTTCCCACTCGATGCGAGCGCGACCCCACGCAACGAAAAGCGGCAACGGCAGTAGGAGATAGACCAACGCCATCGGCACGTCGCCCATACGCCGCCTTTGGCGCAGGTGCACGCGCTCGTGGCGTAACAGGATGTAGCGCTCGTCGTCGCTCATCGTGTCCCACGCGTCGGCTGTCCAAAGAACGTCGAAGAGCACCGTATGATAATGTGTAAGATACATCCGTTGGCCGCCGAATGTGATCCCTGCGAGCGCAATATGGATGGCTACTTGCAGGTTGCTCGAACGTTTCTTCTCGATACGGAACGAAGGAAACTCCGCGCGGATTTCATTCAAGAAGGCTTCGGTGCGGCTCATCGTTCGTCTTCCAGCGCGCCGCGATCTCCCGCATCTGTATGGGCGAGTCGGACGAGCAGCCCCATGCGTTTTCGGAAGCCGCGAGCAAGCAGTGCAGGCACAAAAGGGCTATCGGGCGCCGAAAATTCGTCGATTGTGGCAAGGAAAATGGCGCGGTCATCACGTTGCGCATTCTGCGCAATCGCATCCATCGCGTTGGCAAGAGCTTCGGCCGCGTCGGGTGTTTGACGTGCTTGGCGATCGCCCGTCGACAGAAACGTTGCAAGGTGACGGCCGCTGCGCGAAAGCCACGCGACAAGCCTTCCGCTCGACAGCACGACGCGCGCGCCCGGCGCACGCTGCGGGCGTGGGCCACGCGCGCTTGGCCAAGCCAGTAGCGCACCGTAAGGATTGGCAGGATCGGTCGCGGCGAGCACCACGAGCTTTTCGTCTTCGGGCAAAGGCTCGCGCAATCGTTCTGCGGCTCCAGGTAGTGCGAATTGAAGCGCGCCGCGATCGGCGACGAAGTAGCCTCGACGCACGCGACCCTGATCTTCCATTGTGCGATAGATCTCGTAGAGCGGCGGAAAACCACCGGCGATCCCTTCGGCCTGCGCGGCTTCACGCAAAACGACACCGTAGCGTTCGAGTAGCGCTCGCGCGACGGCGGCGAAGTGTTCGGTTGGCGCCGCAGGTGTCAAGCGTGCTTGGCGGAGCGACCACCGGCCATCGCCGCCGCGCGGCTCGAATCGCGACGTTGGTGCAACCCGACGACGTGCTCGATGAGGCCTTTTCCGCGTGTCTTTCATGCCAAGCATACCAAGACTGCGAAGGGGTTCGAACGTGTCGTTGGTGACTTCGCCTGCCCAAACGAGATCCCAGAGTGCATTCTGTACGTCGGCCGGAAATGCACCAAGCGCACGCGCGATCTCGCCAAAGAAGAGCGCGCCACGGCGAGTCAGTAGCTCGCGGAGCTTGTCGTGAAGTGCACTGCACGGTAGCTCGCTTCTGTCGGCCGGCGCGCGCGCAAGCAGCGCTTCGTGATCGGCGAGGTAGAGCGCAATGCGGCCTTCGCTATGGCCAATGGGCTCGATGCCTGCCCACACCACTTTCCCTGATGCCAGCAGCATGTCGAGGTGGTGCGGGCAGTAGCCAGGGACACGCGCCGGTAGAATCTCGGTTTCGAGCACCGAGGCAGGCAGTGGGCAGCCTTCGAGTTGCGCGATCGCGCTGATGAGATCGGTTTTGTTGTCACGCCCATCGACGGAGATCACATTTTGCCATGCCGAGAGAAAACGAGCGAACGCAGACGCTGACGCGGGGCGGATTGCCTTGCGAAGTTTCGCGAGTGTTTT
This sequence comes from Polyangiaceae bacterium, assembly GCA_009780955.1. GTDB lineage: Bacteria > Myxococcota_A > Polyangia > Polyangiales > Polyangiaceae > Labilithrix. The sequence continues at coordinate 29,799 of WQZB01000019.1, read as the reverse complement.
GTGCTTCAGAGCGCGCAGTACCTCGGCATCGCAGTATTCTGGTGTGCCTGGTGCGGCGGGCGTGGTGCGAAATGCGCCTTGTACGACTTTGCCGGTTCGAGCAAGGGGCTCGAGCGCCGCGCGTGCATCGTTTTCGCTGATTGCCCAACGCTTTGCGAGATCGGCCGCGGTGAAGGGGCCGCGGGTTCGCGCGTGGCGGGCAATCAGGCTTGTGAGGGATCCATCGACCGGAGCAGCGAACGCATCGGGCACGCTCGGGTCCATCGCAATGCCGAGAGCACTCCGGTAGCGCCCAGCGTCTTCGATGGCGACGAATCGCACTTCGCCTGCAATGCGCACCCGAAGAGCGCGCCCTTCAGCCAGAAGAAGCGACAACCAACGCCCGACTGCGGCTGCATCTTCGGCGTGTAGAGCAATTTCGCTCTGGCTCATGTCGCCGCGCCGGAGAAGCAAATCGGCGAGCGCATCGGCGTGACGAAGTGGATGATCGATGCCAGAGAGACTTCGCTCGTAGTCTACGAGTACGTCAGGGTCGAGCAGCTTGCGGACTTCGGTTTCGCCAAGGAGTTCGAAGAGGCGCCCCTGGTCGATTGTCAGCGCATGGGCGCGACGCTCGGCTGCAGGGGCATCCGCGTCGTAGATGAAGTTTCCGACGAAAGAGAAGAGCAAGGATGCCGCGAACGGCGACGGGTAGGGGCGGTCGACCGTACAGATGCGGATCTTCTTCGACGCAACGTTTCGAAGGACTTCGGTGAGCGCGGGCATGTCGAACGTGTCTTTCAAACACTCGCGGTACGTTTCGAGGACGATGGGAAACGATGGATCGTGGCTAACGGCCGACAAGAGATCGGAAGAACGTTTGCGCTGCGCCCAGAGCGGCGTTCTCTTTTTGAACGATCGCCGAGGCAAGAGTAGCGCGCGTGCGGCCGCTTCACGGAAACGCGCTGCGAACAGCGACGTTTGACCAAGCTCGCGCGTGACCATGTCGGCGATCTCGTCGGGTGAGGGGAAAAGCAGGTCAATCGATGGTGGTGTGGCTCCTTCGGGAAGGCGCAGCACGAGACCGTCATCAGTGTACAATACATCGACATTCCCGGCGCCCGCTGCGCGCAGGTTCGCGCGCACCGCCATCGCCCATGGCGCGTGAACGCGGTTGCCGAACGGCGAAAGAACACAAATACGCCGATCTCCGAGTTCGCCCATGACGTGCTCCACGACCAAGGTGCGATCGGTGGGGACAACGCCCGAGGACTTTGCCTGGCTTTGCACGTAGTGGGCGAGCGATGCAGCCGAACGCGCATCGAGGCAGTGCGCGCTCGTGAGCATTGCGCGTGCAGCTTGCGGAGTTAGGTGTTCGATGTCACGAGCGAGCTTGCCAATGCGCATGCCGAACGCGAAACTCCTGCCTGCGCGGTCGCCATGCCAAAACGGCATTTTCCCCGCCACGCCAGGGGCGGGCGTCACAATCACTTTTTCGTGGCCGATGCGCTCGGTGCGCCACGACGAAGCGCCGAGCAAAAAGACTTCGCCTTCGCGCAGCTCGAAAACCATCTCTTCGTCGAGCTCGCCAACGCGCCGGCTGCTCCGGCTCGTAGGCGCCGTTGGAGGTGCATCAGGCGCATCGTCTTGCGCGAGAAAAACGCCGAAAAGACCGCGATCGGGGATGGTGCCACCGTTGAGGATGGCCAGGCGAAGCGCGCCGTGGCGCGAATGGATCACGCCGTGCTTTCGGTCCCACGTGATGCGCGGGCGCAAATCGATCCATTCGCAAGCTTGGCTGTGGCCTGAAAGCATATCAAGAACGCTGTCGAAACTTGCGCGCGGCAGCTCTGCGAAGGGCGCGGCCCCTCGCACCAGATCCCAGAGAGCCTCTACGCTCGTCTCCACGCGCGGCTCATCGCTTTCCTTGCCTCCACGATCGGGGCTTGCGTTGGCGATGCCGATGGACGCGATAGCCACGATTTGCTGGGCGAGGACATCGAGTGGACTTCGCGCGTAGAACGTCTCTTCGACATCGCCGCTTTCAATGCCTGCCGCGGCGGCTGCACACGCGAGCAGATCGCTCGGGTGCTTGGGCACGATCACACCGGTTGGAACTCCACCAACGTGATGGCTCGCGCGGCCAATGCGCTGAATGCCCGAAGCAATCGACGGCGGCGCCTCGACCTGAATGACCTGGTCGACCGCGCCCATGTCGATGCCGAGTTCGAGTGACGATGTGGCGACGATGGCAGGGAGCTCGCCGGCCTTGAGACGCTCTTCGATGATGCGCCGCGTGTCTTTCGCGACCGAGCCGTGATGCGCTAGCGCGATCTCACGATTCGCGCGATCGTTGATGGCTGCTGCGAGCCGCTCGGCGAGCCTGCGGCTGTTGACGAAGATCATCGTAGAGCGCGCCTTGCCAATGCGATCGATCAGGTACGCATGAATCTTGGGCCAGACGCTTCCGCCGCTTTCGATTTGACGCGTGCTATTCGCGATTGCGGGTAGGGGCAGGCCCCCGTGCCTGCCCCCGCCTTGTATAGGGCGGCCACAGGGGGCCGCCCCTACGGATGCGTTGGGGATTGCGTCGGGCAGGGGAGGCGGGGCCTCGACGGTGATTGAGATTGCTTTTTTCGCGTTCGCGTCGACGATCGTGACGGGTCTTGGAGTAGGGCGTACACGCTTGCTCTTTGTTTCAAAGCCGCCGAGCATGCGTGCGACTTCGTCGAGCGGCTTTTGCGTGGCGGACAAGCCAATGCGCTGTAGCGGCTGTCCGTGCCGCAGGGCCTCGAGCCTCTCGAGTGACACAAAAAGATGTGCGCCACGCTTGGTTGGCACCATCTGGTGAATCTCGTCGACAATCACGGTGTCGACAGAAGCGAGCAGATCGCGCTGCCGTGATGTGAGAAGCAGGTAAAGCGACTCCGGCGTCGTAATGAGAATGTCGGGTGGTACTCTCCGCATTTTCGTGCGCTCGCTGGCTTTGGTATCGCCCGTGCGCACAGCGGCGACGATGTCGCAAATCGGTTGCCCAATGCATTTGGCGGCCTCGGCGATCCCCACGAGTGGCGCGCGGAGGTTGTGTTCGATGTCAACGGCGAGGGCTTTGAGCGGCGAAATGTAAAGCACTCGAGACGGCAGGCCGCTCGTGCGGCGCACAAGCTTGTCGATTGCCCAGAGAAATGCCGCGAGTGTCTTGCCCGACCCGGTTGGCGCGAAGAGAAGTGTTGACTCTCCGCGAGCGATGGGTGGCCATGCGTCGGTCTGTGCGCGCGTTGGCTCGCCCAGCGAAGAGCGAAACCATGCGCCGATCGCCGGATGAAACATGGCGAGCGCATCGAGCGCATCTCGACGATTATGCTGCGATGCCACTTACTTAGAGTAAGGTCGCTTTTTAGAATGCTTCCCGAGAAAAAGCAGGTTCTCATCGTTGACGACGAGCCGAACCTGCGGAAAATCCTTGCCGCACAGCTCTCCCGCGACGGCTACGACGTTCTTCTTGCCGAGGATGGTGAGCAGGGCCTTGCGCTCTTGCGCGAGCATCACATCGATCTCGTCGTGACGGATCTCAAGATGCCGAAGGTAGACGGCATCACGCTCTTGCGCGAAGCTTTGCGAGAGGCACCCGAGCTGCCTGTTGTCATGATCACGGCGCACGGCACGGTCGACACAGCCGTCGAGGCGCTGAAAAGTGGTGCATTCGACTACTTGACGAAGCCGTTCGACAAAGACGAGGTTCGGCAGGTCGTTGCGAAGGCACTGAAGACGCGTCAGCTCGCCGAGGAAGAGGTGCTGAGCGCTCCAAGGGACGTGCCTGGCGCGCGCTTCGGCATCATTGGTCAGTCGCCTGGCCTCACGGATCTGTACGGTGTGCTCGAGCGCGTTGCCGACAGTCCGACGACTGTGCTCGTTACGGGCGAGAGCGGCACGGGCAAAGAGCTCGTCGCACGCGCACTTCACGATCATTCGTCGCGTCGCACCAAGCCATTCATCAAGGTCAATTGCGCGGCAATCCCGAAGGAGCTCATCGAAAGCGAGCTTTTTGGCTACGAACGTGGTGCATTCACGGGCGCCGTGTCGAGCAAGCCCGGTCGCTTCGAGCTCGCCAACGGCGGCACGCTGTTTCTCGACGAGATTGGCGAAATCCCGGTCGAAATGCAGGTGAAGCTTCTCCGTGCGCTGCAAGAAAGCGAATTTGAGCGCGTGGGTGGCATCAAAACAATCCGCGTCGACGTGCGCCTCGTGGCTGCGACGAATCGCGATCTCAAGAAGCTCATTGCGGCCGGTGCGTTCCGCGAGGACTTGTTCTATCGGCTCAATGTGGTGTCGCTTCGCCTTCCAGCGCTGCGCGAGCGTGCGAGCGACATTCCGCTGCTCGGAGAACACTTCCTCGCGAAGTTCAACGAGCGCCTCAGAAAGCACGTCGTTGGCATTGAGCCCGAAGCCATCAATCTTCTTATCGCGTACGCGTGGCCTGGCAACATCCGCGAGCTCGAGAACGTCATGGAGCGCGCCGTTCTGTTTTGTGACGCGCAGAAGCTTCGCATCGACGACTTACCCGCCGAGCTCCGCGGCGTGAGTGGAACCTCGGCGTCGCCGCCCGATTTGGCGGTTGCTCTACCCACCGACGGCGGGCTCAAAGAGCACGTGAAAGTTGCAATGAGTCGCCTCGAGCGCGATCTGGTGAGCCGTGCGCTCAAGCAGACAGGAGGCAACGTCACGCACGCTGCTCGCTTGCTCAAAATTTCGCGCAAGGGCCTTCAGCTCAAAATGAAGGAGCTTGGGCTCCGCGAAGGCATGGGCGACAAGAGTGAGTAAGGCAGCAGCCGCGCGTGCTATGCAGGTAGGCACACGCTAGCTCGGCGCAATATTTGCTAATGCGCGAGTGACGGCGCCATTCAAAAAACCGTTCGAAGGGGATTGATTGCGTTGATGAACCGCCGCAACAGAGACGCAGCGAATCGCTTTGCTGAGCGACGACGGCGCGAAGACGAAGCGCCTCGCCTGCATGCCGAAGCCCCAACACTCGAAAGCCTCAAGCTCGAACTCGAGGAGCGAAGGTCGGGGGCCGTGTCTGCGGAAGTCTCTCACATTCGAAGAGTCGTTGTTGCATCGGCACCTGCCTTATTTGAGGTCCCTTGCAGCAACCCGTCGTGTAGCGATGGCGGGCATGATTTAACGACCTCGATTATGAGCGCTCTTCGCATGCGATCGCATCGATTCGAGGGTGAAGATACCTGCTATGGGCAGGTCGGCAATGCCTCTTGCGAGCGCGTGCTGAAGTACGTAGCAACGGCGACATACCGTCTAGTCTAGAGCCGTAGCCTAGCCAACCAAGCACAACGCAAAATCGCCTCGCTGAGCCGTTTCCGCGTGGCGGTCTCGAAGCGATCCGCGATCGGCATCACGCGGTGTCCGCGTTGATGGTGTAGTTGTGGCAAACTACAGGCGGTCTGGCCCGACCGAGGTGGGCTAGTGCGACCGCGGAAAGGGTGTGTTTTTCATGTCGAACCCGAGTGTAAACAAGCGGCAAAAAGAGCGGCAGAGGCAGGAGCGGCAGCGAGAAAAGAATGCAAAGCGTGAAGAGCGCAAACGCGACAAGGCAAGCCGTCCCGAGACGGAATCAGGCGAAGATCCGGACATCGCCGGAATCGTTCCAGGACCGCAGGCGCCGCCCGACTGGCTTACGTGATTGGCGTGATGGCTGCTCACGGATGCGTGAGGCGCTGCTCGAGCCTGCGCACTCTTTCCGTGAGCTCCGTGAGCTCCGTGAGCTCGCCCTTTCCGCCCGCGCGCCGCGTGCGCATGTACGCGTCCTTGATTTCGCGCCAACGTGCGCGCTGCTCGTCGGTCATTCGCCCGCGGATCTCGCCGAGCTTGAGTAAGTTCTGCTCGGCCACGGTTGTCAGCGTTTGTGCCTCGCTCGCGTAGTGATCATCAATGAGCTGCTCTAGCTCGCTGTCGTTCATCGCTGAGACGATTTTTTCGGCAAGCTTGTTCATGTTGCGGTAGCTGCCCTGAAGTTTGAATGGGGGCTCGGTTCGGAAGGCGTCCTCCTGCGAGGCCGACGCAATGTACTGTCGGTTCACCTCGAGCAGCACCTTCTGCACCACGAAAAGATGGCGGAGCACGGATGCGATCTCATCGACTTCGGCTGCCGAGTAACCGTGTGACAGCTCGGTGAGCGGCACGTCTTCGCCGCGTGCGAGCCTGACAAGTTTCTGAACGTCCGCCGGATCGCGCATCGCGAGCGGAGTAAGTGTCGGATTCGACGTGAGCGCGTTCTCGATGTAACTCGAGGCAAAGAGCTCGTCCTGCCCACCAAGAATGTCGCCAAGGTTGTAGGTGTCGGCACGGTTCGCAAGCATGTCGGGGATCTGAAAACGCGTGCCCGTTTCCGTGTATGGGTTACCCGCCATGACCACGCAGAATTTTTTGCCGCGAAAGTCATAGGTGCGACTCTTGCCCTTCCACACGCCTTCAATGCGCCTCTGGGCATCGCAAAGTGAGATGAACTTTTGCAAAAGCTCGGTGCTCACGTGCTGGATGTCATCGAGGTAGAGCATGACGTTGCTCTGCATCTCGAAGGCAAGGTTGATTTTCTCGACCTCCTGCCGGGCCGTCGCGCTCTTTGCATCCGCGGGGTCGAGTGACGTGACCTCGCGGCCGAGTGCCGGTCCGTTTACCTTCATGAAAACGAGCCCGAGCACGCTCGCGATGTACTCCATGAGCGTTGTTTTGCCGTAACCAGGCGGCGAAACGAGCAGCAGCATGCCCATTCGATCGGTGCGACCGTTCATGCCGAGTGTGCCAATCTGCTTGGCGAGGTTCGCGCCAACGAGCGGCAAGTACACCTGATCGATGAGCCGGTTTCGTACGAACGACGTCAAAACGCGCGGCAAAAACTCGCCCATTCGAAGACGTTCTTTCTCGCGCTCGATGATGCTCGCTTTCACTTTGCGAAAATCTCGGAAGCGCGGCGCATGCTCGGTCACAAACGGGACGAGCCGCAGCAAAGCCTCGTCGATCGCAAGACGCATGGTCCGATTCTCGATTCGAGGGTGCACGCCGAGCAGCCCGTCTACCTTTGCCTCGACGGTTGCCGCACTCGGCTCGTGCGATATGTCGTGGTGGAGCACGAGCAACGTCGCCGCTTCGCGCGTGAACGAACTCGCGGTCTCAAGCTTCTTTTTTTCGATGAACGCGCCGACGTATGCAATGGCCACTTGAAGTCGTGCCAGAGGGTGCTGTTCGAGCACGGAGAGCTCGTCTTCGAACCAGCGGCGATGGCCGCTTTCGTCAAGCATTGCGATGAGCCCGCGGCACAGGCTGTCGGCAGTAATACTCGCGCAGAAATGGATTCGCTCCTGGGCGAGCTCTTCGACGAGGTAGCGTGCAGCGCTCGCTGCGTTCACGGTTAGCGCGAAGGTTTGCGCGCTTTCGGCCAGCGACTCGCTGATCTCCGTGGCGAGCGCTGCTTGGCTTTTCGTAGCGGCATGGCCCGTGGCATACGCGGCGTTTGCGCGCAGACGTCCGAGGCTCTTGGCTCGCGCATGCAGCACATTGCGTGCTTGTGGCCCAACGCCCGCCCAATGAAGCCACGCGAGGGCACGCACATCGGGTGCGTAGCGCAAAAGCCCTGCCGAAGCCCTCAGCGAGACAAGCTTCTCGAGGATTTTCGCCGCGTCGACGTCGTGCACACCGCGCTCGTAGCCTTCGTCGAGTCGCTCTTGCGCGAAGGCGCGCACTTTTTCGAGCAAGTGCGCTGGATCGCGAGCGGCTTCGTTCAGCGCGTCGACACTGAGCCCATTTTTCCCGTCTTCCGCGTTGAGCAGCATGGACGCCGCGAGGTACTCACCGCGGTAAACCTGCGGGCTTTCCGACACGAGCGTTTGCTCCCAAAGATCGCGTGAGGCTTCGAGCGTTGGATCTTGAATGGTCTCGAAGTATTCGGTTCCTGTCAGGTGCAGCGTCATCACACCGGACTTCGGCACGAGCACCAACTCGAGTGGCTGCGTGTGCACGCTGAAAACGTGCGGTCCGAGCTTGATGGTGCCTTCGCTTTCGGCGGAAAGCTCGGTTCTATCGCGCAGCGCACGAAGTGCATCTTGCTTCGCGGCTTTCGTTCGCGACGCGATCTCGTCGGAGCGCACGGTGTCGCCCATCGCGCGAAGCTGCACCTCGAGCTCGCCGAGCTTTTGCACCATCGCATCGGACGCGAAATACGCGTGGAGCTCGTCCTGCGTCGTCAGCGTTTTGGTGCGTCGCGAAACGCTCGACAAGATGCGCTCGGCCGCGGTCATCAGGTTCTGCACGCGGCGCTGCCGCTCGTCGAGAAGCTGCTGGCGCCGCGCAGAAATCGCGTCGTTTACCTCTTCGCGCTTCTGCGCCAGATCGGCGGAGAACTCACCAAGTTCGCCGAATTTTCCCTCGAGCTCCTCGAGACTGAGCAAAAGTCTCGACAGCTGCTGATCGCATGCCTCGGGCGAATTGCAGAGCGAGAGCGCTCCGGTAACAGCTTGCCCAAACAGGAGAAACTGCGCCGCGAACTCGGCACGACCCTCCTTGAGTGACAAGTCCTTCTTGCGCTCTTGGTAGATTGCGCGTGCTCGGTTCTGACGCGCGAACGCGGCCGATACGCCTTCGAGAACCTTGGTTCGCGCGGTCGTGTCTTCGATCTTCAGGCTCGAGGTGATCTCTGCGAGGAGCGTGAGCCCCTGTTGGAGGGTGTCGAGCTCGATAGCGTGCGGGGCGAGATCGCTTGCCTTGGTAGCGGATTCGATTTTCGACTCGAGGACGGTCAGGCTTTCCACGAGCGGCGCCCACGCGTCGTCCTTCATGAAGTACTCGGCGCATGCCTTGCCCACTTCGTCTGCGCGCTCGGTGACTTCGGCCTCGAGCTTCGCAACGGCGTCGGCGTTGATGCCGCGCAGATCTTTCAAGCCAATGAGCTGCCCGCGCTGACTTCGAAGTGTGGCGAGTGCCGTCAGGAATTCTTGGGCGCCGTGCAAGTCGCCCGCGCGCACGCGCGCGAGAAGCTCTTTTTGCTCTGCGGTAGCTGTTTCAAGCGCTAGGGCTGCGCGCTTTTTGATGGCGTCGACTTTGTCGAACTCGTTCAAAACGAGCTCGCTCGTCTTTTTCATCGACGTGAGAGTCGAGAGGAGATCTCCCACCTCGCCGTGGCCAAGCCAGTAGTGCGCGTTGATTGTGCGTGACAGCTCGAGGGCGAGATCTTCGTACGTCGTGCGCGTGGGCTTTTCGGTGTTCGCGAGCTTGCGAAGCGACAGGGTGCTCGAGATCCCGCGCACGAGATCGGCATTGCCTACCTTCGCGAGGTAACTTGCTCCTTTGGGTGCGGCCGCCGCGTACTCTGTGGTGCTGAAGGGCGTTCGCCAGATTTGCAGCGGGTGCACGCGCGTTGGCTCGTCCACCGCGCGGAAGATTGCCATGGTACCGTCGGCCGCGAGACTGTAACCGTGGCAGCGTACCAGCGAGGTTACCTCTTTGCGAATGACGTTGTACGGCAAAAGAATGTACTCGCCTGCGTCGCGTGCATGATACACGTAAAGCACGTCTTCACCGTTCGGCGATTCGAGGATGCGCTCGAACTCGAAGTCGCTCATGTCTCCTTCGAAGACTTTGTGTTCGCCTGTCTGCAGGTAATAGCCACCAGGGAAGACGATGCCATGGTCTTCAGGTAGCTCGCGGCATGAAATGCCAATCGCGTCGATGCGCGTGACAGAGCGGCCGCGAATGTCGTAGACGAGATAGCGGACCTTCTCTTCGCGAAATGGCTTGATGCGCAGCAAAATGAGCTGACCGACCTTCGCGTACGAGATGTCGGCGTCGTCGAGCGTTTGGTTCGCGTCGTCGACGGGCTCGCGGTAAATGCCCCTGCCGTCTTTCGTGTTGTTTTCGACTTTGACCGTGAGATCGCCGCCGACTGTCTCGACGAAAACCGTGTCGAGAATGTTGATGTGTGGATGCTCGCCATGCACTTGGTCTTCACGGCGCGTGGTCGTCCATGTGAAATCGTGCGGCGCTGGCGGCGCCATTTCTTCTTCGCCTCGCGCGTCCACGTAGGTCAGGCGCCCTGCAGCATCGATCGCCCAACGAAAGACTTTGGCATCGCGCGGCGTGGCTCCGACCTGAACCGCCGCGAAGAGGCGAGACTCGGTGCGCTTCAAACGAAGCAAGCGAGCGTCTTTCGCGTAGTACTTGAAGGTGTCATGCAGCTCCTTGTCGAAGCTCGTATCCGCCAGAAACGCGCATTCCGCATCGCCCGGGGGCAACGCGGACAGATCCCATTCGAAGTCGCCGTCAGGCTTGGACTTCCGCTGAAATTTATAGAATGCAAATATATCGGAGACCCCAACTTCGGTTTTCAGGCCCATGAAAACTTGGAAGCCGAAGAGGAGATTGCCGTGCACGCTGACGACGTCGCGTGCGATGCAATTGTGCTCGGTTCGCACCCGCTCGTTCGCGATCAGCGCAAGCTCGGTGACGCCGAAGATGCTTTTTCGCTTTTCGTTGAGTGCCTCGGCTCGTGCCCCGAGTTCGGCGGCCTGCTCGAGGAGTCGACGCCTAACGACGTCGTAGCTGCCTCCTTCGAGCGCCGCCGCCATCGTGACTGCCGCCGGTGATGCCGGCGACACTGGCGAGGCAGCGTCCGCGCCGTTGCCGTTGTCCAATGGCGTCATGGCTGCGATGAGTTGCCGTTGCCCGCATCCTCTCGCGCAGCGTGTGCAGTCGTTGCGAGGCGCGCCTGCGCCGCCCGATCAGGGCCGAGCAACTTTTCAATGAGACCGAGCGCGGCCTCGTCGTCGGGACCCATGGCCGCCTGAACGAGAGACTTGACCGTCGGGCTCGAGTCGACAGCGCCGTCGATGGCCTGGCTCACGCTCACGGCCTTGACGAAGCGCTCGAAGAACTGACCGTCGCCGCCGACGATATTGAACTTCGCGTTCGCAAATGCCTGCGCGAGGATTTGTGCCTGGGCCGCGGCAACGTCTTTCTTCGCGTGGATCGCTTCGAGCTCGATGGTTTTCTCTTTATCAAGCTTGAGGCGGAACTCTTCGTGGCCGCGGCTCGCTTGATCGAGGGCCTTCATCGAGGCTGCTTTTTCGGCGATGCCTGCTGCCTCCGCAACGAGTTTCTCGCGCGTGGCCGCGGCTTCGGCCAGGCCGCGCCGCTCGATGGCCACCGCGTCGGCCTCGCGCACTTTCACGCCCGCGAGCCCCTTCTGCTCTTCGCCTGCGGCTTCGGCCGCGAGCTTCTCACGAAGTGCGCTCGCCTCGGCGACACCGAGCTTCTGCACGGCGTCGGCATCGGCTTGCTTGACTTTTGCGCGAGCGAACCCCTGCTTCTCTTCGCCTGCGGCGGTTGCCTGCATTTTTTCGAGCGTGATGCGCGCCTCAACGAGCCCCTGCTTTTCGCTTGCGACCGCGTCGGCCTCTTTGACGCGCACCTTGGCCAAGCCTTCCGCTGCAGCCTCGGCTTGCACGCCTTCTGCGATGCGGATTTTTGCGCGCGCGAGTTTGTCGGCCGTATCGAGTTCGGCGTCGGCGGCAATCGTCTTCTGACGCGCGGCGTGCTTGGAGACTTCTGCGGCTGCCTCCGCCGCCTTGACCTGCTTGACGAGCGCCGTTTGTGCTTCGGCCTCGGCCTTGATGCGTTGCCCTTCGCGATCGCGGTTTGCTGTCGCCAGGGCGCGCACGTCTTTCGTCGCCTCTTCTTCCACTGCGACGGTTTTCTCGACGACGATGCGTGAGCGGACGACGTCGGCGATCTCCTTTTTCTGGCTCTCGACTTCTTTGTCGCGCGAGATGCCGACGAGGGTGACCTCGCGCTCGCGGCCGATGATCTCGAGCTGACGGGCCTTTTCGACGCGTTCGGTTTCGACGGCAATCTCGCGCTCGCGGTTCTTCTGCGCAATGGCGACGCCGCGAGCCTTGGCCTCGGCCGCGACGAGCGCTTCTTCCTCGTTTTTGTGGTGAACGAGCAACGTCTTTTTCTGCTCGTCGCTGTTCACGCGGGCCGCTTCGTTTTGCTCTCGCGACTGGGCGACGGAGACCTCTTTGTTCTTCTTTGCCTCGGCTTCGGCGCGCCGCTGCTCGAACCGGAAAATCGCCTCGTCGGCGTTTAGGTTCTGGCTGCCTATCTCCATGCGCTCTTTCTGACGGAGCTCGTTGGTCTGCACGTTGTGTGTAACGGTAATTTCGGTGATTTTGCGGATGCCGTCGGCATCCATGATGTTGTCTTTGTCGAGCGCCTCGAGCGGGGTCTGCTCAAGGTAGTCGATGGCCGCGTCGTCGAGTATGAAGCCATTGAGATCTTTGCCAATGACTTCGATGATCTTGTCTTTGAAGTCTTCGCGATTCGTGTAGAGCTGCTCGAAATTGAAGTGCTTGCCGACGGTTTTCAGCGCCTCGGCGAACTTCGAAGTAAAAAGATCTTCGAGTGTTTTCGGATCGCTTGCGCGTGTGCAGCCGATGGACTGAGCAACCTTGAGCACGTCCTCGCGCGTTTTGTTGACGCGAATGAAGAAGGTCACGTTGATGTCGGCGCGAATGTTGTCGTTGCAGATGAGCCCTTCTTTCCCGCGGCGATCGATGTCGATCGTTTTCACCGACAGGTCCATGACCTCCGCGCGGTTGATGATGGGGTAAACCACCGCGCCGGTGAATGCGACCACGGGTTCGCTTCGCATGGTGTTCACGATGAGCGCTTTGCCCTGTTCCACTTGGCGGTAGAAGCGGGCGACGAGTGCGAGAACACCGACGACCACGACGAAAACGGCTACGGCTGCAATCAGGATTGCAATCAGCTGCTCAGGCATATTCCATTCTCCATTACCGCATGTTCGCGCTCGAGCACGTCAGCGAGCAGCAAGAGTCGCACAGGTGCGTCGCACGTTCCAATGCGGCATTGGGTCTAGCGGTTGGCGCTGCTGCCGCTGCGCCGCGGGCGATCGTCGATGAAATCGTCATCCAAACGGGCAACCGTGAATTCTTGCGTATCATCGTCGTACCCCACGATCACGGCTTTGTCGCCGCGACCAAGCTTGTCGTCGCCGTCGACACGCACGCGCACAACGAGCCCGGCGCCGCCGTCGTCGAGCATGGCTTCGCCGAAGCGTTCGGTCACTGTACCGGTGCGTATCGTACAAATCTGGCCGACGAGATCTTGCCGGCCAGCGGCTTTCGGTGGTGCGAAGAGCGGCGCGAGCGGACGGATGGCAAGCGAAGTGAACGGCAGCGCAACGAGTGGCGCGAGAAAGAATACAGCGATGCGCACGGTGCCGAGCCTTGCCGAGGGCACGAGCGTGTCAGCCGACAGCATGGCGAGCGTTGAGAAGAGCCACGCGAACAGAACGATCACGCTGGCCGTTACCGTAGCGGGCACCGATCGAAGCTTGAGCGATGCAAGCATTCCTGAGAGCACGCCGCTGGGAGGCGCGTGCGCGTTCGGGCCGTCGTGCCCGTCAGCACCTGCATCGTGGTCTCCGCCGTCGCCCGCATCGCCGTCGCCTGCATGGTGGCCTCCGGCATCGCCAATGTCGCCCGCGTGGTGGCCCCCTACATCGCCTGCATGGGCGCCGCCGTCGAGGCCATCGAGTCCCGCTCCGCCGTCGGCGTGCAGCTCGAGCCGCGCGAGGCCAATCATCACGAATACCCAGTAAATCAGTGCGGCTCCAAGAAGCACCGTGTAGACGCCGCAAGGGAAGGACAGCGCGATCGATCCAAAGTGCCCCATGCCGCCTGCGGAGCGTAGCGCACACCTACCCTTGAGCGTACCATTACGAGCTTTGATGAACCCGCGCCCGCTTCTTGTTCTCGCCGCCCTTGCCGTTGCCACATCGGAAGATATGGGCAAAGGCGCATCCGCCCGGCTGAAGAACAGCGTGCGCGAAGGCTTCGCGCGCGATCCAATGGGAAACGTCGTAGCTGCCGTGCTCGTTGGGGCTTGGCTTTTTTACCAAGCCGAACACGGGCACAACCCCAAGATCCAAAGTTACTACGACGCTCTCGTCTACGTCGCAACGAGCCTGTCGGTTGGCCACACCGCCGCTCCAGCAACGACATCGGCGGGCAAAGCCATCGGCGCTGCGCTCATGACCTATGGTCCGGCGATGACAGCAAAGATCTTCGACCCGCCGACTTGACCAGCCTGCTGCGCGCCGCGATGCCTTCGTTGGGCCCTGCGGTGCCTGCGCACGTACCACAACGTACGCTTACGCGGGCTCCTCGGGCCCGCCTCGGCGTTGCGTCGCTCGCGACGGCTGGTCAACATGCTCTTAGAGTCTGTTCTTAGATCTTGTCGGAGCCGACGTACTGTGCGCGATCGAAGTCGTTGCGGTTCTTGTTGAAGACAACTTGGAAGCACGCCGCCGTGCCCTGCTTGGCAATGCATACGGACCACGCAAGGAACAGATGCCAGATGCGAAACCAACGCTCGCCGTACACTTCGAGAATTTGTTTTTTGTTAGAGAGCCAGTTGTCGTGCCACGCTTTGATCGTCCACGCGTAGTGGATGCTCACGTTCTCGACGGAGTGAATCTCGAAGCCGGCTCTTTCGGCGTAGCGCATCATGTCGCTGAGTGGCAGCGATGCATCGGCGCCCGGAAAGACGTATTTGGCCATGAATAGGCCCCAGATCATGTCCTCGGCGCGAAGGCCGACCGGTGGAACGCCGTCGAAGCCTGCGCGGCGCAGGCCCGTCCACTGCAAGAGGAAGCGACCGTCATCTTTCAAGAGATTGAACATTTTCGAAAAGTACTTTGGCAAGTTCTTCACGCCCACGTGCTCGACCATCTCGAGGCTTACGATCTTGTCGTAGGCACGCTGCGGCGTGTCGCGGTAATCAAGGCAAAGTAGGCGCGCCTTGTCGGCAACGCCCGCCTTCTCGATGCGAGCGTTGCCGAATTCCGTCTGGTTCTTGCTGATGGTAATGCCCGTGGCGTCTGCGCCGTAATGAACGGCCGCGTGACGAACCAGGGTTCCCCAGCCGCAACCGATGTCGGCGAGTTTCTCGCCGGGCTTCAAATCGAGCTTGCGGCAGCAGCGGTGCATCTTTTCGTCTTGTGCTTCTTCGAGAGTTGACGTGGTGGGGCCGTCTTTGAAATAAGCAGACGTGTAAACCATGCGATCGCCGAGGTACGCACCGAAGAAATCGTCGCCGCGATCGTAATGTTCGCGGACGATGCGCCGGTCTTGGTTTTTCGAGTGAATGGTGACTTCGGGAATGAAGTTCTTGAAAAGAAACTTCACGTGCTCGGCTGTGATTTCGTATTTTACATAGTGATCGCGCTCACTCAAAAATTCGTAAATATCGCCAAGAATATCGACCCGCCCGTCGAAGTAGGCTTCGTAAAGCGTGGTCATTGGGAGTTTGCCGCGCGAAAACTTCTCGGCGAGCTTGGGATCGTGAAAGCGAAGGTGCTGCTCAACGCCGGCGCGCTCGCGATGGCTGCGCGGAGGCTCCTCGGGGGCTGCGTGATTGGGTGGTTGCGGTTGGGTGCGAATTGCGTGCACAGTCACGATGGGTCCTCCGAGGGATCCGGTTCGGGGAAAAAATCCGAGCGGCCGACGGACCCTATGCGCGTCGTGGCATTACTGCAAGCAGGGCAAGACGCGTAGTTGCCTTTACAGCAATCGCGTGCGGGTAGCAGCCTTCGCATTCAAGGTGAAATCCCGCACACGATACCCTCTTGCCCGCCTTGTCCGTCTTGACCGCGGCCGCACACATCTGCGCGGCCATCGCCGTTGATGTCTCCAAACCGGATGGTTTCGGCGCGCTCCGGAAGTTGCCAGCCTTGCGCTACGAGCTCGTCGTGCGAAAGCCACGGTGTTGCTTTTGTGAACGCGCGGCCGGTCGATAGCGCGCAGTCGAGTCCATTGGACGTGACGGCGCATACATCTGCACGGCCATCGCCGTTGAGATCGGCGAGGCGCACCGAACCGAGCACCACGTTGGTTGCGTCGCTGAAGTCACCAGTGACCGACCACTGGCTAAGGCGACCGAAGCGCGCTCCGTCCGACGTTGCGCACTCTACGCCGGCCTTTGCGCTCGCCACGCAAATATCAGTTTTGCCGTCGCCTGTGACATCCGCGACATAGATCGGTCCTGCAGGACTTGAGGTGGCTGCTTCGTGTAGGGGCGTATGGCCATACGCCCCTACGAATTGCGTTTTGTTGGTTGTAGGGGCGCGATTCATCGCGCCCTCGGGATCGTCGAAGGGTATGGGTTCCAAGCGGCGAAAGATTGTGCGCTGGAGACGATCCGCCGGCGAGCTTGGTGCAAGCACCGAGACGGCGCAGTCGACCCCGCCGGGCGAGGGCTCGCACACATCACCACGCCCATCGCCATTGACATCACGGATGTCGAACGCGTCGAATGCGGGAGGAGCCGCATTTGCACTGCGCTCGAGCCTCAGTGTGAGCGGCGAAAAGTGCAGCACGGGTGCGGCAAAGACGTATCCGCGCGCCTTTAGCGCGGGGATGAGCGTGCGGGCGATGGTGAGCGCGTACGTCGAGCCGACGTCGCCCACCCGATCGTGGAGCAGGACGATGCCGTGGCCCACGCGCTCGATGGTTTCAAGGTAGCGCGCGGCAACCACGCTCGGCTTTGTGCGAAGCGTGCTCGGGCCGCGCTCGCAGTCCTTCCGAGCGCCCGCGCAGCTGAGCGATGCGTCCCAGTCTTTGCGATCGACATCCCAGAACACAGGGCCAACGAGCTCGGCAAGATACGAATCGCGATCAATGACATTCTCGGCAAAGGGACCCCAACCTCCACCCGGCGCGCGGAACAGTCGAAGCTCGCTCGTGATGAAGGGATCGAGCGCACGCTGGTTTTGGCGAAGCTCGCGGTCGATCTCCATTTCACCCACGGCCTCACGGAGCACGACGTGGTGGAGCGTGTGGTTGCCAATGCGATGGCCGAGCGCGACGAGATCGCCAACGATTGGATACGATTCGTAGCCGGTTTGAAAAACGTTTTTGCCCGAACCAGGGTCGTCGGACAAGCCATCGACCCACGAGTTTACGACGAAGAACGTCGCCGAAATTCTCTGCTCTGCAAGATAGGCGGCAAGCTCGAAGGTCGACGCATCCGGCCCGTCGTCCCAGCTTAGTGCGAGCACCTTGTCGGGGAAGGCGCGGCCGTCGAGGCGCGCGTGGGGGGCTCGGGGGCTTGTAGGTGCTATCGGCGTTGCCGTTGCAAACGTTGAGTTCGGGGTGGTAGATGCAGCGTAAGCGGGCGACGGCGCGGTTGGGCAGCGATCGGCAACGCAGACAGCTAGCATGAGCCCGACAGACGCCCTCGCGAAAAGAAACGTGGTTGTTCGGTTGTCAAAGGCACTCACTTTGCTCCCTCGATCGCAATGAGCTGGCAGACCAAAGCGCATTTTCGAGATCGCGTCGATGCAGGACGAAAGCTCGCGCGATCGCTCGATCGCTTCCGCCACGACGACGTCGTTGTCATCGGGCTTCCTCGAGGCGGCGTCGTCGTGGCTTACGAAATCGCTCACGCGCTTGCAGCGCCGCTTGACGTTTGCGTGGTGCGCAAGCTTGGAGCGCCGGTGCAGCCGGAACTTGGAGTGGGTGCGGTTGCCGAAGGCGGTGCAATCTACATCAACCGAGACACAATGAGCCTCGCCGGCGTTTCGGACGAAGAGCTCGACGCGCTCGTTGCCGAGAAAACGCAAGAAGTCGACGAGCGTGTTCAGCGTTTGCGGCGGGGCCATGCTCCCGTCGACCTACGCGGAAAAACCGTGCTTGTCGTGGACGACGGCGTTGCAACCGGAGGCACGGTGCAGGCTGCGCTTCGGCATTTGCGCGCGTGCGGTGCCCACAGGCTCGTGCTCGCCGTGCCTGTGGGTGCAACCGAAAGCTTGCACGATCTCGAGAAGCTGGCAGACTCGATCGTTTGCCCGTTCCCTGAAGACGACTTCATCGCGGTCGGACTCTGGTATGACAATTTTTCGGCCACGACAGACGACGAGGTCGTCCGTCTGCTTGCCCGCCAAAGAACGGACAACGAGCGGGTCGATCATAGGAATTTGGCGGCTCCTCGCAAGTCCGATCGCGTGCGTCGACCAGCAACGCGCGAGGTGCAGATCGCATTGCCATCAGGGCACGGGTGGATGGGTGGCACGCTCGACATCATGCCGAATGCGTGCGGGCTCGTTGCCTTTGCGCATGGAAGTGGCAGCAGCCGTTACAGCGTACGCAACCGCTATGTTGCAGGCGAGCTTCACCGCGCCAAGATTGCAACGTTGCTTTTCGACCTTTTGACCGAAGAAGAAGAGCGGGTCGATCGGGTAACGGCGTCGATGCGTTTCGACATCGATCTGCTTGCTTGCCGCCTTGTCGTCGCCACCGATTGGCTCCGTGCCGAGGCCGAAGTGCGCGAGCTGCCGTTTGGGCTTTTTGGGGCAAGTACCGGCGCGGCAGCGGCGCTGGTTGCGGCGGCCAAGCGTCCGGGCGCTGTCCGCTGCATCGTCTCGCGCGGTGGTCGACCAGACCTTGCTGGCGATGATCTTTTGCTCGTGAAGGCGCCCACGCTTCTTGTCGTGGGCGGCGAAGACACCGAGGTGCTAGAGCTCAATCGCGAGGCGTTCGATCGGCTTGCGTGCGAGAAGTCGATCGAGGTTGTTGCTGGCGCGTCGCATCTGTTTGAAGAGCCCGGCGCGCTCGAAGTCGTCGCTCAACTTGCTTCGCGTTGGTTCCATAGCCACTTTGCCGATGCCACGCACGGTCATGGTGCTCGTACTAACTCGGCTGCTGGTTAGCATCGTAGCTGGTGTGCCGAATTCGGCATCTGTGCTATGGGACGCGCCCGAAAATGACCGATCGCGATCTCACTCGCGAGGTGAAGCGTCGAAAAACGTTCGCGATCATCTCCCATCCGGACGCCGGCAAAACAACGCTCACGGAAAAGCTTTTGCTTTACGGGGGCGTCATTCAGCTTGCCGGCGCGGTGAAGGCCAAGCGTGGTCGTGCCTCGGCGGTAAGCGATTGGATGGCGCTCGAGCGCGAGCGCGGAATCTCAATTACGACGAGCGTGATGCAGTTTCCGTATCGCGGTTTGCAAATGAATCTGCTCGACACGCCGGGGCACGCCGACTTTAGCGAAGACACTTATCGCACCCTGCACGCAGTGGACGGCGCCATTATGCTGCTCGATCGTGCCAAAGGTGTGGAAGCGCAGACGAAAAAGCTATTTCGTGTTTGCCGCCAGCGTAAAATTCCTATTTTCACATTCGTCAACAAGATGGACCGCCCCGGTCGCGACTCGTTCGAGCTCGTTGGCGAAGTCGAGAATGTGCTCGGTATTGGTGTTTACCCAATGACTTGGCCTGTACTTACCGGCGATACATTCCGTGGTGTTTACCATCGCCCTACGCGCTGCGTGCAATTGTATGACGCGGAGTTTGCCAAATCGAGTCAGGCTGCGGGCGCCGAGACTCTGCCGGTGAAAGTCGCGAGCTTGGACGACCCAGCGGTCGATCGCGAGCTCGGGCAAGAGGGGGGAGGGCGCCTTCGCGACGAAATGGAGCTTCTCGAAGCCGCGGGTGATTCGCTCGACAAGCCGCGATTCATGACGGGCGAGGTGTCCCCCATGTTCTTCGGCAGCGCCATCAACAATTTTGGTCTCGAGGTATTTCTCGAGAGCTTTAGCGAGATGATGCCGTCGCCGCAGTCGCGCATGACATCGGAGGGCGAGCTCTCCGCAGACGATGAGCGCTTCAGCGCTTTCGTTTTTAAGATCCAAGCGAACATGGATAGAGCGCACCGCGACCGCGTTGCTTTCGTGCGCATCTGCTCCGGTCGCTTCGATCGCGGAATGAAGGTCCACCATGTGCGTACGGGTCGCGACTTGCGCCTTGCGAATCCCACGCAATTTCTCGCGCAAGACAGATCCATCGTGGACCAGGCTTACGCCGGCGATGTTCTCGGCGTTTATGACCCTGGCATTTTCGAAATTGGCGACACCCTCACCGAGGGTAGAACGCTGCGCTTCGAAGACATTCCGAGCTTTGCCCCCGAGCATTTTTCGCGTCTTATAATGGCCGATCCGCTCAAGCGAAAGCAGCTTGCCAAGGGCATCGAGCAGCTCGCGCAGGAAGGCACCATTCAGCTTTATCGTCCGCCCGATGCGCGAGCGGGTGACGTGATTCTTGGCGCCGTCGGCGAACTTCAGCTCGAGGTCGTCAAATATCGTTTGAAGGACGAATATGGAGTTGAGATCCGCTACGAAGGGGTAAATTGCTCCTTTGCGCGATGGATATCGCGTAAAGACGGTGCTTCCATCGATCTTGCGGCGCTTGCCCGCGAGAGAATTGGCACTGTGGCGGTCGATGTCCGAGGCAGACCTGTCATGCTCTTTGCCGGCGAATGGCAGCTCAATACGGCTTTGCGTGAGCTAACGGATTTCGTATTCGCCGAAACCGCGCACGGCGTTGTCGTTCGTGAGTGAAACAATTAATGAATTGCGCCTTCGTGTCTTAATAGCCATTCTTTTCGCTCCACGCCGCCGGCGTAGCCCACGAGATTGCCATTGGCACCAATGACGCGATGGCAGGGAACAATGATGCTAAGTGGGTTTTGTCCATTGATGCGTCCAATGGCACGCGCGGCGCCTTTGCGTCCGAGCCGCGCTGCAAGCTCGCCGTACGAAGTTGTGGTGCCGGTTGGAATCGATCGGAGTGCCGTCCACACGCGCTGTTGCGTGTCGCTTCCTCCGGGAGACAAATTGGCGTCTTGCCCGAGCGCGTCGAACGCATGGGCATCGCATGCGAAATAGCGTTCGAAGCGCATGCGCAGGGGGTGTGCTGCGTGTCGCTGCTCGAGCTTGAACGAGCCGTAGCGTCGCGCGAGGTGCGCCTGCCTCCGTGCACTCTGATCGTTGAAGTCTGCATAAACGAGAGCGCCAGCAGCAGTATCGCCTTCTTCGTAGATAAGAAGAAACGCGTCAATGGGCGTTTCAATCGTTTCGTACGAAAGCACCGTCTCTGTCAGCGTAGTCATATTCGTATCCTTCTCATCTTGCGTGGCTCATCAATTTTTGTTCGTCGTGGTCTCGTCGCTCGTCGTCGTGCTTACCCATGTCGAACGACCACGTTAGCCCAAGGCGGATCTCCCCGGCGTTTGCGTTTGCAATGCGTGCACCACGCATGCCCATGTCGAACGCAAACGACTCGCTCGCGCGCCAGATCGCGCCGGCGAGGAGCGACACCGTTTGGTCGGCGTTGAAGTCTTTCTCGAAGAACACTTCGGTAACAGGGCGCACGGGCCAATCGTAAGGGCCTTCCACGATGACGCCGCTGAACAGATCGGCGTGCTGTTGACGCGTGATTTCGAACCACTCATTGTAGTGGATGGTGCCCCACGACCACCGATACGAAGTGATCACGTTGAGCGAGGCGCCGAAACCGCGACTGCCGTTCATTTCGGGAAGCAAAACGCCGCCTTCGGCAGCCATACTAAGCCCTGTTTTGCCCTGGAGCACGCCTTCTCGCAACACGTGCTTGATGAGCACATCATCGCCGAGAACTCGGTCGCGCGACGCATTCGGTTCCGGATCGGCGACGGTGATGTAGTTATTTGCGTCGATGACGAGTTCGGTATTGGCGAACAGGCCGAAGTTCAAAACAAGCGCGGGAGTAATGAGGTAGGTGTGATGGTCTTCGCGATAGTAGTGGACGGGGCCGAGCTCGAGCTCGAAAACGTGTGGTTCGGCGACGTCGGCGTCGGTCCCATCGAATGGGCGATACGCCAGCACACGGCCGGCGAAGAGCGAAAGAGTTGCGAATATGGGCAAAGCAACAAATCGCGTGCACTGCAAAGGAATACAGCGACGCTACCACGCCCTGGCAGTCTCAACGTGTGATGCGTGCGGCTGGTAGCCACGTCTTCCGATGAAGTTTGCCACTGCGTGGCGATCTTGTGTGCGCTTCATCGCGAGGAGAGGTGCAGGCACTTCCCGCCGCCTTGTACTCGCGGCAACTTGAAAGCGTCTTTGCTTGCGCCGGAAAACGGGTGGCGCGTGGTTTCGACATCGATCGGCGCAGCGCTTGCAAGATTCGCGCGCCGCCGAGCTTTTTTTGCGATCGCACGCCTCGCACTCGCGCGTGGGAGGAGAATGTTAATGATTCCGACGTGGCTTTTGCTTGCACCGATTGCGGTGCAAGCGCCGCTCATGCTCATGGATGAATTTTATTATCACCACGGCCGTGGTCTCGGCAGGTGGGAACGCATTGGTCATCCGCTCGACACACTTACAGTCATTGTATGCATTGCGTGGACGTTTGTCTCCGAGCCAACACCGAGGGCTATCGCCGTGTATGCGGCACTCGCCTTTGCCTCGTGCGTCTTTGTGACGAAAGACGAATTCGTTCACGCGGGCGCATGCACACCGGGCGAGCAGTGGCTGCACGCAATGCTCTTTGTCGGTCACCCGCTGTGCCTTGCGAGCATTGGTCTTGCGTGGCCCGCGCTGCATTTCAGCGGCGCCGAACTACCAGCTTACCTCGAGGACACATCGAATGATCGGTTGCCACTCATAACGATTCTCGTAGCGCAATTTCTCGCAACCATTTGGTTTTGCCTTTACCAGACTTTCTATTGGAATTTTTTATGGTCAAGAGGTCGCCGCCTGTCTTTGTAGACCACGAGTAGCCGCAACGCCGATCTCTCGCGCGGCATCGAAGTCCGCATTCAACACCCCGAACGTTGGCCGCTTGACGGTCCCAAACCATTCGAATACTCGTGGGCGCCCTCCATGCGCTTAGTCTATTTTTTCGCGCTGTTTGTAAGCCTTATCGCGTGTCATAAGGCGGAAGGCACTTCGGCCGACGACGCCTCCGCCAAGCAATCGGCGCCGGTCAAGGTGGAGATAGTGGCAGTTGCCGAACGGCCCATGCCGGAATACCTCACGCTTACAGGAACCCTACGCGCAAGCCAGGAATCGGAGGTGGCAGCCGATGCTTCCGGCAAAGTCACCGCAACGTATGTCGAGCGCGGGCAGAGGGTGAAGCAGGGCGACACGCTCGCCCTGCTCGACGCGCGCTCGGCCACCCTGACTGCACGGGCGGCAAACGCGCAAACGGAGCTTGCACGCGCGCAGCTCGATCAGGCGAAAAAAGAGTGCGACCGCGTACAGGCACTCTACAAATCAGGGGCCATTTCGCAGGCCGAATACGACCGCACCACCTCGCAATGTGCAACCACGCAGTGGTCTGCGGCGGCCGCCCAGGCGCAGCAGCAAAGCGCACAAAAGATCGTCGCCGACGCTGTCATTCGTGCACCGTTCTCCGGTGTCGTGGGTGAGCGCCTCGTCAACGTGGGTCAGTATGTGCAATCAAGCACGAAGATCGTCTCCCTGTACGATCCCGATCCGCTGCGCCTCGAGCTCACCGTTCCGGAGGCCAACGTCGGCGCCATCAAAGCGGACATGCCGGTCACGTTCACCGTTGCATCGTTCGGTGAGGATCATCCGTTCTCCGGCGCCGTCAAATTCATTAGCCCCAACGTCCGCCCCGCAACACGCGACCTCGTCGTCGAAGCCTTGTGCCCAAACGGAGACGGCAAGCTTCGTCCCGGCATGTTCGCCGTTGCGAATCTCGCCGTCGGCGAACGCAACGTGCCGGTCGTCCCGTCGAGCACCCTCCTCAAGGCAGACACGGGCCCGCGCGTCTTCGTCGTTTTGGACAAGCGCATTCAAGAGCGTATCGTTCAACTTGGCGGTGAGAAGGATGGCTTCGTCGGAATCGTCGCGGGTGTGAACGCGGGCGAGAACGTCGTCGACAAACCCGGACCCGAGGTGCGCGACGGCGCCCAGGCGTTGTAGGAGAGCGCGATGCAGTGGCTTGCAGAGATCTGCGTCAAGCGACCCATCTTCGCGACGGTTCTCATCCTCCTCATCGCGGTCATCGGCCTCGCCGGCTACACGAAACTCGGTGTCGACAGATTCCCGAACGTCGATTTGCCCATCGTCGTCGTCACGACAACCTTGCCAGGCGCCGCGCCGGAGGACATCGAGACGGAGATCAGCGACAAGATCGAAGAGTCCGTCAACACGGTGAGTGGTATCGACGAGCTCACGTCGATTTCGAGCGAAGGTGTCTCACAAGTCGTCATCCGTTTCATCCTCGAGAAGGACACGGACGTTGCCACTCAAGAAGTGCGTGATCGCCTTCAGCTCGCCATTCCGGACTTGCCAAAGGGCATCGATCTGCCCACGGTTCAAAAGCTGGATCCGGACGCATCGCCGATCCTCTCGCTTGCACTCAAGTGGCCAGGGCATCCCGTCCAAGAAGTCACCGAGCTCGCCGACAAGCGCGTTCGTCGTGCGCTCGAGACTGTGAACGGCGTCGGTCAAGTCAGTATCGTGGGCGGTCAGTTGCGTCAGGTGAATGTGTGGCTCGATCCGGTGCGCATGCGCGGAGCCAACGTGACCGCGCTCGATGTCGAACGCGCAATCGCAACGCAGAACCTCACCGTTCCTGGCGGTCGCGTGGACACGGGGCCCGAACAACTCACGCTTCGCGTTCACGGTCGCGTGGAGCACGCCGAGGAAATCGGCACGCTCGTCGTCCGGCGGGAGGCGGGGCACTCCACGCTCGTGGGCGATGTTGCGCGCGTGGAGGACGGCGCCGAAGAGCGCGAGACTGCCGCGATACTCAATGGTGAGTCGACGATCGTGATGCCAATCCGCAAGCAGTCCGGATCGAACACCATCGAAGTCGTCGACGAGATCCGCGCACGCCTTGGAGCGGTACAAGGCAGTTTGCCAAAAGGCGCCACCTTGGACATCGTCCGCGACGATTCGAACGTCATTCGCACCAGCGTCGACGGCGTCAAAGAGCACCTCGCGGTCGGCGCTCTGCTCGCCGCCATCGTCGTTTTTTTCTTCCTCGGCAGCCCACGCAGCACGATCATCGCGGCGCTCGCCATCCCAACCAGCATCATCGGCACCTTCGCGTGCATGTGGTTCATGGGCTTCACCTTGAACATCATCACGCTCCTCGCGCTCGCTCTCGCGGTCGGCATCGTCATCGATGACGCCATCGTCGTGCTCGAAAATATTTTCCGCTTCGTCGACGAGAAGAAGGTCGAACCGAAACGCGCTGCGGTCCTCGCCACCAAGGAGATCGGTCTCGCGGTCCTCGCAACCACGTTCTCGCTCGTCGCCGTCTTCTTGCCTGTCGCATTTCTCGGCGGCATTCCCGGGCGCTTCCTCCGCAGCTTCGGCGTGACGATGGCATTCTCGATCCTCGTCTCGCTCGTTGTGAGCTTCTCGCTCACGCCCATGCTCTCGTCGCGGTGGCTCAAGATGAAAGATCCGGGCGCGCAGAAGCCGCTCGGGGAACGCATCGTCGACGCGTTTTATCGGCCCATCGAACGCGTCTACATGATCATGCTCCGCTTCGTCATGAAGCGCCGCTGGGTGGTCTTCGTCGCGATTGCACTCTCGCTCGGTTCGTGCTTCCCGCTCGCGGGTGCCGCAAAGAAAGGATTTTTGCCCGTCAACGACGAAGCTCAATTCGAAGTCGTCGTGCGCGCGCCAGAAGGAACGAGCCTTGCGCAAACCGAGCTCATTACCAACCGCATAGCCGCGCAGCTTCGAACATGGCCCGTGGTCGGACTTACGCTGGTGACCATTGGTGATGATGCGGCCAAAACACAAAACGTCGGCCGCATCTTCACGCGCCTCGCCGATCCAAAACTCCGCGAGCAGACACAAAACGAGATCATGAACCGCGTGCGCACGGAAATCTTCGCGCACGAGTCAAAGGATCTGCGTCTCAGCGTGCAGGAGGTTGCCATGTTCGGGGGCAGCGGATTTGCCACCGCAAAGATCCAATACACGCTGCGCGGTCCAGAGCTCCGGAAGCTTGAACAATACACGAGTCACATCCTCGCTAAGATCCGTGAGGTACCGGGTGCCGTCGACGTCGACTCGTCGCTCATCTCCGGCAAACCCGAACTCGGCGTGTACATCGATCGCCCGCGCGCCGCCGACCTCGGCGTGTCTGTCGCTGACACGGCCGCGGCGCTCCGCGTGCTCGTCGATGGTGAGAAAGTCTCGACATACGAGGAAAAAGGCGAAGAGTACGATGTCCGCGTGCGCGCTGAGCCGCAATACCGTGCGGACACAGCGGGCCTCGAAATGCTCACGCTGCCTTCCACTCGACTCGGGCTCGTGCCTCTGCGCAGTGTTGTCGATGTGAAGCGAGGAGCAGGGCCCGCAACCATCAACCACCTCAATCGTCAGCGCGTCGTCACGTTCCTCAGCAACGTGAAGCCGGGGTACAGCGAGAGCGCCGTCGTAGACGCCATTTCGAACATCATCCAGCAAGAGAACCTTCCGCCCGACTACATCGCGGAAGCCACAGGCCAAACACGCGAGATGGGCCGTCTGTTCATAAGCTTTGCTACGGCCATCGGCTTGTCGTTCGTCTTCATGTATCTCGTGCTCGCCGCTCAATTCGAGTCGTGGCTGCACCCGGTCACGATCCTTCTCTCGTTGCCGCTCACGCTGCCATTCGCGGTCTTGTCCGTCGTGCTTTTCAGACAGTCGCTCGATCTGTTCTCTGGCCTCGGCATCCTGGTGCTCTTCGGCGTCGTAAAGAAGAACGCCATCTTGCAGATCGATCACACCAACCACTTGCGCTCCGAGGGCTTACCGCGCGCCGAAGCCATCCTCGAAGCCAACAGAGATCGCCTTCGCCCCATCCTCATGACGACACTCGCATTCGTCGCCGGCATGCTTCCGCTGCTTCTTTCGAGGGGCATTGGCGCGAGCAACAACCAGGCAACGGCGGGTGTGGTCGTCGGCGGTCAAACCTTCTCGCTCTTGCTCACACTGCTCGCGACCCCGGTGTTCTATTCGCTCTTCGACGATGCCTCGCAGTTTTTCGGGCGCATTTTCAACCGCCGAAGCCAACAGGCAACGACAAGCACGAGTCCCGTGGCATCAGTGCACGACGCCGCAGAATAGTTGTGGTCAGAACGTTGCTCACCTTGGCATAGGAACGCGCGTTGCAGCCACTTGCGTTGCACTTGGTTGCGGTCAGGAGGCAACGCATGCGGCACTACGGGCAACATCGACACCTCGACAATTTCGCTGAAGCGTCGAGCATGGTTGTCAAAAGCGTCGTCGCGACGCTCTTTCGCTCGGGGCATGGTTTGGGAAGAACCGTTTACGATTTCCTTTCCCTAGACCGATGCGATCGAAAAAAAAGCGCGATAATGCGCTCTGATCAGCGGGTTCGCGAACAGATCTGCGAAAGGCTCGCGCGCGATCCGGAGATTGATGATCGAGGGATCGAGGTTCGCGTGACCGAGGGCGAGGTCGTCCTCGATGGCTTCGTCATCGATCGGCGCACGCGCGATCATGCCGAAGATGCGCTTGGCAATGTCACGGGCGTGCACACCGTACGAAACCAACTCCTTCGCACCAGCAAGGAGGACGAACGATGAATCGCGGTTCGGGGGGTGACTATCGCAATTTGGCCAATGGCGTTGGCGATCCGCGCAGTAGCGCTTCCGAAGAGCGTGGGCGAAATCGCCACGATGAGGGGTGGGACGAGGCTTGGCAAAGAAGAGATCAGCGCGTGCTACCCTACGATCCATCGTTCCGAGCGCGCGCCGAAGAGGCACAAAGGTATGCGGACGAAGCGCGTGCGCGCTGGGAGCAATACGAGCGCGAGTATGCCTTTTCGCGCGGCGATTCCACCGCGCGCCCCTGGTCACGCGAGCCGAGCTACGCCGCGTCGCGACCTTTTGCGCCATGGCGCGGGCGTGACGAAGACTACGATTTTTGGGGACGCTCTCGCATCCATGGAACGATCCGCGAGCGTATCCGTGGGATCTTCGGTGTGTTGCCGCTACGTGCCCGTAGCCACGAGAATCGCTTTGACAGCGACGGCGCTCATCATCTCCGCCGCGAAAGCGCAGCGCAGGCGCGGATCTGGAACCGCGTGAGAGACATTTTCGTTGGTCGCGGGCCGAAAAACTATGTTCGCTCGGACGATCGCATTCGTGAGGACGTTTGCGAGCGGCTTTCGTACCATCCTTACGTTGATGCCTCGGACGTCGAAGTCGTCGTTCGCAACGGCGAAGTAACGCTGAGCGGCATCGTCGAGAGCTGGCAGTCCAAGCGCCTCGCCGAGGATGTTACGAGCGACGTCTTTGGCGTGCGCGACGTGCAGAACACGCTGCGCATTCATCAACCTGAGTCGAGACCGACGTCAACGTGAAAGCGGGCTATTATCGGTATCACGAAAGCCGAGCGTAAGCGCCTGCGCGCTCGTCGATGCCGCGCGAAGCTTCCCGCACGAGCGCGAGGTGGTGGCTGGCCCCAGGGAGCAATCCCGGGGCCCGACTCACCTTGAGAGCGGTCTCCGCGTGTATGCTTTACGCGCTCTCTACATCGCGACTTCGATGACTTTCCAGTCGCTGAATTCTTTTTTTATGTCGATGAGGTCGAACAAACTAGACGACTTTTTGTAAAGCACACTCTTGTCTTCGTTGAAAAAACAAATTTCATCGGAGTGGCTTGTTTCGAGATACGCCCTCGTGCGCACATGACTCATTAAACGAAAGATCATCCTTAGGGCGCGTTCGAAGCAATCGTTCGCCTCGAAGTCATTATTGAAACGAAATGACAAAAATTGCCTGTATTCAAACTCGACAGTTCTTCCCCCTCCCCCAAGAAGCCATACGTCCGTTACGCCGTTCTCGGGCCCCATAGACTTGACCAGGTTCACCAGAAAGCCCAGCGTGTCGTAGCATGATGTGAAATGAAAAACTGGATGTTTGGTCGAAGTCTCTGAAGTCTTTATTGTGGACGTAAACCCGAGGTCATGAATTCCTTTGAGAACCATCTCTTCGTCAAGCACTTCTTCTGCTAAACTAAGCGTCAATCCAATAGCCATTTTCTGCTCTCCTTGTTCGTACAGCAAGATTTAGGGATAAAGGTCAACGACAGATCCATTTTTCACTATCTTGACCTCCTTCAAATCCTTAATTGGGTAGTCGGTCAACTGTTTGCGCATATTTTCGACATTGCCACCCCAATCATCCAGATTGAGAATAATCCGACTCGCCTGCTTATCCTCCACCTTTTTTTTGATAACATCGTGTATATTTCGTGCAGTTTTTTCGGGCTTGGGGGCATAGCAATCAAAGATCTCTCCTTCGATGCGATAATCTGGTTTTTTGTCGCCCGGGACCTTGGGACTTTGTTCCACATCGTAACCGTTTTTAGCTAAAGTTTGCGCGGCTTCATTTTCTCTGGTTCTACCTCTTATTGTCTCCGCGTTGTCGTTCTTCCTAAATGTTGCTTTATTGCCCCTCGGCACTGCATTCGCGTCCGGCGACCTGCTTGGTTTGACAACATCGGCTTTTGATGGACCGGTGGTGGGCGACGACGCCTTGACAGGCGCCTCTGCTTCCGGCGACTTGCTTGGTTCGGTGGCAACGGGTTTTTCTGGTTCTGTGGCGGGCGTGTCCGGTGAAGCCGGCTTGGCAACAGGCGCCGCTCCCCTCGACATGAGAATGTGCGCGCCAAGGGCGAGCGAGCCCGCAACAACCACCGTTTGCGCACCTGCAGCCGCAAGGGGCACTGCCACTTCCGATGCTGCGCCACCGCTTCCGCCTTCGGCGGCAATGCCACCAACGACCCCTGCAAGGCCCGCCGCGCCGGTAACCACGGCTCCAACCATTTGGCCGGCACCGTATGCGTACTTGTCCTCCTTCGTTCCCACGCTATCAACGACAGCATCGATTCCGAGTTGTGCCACCGCACCTG
>WQZB01000018.1 GCA_009780955.1 Polyangiaceae bacterium | reverse complement strand
CCAACTTCGTGTTTCGCTCGGGTCGACAACCATCAGGTGGGCCTCGTCCGAAGCGCACTGGTCGGCGTACTTCGCTGTCTGGGTCAATCCCTCGGCGATCGTCATTTCCACCGAGCGGCGCTCACGCACTACCTTCATTTCCACCACGAATCGCTGCTCCACCCGCTTTCCATCTATCTGTCGAAAGTATCGCACGAAGAGATCTGCGCGCCCTCTTCCCAGCGCATACTCTCGCTCGATCCGCCCGCCCCCGTTGACTACACGCTGCAGCCAGGCTTGCAGCAAAAGCTGCGGTGCCGCTTCTTCGTAGATCGCTCGCTTATTCCAGACCTCGGAATTCTCTCGATAGAACTGCTGGAAACCCGCAAGCATCCCGCGGAAGTCGAGC
Organism: Polyangiaceae bacterium; assembly: GCA_009780955.1. Classification (GTDB taxonomy): domain Bacteria; phylum Myxococcota_A; class Polyangia; order Polyangiales; family Polyangiaceae; genus Labilithrix. The sequence continues at coordinate 61,671 of WQZB01000018.1, read as the reverse complement.
CGGCCGTCGGGAAGATGGAAGGCCGTGCTCGGCACTTGCGCCGCAAAGTCACGCTCCATCATCGAGGTGAGCGTTCGGGGGATGATCTCCCGGTAGATCTCGTTTGCGATGCGGGCGCCATTAGGACGTTGCTCCACGATGAGTCCCAAGTCGACGACATACAGGCGATCTTCGTCCGAAGCCGACGTACTCCACTCGCCGCCTTCGAGCATGGGTGCAATGACGCGCCGGACGCGCGGCTCTTTGAGCTTGTCCACGAGCTGGTCGAGGTGCGTGTCGCGCCGAAGAATGAGCCGCTCCTTGGCTTCATCCACGTCGTCGAGAGTGATCGGTCGCGAGCGGTCTTGGAGTGCAGGCATCTCCTGCGTCAACTCATTGGCGAGCGCGTTGACCAGCCAGGGCTGCCCGCCGGTGAGCGCCATCACCTTCGGGTAGATCGACTCCTCGAAGACTTGCCCTGTCTCGGTCGTGTGCTGCTCGTAGAGCTCGCGAACTTCGGCCTCCGAGAAGTTTCCGAGCAGCAGCGACTTAGCCTTCACGTTGAAGCAGCTTCCCCCCGTGATGATCTCGCCCTTGGAGGTGTGGATGCGATAGTCGCGCACATCGCGCACGCCGCAGAGGATCACGGAGTGGGGGAACGGATCCGGGCGCGCGATGTACCCATCGCGGAGCTGCCCAAGGACCGAGACCAGCGTATCTCCAACCAGTGCATCGATCTCGTCGATGAGCAACACAATCGGCTTGGGCGAATGAGCCGCCCACTGCGCGAGCAGCACCACCAGCAAGCTCCCGGGCGCTACTTTTTCCACGACGGATGGGCCCTCGAAGGCAAGCCAGCTTTGCGGTCGGCCGAGCTGCGCCCGAAGAAGCAATTGCTCGGCAATGATCCGGTTCCCCTTGTCGATGTCGTCGCGTGCCGCCTGGGCCGACTGAACGCTGAACCTCATCGTCTCGTAGCGCCCCTCGCCGTTGAGCCGGTCGACGATCGCCTGCAGCAGCGTCGTCTTTCCCGTTTGTCTGGGAGCATGCAGGACGAAGTATTTCTCCCCGTCGATGAACTGCTGAATCTCGGGCCAGTTGATCCGTGTGAAAGGGTCGATGCTGTAGTGTTTCGCGGGTTGGTTGGGGCCCGCGGTGTTGAAATGTCGGGTCATTGCGTTGCTCCGGAGGGACCTTCGATTTTTAGCGGTCTGCTATGAGCATTCAAAACTCGTATATGTCTTTCGCAATCCCCGCGACCGATGCTGGAAGCCACCAAGTCACGCCTTGGAATGCGTTCGAGTCCTTATCAACGCCGGCGCCAGGCGTGCCAGCTTTCGTTTTGGCACCGTTGACAAAAGCGGGCATACCACCCGTGTACGCGACGCCAATGCTTGGGCCACCCGCGCCGCTTCCGCTGACGCCAGGTCGGCCTCCAGGCCCGCCATTTGCGCCCGCGCCTCCCCCGGCGCAGTGGCGCCAGCACCGCCGGCACCGAGAACGCGCGATGAATCGCGCTCTTACGATAGATCCGCTGCGAGCTCCTGCACCAATGCAACTGGCAAGTTGGCTTTGGCCGAATAACGCGGGTGACTGGCCACCAGCGACACGATGATGTCAGAGGCTTTGCGCTGGCCTGTGAGAACAGCACGGAGGGCACGCTCGGCCTCCTGCGTGAGCTCGAATTTCACGTAATGCACCGTCGTTGTGCGATTTAGATTCTCGCGCGCCTCGTCATGCTTGCCGCGGCAAGTGTGGCCATCGACAACGAGGGAGAAGCTTCGGTCGAGCCCTTTGGCTTCGACGAGGAAGCGCTCGCGCTCGGCTTTGTCGTCGATCTCAATCATGATCGTTGCAGAGAGCTCATGATCGTTTGGCACAAGCTCGTTGTACGTCTCGATTTCGTGAAGCACCGCTGCCTCGCGGCTGATGCGTTCGGTTCGAATCATTTCTTGAATCTGCAAAAGCACCGTATCGTGATTCTCGAAGATGCATGTTGCATGCGCCCCAAGACCAATGCGCCGTCGCTTCTTTTCTTCGATCACGCGCGTGCGAAAGGGATCACGAATTCGTTCGTACTCCGCGAGCCCGAGCACTTCTTCCCGCGTGACGGGCTTCATGGCTTTCCTACTTTTTCTTCTTTGCCGTCTTTGCCTGCTTTGCCGCCTTGGATGTCGAGCGACAGACCATAGGCATCGGCCAAAGCCTCCATTGGGTGAAGGGGAATGGTCGCATTTTCTTTCTCGATTCTGCGGCCAGCCAGCGGGCAGTCGGTGATAATGAGCTTTGCCCTGGCGTTCTCGATGGCGCGCGCGAGTCTCTGCGCATACTTGCGGCCCATCTCGTAATGTTGTGCCTTCATTCCCCAAGTGCCGTCAACCGCCGAGCAGGCCTCGACGAGACTGACCTCGGTGCCTGGTACGATCCCAAGGATACGCGCGCCCGGTATACCGATTTTTTGCGCGCGGAGATGGCAGGCCACATGATAAGAAATCTTACCTAAACCCTTCTTGAATTCGCGCACGAGTTTCTTTTCGCGGCGTAACCGCTCCAGAAACTCCATGGATTCAAAGGTGTTCGCCGAAACCTTGGCGGCTTCGGGCGTGCCCAAAAGCTCGGGCCACTCTTTCTTAATCATGTACGAACACGTTGGGCCCGGCACAACGATGGACATTCCCTTGTCGACAAAGGGCAAAAGCTGGGTGACATTGAATTGGGCTTTGGCGCGCGCAGCATCCACGTCACCGGCGTCGAGGTTGGGCATACCGCAGCACTCTTGCAGAGGGCGAACGACGGAAAACCCGTTTCTCTCGAGCACGCGCACAGTGGCGGCAGCAATGCGAGGAAAATTGTAATCGCCAAGGCACGTCGCGAAAATGGCGACCGCCCCCGCGTTGCCTGCGCCATCAAGAGGCTCGTGGTGTTTCATCCACGCATCGAAAGGCTGCGCGGCGAACGTTGGCGTGGGAAATTTTGAAGAAATGCCAAGTGTTTTTTCGGTGACCTTGCGAAGTAAACTGCTGGTTTGCACGAGGTTCGACACAGGAGCGACCATGCCGCTCATCATTGCCCCAAGCTTGCCTGGCTCACCGAGTGCGCGATCTTGCATGGTGACGCCGTTTCGCTTTGCGCGCTGCGCTTTCTCTCGCTGAAGCACGCGAGGGACGTCGAGTAGCCATGCGTGGTCTTGATCTCGGGTGTACGGGCACTCGATATAACAAAGCTTGCACTGCCAACAGAGCTCGGTAACGCTCTTGAAATCCGTGGCATCGAGCAGCTCGGCGCCCTGCGCATGGCGCGTTTCGATGTCACGGTCGACGCGCGCAAACAGATCAGGGAAGCTTCCGCAGAAGTTCACGCACATTCGGCAAGAATGGCAAATCTCGAACGTTCGGCGCAGCTCGTTCTCGAGATCTCTCTCGTCCCAGTAGCGCGCCGAGTTGGGGTTGGTTTCCGGAGGGGTGAGCGGCGTAGGGTCGATTTTGGCCATCGTGCGTCGTCATTCGGACAGAGGGATGAGTTGCGCAAGCGAAGGTTCGACGCCCGAGCCTCGTGCTCGACGTCGAACCTGAGAGCATGTTTACCAGCCTGCTGCGCTCGCGACGGCTGGTAAACATGCTCTGAAAGCGTGCAGTATGCAAATTACTTGAGGGTGTCGAGCATTTTCTGGAAACGACCGGCATGGCTCTTTTCGGCCTTTGCAAGTGTTTCGAACCACTCGGCGATGTCGTTGAAGCCTTCCTCGCGTGCGGTTTTCATCATGCCTGGGTACATGGTTTCGTACTCGTGCGTTTCGCCGGCAATGGCGCTTTTGAGGTTTTTTTCTGAGTCGCCGATGGGCAGGCCCGTCGCTGGATCACCAACCTGCGACAGGTACTTCAAGTGCCCGTGCGCGTGGCCCGTCTCGCCGTCGGCCGTTTCTTTGAAGTTGCCGGCAATTTCGGGGAGCCCTTCGACGTCTGCCTGCTGTGCGAAGTAAAGGTAGCGGCGATTGGCCTGCGACTCGCCGGCAAAGGCGTCTTTGAGGTTCTGGTGTGTTTTCGACCCATGCAATTTCATGCTTGTTTCTCCTTACTTTCTTTATGGGCGTCATCTTGTGACGCTCGCGACGGTTTGCAGTCGTGCCCTTAAAAACTACTGCCCCCACCTCTTACAGGGGACGCACCGTAGTAAGAGGATGTTTACCAGCCTGCTGCGCGAATCGGTGCGTCGGTTGGGCGCTGCGGTGCCTGCGCACGTACGACAAGTACGCTTACGCGGGCTCCTCGCGTCCGCCCTAGCCTCAATTCGCTCGCGACGGCTGGTAAACATCCTCTAAGAAGAACGAGAATTCTTCAATCCTTTTTTCGACCGCCAAGAACGGCGAGCCGAAAGTACGATAACTGGCTTTTCGCGGCTTCTTTGAGCATGCCTAGCTTGTCGTTGGCGCGCATGCCCTTGCGGGCAAAAAGCTGACCGTTTTCATAGAGCTCGCGTACTTTGGCGCGCTGAAGCTTGCCGCTCGATGTCTTTGGCAAAATGCCATGGGCAAGCGGCACGACGTCGTCGAGAACGAGACCCATGCCTTCTTGCACGGCCTTGCGCACCGCTGCGGCAACAGGCGCTCGTGCGGCAGCAAGTGCTTTTGCGTCGAGATCTTTCGGGGCGTCTTGCGCCTCGAATGCGACGACAATCCTCTCGCGATCGCGTTCCAAGCCGGCTGGGTCGCGAGAGCCAAAGGCAATGACGTTGCCCTTGCGAACGCCGTCGACCTGGCTTGCCTGCCACTCGATGTCTTGCGGGTAGTAGTTGCGCCCGTTCAGAATAATGACCTCTTTCGAGCGGCCGCAAATGAAGAGGCGTCCCTCATCGAGCAAGCCAAGATCGCCCGTTTTCAGCCACGCGCCAGCGAATGCATTGCGCGTGAGTTCGGCGTCTTCCCAGTAGCTTTTCATCACGCTTGGGCCCTTGAGGCGGATCTCGCCAACGCGTCCTTCAGGCAGCGCGCTCACGCTTTCGTCGTCGTCGACCGCGAAAATCGCAACGTCGTGAAGGGGGAATCTTTTCCCGCACGAAACGAGCCTTATTGCGCGCTCACTAGTAGCGTCGACCTTCTTGGCGACGTTGTCAGTCCAGAGCACTTCGCTGTCGACCGAGAGGGTTTTGATGCCTTCTCCGAGCTCACTAAAAGTGATGGCGAGCGACGATTCGGCCATGCCGTACGACGGCAAGAGCGCCTGCGGGTGGAAGCCAACCTTGCCAAAGGTCGTTGCGAAGGTTTCGAGTGTTTCAGGGCGAATGGGTTCGGCACCGCAGCCGGCAACGCGCCAACTCGACAAGTCGATGGCGGCGAGCTCTCGTTCGCGGATGCGTTTGAGGCACAAAGCGTAGGCGAAATTCGGCGCATACGCGATGGTTCCTTTGTGGCGGGTAATGGCTTGAAACCAACTCACTGGGCGCTTGAGAAAGAGCAGCGGCGGCAGAAAAACAATGGGCGTTCGGTACACGAGCGGCGCGAGCACGAAACCAATGAGCCCCATGTCGTGGTAGAGCGGCAACCATGAGATCCCCGTATCGTCGGGGGTCATGCGAAGGCCGTCGTGCATGATGCACTTGACGTTCGCCATGAGGTTCGCGTGCGTGAGCCTTACGCCCTTTGGGCGCGAGGTCGAGCCGCTCGTGAACTGGAGGAATACGACGTCGTCGGGCTGCAGCTTGACGGCTTTGAGAGGCTCGAGCGACTCGCGAATGGCTTCGACGGCGACAACCTGCTCGAGCGCTGGAGAGGCGGCTTGCACGGTGCCTAGCAGGCGCTTGATTTGCGCTGTGGTGACGAGTGCCTTGGCGCCGCTTTTCGCAACGATGTGGCGCGTGTTGTCAAGATAGGTTTGAAGCTGGCCGATGCCGAGCGGCGGGTAGATCGGCACGGGAATGATGCCTGCGCGGACAGCGCCGAAAAAGCAAAGAACGAAGTCCTCGTTCGCCGGGAGAATGAGTGCGACGCGGTCGCCTTTTTCGAGGCCGAGGGCCTGCAGCGCACCGCCATAGCGCGCGCTCGACCGCTCGAGGGCGGTGTACGAAAACGATGCCTCACTTGCAGCGTTTGCGGCGAAGCCTGGCACGCCGTCGTCCGGCACGAAACGGAAGCCGAGTGTTGGGTCGGCCTTGGCCGCGTTTTCGATGGCGTGCGCGAACGTAGGAAAGGAAGGGAAGTCGGCGTTGGCTGACGCGATCGGCATCGTTGTTCCTACTAGTACCCGTACACTGTGGAGTCGACCGGTTCGTTTCGACCCTACGACAAGCGAGGGGTCGAAACGAACCTCTCGCCGTCGCACAGGTTTGTTTCCGGGCGTTTCGTTCTCGTGGCCCCGTACACTGTGGAGTCGACCGGTTCGTTTCGACCCTGCGACCGGTTCGTTGCCCCTTCATTGACAGGCGTGGTGTCTGTTCGCGATACTGGCAGAGGGAGATTATCCAGATGCCGCTTATCGAGACCGAAGAAGCTGCGCGCCGTCTTGCTCGTGCCATCGCCAGTGATCTCAGCCTCTACAACGAGGAAAAGATTATTAGCGGCATCACGAACGACAATCTCTTTGAGACCCTCGCCGAAGAGATCGAAGAAGGTCGTGCACTCTACAAGCGTCGTGTTGCCGCCGAGCTTTACGCACGAAACTTTTACGACCGCGCCTTGGTCGACATTCTTATCAAGGCCAAAGGGCACATCAAATCGACGATCTGGTAAGAGCATGTTTCCCAGCCTGCTGCGCGCCGCGATGCCTTCGTTGGTCCCTGCGGTGCCTGCGCACGTACCCCAACGTACGCTTACGCGGGCTCCTCGGGCCCGCCTTGGCGTCACGTCGCTCGCGACGGCTGGTAAACATGCTCTAAGCGACTCGCTCCTCGCGCCGTGAATCAGGCCGAGGCAAAAAAGTCGATTGTGCTTTTTGTCCCGCGCGAAGGCAAAGGCACAAGGCTCGATCGATTTCTCGCATCGAAGCTATCTGTAGACGATGGCCCGTCGCGCGCAGAGCTTCAGCGCTGGATTGGTAGCGGTGGCGTGACCGTTGACGGCGTCGTCAAAAAAGCGGCTGACAAGCTTCGTGAGGGCGCTCGCGTTTGTATTGAACCTGCGGCGCCACCAGCAACGCAAGCCCTTGCTGAGGCTGGCATCGACTTCGAGATTGTCTACATCGACGAGGCGATTGTCGTCGTTGACAAGCCGCCGGGGCTTGTCGTGCACCCTGCATGCGGCCATTGGTCGGGCACGCTCGTCAATGGCTTGCTTGCTCGTGGCGTGTTTAACTCACCCGATTGCGATCCCCAATGCGACCGAACCCGTCCTGGCATTGTACACCGTCTCGACAAAGGAACGAGCGGGCTCATGGTGGTCGCACGTCACAGTCGCGCGCGCGAACACCTCAAGGCGCAGTTTGCCAGTCATGCGATCGAACGAGAATACATTGCAATTTGCACGGGTCGCGTAACCGCGGCAACGTTCAACACGTTGCATGGTCGCCATCCGCAAAGCCGCGTGAAGTTTTCGTCCAAGGTGACGATTGGCAAGCGTGCCATCACGCATGTTCGCCCGCTCGAAAGCTTCGCATTGGGCGCAGCCACGCTCGTTGCCTGCCGCCTCGAAACAGGCCGCACGCACCAGATCCGCGTTCATCTTGCCGAGAACCAAACGCCAATCCTTGGCGATGATCTTTATGGCAAAATGCCGAAGCCTCCTGTGCTTCGCGAGATTGCCGAGTCGCTTGGGCGGCCAGCGCTGCACGCGCGCCTCCTTGGTTTCGTGCACCCGACAACGGGCGCCAAAGTTCGATTCGATTCGAGTCCTCCCGCCGATTTTCAAGCTGCGCTCGCCGTGCTTCAAACCATGCCCTAAGCGATTTCAGTTTCAGTTTCGGCTGTGGTTTTGGCCGGCTCCGCGTCCTTTGCGAGAAGGCCTGGGTAGCGGCGCTTCATGAGCGAGAGCGCGACGAACCCAACGACGACAGCGAACCAAAGCGTTGCAAAGCGCACGAGGATCATCGCAGCCGTGGCAATGCCGTTGTCAACATGACTGAGCTCGGTCATCTGCGCCATGAGCAAGCCTTCGGTAACGCCAAGACCGCCGGGCGTGGGGACAATGGCACCAGCAAGGGTGCCCGTTGCGTAAAAGAACATCGCGCGCGTCACGGAGATCGGAAGTCCGAAACCGTGCAAAATACCCCATAGCGCAAGGCACTCGAGCAGCCACGCTGCAGAGGAAAGAACGCTCGGTACGATGAGGTTTCGCGGGTGCAGCATCGTCGCAAGGCTGCCATACGCGGCGTTGAGCTTCGGAGCTAATTTGCCGATGCGACCGGGCAACCGGCCTACAGTTGCAATGAGCGCGAGCGAAAGCCTGCGGTTTGCAACGATCGCAAGCAACACCACCACAAGGGCAGCACCAACGCCTGCCCAGACAAGCCCACCCGAGAAGCTGAGCGACCCTATGACGATGAGAACAACGATGCCAATGACATCGGTGGCGCGCTCGGCAACGACGATCGGCGCCGTTTGAGTCATTGGCACGCCATGCGTTTCCGCCAAAATAAATGACTTGAAAACTTCGCCGATCTTGCCCGGTGTTACGGTGAGCACGAAGCCCGAGAGAAAGGTGAGAAAGCTATCGGTCTTTTTGACACCGCGAATGCCGAGGCGTGCAAGGTAGAATTCCCACTTGAGGAAACGAATCATGTAGTTGCTGAACGCAAGCGCACACGCCAAAACGAAGGCTAGGGCGTGAAAATGGGCGAGCGAATCGCCGATTTTGCCCAGCCCGCTATAAACAGCAAAGGCGCCGTAAATGCAGACGCCGAGCAACATGGAAGCGAGAAGTCGTCGAAGGTTCGTCTTCATTGGCTAGTGCCGTTCGCCAGAAGTAACCTAGCAAGACGGTGGTAGTCTACGAGCGCGACTGCGAGCCACAGACCGCTTTCGAAAAGCGGTCATTATAATAGGCAGGACTTTGACAGCGAGCCCTTCCGCGTGCAAAGAGGACGCATTGTGAGCGCCACGTCCGTCTCGGAATCGACGCAAAACGCTTCGAAAAACGACGCTGCGCCAAGCGACACGGAGCTGCTTACGCGGGCCTCGCAGGCAAGGGCCGACCTGCAGAAGGCCATTGCTGCGCGCGTTGTCGGGCAAGAAAGCGTCATCGACCTGATGCTCGTGGCCTTGCTTGCGCGGGGCCATGCCCTGCTCGTTGGTGTGCCTGGTCTTGCCAAAACACTGCTCGTTGCCTCGCTTGCTGAAGCGCTCGACTTGTCTTTCGGCCGCGTTCAGTTCACTCCCGACTTGCTTCCTGCCGACATTACGGGCACCGACGTGCTGCAGGAAGACGAAGACAACCAAGGTGGCGTGCGCCGCCGTGTGCGCTTTTTACAAGGCCCCATTTTCCACAATTTGATCCTTGCCGACGAAATCAACCGCACGCCACCGAAAACGCAAGCTGCGCTTCTTCAAGCAATGCAAGAGCGTCGCGTAACCGTGGGCACAACCACGCATCCTTTGCCCGATCCATTTCAGGTTTTCGCAACACGAAACCCAATCGAGCAAGAAGGCACGTATCCTTTACCCGAAGCGCAGCTCGACCGGTTTTTGCTCGAGGTCCACGTCGAATACCCATCCAAGGCAGAAGAGTGCGAAATCGCGCGTCGAACCACCAGCGCCAACATTGGGACGGTTCCGCGTGTGCTAACCGCAAACGAAATGCGAGCGCTGCAATCGCTCGTGCCGCGCATTCCAGTGACCGACGCAGCGGTGTCCCTCGCAGTGGCGCTTGGGCGGGCAACACGACCGGGCGAAGGAGCAGCGCGAGGAGAAGCGTCGAACGATGTGCCGAACGAGGTTCGCGAATACGTTCGCTTCGGCGCTGGACCTCGCGGTTCGCAGGCCCTTGTGCTCGCGGCCAAAGCGCGCGCGGCGTTGCGCGGCGAGGCTGCCGCCGACATCGATGACGTGCGCGCTCTGGTCGTGCCTGTCCTGCGCCACCGCCTCGTGATGAGCTACCGCGCCGAAGCGGAAGGCGTATCCGATACCGACGTGCTGAAAAGCGTTCTCGCGAGTGTCGGGTAGGACCGCGTTGGCGATGCGGGTAGGGGCGTATGGCCATACGCCCCTACGTAAACGGTCTATTTTAACGGTGGAGGCGGAGGCGGCGGCAACGGATTGGGCGCGGGCTCGGGTCCGAATGAGGGAGCCGGACGTGCATCTCGTGTGGTGCGCGTGGTGGAGGAGTCTTTGGGCCGCGTGGCTTTCGCGTTTTGCGCGGTGGGCGCAGGGGTCGGAGGTGGCGCAGTGCGCTTGCTCGTTGCTGCAGGCGGAGGTCGGTGTTCAACGGACGGGCCGTGCGCACGTGACCTCGTGGCGCCATGCCGGCAGGCAACGGCAGAGATGCACATGGCCAGAAGTACGACTCGCCAAAAGGCTGTTCCGGTCCGCTCACCGCCGCCAACTCGCGTCAACTTGAGCGTGGTTTTAGCGCACCGCGTGGGCTTTCGCTTGGAGCTGATTTTAGGCGTTGTTGTCGACGTGACTGGACGACGCGGCCCCCGCATTTAGCTGCGGCTGCGCGCGACCGAGCGATAGCGTGCCAATGAAGATCCCGATCGCGACGGCGAGCACGGTTACGTGGCCCATGAGCGCTCCTGAACAACCGGCAACGGCAATTGGAGCGAGCGCTGCGAGGTACCAAGGGGTAAGCTTCATTTTTTTTGAGTCTCCAGAGACGAGGCGAACCTGGCCCACATAAAAGGCCTACATGTAAGTTAGGGTACGATGTTCGTGGAGATAGGCCAAACTTTTCCAGTACCCATATCAGGATACGGGCTGTCAGATCGAGCCAACTTTACAAAGCCGTGCGCAACTCGTTCCATTCGCGTCGCACATGCGGCTTACAACACGGACAAAAGCAATTCCACGCCTTTCGACGTGAACAGCGACGTCAACGCGACGGGTCGGGCGCGTCCGTCATGCCGCGAAACCTGTGGGTGATAGGACACGTGTGTATAATGCACGTACTCACGCATGATTGAGCAAACGCACGATCCCTTGCAACGGGATCCATGCGCGGTTGCTCTGACGACGAAGCTCGTGCCTTAGCTCGACGAACGCCCTTTCTAGCACCGCCGTGTCGAGCATCATCGACAAAATTGCCGGAATTTGCGGGACAAATGGCTGGTCACCGGCCGTATCGAGGTAGCCGCGAAGCAACGCGGCCGATGTCCACCTGTGCCATATGTTGCACCATTCGACGGCACCCGCCTGATCCTTGGGCCGGAGCGCATCGAGCGCTGTCGCAGCCGCGTAGTGCAGCGAGCGCACCATGCTTGCCACGTCGTGAAGGGCGCTGCCTCTCCGCCGCCTTTCGGTCACCCGCCGTTCGCGGCCTCCGCCGGAGCCGATCATCACGAAGTCTTTGCCCGTAAACATGGCGCGGGCGAGATGCAGATTGCCGTGGTAGCGAATCTGTTTGGAGTCGATGCGTTGCGTTAGCAAAGGTTCCAGCTGTGCGAGAATGCCCTCTTCGTTTGCGATGAGATGCGCTGCGTCTTTTCGCGCTGCCGGAGGCAGATCGCGTTGCACGCGGCGGAGCATGGCGAGCACGCGACCAATGAGATTTCTCGCGGATTGATAGCGTGAGCGTTGATCGAGCGTCGACACTGCGCGGGGCTCGAAGCTTGGATCAGGCACTTTGACGAGCGTCATGTGCAGATCGGCAATACGCCTTCCGAGGAGCGTGGCCCAATCGCGGTACGTTCCAACGAGCTCGCGGTGCTCTTCAGGAGGATCGAGGTATGCGAGCTCGAGCAGCGGCGTGGTGGGTGCAGCAGGCGGCGGACCATCAACGGGGCGAGCGAGGACTCGTTCGTAAGCACGCCCGATTTCCGACAGCGCGTGCTCCCACGCGGTGCCTTCGTGCAGAACATAGTTTTCGAGCACGCCGAGGGTTACCGGTTCGCCGCGCGATCTCACGTACTCGATCTGTCCAAGCACGCGCGGAACAAGCAGGGGTCCGGATGTTGGTGGGGGATTGCGCAGCAGGCGCCCGACCTCGAGCTCGGGGGCCGTGGCTTCCTCCATGCGGTAAAAAAGCTTGAGGACATAGCTTGTCCCAAAAGCGATGACTGCGCCGAGCCGATCGCTTGCGATGACACGATGCGCGGCGGCGTCGTGCTCGTGCGACACGCCGGGTAGCGATCCGCAGGTGATTTTGCCGTGCGCGCTGCGTATGGTTGCGCCCTTTGCGATGGCGTCGAACAAAACGCGTGAGGCCGAACTGCTGGTTGCTTCGAGCAGAAGGACACTCGATCGGTCGGCCTGGACATAGAGTTGCGCAACCACGGTGCCCGGCGCCGGCGTTTGCGATGGCACGCCCGATCCGCCGATGGAAACAGCGACGAGCGGCATGGCAAACACCTCGCTGCCGCCTTTTGCGTACTCGATACGCGTGAAGAAAAGGACGACGGGCGACGGTGGACCATCGGGATTGTCTGCATTGAGTGCCGTTCCCACGCGGATGGAATCGAGCACGAGGGCGTTCGAGATGGTCGATTCCGTCCACCCCCGCGCTTCGATGAATGCCTCGAGCGCCTCCGCAAGCCGAGATCTTTCGGCGCCAAAAAGCACATCATGGAGGCTTGTGCATGAAAGTGTCACGGCACCGCGAAGACTCAGGCGCTCTTCCTCGGACGGTTCAAACGGCTCGATGCTCAGCCAGTAGAAGTTATGACCGCCGATCGTCAGCATGTAAGATCCATCACCGATCGGCGGCAAGCGCGCGCCGCCCATGATCTCGACGGGTGAGCGCCCCTTCATGTCCTCGAGTTCGAGCTCGACGACCTGCATGTGTCGCGACAAGTTTGCTACGACGAGGATGGTCTCGTCGTCGTATTCGCGGACGAATGCGAGGACACGCGGGTTGGAGGGATGCAGGAAACGAACGGTGCCGCGACCAAATGCTTGGTAACGCTTGCGGAGGGCAATGAGACGTTTCGTCCACCACAATAGCGAATTCGCATTCGACTGTTGCGCCTCGACGTTCATCGCCTCGTAATGGTATTCAGGGTCGATGTTGATGGGCAAAATGAGCCTTTGCGGATTCGCGCGCGAAAAGCCCGCATTGCGGTCTGCGCTCCACTGCATGGGCGTTCGCACGCCGTTGCGATCGCCGAGATAAACGTTGTCTCCCATGCCGATTTCGTCGCCGTAGTAGAGCACGGGTGTGCCGGGCATCGAGAAAAGCAGGCCGTTTAGAAGCTCCATCTTGCGCCGGTCATTGCCGGCCAGCGGCGCAAGCCGTCGCCTTATACCAAGATTGATGCGCATTTGCGATTCATGCGCATAAGCGCGATACATGTAATCACGCTCTTCGTCGGTAACCATTTCGAGTGTGAGTTCGTCATGGTTGCGTAAGAACATGGCCCATTGGCAGTTTGGGTGAAGCTCGGGGGTTTGGCGCAGAATGTCGATGATGGGGAATCGGTCTTCCATGTGCATCGACATGAACAGGCGCGGCATGATCGGAAAGTGGAAGTTCATGTGGCACTCGTCGCCATCGCCGAAGTACTTGGCGGCATCTTCGGGCCACTGGTTGGCTTCTGCGAGAAGCATGCGGCCGGTCCACTTCGAGTCGACGTGCGCTCGGAGCTTCTTCAAAAAATCGTGGGTCTGCTTGAGGTTCTCGCAGTTGGTGCCTTCCTCTTCGTAGAGGTAAGGCACCGCGTCGAGGCGCAGACCGTCGACGCCGCGTGCGAGCCAGAAGTCGACCACGCCAAACACGGCCTCGTGCACGGCTGGATTTTCGAAGTTCAAGTCGGGCTGGTGCGAGAAGAAACGATGCCAAAAATAGGCTTTTGCAACTCGATCCCACGTCCAGTTCGACAGCTCGAAGTCGCGAAAGATGATGCGTGCATCGGCGTAGCGATCGGCGGAGTCGCTCCACACGTAGAAGTCGCGCTCGAGCGAGCCTGAAGGTGCGCGCCTCGCACGCTGAAACCAGGGGTGCGCGTCGGAGGTGTGGTTGATGACGAGCTCGGTGATGATGCGAATCCCGCGCTTGTGCGCATTCTCGACGAGCTCGTCGAAGTCTTCGAGCGTGCCGACTTCCGAGTGAATGTCGGTGTAGTCGGCAATGTCGTAGCCATCGTCGAGCCCCGGAGAGGGGTAGTGGGGCAGGAGCCAAACCGCTGTAATGCCAAGATCCGCAAGGTAGTCGAGCTTGCTTGTCAGCCCGCGGAGATCGCCGATGCCGTCGCTGTTCGAGTCGAAAAACGAACGCGTGCGCACTTCGTAGATGATGGCGTCTTTGTACCAAAGTGGGTCGCCGTCGAGCCCGCCCGCTTCGCGACGATCGGTACGTCGGGGTGAGCGTGGCGGTGGCGGTCTTGTTGAGGGATACACGCTCCGCGGCATGCCATCGACTTTGCCCACCCCAGGCTCGACCTTCAAGGCATTGCGTGCTCGCAGTTGTGGTGCGAGCTTCATCTCCGCATTTGGTTGCGATGCGTGGCCGCGCGAGCATGTCGCTTGCGACGGGATCGCCCGTTGCACACGCCTACACGGCTTTACACACGGCTTTGCTCCATCTGTGCTAGCGCCGTTTTTCCCGTGCTGGGTTATCCTTGCCGCACCCGCCGGCTCACGCTAAATTTCCCGTGCAAGAAAGGCGTGGACCCGTTTGCGGGCCGCGACCACAGCCCATGTATGAATCGCAAAACACCTCCACCTCCAGGAAGGTGAGGGTACCCGAACTTCGCGCGCGAAAGGCGACAGTGCTCTCACCCGAGCGCGCACCGAAGATCGCGATGGTCACGGCATACGATTACACGATGGCCCGGCTCGCCGACGAGGCGGGTGTGGACATGGTGCTCGTTGGTGATTCGCTCGCGATGGTTGTTCAAGGCCTCACCACGACCGTTCCCGTCACGCTCAAAGAAATGGCGTACCACTGTCGGGTGGTGGCACGCGGCCTCACGCGTGCGCATCTCGTCGGTGATTTGTCGTTTATGAGTTATCAAATTTCGCCAGCACAAGCCGTCAAAAGCGCTGGCAAGCTAATGAAGGTCGGCGCCGAAAGCGTCAAGCTCGAAGGCGGTGAGGAAGTTGCGGAGCAGGTCTACCGCATCGTTCGCGCAGGCATGCCGGTTGTGGGTCACGTTGGGCTCACGCCGCAAAGCGTGCACGCCTTTGGTGGCTTCAAGGTGCAAGGCCGAGGCGCGAGCGCCAACAAGGTTCTCGCGGACGCCGTTGCAATTCAGCAGGCAGGAGCTTTTGCGGTTGTGCTCGAAGCGATTCCACCCGACCTTGCCGCGGATATCACCAGAACGCTCACAGTGCCAACGATCGGCATTGGTGCCGGTGCCGGCTGCGATGGACAAGTCCTTGTTTGCGCTGATCTGCTCGGTTTGTCGCGAGAGCATCAACCAAAGTTCGCCAAGCGCTTTGCAAACCTCGGCGACGCTGCCGTGGAAGCATTTGCCACGTACGTAAAAGAGGTCCGTGCTGGCACGTTCCCGGCCGTGGCGCATGCCTACAAAGCGAATGCGTTGCAAGCCGCCACGATCGCCTCGCGCTCGCATCCACCCGAGGCTTCGGCCGACGAGCTGGATGCTCCGCTTGCTCTAGATTTGTGGCATTAAGGGCACCCACAAGGGGTGCCCCTACAACCAACAAAACGCATATTCGTAGGGGCGCGATTCATCGCGCCCTTGGGATTGGCCAATGGCATGTCCCAAAATTTCGCGATCGGGCGCCATGAATGGCGCCCCTACGTGCGATTACGTATCGTGAATGCCGCCGGGGACGTGGTCACGGCCTTCGCGTGTCCGGTCGTTCCATGTGTCATGGCGGCTTTGGGGAACTTCGGCCATTGTGATGCACCCTGACACCGGGCAGACGAGCTGGCAAAGATTGCAACCTACACATTGCGGCTCGTCGATCCACGGCACGCGATCTCCCGCGAGCTTGCCCAGCGGCAGCGGGTTTGGCGCCTTGGCGATGCCTGGCACGCGAGAGTGCGAGGGCCGTGCGTGGTCTTGGGGACCTGTGAAAATGCACTGATGGCCGCCGTCGTGGCAGGCAGTGACGCAGAGCTGGCAGCCGATGCAAGAGAGCGGGTCGATACTTGCAACATGGGCGTAGCAAAGATCGAGATCGCCCCATTCTTGGTAGGCCGAGGTGCCGCGGCCGCGTAGCTCGCCGAGGCTCGTGAGGCCTTTGTTATCGAGGTAGTTGGAAAGGCCTTCGATCATGTCTTCGATGATGCGATAGCCATGGTGCATGACCGCGGTGCACACCTGCACGCTCGTGGCGCCAAGGGCGACAAACTCGGCCGTGTCGCGCCAATTCGAAATGCCGCCAATGCCTGAAATGGGAATTGGGATGCGAGAATCACGCGCGAGCGCCGCCACCATGTGAAGGGCAATGGGTTTGATTGCCGGGCCCGAGTAGCCGCCGTGGCTGGATGCATGGCCAACGCGTGGATTCGGCACGAGGCGTTCGAGATCGACCGACACGATGCTTTGTATGGTGTTGATGAGCGAGATGCCGTCGGCGCCGCCCGCTACGGCCGCAAGGGCGGGTTCAACGATGTCGCCAACGTTGGGGGTAAGCTTTACGAGCACGGGGGTTTGGGCAAACTCCTTTACCCAGCTCGTGATCCGTTGAATGAGCTTCGGCTCCTGGCCAACGCTCGAGCCCATGCCACGTTCGCACATGCCATGCGGGCAGCCAAAATTCAGCTCGAGCCCGTCGACGCCGGCGTCTTCGCAGCGCTTGATGAGCACCCGCCAATCATCTTTCGTTTCAGCCATGAGCGAGGCGATGACAACGCTTTTCGGATAGCGCTTTTTGACAAAGCTCATTTCGCGGAGGTTGTCGGCAAGTGGGCGATCGGAGATAAGCTCGATGTTGCTTAGGCCCATCATTTTCTGGCCGTGGTAATCGACCGATCCTAATCGGCTCGCAACGTTCACAATCGGATTGCCGACCGTTTTCCACACGGCTCCGCCCCAGCCTGCATCGAAGGCGCGCATGACTTGATCGCCGGTGTTGGTAGGAGGCGCGGAGGCAAGCCAAAAGGGATTGCTACTTTTTATGCCGCAAAAGTTGACTGCTAAATCTGCCATTACTTGATACTTGGTACTTGGCCTTTGAATCGATTCCTTGCCATGAAGGCTCGGGCGGCGTTGCGGCCATCGGCAACTGCGTTGACGACCTCTTTGCCGCCGTTGACGCAATCGCCACCAGCAAACACCTTTGGATTATGCGTTTGGCCAGTTTTCGCATCCACCACGATGCAGCCACGCGCATCGAGCTCGACGCCCGGAAGCTCTTTGACAATGCCCTGGAGCTTTGATTGGCCAATGGCAATCACCACGCTATCGCATGGCAGATCGCGCTCGGTGCCCGCCATGCTAGTCATGCGTTTGGCCTCGTCGTTCGTTGTTGCAACCTTGAGCGCCGCGAGCTTGCCACTCGCGTGACGAAGGAACGAGACTGGCTGCGTGTGAAGCATGACGCTGACTCCCGCAATGCGTGCATGATCCAACTCGTGCTTGTAGCCACTCATCTGGGCGGCGCCGCGACGATAAACCATGGTGACCGAGGCAGCGCCGAGCATGGCACACTCGCGCGCAACATCGATGGCCGTGTTCCCTCCGCCAACGACGATGATGCGCTTGTTTGCGATCTCGCTCCGCGCCCTCGGTCGCATCTCGAGTTTCATGCGCTCGATCCACTCCGTGGCGCCCCACACCTCGGGGCCGTCTTCCCCCTCGATGCCAAGGCGTGCATCGGCGCCAAGTCCTACGCCAACGAAAACCGCATCGTAGTTCGCAAGGAGCGTTTTGCCGGATATGCGGTTTGCGCCGTCTGCGTCGCCAACCTCCATGCCTGTTTGGATGTCGACGCCAAGCGCCGTGATGAAACGAACTTGGGAGAGCGCCGCCTCGGCGTGAAGCTTGTAGGGTGCAATACCCGTTGTGTTGAGCCCACCCGCAATGGCCTTTTTCTCGAAGACAACGACCTTGTGTCCTTCGAGCGCAAGCTGCCCGGCGAAGGCGAGCGAGGCGGGACCGCTGCCAATGCAGGCAACGGACCGCTTTCGATTTGACGCGATCTCTGCGGTGCGGTCCTGTAAGGGGCGGCCACAGGGGGCCGCCCCTACGAATGTGCGTTTTGTAGGGGCGTATGGCCATACGCCCCTACAAATGGGCGGTTGTTCGTTTGTAGGGGCAGACCCCCGTGTCTGCCCCGTCCCTACGACATCGATTTCGGTGGCGAAGCGCTGCAGTCGCCCGATCGCGATTGGCCTTTGTTCGAGAAGGTGCAAAACGCAGCTTCCCTCGCAAAGCACTTCAACCGGGCACACACGCGCACACGACCAGCCGAAGAGGTTTTGCTCAAAGATCGTTTTTGCGGCGCCGGCCACGTTAAAGCTGGCAATCTTTTTTATGAATGTCGGAATGTCGATTTCGGTTGGGCATGCTTCGATGCATGGTGCATTCGCGCAAGAAAGGCAGCGATTCGCTTCTGCGATGGCCTCGGCGGCGCTCAAAAGTGGGCTTTTGTCTACAAATTCATTTTCGAGCCGGTCTATGCTGAGGGCTGCCATATTGCTTATAATTTGGTGAGATCGCCGTACTCTTCGGGGCGGCGATCGCGGAAAAACTGCCAAGTATTTCGCACTTCTTCGATCAGATCGAGATCGCATGCAGTGGCAATGAGCTCGGTTTTGTCTTCCGATGCGGTGACAAGGAAGTTTCCACGCGGATCGACAATGTAGCTCGTGCCGTAGAACTTTCCAATGTTCCACGGCGCTTCGGTGCCAACGCGATTCGAGGCAGCCACGAAATAGCCATTGGCAACAGCGTGTGCGGGCTGCTCGAGTTTCCAAAGATACTGCGAGAGGCCAGCCACGGTGGCGGACGGATTGAATACGATTTCGGCACCGTTCAATCCGAGAGCACGCGCACCCTCGGGGAAATGCCGATCATAACATGTGTAGACACCCACTTTACCGTAGCGTGTCGAAAAGACCGGAAAGCCGAGATTGCCGGGACGAAAGAAGAACTTCTCCCAAAAGCCACTCAGGTGGGGAATGTGGTGCTTGCGATACTTGCCGAGGTAGCTGCCGCATGCATCGATGACAGCCGAAGTATTGTAATAAACGCCGGCTTGCTCGCGCTCGTAAACGGGAACAACCATCGCCATGGCATATTTTCGCGCATAGGCCTGCATTGTCTCAACGGTTGGTCCTGGAACCGACTCGACCGCGCCGTACCAAAATGCGTCTTGACTCGGGCAGAAGTACGGCCCTGCGAAAAGTTCCTGAAGGCCAAGGATTTGCACCCCCTTTTTACCCGCTTCTTCGATAAGCGGAACGTGCACGTCCATCGCCGCCCTTTTCGTTTTTTCAATGCTCCAGCCGGGTTCGTACGGCGTTGCTGCCTGAATGAGCCCCACAATGACGTTGCGCGGCATCTGCTGTCTCCTTTTCTCTACCGGCAAGGTTCTAACATTACTGCCGGGACTTCGTCCCGCGCTGCGCGTTTCCGCTTCGCGGAAAGCAGTCATGTTAGACTTGTCTCGAGGAGGCGCGGCGCCCCCTCTTGCCCGCAACGGGCAATTCACCCTGCCGCGAAGTCGCTCCCGCGACTTCGTTAGCACTACTGCCGGGCAATTCCCGGCAGTAGTGCTAAAGCTTATGCCGCATTCTTCAAAGAAATCTGCTCTCGCGCCGCGCTCGCGACTGGCTGGGTTGGGCGTCCCGTTGTGCGTGTAAATTGCAATAGGGGATACAAATGAGCGACGACGACGACGAGACACGAATGCCAACCGTTCGTCCTCCTCCGGGAGATGAAGACATCTACAGTGCTGAAACGCGCGTAGGCGAAATATCGCCCGAGGTTGCCGCCATTCTCAAGGAAGCCCGCGCCGCGGATGAGTCGCGCATCAACGCGACCGATCAGCCGTCCCAACCATCGACGGTGCAGGCCCCGCCTGCACCCGAGCCGAAAGCCGCAGTTCCCATCACGGTTGCGTCTGCCGGCGGCATTTCTCCCGCGCTTAGCATTACCTTTCTTTTCGCAATCACGGCAGTCGTGCTTGCTGTTCTGGCTCGTTAGCGCGCACGGTGTGAGTTGACTCCTGCTAGCGCCAAAGTTACGAAGCTGTGGCACTTGCGGGACTAACTCAGTTGGTAGAGTGCCAGCTTCCCAAGCTGGATGTCGCGGGTTCGAATCCCGTGTCCCGCTCGATAGTTACGGGATCCAGGCAGCATCGTTCACACCACTTTTCACACCACTGCACCCTGGTTTTTTGCCCCTCCGTTCACCACGGCGTGCACCTTTTCGAGGCCTCGAATTTGCTCGCAAGCTCTAGCGGTAGAGTAGTGGAGCTGCATGGCCTCGGTCTGGTGCCCGCTGATGGACCGGGTCACGACGGCGTCGACTCCAACCGCTCGGGTCAGGTCGTTGAAGGTCCGCCGCATCGCCCGCGGGGTCACGCGCATCGAGAGCCCAAGCTCCTCCGCGATCGCCGCGAATGGCTTCGCCAAGACGTTCCTGGTGCGGAGGTTTCCGTCCTTCGTCGGGAACAGAAGGTCCGATTCTGTCGCTTTGCCTTCCGGCAGCGCGGCCACGTGTCGTTTCGCTTCGTCGAGGACGGACGTCGGAAGCGTGAACGTGTTGTCGATCTTCGTCTTCGTGCGGTCCATGACGGAGTGCCCGCGCGAATGCGAGCGACGCACTTGGAGTTCGCCGGTGGTCCAATCGAGATCGGCGTGCGGACCCTTGCGCCGAAGCGCTCGCATCGACGACGGGCGAAGCCCGGTGACGAACCCGAGCAAGATCATGAAGTAGTGCTGCGGGTAATTCGACCGCGCCACATCGAGGAATCGATGCACCATCTCCGGTGGCAGCGAGTTTGGCTGCTCGCGTGTGTACACGCGGCCTTCGGGAAGAAAATCGATGCCAATGAAGGCGCTCTTCGGCATGTCGAACTTCAGCGCGATCTCGTTCGAGACGTTGCGCACGATCCGAAGCAACCCATTCACGAAGGCCGGCTTTAGCTTCACGACACGAGGCTGCCCGAACGGCTTGCCGTTGCGCATTCGCTGCACGACGCGACCTTCCTTCATCCACGGGAGCACGGTCTTCGTGATCCACGTGTCGATGTGAGCGCGCGTGATCTCCGTTGCGCGATGTCGACCGAATGCCGGCAGCAGATAGTGCTCGAGCGAGTTCTGCCACCACTCGATGGTCGCGGCGCTCTCGATGTTCCCCTTAGCTACGCGAGCCTCCAACAGCGACACGGCGAAGTCGCCCCACAACTGACTCGAGCTGGGCTCCCCCCTCATCTCCGCGCGCGCTTCTGCGATGATTGCGTCGCGTCTTCGTTGCGCCTCGTCCGCCGTCTTCAGGTCGTGCGCCACCTCGGAGAGATCCTTCGGCTTCCCGGTCTCGTCGGCTAAGCGCGCCCTGATGAAGAATCCGCCGTCCTGTAGGCGGTATACTCCCGTCCTCACCGGGCTCGATTCCATCATGTAATTCCAGCGCAATACCCACTTCTTCTTCGTCATTTGTATTGCCCCTGAGAAACCGATCCAGATCACTCGTTCGATACATCCACGGGCCCGTTCCGCCTCGTCTACCGACAGGCAGCACCCTGCCGCGCTGCATCGCCTTGCGCAGCCCCCACGCGTTTTTGTATCCGCAATAGCGAGCGGCGTCTGACGTAGTGAGGTAATGCGAATCAGCCATTCATCCCTCGTCGCTGTCGTCGTATTTGGCGACGTACATCGCCTTCAGCACGATCAACGCAACACGAGTCTGGGCGATGTTGCGTCGGCATGTCTTGACACCTTCAATCGCCGCATCCCGTACATCCCGCTTATCGGATGCACCCCAACGCCTGGCAGCCTTGATCAATTGATGCGCGTCACGGTATCGACAATAGATTCGATTTTTCAGCTCCCACCGCTGAGCGAAATACGTGAGCTCTGGGCAGTGTTGGTCCGGTTCTTCGCGCGTGGGAGTTGGGAGCGGCGGATATTCTTTGGTGACGACCTCGTCTTTGTCGTCATCCATGTCATCCCGCAGCGTCGCCATTGGCGGACGATGCCGAGCGGAAAGAGACGCCAGGAACGAGTGTGCCAGCGGTGCCGGGCTCATTGGCGCCACCTGTAATCAATATATGCACGGCAATGAATGCATGTCACGCCTGCGCGTGTGAATGCGATTGGCCCGCGTTCACCGCATACCGCTCGAATGCGCCGAGGCAGTGCATAATGCTGCGGCTGCACTTGCAGCGGCACGTCGATCATCGACTCGATTGTGTTTCGCGCTGCTGGGTGGAATCCTTCATTGGCGTCAATCATTGGATAACTCCTTTGCTAATGAGTGGCCGGGACCGCAGGAATCGAACCCGCGCATCCGCCATCAAGCGGGAATAGAACCAACCGCACGACGACGGAGCCACCAGGGGCCCGTAATATGCGGCGTATGGGCTAATCTTTTAGGCGCGTTTCCTTTCTTTTATTTTAGCCCATACGCCGAATCCAAAATAATGCCGGCTCTTCGGGCTCCGCCGGCAGGAGGATCGCCGTGTCAATTCCGTGGCAACAGGATCAAAATCACGGCCCCGAAAATAATGCCGGCTGCTCGGGCCTCCGCCGGCGAGAGGTTCCGCGCGTGCTATCCCCCACGAAAGGACCGCACGCCCCGAAGTTCAGGACGCCCTCGCTGGTGCATCGAGCGGAGGAAAGCTCATAGGTAGAATGCCCATGAGGATCGCCACAAGCTTTCCTGCCTTGTCGACGACATGCATTGAGTCGCCAATTTTGCTGCCTACGAGCCAGATTGCGCCCGGCACGGAGTCGGTGATCATGTCGTAGTACGTGGCGGAAACGACCGTAGAATCGCTAGCAAATGCACGGCGCCCATTGTCGTTGCGCTCGTTTCCCGATCGGACCACCGGCCCCCACTCAGTGGGTTTGCGCACCGTGCTGGCGCTTACCACGAGCTCCATGGAGCTTCCGGGTGGTAGGTCCCATCCATCCGGAGCGGCGCCATCGCACCGTAGGGCGACGTGACCGTTCGTCCACCACCATGATCCGTCGTACGTCCCAGCGAGAGTCATCTCGTCGGCAAACCGTATCTTCTCCGCTGCTTTCGCCCACCGTTCGGCGCCCGGCGGAACGACGTACGGAATCTGGGTCAAATCCAAACCACCGATGCCTACGTTTTTGATCTTGTCTCCGTCCTCGATGGCGCAGATGGCTTCGTCGAAGCGCTCGATCGCGTCGTACCCATCTTCGCCATCAACGATGGCCTCAACTTTTGCTGCGACTTTGAACCGTCCCATCACGGAGCCTCCCATGCGTCACCCGCATTCTCCGGCGGAACAACCTCGCCGGTCTCCGTATCGTGTTCGACCGTTGGTTGTGGCGGCTCGACGGTCGCGGGTTGCTGCGCCTCTGCGGGCGGTGGCGGTGGTTCCTGAGGCGCCTTCTTGGCTTCCTTCTTCGCCTTGAGCTTGTCGACAAGCGTCGGCTTTTTCGCCGACGTTTCTGCCTGCTCGTTCCCTTCGCGTGCCGCGAGGATCTCGCGCCACGTCGTCTCACCATCGCGGATCGTGCCGTAGACCTGTCGTAGCTCGACGAGCTCCGCGGGCTGCATCGCGTCGAGCGAATGCCCGACGTAGCGAACGAGATCTGCAGGCATGACACCGAGCTGAGCGAACGCATCGCAGAGCCTCTTGCGCTCGCCTGCTGGGTCTTTCGCAGCCTTGTCTCTCGTCGTCTTGACACACTCTTCTTGCGCCTCCTCGACGATGTCAGCGGGGATCAATCGCAAGATGAGCGTGCGCGTCGCCTTGCTCACGAGCGCGTTGACAGCATTGAGCATCTCGTCTTCTGTCGCCTCGACGAGGTACACCGGATCGCCGTAGCTGTTCGTTCGCTGCGCAACGATCTTGCGGCCCTTCGGGTCCTTTCGCTCAACGACCTTCTGGATCGTGATGTCGGACGAGAACGATGCATTGGTCTCGTAGTCGACTGCCGTAACGTGGATGATGCGTTTGATCTCGTCATCGAACGTTGTCGCCGTCTCGACGCCAAGGTTGCCCGCGTAGCGCGCGCACGCCTCGGCAAATCGGATCGACGGGCCCTCGATGCCCTTGCCGATCGGCTTGCGGTACCGCGCGACCTCGGCAAATCCTGGCCTCTTGCACTCCGAAAGGATCCGCACGCGAACGTCTTCCCACGATCGAGGTCGCTGCATCGACATCACGAACCGCGCTTGTACTGCCGCTTGCGCCTGCGCCTGCAACGCCGCTGTTTGCGTCTCGGCACTGAGCGCCATCGAGCGTTCGCCGAAGCCTTCGCGCATCGTCCCGTGCCCGTTCTTCGTCGTGGTCATTGCCTGGTTCATGCTGCCATCGCTCCCTTCTTCGTCTTCTGCTTCGCGGCGGCACCGACCTCACGCAGGTCGAAATGCCTGTACCCTGCACGCTCGTAAGAGATCGTCTGCGGCTCTCGCCATTTCCACGTTGCGCGCCATGTGTTGCCGTGCACGCCTTCGGCATCGCCAATCAACTTGCAGAGCGCAACCTTCGCAGCCTCCGCTTCGGACTCCGCTGCCTTTGCCGCTGCCTTGGCGGCTATGTATCGGCTCGCCTGCTCCTGCGCATCGGATGTAGCCGGTACGAGCTCGGCGCGCTTCTGCCTCCTGAACACGGTGGCCACCTGTTGGTAGGTGGCGTCATCTCCGAGCTCCGGGGCAACGCGCGTCATCACGTGATGACGCCAGAACTGATCGAGCTCCTCGAGTACGATCGCCTCGAGCTCCCAGTCGCGTTCGACCTCGATGATCCACGGCTCGCCCTCGGTCAAGATCTCCACGACGACGTACGCACGCGGTAGTTGCTTCACCGCCATCTGCACGACGACCTGAGGCATGTAGATCTCGGCCACCATCGGCTCGTCGTCATCGTCAACCCACGCGTCGCGATGGCCGGATGATTTCGCCTCAGCGACAGCAACCGGCGACGCGTTGCCAGTCTCGAACACGAGACCGTCAGGCGTCGCCCCGAGCCACGACAGGATTGGATGCACGCACGTGACGTCCCCCGCTGGGCGCACGCTGAGCGGGGACTTCTGTTCTCCGAGCCAGGCGAGTAGCAGCGGCTCGATCGCGTGGCCTCGTCGCGTATGCCAGTTGCCAGCGAACGCCGACGTCTCGCCGGTCTTCTCGGCCCATACGTCGTAGGCGGAGCGCCAAGGATTTAGGCCGAGTACCGCGGCGGCGTCACTCGCGGTGAGGATGTGCCGGCGCTGCTCGAGCTGCTCAGGGGAGAGGGTCATGCTGCACCTCGGTGGAGGCAGGAGTTGCCGCGAGAGCGATCTGCTTGAGCATTTCTAGAAGCATGGAGGCTTCCGAGTTCACGTCAGCAACTGCATGCAATAACTTGGTTGCTTGCTGAAGTATCTCCAGGATGTTTTGCCCCGTTTCGATGTCGATGACGTACTTGGCATCACTCATTGCATCACCACCCTTTCTTGTCGTCGCTCGTCGCGCACGGCTTTGCGTAGCCATTCCGATCTGCCTCGTTCGTGGCGTCGCAGCTTGCGCGCATCCTCACGCCACCAGTAGGCATGTCGGACCCAACAGAGCCTGCAATCGACGTTGGTCGCGCGGCGCGCGTTGAGCAGCGCTATGCGAGCCGAAAAATACGAGTCGTGCGAGCTCATGGCTCGAGCCTCCAAAGGGCTTTCACGGTATCGGCGACGGCGTCGCGTAATACGTATCGATCCTCTGGCTTGAGGGGCTTGTTAAATACGCTCTCCCCGTCAGATTCGATATCGATAATTGTGGCGTTGACTTCTGAGGCGTCGAATTCAATTTGGATTCGAATTCGCAATTCTTTGCCGTCCAATTGGATTGGACGGTCTACGTGGTATGTCGAGCTCATGGCTCATTCCCTGGAACACTGAAAGCTGAAGTCATAGGTTGTGCGCTGGCACGTGGCGTCGGCGTTCGTCATGTCGATCCTCTCGATACGGTTGATCTCGCGGCGCAATGGAGCGTCCATCTCCTTGCGATCATTGGCCGATCGCGAGGAGATGGACATGCCGAGAGATGGTGAAGTCTGTAGTCAGGCTGGAGAATACGGAGGAACTTGCAATAACGGTCACCGCGTTACAGCGCGTTACAAGAAGGGCGACCGGTTCGAAGGCTGCCCGACGTGTGAACGTTCGGGCAAGCACGGAGGGGCCGTCATGAATTGGCAGCTTGTTCGCCCTCTGGGCAAGTAGCTGACCGGTTAGCAACAATTGCTGCAGCGGCACTCTCGTAGTCGAAGGCCGTTGCCATATCGATTACCCCCTCGTCGGTTTGCGGTTTGCCTATGAAGCAATTCATTGGCGCGTACTCCCGACGAGGGGCGCCAGTTGCATCCGTCGAGATCCCGACACAGACGTGAAGCTCTGGAAGCCGACGCGGTTGTGCGTAGCCGTTGGGCACGTAGAGTATCCAGGAACGATCTTCGGCGTAGACCGCGGTTGCATATCCGCCATCATTTTTTTCGTAGGGGCCGATGGTAATGCCATTACGATTGGGATACTTCGGAGTGTCTTGTTTGTGCCCAACGAGGTAGTCGTCGGGGGAAGTGTCGGTGGTTTGGTCAGTGGGCTTCGCTGCGCCGTGGTTCATGATCACGAATGTAGCTGCGGATATGAACGTAGTCAAGAAGGTCGACCAAAAATCTTCGCCCGGCCCAAGGAGGGCGGGCGTGCTGGTCGCGTGAAGAGCGTGTAGACGTCAGAAACGGCGCACGTGGCTTGCCAGGACCTCAGTCGTCACGGAAAGCGTTGGCCGGGTGCTTCGCCGCGCAGTTCTCGCAGACGAGCGAGAAACTGCGGTGGCTGAAGACCTGCCGGCAACGTTTCCGGATCAAGCAAATCGGCGTCTTGCGTAACGATGCACGCAGCTTTGGCGGTATGCGCGAGAGCAACGACAAACAAGTCATTCGGGTCTCGACAGGCTACGTTGGCACCATCGTCATCGGGGAAGGCCATGCCTGACGCGACGACATTCTGAAGGTACACTGCAACTTCCGCCTCTGAGATTCCTTCCTCGGCAAGTTTGCGAGCGATCTCCTGCAACAAAGCCGGGCTCAAGGCGGAAACAAAATGCCTAGCGAACCCTCGAGAAATCGTTTCGCGTGCGGGCGACCCTGGCTTAGAAAACACCTCTGATGAGACGTGCACTGAGGTGTCGACGACTACAATGGGTGTCATCCTGAAGCGAATTTCAGGTGATGTTTACGGATAAAGTCACCGATGTCATCGAGTGACTTCATGGCTTCTTCCACTGTGGGACGGCGCCCAAGCGCTTCTGCCCCTGCGTAAGCTCTTGCCAGAGCACGAGTCGCGACGGCATTGACGGACGTCTCAACGGCTTGGTCTAAAGCTTCCATCACCTTTGACTCGCGGAAGTCTTCGACGCGCAAGCGAATGCGGTCAATAGCATCGAGCCCACGGATACCATCTTCGATCTTCGCTTCGAGCGCTGGGCCAAGCATCGAAAAAACATCGCGAAACTTTCGAAACGCAACGACGCGATCACGGAGTGTGTCTATCGCAAGCACCATGAGATCTACGTCTTCAAAAAAAAGCTTCACATCGTCACGGACCTTGCGCGTCATCAGCACGACCGGGTCATGGTCCGATGCCGCATCAGACAAAGCAGCCATACTTGCACTGGCTCGAGTGGCGCTAGATAGGGCACGTTCCGATTTCGCATCCGCATCCTTGCAAGCTACAATGATTGCTTGCGCAGCTCGACTTGCGTCGTGAAAGGAACGTATGAACGGGCCGGCGGAAGCGAAAGCCAGCATCAAAGTCCCTACCGAGGCCATCGCTGCACTCAGGCCAGACATGCTCGGAAATGAGGCGGTCGTCACATACGAAAGGTTACCACGTTTGATCCGATTGGAATGCGGCTCGCCTGTTCAGTCGCCTTCGCCGGCTCCCGTAATCTCTTTCCCGGCCAATTCATCGAGCCAGGCGAGGCCTTCAAAGAATACGTTGTCATACCGCGGTGGAGGCAGCACCCGGCGTGCGATCTGCTGGGCACGTTTCTGCGCGAGCTTCTCCGCGATGCGCTTCTTTGTCTCGCGCTCGCTTTCGATCGGTTTACGCAACATCCCAACCAGTGACCAGCCGCGACGAACGCTCGACTGCATCGACATCGATCAACAGGCGGCGGGCATGGACGCGGCGCACTCGACGCGCACGCCGGTTACCGACGTGCTTGAGCCAGGCAAGAGTATGGATGCCAACGATGCGCGTTGCCCTGCGCGCGTCCTTCGTGACGGCGTATCCGGCCATGGTCGGAACGTAGCACATCACACCGCAGCATTGAGCTTGCGTGGGGCAAACGGCGCTCGCCCGAGACGACGACTCATTTGTGGCCGCGTAAAACCCTCGGACAAATTGTGCGTTGTTGCAGCGTGTCTCAAGGCATCGTAGATTTAGGTCGATCTTCATGACAGACCCACTCACCGGACGCCGCTTCAGCGTCGATGCACCTTTCGCTTCTGGCTTCGGCTCTGCGATCGACGCCTTAGGTGCAACGGCCTTCTCAGCTCCTGCGCTTCCACGGTTCCAACGCCGTTCGCCGAATGAAGATGCCGCTGCACTTCGCCGAGATGGTTTACGTGTGATGCGCGACCTTGACGATGCTGCGGCCGCCCTTAGTCGCTCCCGATGAGCGGCGATAAAGAGATCGACAAGCCAGAGTCGATTCAACGCGTCGCTACGCAGGATCCTGCGCCGCTTTCTTCCGACCGTCCGAAGATGAAGCCGGCATTTGTTCCTCCAGAGCAACTAGGGCTTCCTCGTGTCGGTGTTGCGAGGATTGAATCTGAGTCCTACCAGGGTCCGATTCCTCCGCCTGCGATGCTTGCTGATTATGGACGAGTAGATCCAGGCCTTGTTGACCGCATCGTGAAGATGGCAGAAGCGGAAGCAGCGCATCGACGTGCGATGGATAAACAAGAGCACGACGACACTCTCAGGGCGTTTTTCAGAAACCAGGATCTTCAGCGACGAGGAATGACCTATGGCCTCATCCTCGGGATAGCCGGCTTGGTTGCTGCGGCCTACTGTGCGACGATCGGCCAGAAGGAAGTTGCTATCGGAATAGCTACAGGAGCCCTTGTTTCGCTTGTTGGAACCTATATCTATGGCGTCCATCGGCTCACGACGTCGTCGCAAGGTTCTGAGTCTCCAAAGGATCTGCAACGTGGAGCAGATCCTTCGAAAGGCGACAGCGCGAAGCAGCTTCCTCGTTGATGCTCCTGTAGTACCTCCATGTCAGGCACCACGCGGCGAGCGACGCCTGCGCTTACCACGCGGAGCAAGCAGAACGCCGGCGAGATAATCGGTGAGGTCGTTGACATCGATAATGATCAAAGTTTCTTTCTAAATTCTGACTCGTCGAGATCGAAGCATCGGCAGAGGCCTTTGATGTAGAGGTCTCGGATCTCGGATCGCTCCCCGTTGTGCGCAGCGAGCGGGTAGACCTTCCCTCCCATTCTCGCTCTCCAGTGGGATCCGCTACTCGGACGATCGACCACGCCGCCGAAAGCCTCGAGGGCGCGAACGATGTCGCGAAGTGGAGCTGGCATGCTAACAGCAAGCCAATTCTGGCTGCGTGAATACGGGAAACTGGCGCATCAACCGAGGGACAGCTTCTTGCGCTCGATTCTCGACATGTCGCGCGTGCAGTTCGATTTGAGTCGCGCACGGCGTTGTAATCCGACCCTCGTGGCTTAGTTTTTCCAGTTCGGCCATCGATACTTTCTCGCCGCGCCCAAGCAAAGCGTAAAGCTCCTCGTAGAACTCTTCGGGGGCCCGGCGTTCCATGGGCTCTCGTCCAGCAAGCCGATCGGCGTGCACCACCATCACGATGGCCTCGAAGATCATCTTGAGCGCATGCTCGAAACTGTTGCCTTGCGAGATCGTGTCGAACTCAAGACAATGAGCAAGCCACTGCCCGGGAACATCCTTCTCCGGGGGATGAACGACAATCCATAAGTTATAATCGTGTCGGCATGTTCCATCCATAACTCATGGACATTATGATGCTCGAAGAGCCTACGGACAAAGTTTTTGCACACGCAAAAGCGAGGCCAAGAGCAAATGTTGCACGAGTGTTCAGCTGCGACGAAGCCGCGCTTGCACTGCTGCTCAACAACTCACATCCTAGACCTCAATCGTCGCGTGGTAAGCGGCGCCGGCGCTTACCGCGCGGAGCGAGCAGAACGCCGGCGAGATAATCCGCGTCACGCTCTTCGTCATCGGTCTGGTGATCGGAGCGGAGGATCAACCAATGGGCGAGCTCGTGGGCGATAGCGAAGCGCGCAGCGGCAGGAGGCAGGTTGCGAGCAACAACGATGCACCGCTCCCCTTTGATGCGCGTGAGCGTTGCGCGTCCGACTACAAGGCGCGGCACGCGCCGAATCGCACGAGGGCCGAGCAGCCGGCGAGCGAGTAGCCGGATGTCAGGGTGCGATTCGTCGACGTGAGCCTCGGCGTAAGCGGCTCGAGCAAGCGCCTCGAGCGCGCGGCGGTCCACTGCCGCATGGTCGACCGCCTGTTATGTAATGTCGCAGGCGAAGATATCTATTTTCAGTACGTAATTACTTAATGATTATAATGCACTACCTGTGTGCATGACATGCGCTAGCGTACGGCGTCGTAGCCGTAAGTCAGCGGATCCATCGAAGAATCCGCAGTCGTAGATCCTTGATGATGGAATGACACGAAACGACTAACGCGTTGAGGCTAATGCTTTTTTGCGCCGGGTTGCTGGTCAGTAGTCGCTACCGGCTTCGTGCCGGCGACCGGTTTCTTTGCGGTCCGCTTGGTACTCGACTGCCGCAAATATCTGAGACGCTCGTAGAAGTGGGCCGCCCACACCTTCGCCGTGATGTGATCGAGTCCATCGACACCGTAGGTGTCGCTGGCGTCCGCGTAAATGGTCTGCGCTTCCTCCAGCGTCGGTGCCGGCAGCGTCTTGTGCGGCTGTACCCACCACTCCGTTTTCCACGCTTCCTCGAACGCTTGGGTCAGCGCCGGCTTGCGCCGAGTGTTGGTGGCGACGGGCTGCTCGGGGCGACGCGGAGAGGTGGTCGTGGATCCAGGCTCAGCGGGCTTCAGTTTATCTCGCCCTAGCATGTAGTCGAGTGAAACTCCGGCAGCGATAGCGAGCTTCTCGATCTGGTCGATTCTAGCGCTCGTCGCTTCTCCAGTGGCGTACTTTGTCCTCAGTGCCCCGATGTAGCCCTCGGAGACGCCGGCCGCGCGACACCATGCACGCCCGGACTCAAACTTCTCCGATGCGAGCACCTCATCGATGCGCGCAAGAATTCTGTCAAGGTTACTCAATGTGTACCAATGTGACCACGTTCGTAACCATCGGCTAGCTTGACTTCATTCGTGATCGCGTATACATACGTAGCCGATGCAAAAATTGGCTGATCGCCTGAAGCGGACGCGCAAGATCGCAGGGTTCTCCGCGCGCATGCTGGACGAATTGGCGGGTCTGACGCCTGGGCACACCTCGTCAATTGAGGCCGGTCGAAGGCAGATCCCAAGCACGTCGACCGCGTCAGCACTCGCCCGCGTGCTCGGCGTCTCGCTCGACTGGCTAATCGCCGGCGTCGGAGAGCCCCCGACGAAGGAGAGCGTACGGTCCGCCGTGGAGCGCGCCAGGACGAAAGCAGCGTGAGAGGGCAATGACCATATAGCTAGGACGACTTTTCAGCGGAGGAATTCATGCGAGTGTCCATCGACAGCAAAAACTTCGAAATGCTGGTTGATATTTACGTCTATGCTTATGAGGTCGCACATCCAATAAGTGAAACGTCGCGCGAATACGCGATGGGTCTCATGGTTCGCGCTGTCGATGACTACACAGCGTACATTACCGCGCAAAAGCAGGAGGCGCCCCGTGTCGTGGCCTGAAGCGGTATTCGCAAGCATCTTATGCATTGTCGTCGCCATTGCAATGGTGCGCAGATGAGCGGCGCAGCGCTGAACATCGTGAATAAGTATCGCGATGTCGCTGTGCTCTACGTCGACCCTCGTGGGCCATATCCGGAGCTCGTTGAGCAATGGTACGACGAGGCTCGCGACGCTCTACGGTACGCCGGACGATTGCCCGTCGTCGCGCACCCGCCATGCGGCCCGTGGAGCGGCCTGAAACACCTATCCAGGCACGACGACCCATCGCATGGCCCCTATGCCGTGGCCGTCGTGCAAACCGTTGGTGGCGTCCTCGAGCACCCTGCGCATTCTCGTCTATTCCGGCATTGCGGATTGCCTCACCCAGGCGAACTACCGGACAAATACGGAGGGGTGACGTACGAGGTCGATCAATGCGACTGGGGCCACGTCGCGCGAAAAAAGACGTGGATCTACGTGGTGGGGGCCAAATCGATTCCGACGGCGCCGTCGAAGCGTAAGCCAACGCACTGGGTAAGCGGCGGCCATAAACGCGTCGGTCGAAAGTCGAAGTCAACGTCGGCGCCGCCCGGCATCAAGATCTGCTCGGCGCAACAACGCAGGCGCACGCCGCGCGCGTTCGCTGAATTTCTGATCGCGATTGCGAGATCCGCGGGGTGGTCATGAAGCTCGGCGCTGACATGATGTTTGTCGAAGTGCAAACCCAACACGGTTGGGCGCCGTTGTGGCTTGCTACGCACGGCTGTCTGAGCGACCTGTACGAGCTCGCACAAGTCGTCAGCCCGGGCGCGTCCATACGTGTTTGGCACGATTCCGACAGCGCAAAACCATTGGCGCAATGGTCGAAGCCACGCTCCGGCGCATCGCTGAACAGGCATCGCTCCGAGCAGGACGTTGAGACGCCGCCGGAACTGATTGCAGCAGTGGAACGACGCTTCGGGCCGATCGAAACAGATCTCGCAGCGACCAAGGAAAACAAAAAGGGGCCGTTCTTCGTTACGCCAGAAGAGGACTCGCTATCACTCGATTGGGACAAGGTAGTAAGCCACCATATCGCCTGGCTCAATCCGCCATACGGGAACATCGCTCCATGGGCGCGTAAATGCGCTGAATACCAAGGCGAAGGGAGGATCGCGCTACTCGTCCCTGCCAGCGTCGGCAGCGAATGGTATGCCCGTTACGTCGATGGGCGAGCACTGGTGCTGTCACTTCGGCCGCGAGTGAAATTCGTCGGCCATAAGCAGCCATTCCCCAAAGACCTAATCCTCGCCGTCTACGGTGAGAAGCCGGGATTCGAGCCGTGGCGATGGGATGACGACGGCGCCGTTGAGAAACTCGAATGCGGAGCGCAGCACCATGACGTCTACAAGAGGCCACGCGTGCGTGCATTATGCACACATGAAGAAAGGACACGTCCATGAAGAAGAGAACAGATGACGAAGAGGTCACACAAGACGAGGGAGACCGCTCGTTTGCGGTGTTTCTGCACGCAATCGAAGAGGGTGCGTTTCACGCGGAGATCTCGAGTGAGCTGCGCGCTCTTGCCACGAAGCTCGATGAGCACGTGACCTCCTACGACGCCGACGCAAAGGGCACGTTGACCATCACGCTCGCCCTGAAAGCGAAGCGCAATGGCACAATCGATGTCGTCGGAGAAGTAAAGAAAAAAGAGCCGACAGCAAAGCGCGCCGGCGGCGTCTTCTGGTTGACGAAGGGCCATAACCTCACGCTCGACAATCCGCGCCAACAGAAGCTGCCGCTGCGTGAAGTGCCGGCGAACAACGACCGCGTGCGCGATCTGCCGGTCGAGGCACGAGCAAACATTCAGATCTGAAGCAACTAAAGGAGGAGAAACATGGATAATACAAATACAAAGAAACCCGTGACTGAGGCTGACGCCGTCGCGTCGATCGTGGAGCGAAACATTGCGAAGCCACTGCCATTATCAGCCGTTGGACCGAGCGCCATCGTGTTGTCCGAAGGCCTTCGGATTGAATCGATGAAGGAGTTCTTCGACGAGTATCTAGCGAAACCCGAGCGTCGAAAGGGCACCGCGAACTTCGACGATCTGGACTCGTTCATCGCGCATGCTAAGCGGTTCGCGGACACTGGTTCAGCGATCTTCGCTGACCGAGGTCTATTGCGCACGCCGAGGCTCACGAGCGTCATCGACTACCATTGGGCAGGTCACGAGAAAGACACTGATCCGCGCTTCGGCGGGCACCGCGGCATCTACTCATTCCCACTCTCAACTGAGTGGACAGCGTGGAAAGAGGCTGACGGCAAGGCGCTCGACCAGGCAGCCTTTGCGTCGTTCCTCGAGGATCGCCTGCTCGACGTCGTTGGCGATCCATCAAACGCAAGCAGCAGCGCAAAGGCCTTTGCAGACGCGCTCAACGTAACGTTCGCGCCTGCGTGGCGGCTTCTCGAGCTGTCGCGTGGGCTGTCGGTACGCGTTGGATCGAGCGTGCGCAACGCGCAGAACCTGCAGACCGGGGAAGTGCAGGTGAACTTCGTCACCGAGCACCAAGACGAGACCGGCGGGCCGCTCAAGGTGCCGAGCGCATTCATCGTTGCCATTCCAGTATTCCGACAGGGCGACAAGTATGAGATTCCGGCACGGCTCCGATACCGAATCAAGGACGGCAAGATTTCGTGGTTCTACGAGCTTCACGGAGTCGACAAGGTGTTCGACCACGCGTTCCGTGAGGCCTGCACCAAGGCGCAAACAGAAACGAACCTGCCCCTCTTCTTTGGCACGCCAGAGGCGTGAGCAGTCATGCACTCGCGCGCCTCCAAAGGACGCCCTGTCAAAGCCATCATCTCCGAACTCGAGGAGCGCGACCTGCTCGAGTTGGCAAAGAAGGTTGCTGCGCGCCACTGGGTGACCGTCCACGAGATGCTCGGCACATCTCGCGAGAGCCCTTTGCCCAAGGCGCGGCGCGAATTCTGGTGCGAGCTTTATGATCTTGGATGGTCGACCGCACGCATTGGACGGCTCGTTGGTCGAGACCATACGACCATCCTGGTTCAATTGCCGCCTGACAGGCGCGGTCCACGCGTGCACCAGCAGGTGGCGTCATGAGTGCAGGCACCAATCGAGTCGTGACGTACGACGAGTGGAAGGCTGAGGGTGTTCGCCGCTTCGGCAAGGACATGATGACCTGGCGCTTCGTGTGCCCGGCGTGCGGTCACGTTATCGCCGTGCGCGACTGGGCCATTGCGGGCGCCCCGAAGGGAGCGGTCGGCTTCTCCTGCGTCGGTCGATGGCTCCTGAATGCGCGCGACGCGTTCGGCACTGGGCCAGGCCCATGCAACTACGCTGGCGGCGGGCTCTTCGGCCTCAACCCCGTCACCATCACCGACGGCGCCAAGGATGGCGGCGCTGTTCACTACTTCGATTTCGCGGAGTGAAGCCATGAAGCCTGTTGCGGATATGATCATCGAAGAGTGCGAAGCCATTGGGCTTATGCTGCTCGAAAAGAACGATAAGTACGGCAACTCAGCGTTCGACCCGATTCGCATCTTCTCGATTGCCGAGCCGGACGAGCAATTGAAGGTGCGCATCGACGACAAGATTTCGCGCATTGCGCATACACGCTGCGGACGTGACAACGAGGACACGGTGCTCGACCTGATCGGGTACCTGGTGCTGCTGCGCGTGTACGAGAGGCGCCGTAGTGAGGCACGGTTGTCGAATTCGACGGTGGTGGAGACGGACCCAGCGAGCCCGAAAGCTGGAGGTGCAGCGTGAGCGATAGCAAGCCGGTCTCGGCCGATCGAATCGCATCGCTGGAGGTCGTAGTGAAAGCCGCTGAGTACCTCGTCGCTCGCGTGAGCCATCCGCAGTGGTGCGGTCTGCCGAAAGATCATCCAGTCATGCAACCGCTCGTCGATGCCCTTTGGGTACTCAAGGGGACGAAGCCATGAGCGAGCAGCTTTCTCTCGGCGGCGCCCGATCGAACCTGTTCGTCATTCCGGACGGGGCACCGGCGCGCAACTGCACGTCGTGCGGCGCAATTATCTATTGGGTGCGGACGAAAGCAGACCGCGCGATGCCCGTTGACCATGACGGCACTAGCCACTTCGCAACGTGCCCCAACGCGGCGAAACACCGGAGAAAGCGATGAGTACCGAGAGCAAGCCAATCTGCTCGACGTGCAACGACTCGCATGTGATGTACTACAAAGACCGTCGTGTACTGTGCACGCATTGCCCTCGTCCGTGCGATGAGTGCCAAGCTATCGGACAATATCCGTATTGTGAGACGACGCCGTGCCAGTGCGAATGCCACGGTTCCAAGCGAATAGAGCCGACCGCAATCGAGATGAAGGCTGCGCGGTACGACGAGATCGTCGCCGCCAGAGACAGAATATTGATCGACGTAGAGATGAGCCCGTTGATGAAGGCCGTAGCATTCCAGACCGAAGTCCTATCCATCATTGACCAGGAGCTGTAGCCATGAACAGCAATGAAGCTCTGACCATTGGCGCCCAATCCATCCGTCGAGATGGGGATATGTGGTGCATTACAGATCTTTGGCGTGCTGCTGGGGCGCCTAGCAACAATCGCCCTGCGCACTGGTTGCAGCAGGAAGGTGCCCCGTTCGTCGAATTCCTCCGAGATTCTTCGAGTGTACTCACCCAGTACACTCGGAGAAAATCGGGGAATCCTGCTAAGGGCGAGCCGCCCACGACATGGGCACATTGGCAACTCGCGTTGGCCTATGCAAAGTCGCTGTCGCACGAGTTTCACGCCCGCGTGAACGAGGTTTATCGGGCGTACATGGCGGGCCAGCTCGTGCCTCGGAGTGCAGAGGCCATTCATCTCGTATTGCGAATGCAGCGGCTCAATGCGGCTGATTACGAATCAGCGTGGGATGACGAGCTGAAACTCGAACTCGCACGGCTGCGCAAGGTCTCGGGCTGGACGCCTGGTCCTGGCAACGGCGCCGAGCCAAAGGGGCTCGCTTTCGCGTACGGGCGCACGTGGCGAATCATCCTCGGCGATGCCGTCTACAACGAGTTGAAGCTGCGCAATCCGCACCCACGAGATGGGAGTCTGCACGGGCAGTGGATCCGTGATGAGCGGCTGAAACTGATTCGGCGTGAGGACATGGTCGTGACGATGTTCATCGCGCGTCGGTCGACGCACTGGGCGTCCTACGAGCGTGAGATGCGCGCCCACTTCCGTCGTGCCCCCATTCAACTCCGGCTGGTGAGTTAGGCCATGGAAGCGAAGCGAGGCGGAGGTGCGCTGATGCACATCAACGAATCTGATAAGGGAGAACGCGAATGGCTGCGAAGAAGAAGGCGACAGCGAAGAAGAAGCGCATGGGGCGTCCGCCCCGCGCGGGTGGCGCCGCGACAGGCGGAATCTTTGTACGCCTCACCGAGGCCGAGCACGAACGCTTGGCCGCTGCCGCGAAGGACGACGGGAAGCCGCTGGCGACGTTCGTTCGAGACGCGGCACTTGCGAGACTCGAAAAGGCTTGACCTATACTTTCGAGTCTCGTTAGTATCCCCTCATGAAATGAGCCCCGCGCGGCGCCAACCGCCGGGGCTCGTGGCCAACCAGATGGAGGTTGACATGAGCAAGGTACTGGAAACCGTTGCGCTGAGCACGTTTGTGCCTGCGCCGAACGATGGTCATTGGGTACGCGACGCGCGGAGGGTGCTGGCCAGTGCGGCCAAGCGCTCGACGCGTGAGCGAGTTGTTCGCCTGGAGCGGGAGCTTTTGCGGATCGCTCAGGCAACGGACAACGCGGCTGGCGCGGTCAAGCAGCTCATACGAGAGAACGAATTCAACAGCGAGCAGGCGTTCGCCATGACGTGCGAGCGCGACACGCTCGAGCGGATCATCAGCGCGTATTTTGCGCATGGCTGCTGCTCGTCCACGCCGGAGGGATAGGAGCGGAGGCCATGATCTACGCGACCATCGACGTCACCATCATCATGCACGAGAAGGCGCTGCTTGCCGGCGTTGAGGCCTTCGGCCTGTGGTCATGGGGCCTGGCCTACGTGCAGCGATATCAGACAGACGGGCGCCTTACGGTGGCCGCCGTTCGCTCTGCTCTTGGCGGCAATCCGCG
This sequence comes from Polyangiaceae bacterium, assembly GCA_009780955.1. Lineage (GTDB taxonomy): Bacteria > Myxococcota_A > Polyangia > Polyangiales > Polyangiaceae > Labilithrix. The sequence continues at coordinate 23,560 of WQZB01000018.1, read as the reverse complement.
TCGGAACGAGCGTCTTGGTGAGAGGCTTGTGCAAGTCGGCCTCTGGTCTCGCAACGAAGACGGCTCATTCCAGGTCGTGATCCCATGAACGCACGCATTCGGACAATCAAGCCAGAGATCCTCGAAGACGCCGTGACGGGCGGGCTCTCCGACATGGCGTTTCGGATCTTCATCGCCGTGATCGTTCTTGCGGACGACTACGGGCGGTTCCGCGCTGAGCCTGGATGGCTGCGCAGTCAAATCTACTGGTCGCGAGACGTTACCCTTCCGGACTTCATCGCTGCGCTAGCCGATCTTGATCCGCTCGTGAGGCTGTACCAGGTCAACGGCCAACGTTACGGCGAGATCAGGAAATGGGCGAAGCACCAGAAGGTCGATCGCCCAGGGAAACCGAGGATCCCTGCGCCTATCGATGACCCTCCCGAGAGTGTCGCGAGACCATCGCGAGAGTCTCGCGAGTGTGCCGCGATGGTCTCGCGAGACCCTCCCGAGAGCCCCGCGAAACTTCCCGTGGGTCTCGCGACTGATCATGGACCATGGACCATGGACCAAGGACCTGGGACCACGGACCCGGACCGCCCGCGTGCGTGCGCGCGTGAGGGTCGGCCCCCTCCGGTCGTCGATTCGGTCGAGGCAGCTCCCGAGGTCAGCGCAGTCGTCGCACCCGCTCCGACCGAGCAGCAAGCCAAAGTCGACGCAGTTCCGGCGTCGGCCGTCGAGAGCAAGCCTGCTCGCGCAGTCGTCGAAGCAAACGACCAGCAACCAAGCAGCAAACGGGCAGCAAGCGTTGAACCAAACGCTCAAGCAAACTCGAAGCAAAGTTCAACCCCGATCCCGATCCCGATCCCAGATCTCGATTCTCCTAACGGAGAATCTCGATCCGCGCGCGCAGACGCGCCCGAGCGCCCGTGCGAGGGGCCGCCGGTCGGCGCAGAGCCTGAAAAAAAAGCAGTTTGCGCAATGCCGGACTGGTTTTCCGAGTCGGTCGCAACGGTCGAAATCACCACCGGTCGCAAGGTCGACGACGTGCCGAGCCGTTGGCTCGAGTACTCCGCCGCCCGAACCCGGAAGGGCTGGTCCATGGGCGTTCAGGACGCCGCCGCCTGGCTCACGACCGTCATGCGCTCGGAGCGCTCGCGGACGCCGGCACGTAGCTCGTCACGGCACCCGAACGAGATCACCAAGCAGCCCTACGACCCAGCCGCTCCCTGGCTCAAGGACATCGCATGACCTGGATCGACGCCATCGCCCCGAACATCGCGAAACTCGCCGCTCAGGCGGAGGCTCACGCTCGCTCGTGCACCGCCTCGACGTGCGATCGTTGCGGCAAAGAACCAAGCCAGGAAAGGCTCTCGCCGGCGGAGCATTCCAGGCGCGTCTGGCTCGCTTGGGCGAAACCCGCCCTCAAGGATCTGCCGATTGGGCCAGAGGGGGAGCCTCCGGCGAAAATGGGCGACGCTTGGCTCCATAGGCTCGTAGGTGCGCCTTTGGTTGACCGAGCACGTAGGACACTGGACACGACGCGCATCGCGTTCCTGGGGCATCCTGGGGCCGGGAAGACGGCATTGGCTGTCGCCATGTTCCAGGCCGTCTTGGAGGCCGAACCTGGATCGGCATTCAGCCGTGCGCCACACCGCTACGTCTCGGCGCACGCTCTCGCCAGGGCCCGTGCAGGTCACCCGCTCGGCGAGGGAGAGGCGCCGCTCGTCGCCGATGCGTTCTCCTGCCCGCTGCTCGTCATCGACGATCTGGGCAGCGAAGACGCGCGCTTCGGAACCGTGGTCTCAGAGGTGATCTACGAGCGTCACGCACGCAACCGGAAGACATGGATTACCACGGGCGTCAGGCCTGCTGACATCGCCCAGCGCTACGGCGGAGGCATTGTTCGCAGGGTGCTCGAGTGGGCGGATCGATTCGATCTTCAACGCGGAGGCGCATCGTGAAGACGTTCACGATTCCAATCCGCACGCGCAACCCATGCAACGGCAGCCAAGGCGTCACGCGTGGAGCGATGTTCGCGCGACAACGTGAGCGCACGCGGCAGCGCAACATCGTGCGTTCCGTCGTGCGCTGCTCAGGCCCGTACGTGCTGCCCGTCGTTGTGACCGTGACGCGCGTTGCACCAAGCCGAGGGCTCGACCCTCACGACGGCCTTGGCGCTGCACTCAAGGGCATCATCGATGGCGTCGCCGATGGTCTCGGTCTGTCTGACGATCGCGACTCTCGCGTGGCCTGGCGGCTTGAGCAGCGGCGCGGTCAGTACGCGGTCGAGGTGCGGATCGAGTCGGCGGCGGCGAAAGCCTCGATGGTAGGCGCAGCATGACGTTGGTAGATAGGTGGATGTTACAATGATCTCATTCGACTCGCATTTGCTCGTACCGGCCCTCGTGTCAGCGCTCGTTGCGCTGGCCGTAGAATGGATTGCCAAGCCTGGTCTGGAGGCCAGGAAGGCGAGGATCCTTGGCGCCATGGACCGTCGCAACACAGCGCTTCATACGTGCCGGCAGATCCTGATGCGCATTGGTATCGCCAAGTCGGCCCCTCCAGGAGCCTTCCTCGAAGAGAGCATGGGGGAGATCGAAGGGCTCGCACGCACGCTCCAATCGCAGCTTTCCGACGTCGCCCTTGACATGTCGTCAGATGCGCGACGCATGGCGTTCGTCGCAGTGGGAATGCTGCGTGGTGTACTCGAGGCCAAAGGTTCGCTGGCGGCTTGCGTAGAGCCGATCGAGTTGGTGGCCTGGGATCTCGAGACGGTTGGATCGCTCATGCCCGGTCGATGGCTGTCCAGGCGAGCGACCCTCCGATGGTTGGCGCGATCAGCGAAGCCGATCTTGAAGGGGTAGGTTGTTGGCGTTGCCTTGGTGGAGGGTGGTGATGGTGTCGCACACATCTCTTGACATCAGAGAGTTCTTCCACGTGGAGCGCTTATCGGCTGGTACTTTCGGCGCCATGCGAAAAACGATCATGCTAACCGCCATCGCACTCGTTCTCGTCGTCTCATGTGAACAAAAGAAAGAGTCTCCGCCACCTACCGCGGCCCCTTTCCTGGCGACGATTGCAGCTTTACCGAACAACCCAAAGGCCACTGCCCCTACGTCTACGAAGACCGACAAAGAGTCGAATTCGACCGTTTACGCGTATCCAGATGGCAACGGTTACAAAAGCCTAACGCTCACTACCGCGTCGGAACGGAAGGGGGCATGGAAGCTTGTCGTCGAATCAAAGGGGTCGACGATTACCCCATACAGCTTCGACCCGACGTGGACTCCAGGTGCTGGTGGAGCGTCGCTCCCGACCGACTGGTTCGTGATCGTTGGAGGTCCGCTAAAGGGCGCGATCGTTCATCTCCACGGCTACATCGGTTCATTCGTGGAGCCAGGGGACAAAGCGACACGCGCAGAGATCTTTTCTCCTCCGTTCCTGCTGTCGAAGGCATTCAATTTTCAGGAGCGCCAATTGATGTTGTGGGCTTGCGATTCGGGAAAGGGAGGAGTGAAGGCCCCTTTGCCTGCTTCCGATTTCATCCAGCAATGCAGGGATGGAGCCCGCGCAAAGGGCGCTGTCACTTCGGTTGGTCAAGACGACATCTTCGTTTCTGTAGACTGCGAGTACGCAGCGAAGATGAAGGCCGACGGGTTGGATGTACTTTGCCAGGCGTCGCCGAAGACGCCTGGATCGGTGAAGGTGACTACTGCGAAGAGTGCTAGGTAGGTTTTGTCAAGATGTTTTTATTTACTGAACATGGGTATACCCACCCACCTTTGCATGCAAAGAGTGCGCCTTTCCTTTCGAATCTGAGTTTTTGAGCTTTGCTCGTAATTACAGACGTTTAGTCTATTCGGTAATGCCGGAAAGAATCATGCCATATTCTGTTGGTAATCTAGTTCAGTAGGATGGTGTAGGTGTGTCATGGCGCGAAAACGTACGGTGTATGGGCCTGACGTCGAGGCCAAAATCAGGTCGGGGCTTGAGCGCGGGCAGCCGGCGGAGGCCATCGCCAAGGAGCTCACGGCAGCCGGCGTGAAAGGCGCGAGCCGCGCGACCATCGATCGGCGGATGCGCGAGATGCGAGGGCGCACAGCGTCGCCTCGATTGTTCCTGGGCCGCCGTGTGGCGGCGTCAGACGTACCCTCTCCGCCACTGCCGGAGTCGCCTGAGGACATCCCTTCCGATGCCGATCCGGACACGATCGGCCGATGGATCGCGCTCGCGGAACAAAAAGGCCAAGACGCAGCGAACAGGGGCGACCTTGCTGGATTTGGCGCCATGGGGCGCCTGGCTGCCACGCTGCTTGAGCATCGCCGTAAGGCGGCCCCTCCGCCTCGTGTCGACCCAAACGAGCGTCCAGACATGATTGCAGCGAAAGAGCGGGCGCGTGCTGACTTCCACCGACTCATCGACAGGGTTGCCAATGCAGCCTGACGGTGCGTCCCCCGCGATGCGTGTTGCGCATCGGCTCGTGCAGTCGCTCGGAGTCGACGGCGCGCATCGAGCGATCGATCTGGTGCTCGACGGCATGCCCGTCGTCGACGTCGCCGCGCTCGCGTACGACTGGAAAGGCACGTGGGCGAGACCGAAGCAGATCCCACCTGCCGGCTCGTGGCGATCGTGGGGATTTCTCACCGGACGAGGATTCGGCAAGTCGCGCTCGATCGGAGAGCATGTGCACGAAGAAGTCGAGGCCGGGCGGCTCATGTCGCTCGGGCTCTGCGCGCAGAATGAAGGCAAGAGCGCGGAGCTCGCGAAGGTGCTCATCGACACGGCCCCACCGTGGTTCCTTCCCGAGCACTTGGTGACCGACGGCCTTGTTGTGTGGCCCAACGGTGCGAAGGCCTTCATCCGGACACCAGAGGCGCCAGAAGCGATTCGGAGCGAGAACCATGAAGCGTGCTGGCTCTCTGAGATCCAATCGTGGCCCGTGGCCACGCGTGAAGAGGCCTACTCGAACTTTCTCTTTGCGACGCGCCTTGGCTACGCGCGCACGTTTTGGGACGCGACACCAAAGAAGCGGCACCCGATCCTCACGCGCTTTCTGAAGCGCGCAGAGAAAGATCCAACGAAACACATCGTCGTGCGCGGAACGATGTACGAGAACGCGGCGAACCTTGGCGCCGGCGTGCTTGCTGATCTCGAGACGGAGTTCGGAGGCACCACGAAAGGGCGTGAAGAGCTGCTCGGCGAGATGCTCGACGCGAGTGAGAACGCGCTCGTGGATGAGGATTGGATCGAACACTCTCGTCGTCGCATGCCTGAGCGCATCGTGCGACGAGCGCTCGCTATCGATCCGGCGGTCACGGCTCGTCGAGGGTCCGATCGCACTGGCATCGTGGAAGGCGGAACTGGCGTCGATGGACAGGGCTACGTCCTTGGGGATTATTCGGGCAAGCACGAGCCGCACGAGTGGGCGGAGATCCTTCTTGATCGATACGTGAAAGGTCACTGCGACGTCGTCATCGTCGAGACGAACAAGGGCGGCGCGCTCGTAACGCAAACGCTACGCGCGGCAGCGAAAGAGCGGGGTCTGTCAGTCGTTGTCGTCGGCGAGAAGGAACGGCCGCAGCACACGCCTGGCACCGTGTTCGTCGTCGAGGTGTTTGCACGCGGCCCCAAAGAAGATCGCGCTCAGCCGCTTGCTACGGCGTATGAGCGAGGCCGAGTCTCGCACGTCATAGGCGTGGAGCTCGGAGAGCTCGAAACGCTGCTCACGACGTGGGAGCCAACGCCCGGGGCAAGATCGCCGGACGCGCTCGACGCGCTCACGCACTTGATGGTGCACTTGCTTGAGCTGGCGCCGGGAAGTGTGGATCACGCAGCAGGATTCAAGGGGATCAAGGAGATCGCCGAGAAGCTCGTGGCACGAGGGAGATCTGCAGAGCGCCCATCGAACCTTGCATCGATGCTTCGGAGCTACCAAGGCGCGCCGAAGATTTGATCATGCAGCGGCTGGCATCGCGGTTTGTGCGTCGGCTGCCGCCTTCTTCTTTGACGAATACGCATCGACCGTCAGAAGCCCGTCAGGATCAGGCTGACCGTGGACGTCGAGCAAGATGCCGACACCGGCGCTCGCGCGCGCTTCGTTGACCGTCACGACACGAGCAATGTCTGTTGGAGCGAGTTCGATCGATGGGGCCTTGGTGCCAGAGATCGGAAGTGTCGGCGCCTCGACGCCGTGTTTCTCAGCGAGTTCGTTGAGATAGTCTTGCGTGATCTCGAAGCCATTTTCTCGTGCTGATTTTACGTCCGAGTGGAACGCTGTCTTACGCACGGCGTAGGATGCGCGCGCCGCATCGGCGTCGCGATCTGGCAGCAGGTAGACCCGTTGCGGAGCGAGCGACGAATCGCCGAAGTTGACGGCGCACCACGGCTCGATGGAGCCCGTGAGGAGCCCTCTCTCTAGGCAGCGCAGATCGCCTTCAACTTTTGTAGATGCGACGCCGAACAGGCTTTGGATGTCGACGCCTGGCGCACCACCTACCGAGCCGAGCGTGCCGTCGGTGCCTAGGTAAATTCGAGCGGCCGCCTTCTCCGCGTTGAGTACTAGCTGCTCGAAGACCTGCCATGCGGAGGAACTGTTGTTGATGAAATCAGTCTTCGAGCCCGCGGGCCTAATCCCGAACGGCAAGTCGCTGTCAAATATTGCTCCGAGCAGCTCGAGGAAGGCGGCTGCCTCGGGCGTTGGTCCTTGATCGTTTTGGAGCGCGACGCCTTGGGGCATCTCTCCAATAAGCTTTGCGTTGCCATGTGCACGAGAGGACTTTGCCCAGTCGCTCAACGGAAACGCGTGGCGCGCCCAAACGAGGGCAGATGGGATGATCGCCGCGTTCTGTCGGAATGGATAAAGCTCGCCGTCCTGGAACACGATCCATCGCCCGTCGCCGTGGGTGATGACTTCTTCGACGGCGCCGTCGACGCGCGTCTTGAAAACTTTCTCGCTTTCGTACCAGCGCACGAATTGGATCGGCCACGCTTTGACAAAGAAGTCTACTCGCGAACCGTCTGGACGAACTACGGGTACATTGCACGCAAAGGCAACACCGTGATCAACCAGATCGTTCATGATGTTGCGTAGCGTGTCTTGCGTGATGCCTACGCCCCCTTGCCCGTAGATGGCCTCGGCCTCCGACGCGATGGCCTTGGCTCGAGCGCCTTTCGCTGGCTTCAGGTACACCTTGATGCATCGTTGCGGAGCGAGGCGGTTTTCCTTTGCCACGAACAGAGCGTCGTCGGCGCGCATCGCGCTCGACATGGTCGAAGGCAAAAAGAACTGCCCAAGCATCTGCTGCGTGCGAGCGCCCATGATGTCTTTGAGCTCCCAGCCCAAGACACCCGGCTGAATCTTCGGTGCGAGCAGCTCTTTGAGCTTGGCGATGTCGAATTCCGATGCAGTGCGGATCTTGTTACGTGCTCTCTTTGACGGCGCTCCCATTGCAATTGCCTTTCTTATGCGACGTGCTTCCAGCGCCGTCGTGTAACGATGTACCGAGCCCACTCTCGCGAGCGCCCGTGGCGCTCTGCAAGCTCCGCGAATGACGCTCGGCCTGCGGCGTGATCTGCTCGCATCCTACGCACGTCTTGTTCGGTAATCCACGAGCGCCACCCGTTCGTGGAAATCATCCGGAGCAGCTCGGCGTGCGAAACCAAAAGAAGGTGCGACGCATTTATGCACGGCGTTGGGCACGGGGAGACGACGCGCATGCTCTTTGGCACCTCACCGTATGCGAGGATCCAGGCCGCTCGCATCGCAGAGGCGCGATCGCGGATGGCCGATGGTGCCGGCACGCACGCCTGCTCAGAATCACGCTCATAATGAATTCTGTTACCCGGTAACGGATTCATAGATGCAATGTCTTCTCTACGGCGCTACTCCTGTCTTTGCAAGCCGAATTGGCAAATAAACGTATGCTCAAAATGATTATGAGCAAGGCATGGAATCATGGTCTGAATGTGGTGACGCTGTCGACGGCCATCGAGCCCTCGACTGACGGAAAACTGCCTACCGAATTCCGCATCTTCGTAGCCGGGTGGAATGATACCTCGAAGGGTCGATTCCTCTTCGACTCCGAAGCCGCGGCTTCCGTCATGGCATCCTACAAAGAGCATGGCGTCGATCTCATGATCGACCTCGAACACCAATCGCTCGACGACGAGACACCGGAAGAGCCAACGGCTCGAGATGCACGCGGGTGGTGCAAGCTCGCGTTGAAAGACGACGGCTCTCTTTGGGCTGTCGATGTCACCTGGACTCCCGATGGCACCGCCCGGCTGAAGGCCAAAAGCCAACGTTACATATCCCCTGCTTTTACGTCAGATAGAGAAACCAGGCGAGTTACTGGAATGGTCAATGTTGCGATTACTGGAATGCCAGCAACGCATCACGCCCAGGCTCTTGTGGCCGCGGCGGCACGAGGAGGATTTATGACAGTTGAAGAGTTTCTCAAAGTCATCAAGGCGCTGGGCATCGATCTGTCGACCTCAATGGAGGATGCCCTTGCAAAGATTCGTGGCGAGGATTCCGGTGGGTCAGAAGACGATGCCGCGCCGTCCAACAGCGATGTGACGCAAACCGAAGCCGCCGCACCACCAGGCGATGCGCCTGACAACAAGGGCGAGACCAAGGACGAAAAGAAAGAGGAAGTGGCGGCGGCGAGCGCTCGGCTTATGCGATTGACCGGCAAAGACACGTTCGTCGGAATGCTCGACGAAGTCGAAGTTTGGCGACGTTCACACCTACGCCTTGAGTCGGAGACCGAGAAGCTAGCCAAAGAGCGGCGTGCTCTCGAATCGGCGAAGCGCAAAGAGAACGCCGTCACGCTTACCAAGCTTGGCGCCGAGACCCCGCACACGACGGGGCTCGCGAAGGGGTCGTTGTGCAAGCGCCTCATGGACGAGCCTCTCGAAGAGCAGAACGCACGCGTTGCAGCACTGCTAGCGGCGCGCGGCGGAAAAATTCCTGCCGAACCGAAGCCGCCGCCTGAAAAGCCTGCCCAGGGCACTGATGGCACCCAGGAGCAAGTTGTGCAGACCCCGAACGGCCCAGTGACGCTTTCGGCTCGAGATCTTCAGATTGCGAAAGAACTGAATCGTACTCCAGAGGAGTACGCATCAATGAAAAGGAAATGAGCGATGGCAAACGCAACAAGCAATTACCCTTTGCGCCCAGTCAGTGTTCCAGGGTATCGACAGCGCGTCGGTGTAGCCGCATCGACCCACATCTTCAAGGGCACGCTCGTCGCTCAGCTCACGGCTGATGGTGGGTTATGCCCAGGTACCACGCCTGGCTCTGGCCGAGCGATCGGTGTGGCGGAACACGAGGTGAACAACAGCAATGGTGTGATCGGCACCAAAGAATGCATGATGGAGACGGATCGAGTTTTCATCTTAGATAACGCTCCCGGCGCGGACGCGTTTACGGCTGCGAGTCTCATCGGGTCGCCCGCGTACATGGTCGACGATCACACGGCTGCGAATAACGACAACGCCGGTGCTCGTCAGATCGCCGGGGTCTTCATGGGCGTCGACGCCGAGGGCGTGCGCATTCACGTCAGGGTCGCCTGATAGGGAGCCACGAAAATGCCTTTATACACGATTGAGCAGCTACCGAGTAGTTCGTATGCGGCTATTCTCGAATGGGACAACCGTTATGACTCGGCGCTGAAAGCTGGCCCAGCCCCCACGTGGCGATCGGAGCTCGTTCCTACGATTCCGCTCGGTTCGCCTGACACCAGGTTTCCGATCTCCATCATCACGGCGAAGTACAGGGAATTTGAGGGAGAGCATCGCTTCCGAGATATTCAGGATAAGACGGTCGACGTCAAAACGCTTGAGTACGACGCTGGTTATGAGGAATCGGTTCTCAACCTGACGACGAACCCGTTTGCCGCAAGTCGTTGGTCGGCGGCTCCGTCGCGCCTGGTTGCTGCGGATTCGCGCAAGCAAGACGAGCTTGTCCGCCAGTTGCTCGCGGTTGGAACGACGACGCCTTGCTACGACGGCGCGAACTTCTTCGACACTCAACACCTTGCAAATCCTTTCGATCCGAAGTCGTTGACGTGGAGTAACTATCAGCCTGTCGCGAAAGACTTCACGGTTCTCGGAGATCTCCAGGGTGAGGTCACGGCCATGATGTCGGTCCCCGACGAGAATGGCGACGAGCTCGGTGTCGATCCAGATACGATTCTTGTCGGAACTGCACGATATCGCAAGGTGAGCGACTTTCTGAATCAGAGCCTCATTGCATCTGGACCGACTGCCGGAGTTCCTGCAGCCGTCACGACGGATAACCCGTACAAAGGGAAGTTCAAGCCAGTGCATGTCCCAGGATGGGCGGGCAACGACATGCTGCTCGTGGACAGCAAGCTTATCGCAGCAGGGTATGAGCCGTTCACTTGTGGTCGGTTTGAGCCTTCAGCAGATCTCGCAAATAGGTGGTTTGATACCTCCAGCGACTACTTCAAAAAGTCTGGCAAGATCGCCTTCACGAGCCACATCTGGCTTGCCGCAGTTTTGCTTTTCCCGCACGCCATTCGATACGTCAAAGGCGCGTAAGTAGATTCCACTCCTACTCGATGTCCCCACCCTGCCCGGAAATCCGGCGCGGGGTTGAGGCGTTGATGGCACCCAGCGACAATCCCTACTGCTCGCGCTCGGACGTGACCCGGCGGCTCCCGCCTGGTTCGCTCGGCTCGGCGACGGGCATCGCGGCGTGCTCGGCAGCCAACACCGACGAGATCACCTACGACGGCCACGGGTTTGAGTCGGGCGATCCGGTGCGCGTTCGCGCGCTCGAGGGCAGCCATCTTTCCTCGCCGCTTGAGGAAGGGACGACGTATTACGCCATACGCACGTCCAACTCGGCCTTCAAACTTGCTGCCACCGAAGGCGGCGCTCCAATTGATTTGACGTCGGACGCTTTTGACGTGTTCGTCTATCGAGATCCGGATTTTGACGGATTCATTGAATTCTACTCACGGTGGGCAGACACGTTCTTGCCAGCTCATGTGGTGCCGCTCGAACCGCCGGTGCATCCACTGGTTCGTGGCATCGTCGCCGATCTTGTTGCGGCGCGCCTCTTGAATATCGGAGGCCAGGACTCGGCACTGATGACGGCGGTGCGCACCGAAGCGATGCTGCAGCTCAAAGATTTTGCGCGCGGGTATCCGCTTCGCGGTGCACCGACCACGGCGAGCGCGAACCTGTCGGTCGTTGCAAGGCGGCGGCAGAACGAAGAATCGCGGGTGCTGCCATGAACTCGATCGCGCAGTTCACGAGCGAGATCCGACGGCTTCCGCGGCGCGTCGCAATGCGCATCGCCGAAGAGTGCGCGCCGATCTTGACCGAGCTGTCGCTGCAAACGTTCAATGCCAGCGAGACGCCGTATGGCGTGCCGTGGGACCCTAGCGACGAAGGCAACACCGTCACCCTCGTCAAGACGGGCGCGCTGAAAAAAACCATCAAGTACGTCGCAATTGGGACCAAGCTTCGCGTTTCTCTCGGCGTCCCTTATGCGAAATACCAAATCGGAAAGCGCCCCGTATTCCCGACGCAAGGTGGGCAGCTTCCGCAATCGTTCGTGGCTGCGCTCCAGCGAAAAGCCGTCGAGATCTGCCGAGAAGAATTCGGAGGCCGTCAATGAGCCTCTACCAGATTGGCCGCGAGCTCGAGGCGCTCCTTGTGGCGAACGGGTGCCCTTTCCCTGTTGTTTATCGAGAGCGCACCGGCACGGCGACGTGGGGGCGTCCGCGCATCGTGCTCGAGCCCGATGAGGATCGATTCGATGCGCCCATTTCGTTGAGTCGAGATCCAAAGGTCCACTATACGCGGATCGCCGGAGGGAAGGCGACGATCTACGCGAAGAGCTCAAAGGGAGGCGCGCAAGAGTTCGAGCACGAACTCGTGGCCAACGCCGCAATCGATCAGGTGCTCGTAGCCATGCGCAAGATTGCTGCCGCTCGGCACAACCGCTTTGTGCCTGTCAGTGGGAAATTCATCGTCCCGAAAGATCTAGAAAAGAGCGAACTGCGCGCTGGCGCAGCCTACGAGTTGTTGTTCACGTTCACGCGTGCGGTGGCTGAGCAGACGTGGGCGAAAGCGATCGAGCCGGAAGGGCTGATCACTCAAGGGCGCAACATGACTGTTGTGGTCGATGGCAATGGCAAGACGCCGGCAACGGCGTGTGGAGCATGAGTAATGGCAAACATTCCTAGCGCAAACGTGACCATCTCGGCAGAGGCCGGGGCTCTTGCCGGAGGCACCGGATATTGCGTTGTCATCGCCCCAGTAGCGAAGAACGACGACGCGACGCCTCGTGTCTTCTCATCGTGGCCCGCCGTGCTGTCGGTGCACGGCTACGCGCCTGGCGTCGATTACGCCGCGCTGCACATCGGGGCAACTGGCAAGCCAGTGCTCTTTGTCGGCGTGCCCATCGTAGTGCCAGGAGTCGTCACTCAAACGGATGCTTCGGAGGTTACCGGAACGAGTGTCGTTACGATCAGCGTCGGCGAAAACGGAGCGCTCGAAGAGACAGATTCTAGCATCACGGTCGTAAAGGGCGGCACGGTTGGAACCGACGACATCCGCCTGCTTTTATCGTGTGACGGAGGGGTTACGAAGAAGTCCGTCCGTCTTGGAACGCTCTCAAAATATGAGATCCCTTATTTCGGCATCACGATCGAATTCGGACCAGGGACCTTGAACGTCGACGACGTCGTTACCTTCTCGACAAGCGCACCGAAATGGGACGGGGACGGCATCGACGCGGCTCGTAAGGGCCTTTCCTTGCAGCAGAAGCTTGCGCGATCGTGGCTTGTCATTGGCGACATCGAGAACTCGACGGAGGCCAAATACATCACCGAGGCGGTCAACACGTACGAGACGGCAAAGAAGCGATTCACGCTCGCACGCGCGAACATCCGCGATCGTCACGATGACGAAGAAATGTCGATTTGGGTATCCGCCATGGATGCCGCGTTCGCATCGGTAGACAGCCAAAAGCGAATCAGCCTCGGGCTTGGCCGGCTTACAAAGCTCTCTCCAATCACTGGCTGGTTTCTTCGACGGCCGGTGCAGTGGGCCGCGTCGATTCGCGAATACCAGCACGACATCCATCACCCAACGTGGGCAAAAGAAGACGGACCGCTCTTGGACTGGGGGCTGGAAGACGCGGACGGTCGCATCGCTGAATACGACGATGACAACGTCGGCGGCGCGCTTGCGGCGCGCTTTACGTGCGCGCGCACGTGGGGCAACGGGCCGATAGGCGCCTTCATCGCGATGGATCTCACGCGTGCGGACGAGGCGACGGCACTTGCCTACGTCCACAACATGAACGTCGCAAACGTGTGCTGCACCGTCGTGCAGACGGAGACGGAGAACATAATCGGCAAAACGCCAGTGCTCGACAGCGACGGGCACCCAATCGCAACCGAGATTGCCAAGTTGGAACTTGGCGTCAATACGGATTTGGAGCAAACGTTACTGACAGAATTCGTCAAAGGTGAAGGTCCACGCGCAAGCTACGCGCGATGGACGGAGAGCCCGGACGACGTGCTCAACGTCCCTGACGCGGCAATTACAGGGATCGCGGAGCTGCAAGTGAACGGCACCGTCGTGCACGTCAACACCCTTGTGGCCGTGAGCTGAGGAGGCAAGAGCAATGGCAGACACGAACACATTCAGCGTCAATGTCCACGAATGCTCGTGGGCCGATCTGCAATGCACACTCAATGTTCCAGGCGGAAAGAAAATTGACATTGCAGATTTCGAGAACATCAAATGGAGTCGAAAGCTGGAAGTCGGGGACTCCCGCGGAATTGGTGGGCGCCTGAGGAAGCGCACGAGAGGCACTCCTAGCTGCGATGCTTCGGGCACCCTATCGCGAGGCGGTTGGATGTTGATCCTCGAGGCGCTCGAGAAAGCGTCCGTGCAGCGTGGGCTTATGCGCGGCGACAAGGTCGCCATTGGTCTCATCGGCTTCGACTTTCTCCTGCAGCACACGCCGCTTGGTGACTCGCGCATCTATCAGGTTCGACTCAGCGGCTGCAGGTGGCTCGGAGATTCGAGCGACATGAAGCAAGGCAATGAAGCGGACATGATCGAATCAACCCTCAATCCCATGGAGATCGCGACGAAGTCGGGATCTGGAAATTGGTTGGTGCTGGCATGAGCAAGATTGAAGAACTCGAAAAGAAGATCGAAGAGCGCCGTGAGGCTCGAGAAAAGGCCGAAGAGGCGCAGTACGAGATTGATCTCGCCGCACGCCTCGACCTTGAAGAAGAGTTCGGTAAGGTTTCCGAGATCCGCGTGACGAGCTATCGAGAAGGATTCCCGACGCGCGCGTATGTGCGGACTCCGAGAGCCGTAGAGTACAAACGCTACAAGGACATCCTACACCGCGCTCACGCAGCGAAAAACACCAAGCAGGTGCAGGACGCAGGAGATCAGCTTGCGCGCGCTTGCTGGGTATACCCCGCGCAGTCTTCGGACGGCGGTGAGAGCCCGGAGCAAAAGGCGATGCTTGACGCCTTTCCTGGGCTGCTGGTCTCGATCAACATCGTCGCCGCAAAGCTCGCCGAAGGGCGAATGGGCGAAGAGGGAAAAGACTAGCCGACGCACGTAAGAACGCCGCCGTGCTCGGCGAATGCTTCATGGCGCTACGCGGAGACGTCGACGAATCGCTCGACGCCTACCTTGATGCGCGCGTCGCCGCGCATCGCATTGCCGAACTTGTCACCATGGTTTGTTCGTTTTTGACGGGTTGAAATCGTGTTGGAAGGTACGAACTTCGAATTTGATATCGACGTTCGGTCCGACGATGTCGAGACCGCAGCGGCGAAGCTCGCGCAGATGAACGCGCGATTCGAAGAGTCGAAGTCCGCTGCAGCAAGGGCAGCCGAGGCAGTCAGGGAAGGGCGCTCGGCGTACGACGAGGCCGAGAAGACGGCCGCGCGCGCAGCACTCGCCGTCGAGCGCATCGGGCTGAAGGCCGACGCGCAACGCGGCAAGCTCGAAGAGGCGATGAAAGTTGGCGACGAGCAAGCCTTCTGGCGAGCTGCGACAGCAATTGAAAAGCTGAATGCCGCGCAGGAAAAAGCCAAAGTTGCGGCGGATGCGGCCAAGCAAGCGATGGATGCGCAGGCTCGAACGCTCGACAAGCTTGCGGAGGCCGAAAAGTCGGCGGAAGCAAAGCAAACGGCGATGAGCCAATCGCTCGCCAAGGGCAAAGACGCCATGAAGGCGGTCGAGCAAAGCGCGCCGACGGGGAAGCTTAATGAGCTCGCCGCTGGCTTTGGTCGTCTCGGAGGACCGCTTGGTCGCGTCGGACAACAGGCAGCGGGGTCTGCCGAGGGCGTCAAGAAGCTTGTTTCATCGCTTGGGGCTGCCGGACCGTACGTGGCAATCGCTGTCGCGCTGGTGGCGATTGTCGCCGGCATGGTTGCCATTGCTGCTGCCGCCATTGCGGGGACCGCAAAGATTGCTCAATGGTCCATGTCGCTAGCGGACGCTGCACGCACGCAGCGTTTGATGTCCGATGGCATGGCAGGCAGCGTGGCGGGCGGCGCAATTCTCGATGCGAAGATTACGAGTTTGTCCAAGCGCGTGCCCATCGCATCCGAAGAATTGCAATCGATGGCCAAGCAGCTTTCGTCCACCGGATTGCGTGGGCAGGCGTTGGCTGATTCGCTTGAGACCGCGGCTATCAAAGCGGCAAAAATGAAGTTTGGACCCAACTTCTCCAAGGAGATGTTGAGTCTCGACAACCAATCAAAAACGTTTCACTCGAACATTGCCGGCCTCTTCGGAGGAATGACGGCCGAAACGGAGCGAGCCGAAGGCGGACTTGCGAAACTCGTTGCCCTATTCGACGCAAACACGGAATCAGGGAAAGCCATCAAGTCGGTATTCGAGAGCCTATTCAAGCCGCTTCTAAATGGCATTGGGGACACGGCGCCGAAGGCCGAGCGACTGTTTCTGCAGTTTGAAATATGGGCGATGAAGGCCTTGATCGCGCTCAAGCCGCACGGATCGCAAATCCTAAAGGTGGGCGAAGCGCTTGGGATCTTAGCGGCCGTTGTCATGGGCGCTTTGGCGATTGCTGTTGGCGCGATCATCGTTGGTTTGGCCATGTCGGCAGTTGTGATTGGGGCAGTCATTGCCGCTATCGTGGCGCTCATTGCGGGCGTCGTGTGGCTTGTGGTGAAGCTCACCGATCTAGGAAACGCAGCCGGCACTTGGGTAGTCAACGCCTTCAAGTCCGCCATTGCATTCCTTCAAGGCATATCGCTACGTGAGATTGGCACTCGAATTATCGAAGGCCTTGCCAACGGGATCATCGAAGGCGGCGCCGCCGTGCTCCGGTCGATCTCGAACGTTGTCACCGGGGCCATCGATTCCGCGAAGAAGCTTCTCAGCATTAGCTCTCCATCAAAAGTGTTTGCGGAAATCGGCGGGAACACCACTGCAGGTTTTGTTCAGGGTGTCGATGACGGCGCAGGTGACGCGCAGAGTTCGCTAGAGTCGATGGTTGCACCGCCCGAGGCGCAGCCCGTTGCGAGGGCGAGTCGAGCAGCCACCGACGACGCTGGCAGTGAGAATGGCTCTTTCGTCATTCAAATTTTCGCGCCAGACGGAAGCGCCGACGGGATTGCTTCGAAGGTGCGTGAGGTCGTGCTCTCCATCCTTGATGGCGACGTGGCGTCGCTTGGCGCGGCGGTGCCGGCATGAGCGCTGTCAACCCGATCGACAACGAAGATCTCTACGACACCCTCTTGCTGGGTGGCGTTCGTTCTCCTGGCATCGTGAAGCTATCAGGACACGATCGAATGGTCGGTTGGGACGTGCAAAAAGCGAAGGGACAAAAGGGCGCTTCGATGACGCGAACGAGCGAAGATCCAATCGCGTTTACGGCGTCATTCTTTCTTGCCGATATCGATGACATCGAAGCGTGGCCAGCGTTTCTCGACGTCATCAATTCGACTGTCAGTGGTCCAACGCCGAAGGCGCTAGACATCTACCACCCAGATCTTGCCGAGCAATACATCAAGAGCGTCGTGAAAAACGGAACCGTTGGAACGGCGCACGACGGCAAGGGCGGTCAGACCAAGGCCGTCAAACTCATCGAATATT
Source organism: Polyangiaceae bacterium (assembly GCA_009780955.1). Taxonomy (GTDB): domain Bacteria; phylum Myxococcota_A; class Polyangia; order Polyangiales; family Polyangiaceae; genus Labilithrix. Next base: position 6,436 of record WQZB01000018.1, on the reverse strand, counting down.
TCCCGCCCAAACCTGCAGGAGGAAGCCCGAGTGGCTCCCAATCAAAGGCGGCGTCAAAAACGGAAGTCGACCCAAATGCTGATTTGAAACAGCAATTGAAAAGCCTCACCGACCAATACAATAGCACGCCATGGCAATGAACACCATATCAGGACACCGAATCACTTCCGCTCGGCTGACGATGCCGGCGTGGAGATGTTGGTATGCCGATGTGCATGTCGATGGCGAAGTTGCCCTGACGGGTCGCACCGAAATCGTCATCGCAGATCTCACGCTGCAAGGGGCCGTTCTGTCTGGCGGACCGGCGAATGGGCGATCGAGATTCCGGACCGTCGCAGGCGCCGGTGGGTGGGGCAAGCCGCTCAAGTCTAAGTCGTATGCGAACGATTCAGGCGTCAAGGTTTCGACGGTAATGCAGGATGCTGCAACGAGTGTGGGCGAGTCGTTTGACCTATCGACGGCTCCAGCATCGATGCGGGTTGGTCCGGCGTTCGTGCGTATCGACGAAGAGCCAGCGTCGTCGGTGCCGGAGCTTGTGGCTCCATCGAATTGGTTCGTTGGCAACGATGGAATCACTCGCATCGGCAAAAGGCCTTCGACTCCGTTTGCCGGGCAGGCGACGATGATCCAGCCTCCCGATCGAGCCACAAAGACGGTCACGCTCGCTTCGGAGTCGATCGCGTCGCTTGTGCCTGGCGTCGTCGTAGATGGGATTGAGGCGGTCGACGTCGAACACGAGCTCACCGAGGATGCTCTTCGTACGACGATCTGGGGCGACATTGGCGCGGGCGCATCGCGGCGTCTATCGGCGCTGCGCGTGATGCTCGACCAACTTGACCCGTGGCGACGCTACCGAGGCGTCTACGAGTTCCGTGTCGTCAGCAAAGACGGCAAGCGCCTCAACTTGCAGCCCGTGCGCGTGTCGACGGGGATGCCGGAGCTGCGCCGCGTACCGGCGCGTACCGGGGTTGCTGGGTGTGAGGCCGACGTGATGGGCGGCGCGCTCGTACTGGTCACATTCGTTGACGCCGATCCATCTCGGCCAGAGGTCATCGCATACGAATCGCCCGACGGCGACGGTTTTATGCCCACGTCGATCACCCTCGCCGAGGGCATGCTCGGCGCAGCGCGCATGACAGATCCTGTAGTCGCTGGGCCGTTCGCAGGCACCATCACATCCGCGTCTCTGCAAGTGAGGGTTGGCTAATGGCGCTCGCTGCACCCATCTTGTCCGCTGCGATCCGGCTTGGGCTGCTATCCAACCCGAGTTCGAGCGCCGTCGACAACGCCGCGCTCACGGCGCTTTGCGACGAGATCGCAAAGGCAGTCGTCGCCCACATCACGGAGGCAGGAGTGGTCAGCGTCGCCACCGCATGCGCTGCCGGATCCGGCACTGGAACGGGGACGATGTCATGACCGACATCATCGACTTCGGCCGCGACACATCGTGCACGACGTCGCTGCGTACAGGGCGATTCGTCTCGGGCGTTCGCCTCGTAGCCGAGGCCGCTTACCGCCGGTTGACGACGCGGCGCGGGCTTCTTCGCGGTGGCGAAGAGGAAGCGAACTACGGAATTGATCTTTGCGATCTCATCGGCAGCGTAAAAACGAAAACCGACGAGGCGTCGTTACCTGGACGCATCAAGGCGGAACTGACGAAGGACGAGCGCATCGACAGTGTGGACGTCTCGGTGGAGAGCACCACCGTTGCGGGCGCCACGTCGTTCGAAATCGCGGTCTACGCGAAAACGGGCGCGGGGCCATTTACCCTCACCTTGCGAGTTTCGGCCGTGACGGTCGAATTGCTGCGCATCACGGCGGAGAGCTGACATGCCACAACTCTCCCTTGCCTCGCTGCTCATTGAGGAGACGAAAGACGCTATCTACCGGACAGCACTAAGCATCGCTTCGGGAATTGGTGTTCCGGTTTCGTCGTGGCAGGCAGGAGATCCAACACGCTCGCTCTTTCACGTCGAGTCTGAATCGCTTTCGACGCTCGAAGTGCTGGTATCGAATTTCATTCGATCCGGGTTCCTCGGCTTCGCGACTGGTGTCTGGCTCAAGATCCGAGCGAAGCAGGGCTACAACGTCGATGTTCCTGAGGCGACGTTTGCGACAACGAACGTGGTGCTCACGAACACCGGCAAAGGCGTTCACGATTTCGATCCAGGCGACCTGACGCTCAAGAATTCGCTGACTGGAAAAACCTACCGCAACGTGACCGGCGGGCACCTCGACGCGCTCACGAATGCCGGGCCTGGAACGCTTATCGTTTCGGTTGTAGCGGACGAAGCGGGTTCGGACAGCTCGGCGGGGGCCGGCGAAATTGATGACTTCGTCGCGGGCCCAATTGGCGTTTCGTGTTCGAACCCAACGGCAGCCATCGGGCTGGATGAGCAGGACGAAGCAACGACCGTCCAGCAATGCCTCGACTCGCTCGGGCCATTATCTCCCGATGGGCCAAGAGAGGCCTATGCCTTTGTGGCTCGCACTCCAAAGTTGACGGGCACGCGCGCCGTAACGCGAGCTCGCGTCTATCCTGATTCGGATACTGGCGACGTGTTGATGTACATCGCCGGACCAAGCGCCGTGAGCGAGGCTGACCGAAAGCTCGTCGAAGAGGCCATTGTGCGATGGTGCACCCCGCTGACAATCACGCCAACGGTGCTCATCGCGCCGAATGTAGTTATTCCAGTTTCTTACGAGATATGGATTTACAAGAGCGTCAATCTTGATGAAGACAAGATCAAAAGCGCCGTGGTGACCAAACTCATGGAGCTTTTCCGTTCTAGGCCAATGGGTGGCGACATCACTCCTCCCGACACAACTGGCGTCCTCTACCGGACGGCCATCAAGAGTAAAATTGAATCGGCGTTCTCCCAAATCTACCGTGTGGAGCTATCCGCACCGATTGCGAACGTAACGCTCGGCGACGGTGAAGTTCTGGCGCTCGGCCCCGTCATCGGCGTCGTTCACCTCGTACAGGATCCGTGATGGCAGCACCTCTTCGCTTCCGCACGATTCGATCCAAGCTGGGGCCGCCGTGGTTGACGGTCCATGGTGAAAGCGGGCTTGTCGGCTATGCGCTCGACATCGTCAAAGACGCCTTCATTGAGCGATTGCGGCAAGGGCTGCTCGCGCAGCAGCCACAACAAGATCCAACTGGAGAGACGACCGCGCCGCCCGATGCGCTAGCGGAGATGGGCCGAGACAGGCGCGTTGTGCGCGGCATTGGCGAAAGCGATCAGAGCTACGCGCGCCGGCTTGTTCTTTGGCTCGATGACCGAAAAACCGCCGGCAGCGCATTTGCGCTTCTGCAAAAGCTGTCGGAGTACACAGGCCCTGGCCCGAAGTTTCGAACGGTCGACGCGCGCGGCAATTGGTACACGCGCGAAGTTGACGGCTCGGAGTCGTACATCCTAAAACGCAATAATTGGGATTGGGACGGACGCCCACGAACCGCCGATGGGCGGCTTCGTTGGTCGCGATTCTGGGTGATCATTTACCCAAACGGTCTTTGGACCGAGGCCCCTTGTTGGGGCGATGACGACGCGCCAGCGTGGGGAGATCCGCCAGAATCTACATGGGGATCAACGGCGCCGGCGGGACACGTCGATATGCTGCGAGCCATTGTTGCCGACTGGATGCCGGCCGGCACCAGGTGCGTGAACATCATTCTAGCGTTCGATCCAAACAGTTTTGATCCCATGGCGGCAGTCGACGCCGACGGAATGCCCGCAGGCCTTTGGGAACACTGGTCGCGCAATGTTGACGGAGTCCAGGTGCCAACGCCGCGCCTTTCCACTGCGCGCTACCTCGATGGAGTGCAGAGATGAGTAAGATCTACACGGGCGATTGGTCTAATAATCCTACGTCCATTACGATTCCAGGCGACGGCGATCGCATAAAAGCCGCGTCCGTAAACCCCGCTTTCGAGGGGCTTATGGACAAGATGGCCTGGACGCAGTCGGAATCTAATGCCCTGTCCAATGCGCTTCGAAACGCCATGGTGGCCAACTGGCCGTATCGACCCACAATCTTTGGTGTCGATACGCTGGTTGCTTTTGCCGTCCAGTGGAGCGCGTACAGAAAAGCGTGGGTTGCCGCGTGCAAAAGCAGCAACACGACCGTGGAGCTATGGCAGAGCGGCGACGGCGCCGAATGGGCCAAGATAGCATCCATCGCTGACGTTCCAGCGAACCTTGCACCGTGCTCGATGGCGCTAGATCCCAATTCTGGCGACGTTGTCATTGGCACGGATCCGTATGTATCGGGGGCCCAAATGACGATCTACGTCCTGTCAGGCGGGGCGATTTCCGTCGTCACTCTACCTGCTAATCGAGGATCCATAGGGGCATGCGCAGGTGCATATTTTAGAGGCAAGTTCCTCATTTTTGGCAGTGGTAGGCAGCCGGTAGCAGCAGGTGCAGCGAACAGCAACTACGTCATCGGTACCGATGGCGGTTTCGACGCACTGTCGTTCTCAGCAAGCCCATTCTACGCCCAGTATCCCGTCAAAAGTTGGATCCTTGGGCAGAGCCCAACCAGGCTCGTTTTGGTAGGCGACAACCAAGCGCTCTCTCCGCTGGTCTATTCGGATGACGGCGTAACGTGGGTTGCCGCTTCTGACGCTCTTCCGTTTATATCAAACAGCGATATTCCCATCTCTATTCAATGGTCCAGTCGTCTTTCGAAGTGGATCTTGCTGGTAAATAGCCTATTGACCTGGGAGTCCAGAATTTACACGGCATCCGACAATTGGGGATGGGGGCTGAGCTTCACATCCCCTCCGGGTGTCCGATTCAGCAGTTTGGCTATCCTCGATAGGGTGTGGTGCGCTCTTGGATTTGACGAAGATAACCAGGGCTTTATGAGGGTATTTTCGTCTCTGGATGTCGCCACATGGGAGAAGCGCTCGGGCAGCGTTGATTCGTCGTACCTGCCAACGTTGATGGGGGTCGCGGGCGCCTCCCTCTACGGAGTCGTGCTCCCGGGTGAGAAGTCTTTTTTGCTGGCGTCGAGCATCGATCAACGTGGGTCTCAGATAGTCGACACTCTTCCATAAGAAAACGATGAAAGAAGGGAATAATGGCAGCAATTGATGCAAGTAGTTGGCTCCCTAACTTGATTGGTCCGGTGAACTTCTCGATCAACGGAGTCGAGCAGACCGTGCCAAAGAGGCAAACGATCAACCTGGCAGGCACAGGCGTGAGCGTCGTAGACAATCACGTAGAGAACAGGACGGACATTTCGTTTTCCGTACCTGCGTATACCCGGGAAGACGGATCTCCTGGCGTGCCCGGCGACGTCGTCACGAAGACTCCGAGCGGCTCGGCGTGGGTGGCCCCCTCCGTGGCGAAGGCCGACGTCACTCAGGCAATCAGCGACCACAACGCCGATCCCAACGCTCACGCGGACAAGTTCGCCGGACTCCAAGGCGGAGGCGACCAGATCCCAGGTCTGGCGGTCGTCCGTGTGACGGACGGCGCCGAGGTGACTCTCCCACGCGCGCGGCTTGTTGTAGTCAGATTTGAGCCCGACGGATTCGCAGGGCCAGCCGGTGGGAACATAACGGCTTCTCTCCCTGATCCTGGCGATACGCCGTACACGATGACGGTCGCCAATTACACGCCGCAAACTATCGACATTGTCGACTGGGCCTCCAATTACATGCCGGGCGATAGCGGATCTTTGGCGCCGATTTCCTACGCTGCTGTAATAGCAAATGTCAGCTCGGTCACGCTTCTGGTCGACAAATCTGGCATTTACCAAATATCCTCATCTTCGATTAGCAGTCAACTCAGGGTATATTCGGTAACGCCAACGTCCGTACCGGAGAACGTTGCAACGGAATTCACGATACGAGGCGCTGGATTTTTGGGCGTCGGGAATGTCGGCAGCGTCAATGGTCTCGATGCAACCATCGTCGACGACAGCGAATTGCGCGTCGTCTCCGATCCACGCGACTACGAGTATGCTAGCGGAGATAAATTCCGACTGAGCGTATCGAGGAAGAACCAGCTTCCGCAGCTTCAAACGCCATATATCCAGGTGACAGACCCAGTTTGATCACGCCGCGCCCTGCGCGGAGAAAGTCGGCGAATGCCGAGCAATTGTCATGAGTGAATTAATAGATCATGAATTGGCGAAATGGTTTATTCCAGCGTTTATTACGATCGTAATAGCGTTCGTAACGCTTATCCATCGGACCGGCCGACTCGCCGAGAAGGTGGATCAAATGGAAAAACGAGTCGAACATCTACAATATAGCATCGACAAATTATGGTTTGAAGGAGGGTCTCATCATGCAGAGTGAAATTCGTTGGCCAAGTGTGGCCGTGGTTGCAGTCGTTATTGCCGGTATCGTGGCCATGGTTTGGCTGCAGGTGTCGGCCGAAACAATTGGCGCAATTTCTATTGCGTGCGTAGCGATAAT
>WQZB01000017.1 GCA_009780955.1 Polyangiaceae bacterium | reverse complement strand
GCTTTGCGGCACGGCCAACACACACGCGATGGTGGTGAGTAAAACGACGAGCCTTTTGATGGCGTTCTGCCTGAAGGTTTTTTTCACTTTGCTCAGCATGCACCCAAAGCAATGCTGAGCAAGCCGCGTTCAAAAAAAGATCCGCGCAACGGCACGAAAGCGGTAGGGGCGCAGCATGCTGCGTCGCTACGAATTGCATTTGTCGGTTGTAGGGGCGCGATTCATCGCGCCGATTCGTCCACGCCAAGCTTGTGCGAACGTCACACCCGTGCTGGTCGTCATGAGGTCAATCCGTAGGAGCTCACGACCGAGCGTTGCCATGCGTTCGGGCGTTGCGAATTCTTCGGTGCGCTGGGCGAGTTTTTTGAAACCGAATTCAGCAAGTACCGCGCAAACACGCCTTGCGTTGGTTGTCGTCGGCTCAACGAGAATGTCGAGATCCTTGGTTGCGCGAACCCGTCCGATGACGCCGAGTGCGTGACCGCCGACGACCAGGAAGCGGACGCGATGGGCGCACAACAAGGCGATAAACTCGCTCCATTCGTTCGGCAATGGGCTTGCCTTGGAAGGCAAAGAAGGCTTGTCTGAGAAGCTCGACTTCCGCGAGGCGTTCTTCGACGCTGAGTTTTTCCCACCGCTTTCGTTCGTCGCGGAGCGCTTCTTCATGGGTCGTGAACTTGAAGGTCCTTTCCATAGCGCCCGCACCAACTGCTTCAAAAAAGCTACTGTTAGAAAAGCGCCCTGAGCTCGACCTTGTCTTTCTTTTTCTGCTCGAGCAAGTAATTGACCGCGCGCAAAATGCGCTGCTTCGTTGGGCCACTGATTGCGCCGCCAGCAAAAGCCGCGTTGAGCGCGCGTTCCGTAACGGGACGGCCCGAACGCGGCTTTGCAATGACTTTTTTCTCGCCGCCCTCGGCGCCCTTGGCCTTTTGACGTGCGAGTTTCAAATCGCGATCGCTGCGCTGAAGGGTTTCGAGCTTGTGTGAAACCGCGAGAAGACGGTCACGATTGAGGTTGTTGGTGGTAAAAAACGTCGAAAATTTAGTCGGTTCGGCCATAGGAGAAGGTTTCGCTTTAGTCTGCGCTTTGCTCGGCGTCACCTTGAATATCTAGTGCCGTTCGGCAAGGTTGAATGTCGATGGCCCACTTGCCGTCGGCACATGAGGCAACCGCCGTATTCACGCTTGCATCGGCGGCCGAGCAGTCCGCGCTGCCGTACATGCATGTTACCGATGCCGGCCAGCACGGCGGGCAATCGGACGCGGATTCGGGCGGGGCCGCAGGGCACACCGGCAAAGGAGGAGCATTTTGCCCCAAATGCCAAATCCCACGCATGCATTGTGCAACACGCACCGGGCAGAGCCCAAAAAAGCACGCGCTGCCTTCAGGAAGCTCACATTCGTCGCCATCCACTGGCGCGGCATCGGGGCATTCGGCACGGTCAAGGCCGCTCGTAGTGCTGGCGCCATCGACAATCACGAGGCCGCCCTCGTTGCTGCCGCCGCAGTGGAGCCCGGCTACTCCCACGACTCCCAATGCCACAAGCATCGCGCTCAAAGCACCAAGACCGCGTTCGAGTCGACGCGAGTTCGAGGCAGCCCAGTGATTTTTCACACAACAAAAATAGCAACTTAGGCATTATGTCGTCCACACTTCGCGATTTTAGGAGGCTTCCATGGCGCTCGCCCCTGTCTACATCGTTTCGGCAACCCGGACCCCGATTGGCAGCTACCTCGGATCGCTATCGTCGCGATCCGCGCCGGAGCTCGGTGCTGCGGTCATCCGGTCGGCTCTCGAACGCGCGAAGGTTTCACCCACCGACGTTGGCGAAGTGTTCATGGGCAACGTTCTGTCGGCTGGCATTGGGCAGGCGCCTGCGCGTCAAGCCATGCGCTTCGCAGCTCTGCCCGATGCAGTTCCCGCAACCACGGTGAACAAGGTGTGTGGCTCGGGCATGCAAGCGCTGATTTTCGGCGCAAAAACAATCGCCCTTGGCGATGCAGACATTGTCGTTGCCGGCGGCATGGAATCCATGTCGAACGTGCCTTATTACGCAATGCAGGCGCGCCAAGGCTACCGAATGGGCCACGGCGCGCTCGTCGACGGCATGATTCACGACGGGCTGTGGGACCCCTACTCGAACGTCCACATGGGTACGTGCGGCGACAGGTGCGCGCTCGAATATGAAATCACGCGCGAAGCGCAAGACGGATTTGCCATCGAAAGCTTCCGCAAAGCCCTCGCTGCACAAAAAGGAGGCCATTTCGACGCAGAAATCACGCCTGTTGCGATTCCTCAGCGCAAAGGCGATCCACTCATGGTCAAGCTCGATGACGGTCCCGCAAAAGGCGACAGCGCGAAAATCAGCAGCCTCAAGCCAGCCTTCGCGAAAGACGGCACCATCACGGCGGCCAACGCCTCGTCCATCAACGACGGCGCAAGCGCCCTGGTTCTCGCAAGCGAAGCCGCGGTGAAAAAGCATAACCTTTTGCCCATGGCGCGCATCGTTGGCTATGGCGGCGCGGCGCACGCACCCGAGTGGTTCACGACCGCGCCCGCCAAGGCAATCAGCACAACGCTTGCCAAGCTTGGGTTGAAGATCGACGACATCGATTTGTTCGAGATCAACGAAGCCTTTGCGGTTGTCGCCATGGTATGCGCGAAAGTTTCGAAGATTGATATGGCAAAAGTCAACGTGCGCGGCGGCGCCGTGGCGCTCGGCCATCCAATTGGCGCAAGCGGCGCGCGCATTGTCACAACTATGCTTCACGCGCTCAAAGACATGAACAAGAAACTGGGTCTTGCTGCCATCTGCATTGGCGGCGGTGAAGCCCTGGCCATGGTCGTCGAATGCATTTAAGCACCCAAGCATGCGTCCCAGGGAGCTTTCGCCCACGCTGAGTATGTTCGCAGCAAGGGTGCCAACGCTCCCGCCTGCAACGCACACCAACTGCTATGCGCTTGGTGGTCGCGACGTTTTGCTCGTCGAGGCGGTCGCGTCCGATACAGGCGAGCAGCGCGCTTATCTCGAGTGGGCCCGCGCGTTCGGCTCGCAAGGGCGAAAGCTCGTCGCGATCGTGACAACCCATCACCATCCCGATCACATTGCCGGGCTCGACGTGCTTGCGCGCACGCTTGGCGTAGGCGTCTGGGTGCACGATGCAACCTATGAACGCCTTGCCGCGAGTGCCCAGGCAGTCGTCACGCGAAGGCTTTGCGATGGCGACGAAATCATCCTCGATGGCGTTCGCCCCGAAACATGGAAAGTGCTCATTACGCCAGGGCATGCGCCTGGGCACGTGTGCTTGCACGAGCCCGAGGCGCGCACGCTGGTCGTTGGCGACATGGTGGCAAGCGTTGGAACGATTCTCATCGCACCAAGCGACGGCGACGTGCAAAAGTACATTTTCAGCCTCGAGCGACTCGCGGGCCTTGATGCCGCCCTTGCTTTGCCGTCGCACGGCGAGCCCATCGACGAGCCAACCGCGCTTTTTTTGAAATACATTGCCCATCGCGAAAAGCGCGAAAAAATAATCTACGAAGCTGTCGCTGCATGCGGACCGCGCGGCGGCACGGTCGCCGAGCTCGTTGCCGCGTCCTACAGCGGCACGCCCATGCATCTCTGGCCGTTGGCCGAGCTCACCCTCAAGGCGCACCTGGTAAAACTCGTGCGCGAAGGCCGTGTTTTATCGTTCGAGCACGAACGCGAACCATCTGCTTTGCCGGGCACTGCGAACGTTGCGAGCGTTGCGAACGCTCGTAGCGTGTCGGCTCGCTTCCGGGTGGTGTAGACTGCATCGCTTGTGTGGGAGCGAAGTTTTCTCGGAATGAGCGTGATCATCGGCGTGGACGTCAATGAGGCTGTCCTTGCCTTGCCCGAAGAGCGACAAAGCGCTTGCGCCGAGTTCGTGGCTCACCTGTCCGATACGCGCAAGCCTGTCCGCGCTGCAGCCCTTGCCTTTGCAACGCAGGAAATTGCAACAGCCGCCGCGGAGATCACGCTCCGATGAGCATAGAGCGTGCGCGTGTCATCCAAGGCGCCTTTGCCGAAGCTCCAGTAGCAGCAGGTTCAAAGCGCCCGCAATCTCCGCCAGGCCGCCGCATTCCCAAGCTGGTGGTCGACGCGCACGATCAAGCTTCGAAAATCGTGGGCGACGCAACGGCAAAGGCTACGGCCATCGTTGAAGAGGCGAAGGCGCGGGCCGTGCGCATCGGAGCCGACTCCGCAAAAGAGGCTCGCGAAAAAGAAATCGCCAAGCTTGCCGCAGAAATGCTCGCCTTTCGAGCAGCGGAAGAAACGCATCGCGAGCGAGAAATCGACCGAACCATCGAAGTGGCCGTGGTGCTCGCCGAACGCCTCGTCGGGCAGACTTTGCAGTGCGAACCCGAACGCATCGCATTGCTCGCTGCCGAAGCATTGCGCGAGACGCGCGGCGCTCGCCAAGTTCGCATGGAAGCAAACCCGGCTGACGTTCCAGCACTCAGCGCAGCGCTCGCAACCCTTGGCACAGTGGTCGCCGACGTCGTGCCGAATGTCGATCTAGGTCGTGGCTCGCTCGTCGTGCAAACGGAACTCGGCCGCATCGACGGCCGGCTCGAACCCCAGCTCTCGCGTCTTGCCGAAGCACTGCGCGACGCCTTGCGCCCGCACTCTCCGACACCGAAAGGCGCCACCAAATGAGCCAGGCTGTAGGCGCACCGAAAACCAGGCTCGCCTGGCGCACCAACGCAGCGCTGCTCGTCGCAACCATTGCGAGTGTGCTCGTCACCGGCATTGGCAACTTGGGTGTCGACGCACCCGCCAAAGCGCCTTCGGAAGCGCCCTCAGAAACCGTCGGCTTGTGGACCACCATCGGAGCGCAATACTTTGACGCGCTCCGTTCGCCTTCTGCAATTGCCCGTGGAGTCGAATTCGCTGCAACACTACTAAGCATTCTCGTCGCGCACGAACTGGGGCATTACGTTGCGGCTCGCATTCACAAAGTACAAGCTTCGCTGCCCTACTTCATTCCGCTGCCTATCTTGAGCCCGTTCGGCACTATGGGCGCCGTCATCCGAATGCGGGGCACCATTGCAACGCGGCGCGCGCTGCTCGACATTGGCGCGGCCGGGCCGCTCGCCGGGCTCCTGTTCGCGATTCCCCTCTACGTGTGGGGCATTGCCCACTCGACCGTTGGTGCGGTGTCGGACGATACAGTGTGGTTTGGCGAATCCATCCTCATGAAACTCATTCACCGCCTCGTTGGGCCACCTCTTGCCGAGGGCATGGATATCCAGCTTTCGCCAGCAGCGTTCGGTGCGTGGGGCGGATTGTTCGTGACCATGATCAACCTTTTCCCGGTTGGGCAGCTCGATGGCGGTCACGTTGCCTACGCCCTATTCGGAACCAAACAAAACCTCTACGCAAGCTTCGTGCATCGCTCGATGCTCGTCTTCTTCTTCGTCGTCGTCCTTGGTCATCTCGCGCGCGACGTCAGCGCGCGAGACATGAGCGCCGGCATGTACCACTTGGGCAGGCACATCGCGAACAGCATGTTCTGGATTGTCTGGTTCCAAATGCTCGCAATCCTCGGCTCGCTCGCACCAAGCTCTCGAGCGGCGCGCGAGCAAAGGCGCCCCACAATCTCGATTCGCACACGAATCGTTTCAACACTCAGCCTGCTGATGCTCGCCAGCCTTGCGCGTGACCACCACCATCCCATCTACCTTGTCACCTTTTTCGGGGGGCTCGCGCTTTGCATCGCCATGGAGGCAAAAGGCGGAAGTTTACGCCAGAGCGATCTGCTCAATCACCCTGAGACGACCGCCGCCCCGCTCGATACAGGTCGAAAAGTCATCGCCATCGTAACACTGGTCATGTTCGTGCTTCTGTTCATGCCCGAACCATTCTCCATGTAGGGGCGCGATTCATCGCGCCCTCAGGAAATGCCGCAGTTGGGCGCCATGAATGCCGCCCCTACGAAATGTGCGGTTAGACCCTGCGGTGCGGGTAGTGGCGTATGGCCATACGCCCCTACCGAATCAAAACACGGTGCCTGAAAGACCGACGGTGATCCCCGCCAATCCACCGTCGTCGCGCCCGATAGGCGAGAGCGTTGGGACGAGGTGCGACAAGGCTGGCAACGGGCGCCTCTGGGTTTCCTCCCTTTCGGCAACGAAGGCAACATTGGCTTGCACGATGCCCGCAGCGGCAAGCGCAACGAGACCGCCAACAAGGCCCAAGTTCACGATTCGAATGGTGCGAGCACGGTCGCTATAAATGCCCGCCTTCTGCTCGATGTCGCCTGAGCGAAGCTCGTCGTCGCGTCGACCAATGGCATACGAATACATTGGAATCGTAACTGCCGTTGCAACGACAAGGGCGGCCTCGGTGCTAAAAAAAAGCCATCCAAGCGCGGGCTGCCGGTTTTGAAACTGCCCAGCACCCAGCGGCACGAATGCCACCAGCCGAAGGTTTCGCACAGTTGTCTTGTCCTCTCGGGCCATCTCCTTCACGCGCTCGATCCATGCCTCGTGCTGCACTCGCTCCCTCTCGGCCTTCGCTTTCTTTTCGGCCTCGAGGCGAGCCGCGTTGCGCGCCGCTTCGCGCAGCCGCTCTTGCAGACCCGCGCGCACATCGATGAACGTGTTGATGACATCGCTCGGAAAACTTAATGGGTCGGGCTCGAAAGACGGATCTTCCACGATGAGTTTGTCGAGCATGTCGAGCGCTGCATCGCGCTTGCCGTCCGCGAGAAGCGTTGCAGCAAGGTACATGCGCGCTTGCGAAAGAAGTCCAGGTTCGCGAAGGCCGTGCTGCGGGTCGACGAGCGCACCAAGGCGCTCTTCGGCATCGGCATAATTTCGTGCAAGGTAAGCGGCCCGCGCTTTTTCGAGTTCGACGCGATCTTGCCCGAACGCGGGCGACGCCAAGGCAAGCGTCGCTGTGATGAGCAGACAGCGAAAGGCGCGCGTCATGGGACGCACAAGTTTACACCGATTACGGATTCGTCCGATGCCGCCGTCGCTTGAACTACTTACTTGAACGATACAGTGGCCTGCACGCCGGCTTCGAGCTTGACGTCGCGCTTCGTATTGTCGGTGTTGTCGACTACCGTGACGCGGTCGGAGCCCGTGCGCATCGGGATCGACGCGGGTTGGCCCGCGAAAATTTTCATACTCGGCCATTGCTCGACGCGATACGAGTGCGTCACGTCTCCGTTGACGATGAGCGTAGCCGGTAGAATTTTGAGTCGAACAAAAATGGTTTGATCGATTTCGCTCGGCTCGATCGCTCGCACATCCACTTCGCAGAGATCGCTCTCTGAGAACGGATTTTTGCAAGAAAGTGTAAGCGTGTGGCGCTCGTTCGAAATGTTGACTGACAGGCCGGATGTCACCTCGAACGCTTGCGCGCCATCCAGGCTCGCCCAGACACCTGCCGGCGGTTGAACGCTGCGAAACAGCAACCTGTGTTTGCCTTTGGCCGCCACAGCAGCCGCAGAAACCGCGCCGCGCCTGTGGAGAGCAGGAATCGCAGGAGGCGTGGGCCCGGACGGCGTCGGCAACGCTTCGTTTGCCTCGCTTGCCGACGACTCGGCGTTTGCCTCACCATGCGAAGGCAAAGCCGAAGGGCTGTGCACGGCATGGTCGGTGGTTTTCACCGCCGTTGGGGGTAAAGGTCCGGCACGCAGCGCACGCGCCACGAACAAAGCGCTCACACCGAGCAGCACCACACCAAAAACAAAAGGCAGTGCGCGACGCACCCAACGCGCTCTTGCCTCGGCGCGATGCATGGTCGACACGATTCGAAGCAGCTCCGGATCGTCCGGCGCCAACGCAAGCGCACGATTGTAATCGCCTGCCGACGCAATGGCGTCGCCGCGCTTGCTAGCCTCGCTGCCAAGGGCACAAAGATTTGCGATGAGCCGTTGCGAATGCTTGGACGAATACCCTTTGGGATCGTCGAAATAGGCCTCGAGCTCTTCGCGCCCATTGCCAAAACCGACGCGCGTAAGCTCGGCGACGATGGCCGCGTGCATGGCGAGCGCGTCTACGAACCGCGCACCAACGTTGCGATGGAGTGCATGATCGAGAATTTGACTCCACACCTTGCCAATCGTGGCTTTTTCGCTTTCGGCGCTTGCGTAAAATCCGTCGAGCACACGGCGAAGAACCTGCGCCGGGTTCGCGCCTTCGAATGGCCGATGCCCAACCATGCATTCGTAAAGAAGCACGCCAACGCCAAAAACGTCGGCGCGCCCATCGACCTCACCGCCCTCGATCTGCTCGGGCGCCATGTGCGCCGGGCTGCCAAGCACCTGCCCGGTCGAGGTGACACCTTGCACGCCAATGAGCTTCGCAATTCCAAAATCGGTGAGCTTGACGCTTAAAGTTGCCGGCCTGTTCGCGCCTTTCGCGATTGCCGCGCGATGCTCAACGAGAACATTTTCCGGTTTCACGTCTCGATGCACCACGCCTTCGGCATGCGCATGCCCGAGCGCCGCGAGAATTTCTGCACCAAGGGCTGCGGCGATTTCCGGCGGGAGCGAACCCTCGCGATCGAGCACAGCTCGCAGCGTTTCGCCGCGAACGAGCTCGACGACAATGTACTGCTCCGCGTCGTTCGGTGCCGACACGTCGAACACTTCGACGATGTTCGGGTGGCGAAGCTTCGCAACGGCTTTCGCCTCGACAGCAAAGCGATGAGCGATTTCGCCACTTTCTTTGAGATGCGGGTGCAGCACCTTGATGGCAACGTCGCGCGCAAGGCGTGGATCGTGCGCGCGGTAAACAGTGGCCATGCCTCCGTGCCCGAGCTCTTCGCATAGCTCGTACTTCGCGAGCATCGGTGCGTGCGTGGACTTTTTGTCGGTGCCCGCGGGCATAGCCACGAGAATAGCCGATCTACTTTGCGGCGCTCAGAAGCTCGGAGTGGAAGGCATGAAAGGCGCTTTCTTCCGGCCAGGACGGTGCCCGAGCAATGGCGTTGAGCGCTTCGGTCTTGCGGCCTGCATCAACGAGCACGATGGCCCGGGCGTAGTGCATGGCCCAATGAACGAGCGGCGATGCGCTTGCGGCATTGCGAAGGATTTTCTCGTCCGACCTTTGGCTTGCGTGTGCGAAAGCTCGCGTGAGCGCGGACACGCCACGACGAAGCAGGGCAATCTTGCGTTTCATCCAGAAGTTGGCCGGGGGAAGCGGCATTCCTTCGAGCTCGGCAGCCTTCGAAAGAGCGCGCTGGCGCTCACCAACGTAAACGTCGAGAAGAGCTTCGACAAAGAGGCGCTGTTCCATCGCAGCGTCCCAGGCGGGTCCGCGCACGGCCCGCTCGAGCGAATGCTGCGCGGCATCGATGAAGCCGTACGCGGCATACGCCGTAGCCGTAAGAAGCGGCGCCATCGTTTCCGGACACGTGACGCGCTGAAGCGACCCTTGCCACATGCCGAGAACCTGCTGAACGTCGCCCGAAAGCAAGAGCGCACGCATGCGTCGCCGCGAAAGCCACGTTGGCACGGCCAAGCCAACAAGGACGGTGACCACGACGAGCGCAAAACGAGGATCGTGTTTGATGAGGGACGCCGACGCCAACGCGAGAATGGCTACCAAAAAGAATGTGAGCCCACGAGTTACAAAATGATTCACGAAGTTACCCGAGATCAACGTTACATGAGCGCGGCTCAGGAATCGTTGGACTTCTTCATGATGTCGCCAATGTCGTGACGGCGGAGGTAGCCACGAACATGCGCGCGTTCCATCGCGGCGCGCCGGCCGATTTCGCTCACGTTGCCCGAGCACTCGGCGTAAAGCGCAGTAAAATACTCGCGTTCGAATCGGGCAAGCACCTCGCGCTTGGCGTCTTGAAAGGTGCGTCCGCGCGTGGGTGTCGAGGCGCTCCCGGAAACGAGCGGCACCAGGTGCTGCGCCAAATCGATGGGACCCTCTTTGCCAAAGGCAAGAGCCACGGCAATGACGTTACGCAGCTCGCGAACGTTGCCTGGCCAGTCGTGGCGCATGAGGCGCTCGAGCGAGTCGGTGGTGACGCGATCGTTGGCGCTTGGGTCGCCCAAATCACCAATCATTTTGCGGACAAGCGATGGAATGTCTTCGAGGCGTTCGCGAAGCGGCGGCAGCTCGATTCGGAGCTGTGCAACGCGGAAGTACAAGTCGCTTCGGAATGTGCCGGCATTGACTTCGCGAACGAGATCGCGACGGGTCGCTGCAATGACACGGACATTGACGGGGCGGTACGTGTTCGAACCAACGGACTTGATGCGCTGCTCGGCAAGCGCTCGAAGTAGCTTCGGCTGCACATCGATGGGCAGCTCACCGAGCTCGTCGAGGAAAATGGTGCCGCCGTCCGCTTCGACGAACGGCGAGATACGCCTGTCGACGGCCCCCGTGAACGAACCGCGCTCGTGACCAAACAACGTGCTTTCTGCAAGGCTTGGCGGGATGGCACCGCAATCGACCACGACGAATGGCTTGTGCACGCGGGCGCTTGCCTGATGAATGGCTTGCGCCACGAGTTCCTTGCCGCAGCCTGTGTCGCCAAGAATGAGAACCGTGAGGTCGGTAGGCGCCGCTTTGCGACAGCGCTCGAAAACCCCTCGCATGGCCGCGCTGACGCCAACGAGAGGTCCAAATTGCGCAACCTCTGGAACATTGACGTGCTCGGGCTCCGCAGGACTGAAAGCAATGGCTGAGTCACCGACCGTGATTGTCGTAGGCTTGGTGAGGTACACTTCGCCAATGCGCGCATCGTTGATGTAGGTACCGTTTCGCGAACCGAGATCGCGAACGCGCACGCCGTGCTCGGTAGCAATGAGCTCCAGGTGCACGGCGCTTACTTTGCGGTCGTCAACCACCAGGTCACAAGCCTCGTTGCGCCCGACAACCTGAGGCTCGGGACCGATTTCAATCGACGGCTTGTTGGCTTGGCCCCAAGTCAACTTCACACTGCCGCCTCGAACCTGTAGCCGGCCTTTCGCTACAACGGTAGCATCCACAGGTTCGTGCTTCTATCACGGCCTCCCCAAAATTCAGCAAGCGGAATGCATGCAAGCCGTGACCTCATCATGCGTTTGGTCCCGTCTTATCAGCGCTTTTTTGTTTTGTGCGCCTTGTTCTCTGTTGTCACGTCGGGCGGTATGGCGGCGTGCTCCCACACCACCACGCCCGCACCAGACAACTCAGACAACGCCGGCGACAACGCTTCGCCCCGTCGTGATGGTGGGGTCGTCGACGCTCCCGACGGCGGCTCGAGCGATGGCGATGCAGGCACACCGGCTCTCCCGCCACGGTGCGACCACTATTGCAAACTTGTCATGGACAACTGCCAGGGCGACGCCGCGCAATACGAATCGGAATACGAATGCCTCAAGTTCTGCGCGCACATGCCCGACGGCAAGGCGGGCGACACGAACAACAATTCGCTCGCGTGCCGGCAATTCTATGCTGGAAGCCCTGCCCTCACAGACGCCATAACCTATTGCCTTGCAGCCGGTCCATTCGGCGGCGGAACTTGCGGCGATCGCTGCACTTCGTTCTGCCAGCTCGCGTCCACCGTGTGCTTCCCCGACACCGGGCTCTCCGAGCTATCCGAGGCTGGTGTGCCGCCATACGACTCGCTGCCTGCGTGCGCCACGGCATGCGCCGCATTCGACTACGAGCAAGCCAATGCCGACGGCGGCGGCGAAGGCCCCGAAGGCCCGAGCAGCGGCAACACGCTAAACTGCCGCCTCTACGAGCTTCGCCAAATCATCGTCCAAACCAGCACAGAGAGCGCCGGGTGCGAGAACCTCGCGCCAAACAGCCCGACTTGCCAATAAGCCATGAGCAGCCATCCGTCGAACGATCCGGTCGCCATTCTTACTGAGCTTGTCTCTTTCCGCACCGATCTCGCGGACGGAAACGAGCGCGCGCTCGCCGACCGTCTCGCGGTGCTTCTCCGCGAGCGAGGCCCTGACAGCGTCACCGTAGGCGATGTGCCTCGCGGCGATGGCAAGGCTGCATCGTACGTTTATGCGCGCTTCGGTTCGCCAAAGCTTCTTGTCAACGCACACCTCGACACCGTTGCGCCGAACGCCAGCTGGGCAAGCAACCCATTTTCGGCAGTCGTTCACGACGAGCGGCTCTGCGCTCTCGGCGCCGCTGACACGAAAGGCGCGATGGCAGCCATCCTCGCGGCGCTCGCCGAAAAAAAACCTACCAACACGGGCATCTTGTTGTCCGGTGACGAAGAGTACAGCGGCGTTGTCATGCGCGCCTTCGTCAAAAGTCCTCTTCGCGAAGGCCTCACCCATGCCATCGTGTGCGAGCCAACGAACCTGCACCTCGGCGTTCGTCATCGCGGCCTCATTGCCTTCGAGGTCGAGGTCACGGGGCCCGGCGGGCATTCGTCTCTTGCGGACGCAACGCCCGCGCCGCTCGTAACGCTTGCAAAGGTTGCTCTCGCGCTCGACGGATGGGCAAAGCGTCATTCGCTACTAGGTCCTCCTGGTTTTCAGGGAACATGCATGAATGTCGCGCAAATGAGTGGCGGCACGGCGTTCAACGTCATTCCAACCCACGCGCGTCTGCTCGTGTCGCTGCGGCCCGCACCAGGCACCAAGGCTCCCGCAATCTGCGCCGAGCTCGAAGCGCTCGTAGGCAGCATCGAACCTTTAGCGCGCGTGATTTTCATCCGAAACAACGCCCCCTTCGCAACGCAAAACATCGTCGCGTTCGAGCGCCTGCTTGGACCATGCGCGCACCCTCCCATCGATCTTGGTTTCTGGACCGAGGCCGCGGTTCTCGCAGCAAGCGGCATCGACGCCGTCGTTGTCGGACCAGGCAACATTGCGCAGGCGCATGGCCCAGGCGAGTGGGTGTCGTTGGGTGAGCTTGCCCAGGCTCGCGATCTGTTTCGATCGATTTTTTGACGCGCGAGTCGACGCTCGAGCGTATTGTTCCCGCTTTCATTATGGAAGCAGGAAGGATGTGTTTTGCATGAGTCAGCTTCGCACTGCCACAGGCGATCTCAACTTGCGCGCGCACTGGATGCCAACCACGGCAAACCGTGCCTTTCACAAAGATCCGCGCATCATCGTTGCAGCCGAAGGCAACACGTTCACCGACGACGGCGGCCGCAAAATTTTCGATTCATTCTCGGGTATGTGGTGCTGCGGCGCCGGTCACGCGCGCAAAGAAATCCAGGACGCCGTATCGCACCAGCTAGGCACGCTCGATTACGCGCCGGGCTTCCAATACGGCCATCGTCTCTCGTTTCAGCTCGCCGACACGATCGCGAAGCTTACGCCCGCGGGGCTAAACCATGTTTTTTTCACCAACTCAGGCTCCGAAAGCGCCGACACATCGATCAAAATGGCGCGCGCCTACCATCGCCTTCGAGGCAAGCCAACGAAAACGAAGCTCATTGGCCGGGCGCGTGCCTACCACGGCGTCAACGTTGGCGGCACAGCCCTTGGCGGCATTGGTGGAAACCGCCGCGACTTCGGCGCACTCATGGACGTCGATCACCTTCCCCACACGCTCTTGCCTAGCAACGCATTCAGCCGTGGCATGCCCGAAAAAGGCGTCGAGCTCGCCGACGAGTTGCTGAGGCTCATCGAGTTGCATGATGCATCGAATATTGCGGCCGTCATCGTCGAACCCATGTCGGGCTCCGCCGGCGTCATCGTTCCGCCCGTTGGCTACCTGCAACGCCTGCGCGAAATCTGCGATCGGCACGACATTCTGCTCATCTTCGACGAAGTGATTACCGGCTTTGGGCGCACCGGCAAAATGTTTGGCGCCGACTACTTTGGCGTCGTGCCCGACATCATGAACGTGGCCAAGCAAATCACCAACGGTGCCATTCCCATGGGCGCCGTCATCGCGAAAAGCGAAATTTACGACACGTTCATGGATCAAAAAACCCCGCCGTACGCAATCGAGTTTGCGCATGGCTACACCTATTCGGCGCACCCGGTGGCGTGCGCGGCGGCCCTTGCCACCATGGAGATCATGGCACGCGAAAACCTCGTTTTTCGAGCTGGCGAGCTCGCTCCGCACTTCGAGAACGCCATCCACGGCCTTCGCGGCGCACGCCATGTGGTCGACATTCGCAACTGCGGTCTTGCGGGCGCACTGCAGCTCGCCGCACGAGGCGGAGATGGCATCGTGCGACCGTATGAAGCGGCCATGCGCTTGTGGAAGAAAGGCTTTTACGTGCGTTTCGGCGGCGACACGCTCCAATTTTCGCCTTCTTTCATCACCACGCGCAAAGAGCTCGACACGCTGTTTGACGCGGTGGGCGAAGCCCTGGGAGCCATCGACTGACTCAGAGCATGTTCACCAGCCTGCTGCGCGACGCGATGCCGTCGTTGGGCCCTGCGGTGCCTGCGCACGTACCACAACGTACGCTTACGCGGGCTCCTCGGGCCCGCCTTGGTCTCGCGCCGCTCGCGACGGCTGGTAAACATGCTCTCATCCCCAATCGATGCCTATGTGATATGACGGCGTGCACCTCCGGGCTCGGCCCAGACGGCGAAAGGATCTCTCCATGCCTACCCGCAAAAAGATCGGACTCATTGGTGCTGGCAACATCGGCGGCGAGCTCGCCCGCCTATGCGCGAATCGCGAGCTCGGTGACGTTTATCTTTTCGACATTGCACCAAAAGAAAATTTTGCCAAAGGCAAAGCGCTCGATCTCGAACAGAACGGCGCCATTCTCGGCTACGACTCATTCGTTCGCGGCACGGCCAAATGGGCCGATCTCGAAGGTGCCGACGTTCTCATCGTCACAGCTGGCATCCCCCGCAAGCCTGGGCAGTCGCGCGACGACCTCATCGCCATCAACCTTCCCATCATTCGCGATGTCGCAAACAACGCGAAGAAACATTGTCCAAACGCTTTCGTCATCGTCATTTCGAATCCGCTCGACGCCATGGTCTACGAGTACAAGCGCGTCACGGGCTGCCCGAAAGGCATGGTTGCCGGCATGGCGGGTGTGCTCGATTCGGCTCGCTTTCAGCTCTTTCTCGCGCGTGAAGCGGGCGTCAGCGTCAAGGACGTGCGGTCGATGGTTCTTGGCGGCCACGGCGACGACATGGTCCCAGTTCTGTCGATGACAACCATTCATGGCGTGCCGGCAACGCAATTCATTGCCAAAGACAAAATTGCTGCCATCGTCGACCGAACCCGCAAAGGCGGCGGCGAAGTTCTGGCGCTCATGGGCACCAGCGCGTACTACGCGCCCGCAACAGCCGCTGTTGCCATGGCCGAGGCCTACTTGCTCGATCAAAAGCGCCTGCTCGCTTGCGCGGCCTACCTCGACGGCGAATACGGCTATCGCGATCTTTTCATGGGCGTGCCGTGCATCGTGGGCGGCAAAGGCGTCGAGAAAGTCGTCGAGATCCCCCTCACCGACGACGAGAAAGCCATGCTCACCAAGAGCGCCAAGAGCGTTCAGGGCATCGTCGATGTCGTGAAAAAGAGCTAACGAATATGGGGCACCCACAAGGGGTGCCCCTACGAATATGCGTTTTGTTGGCTGTAGGGGCACCCCTTGTGGGTGCCCCACGTCTGCAACGCGTTGCGTCGTGAATAACAGCCGCCCGGGCGCGTGAATCTCGCGCCCGGGCGGTTTTTTTTCTGGTACCGTCCGCGCCGTGAAGATCCACGAGTACCAAGGCAAACAGGTCTTCGCCAAATACGGCGTACCCGTTCCTAAAGGCTATCCTGCATTCACCGTTGATGAGGCGGAAGCAGCCGCCAAAAAACTCATCGCGGAAACGGGCAACCAAGTCGTTGTCGTAAAAGCGCAAATTCACGCTGGTGGCCGTGGAAAAGGCGGCGGCGTGAAGGTTGCCAAAGGCGGCGCCGCGGAAGCAAGAAAGCTCGCCGAGAAAATCCTCGGCATGCAGCTCATCACGCATCAAACTGGCCCTGAAGGCCAGAAGGTGCGCCGCCTCTACATCGAGCAAGGTCTCGACATGGTCCGCGAGCTTTATCTCAGCGCGCTCGTCGACCGCGATCGCCGCCGCATCGCCTTCATCGCATCCACGGAAGGTGGCATGGAAATCGAAGAAGTTGCCGCGCACTCACCAGAGAAAATTCTCACAGTCCACGTCGACCCAGCCGTTGGTCTTTCGGCCTACCAAGCGCGCGAGCTGGCCTTTGGTCTCAGCCTCATGCAGCACGGCAAAGACACCGTTGCCAAGTTCGTTCGCCTCATGAGTTCGCTGTACGAAGCGTTCGTCAAAGAAGACTGTTCGCTGCTCGAAATCAACCCACTCGCGGTTCTCCGAAATGGCGACATCGTGGCGCTCGACGCAAAAGTCAACTTCGACGACAACGCCGATTTCCGCCACAAAATTTGGGGCGATCTTCGCGACGACGCCGAGGAAGACCCGGTCGAACTCGAAGCAAAAAGTGCAGGCCTCAACTACGTATCGCTCGACGGCAACGTTGGCTGCCTCGTCAACGGCGCGGGCCTTGCCATGGCCACGATGGATATCATCAAGCACGCCGGTGAAAGCCGCGGCGTTGCCCCTGCCAACTTCCTCGACGTTGGCGGCGGCGCCACGCAAGAGCAAGTCACCAAAGCCTTCACCATGATCCTAAAAAGCCCGAAGGTAAAGGCCATCTTCGTCAACATTTTCGGTGGCATCATGAAGTGCGATGTCATCGCGCTCGGCGTTGTGGCTGCTGCAAAAGAACTCGGGCTCAAGGTGCCGCTCGTCGTTCGCCTCGAAGGCACGAACGTCGAGCTCGGTCGGAAAATTTTGAACGATAGCGGCCTTGCCATCACGGCCGCCACAACCATGGCGGATGGCGCGCAGAAAATCGTCAACGCTGTTTCCGGAGGTGCACGATGAGCATCTTGGTCGGTAAAGACACGAGGCTTATTGTCCAAGGAATCACCGGCGGCGCGGGATCATTCCATGCCAAGCAGATGATCGAATACGGCACCCGCGTCGTGGCCGGTGTCACGCCCACGCGAGGCGGCGAAACATTCGTGCACAATGCACCCGCTGGCACCGCAAAAGTGCCGGTGTTCGACACGGTCAGCCAGGCGGCAAAAGCAACGGGCGCCAATGCGACCGTCATCTTCGTTCCTCCGCCGGGAGCAGCCGATGCGATTCTTGAAGCCCTCGATGCCGATCTCGACCTCGTTGTCTGCATCACGGAAGGCATTGCTGTCATCGACATGCTCGGCGTCCGGCGCGTGCTCGAAGCCAAGCAAGCCGAGCGCCGTAACCAGGGCAAAAGCATCCCGCGACTCATCGGCCCGAACTGCCCTGGCATCATCACACCGGGCGAGTGCAAAATCGGCATTATGCCCGGCCACATTCACAGGCCAGGTCACATTGGCGTTGTCTCGCGGTCTGGCACACTCACCTACGAAGCCGTAGGTCAGCTAACCGCGCTTGGCATTGGCCAGTCCACTGGCATTGGCATTGGCGGCGATCCGGTCAGCGGCATGGACTTCGTCGACGTGCTCGAACTCTTCGAAAACGATCCCAACACTCACGGCATCATCATGATTGGCGAAATCGGCGGCGGCGCCGAAGAGCGCGCCGCGGCATTCATCAAAGCGAAGATGACCAAGCCTGTCGCTGCGTTCATCGCGGGCGTAACAGCGCCGCCTGGCAAGCGAATGGGCCACGCCGGCGCGATCATTTCCGGCGGCCAGGGCACGGCGGCGGCGAAAATCGCGGCGCTCACCAAGGCAGGGGCGAAAGTTGCGCCAACGCCGAGCGACATGGCTTCCACGCTGCAATCAATGATGAAGTAGCTCGGAGCTTTGGGAGAAAAGTGATGTCCGTCGAACGCACCCTTTGCATCATCAAGCCCGATGCCGTTGAAAAGAAGAAAGCGGGCGCGATCCTCGCCCTGCTCGAAGAAGCTGGCTTTTCAATCCTCGCGTGCAAGCGCGTGCAGCTTACTCGCCCGGTAGCTGAAGGCTTCTATGCCGTGCATCGGGCACGCCCATTTTTCGGCGAGCTGGTCGATTTCATGATTCGATCGCCAGTTTTTCTCGTTGTGCTCGAGCGCGAAAACGCCGTCATGCACTATCGCAAAGTCATGGGCGCAACCGATCCCGCGAAGGCCGACGCAAACACGATTCGTAAGCTTTACGGCACCAGCGTCGGCGAAAATGCTGTTCATGGGTCTGATTCGCTCGAAAACGCGCGCATCGAAATTGCCTACTTCTTCGCGGCAAACAAAGTCGCTCCCGTCGCGAGCTAAAGTGACGAAAAATTTGACGGAGAATAACGGTGAGCATTTCGCGCACAACCGTGGACATGCGCATGCCCATGTCTGTGGTGCTCGAAGAAACGCTTCTTTGGCTTTGTTCGATTGCATCGCCCACCGGTGAAGAGCGCGCTCTTTGCGATGCCGTGCAAGAACGCCTGACGCGCTTGCCGCTTGCAGCACGTATCCGACGCTACGGAAATTCCATCGTTGTGCCGCTGGTTCGAAAGTACGGGCCACGCCGTCCGCATGTTGCGCTCGTCGGGCACCTCGACACCGTGCAAACGGAAAACGGCCCTTGTCGCGTCGAAGACGGTCGTTGCTACGGCGCCGGCTCGGCCGACATGAAAAGCGGCCTGTCCGTTATGATTGTCTTGGCCGAAACGGCCACCCAATTCGTAGGCTGCAATCTCACGCTCGTTTTTTATGCGCGCGAAGAAGGCCCTTTTGCCGACAACGAGCTTGGCCTCGTGATCGAGCGAGATCCCGACCTCCGCAACGTTGATCTTGCCGTATGCCTCGAGCCGTCCGACAACAAGGTTCACGTGGGCTGCTGCGGTTCCATTCATGCAACCGTACGGTTCCTTGGCAAAACGGGGCATAGCGCTCGCCCGTGGGAGGGCGACAACGCCATCACGAAGGCTGCGGGTTTGTTGGCAAAGCTCGGCGAGCTCCGGCCCATCGAACATCGCGTCGAAGGGCATATTTACCGAACCATAACCACTGTCACGCTCGCGAGCGGCGGCCGTGGTCGCAACATCGTTCCAGATGCCTTCTCGCTCAACATCAACCACCGCTTCGCGCCAGACACTTCGACGGAGCAAGCGCAGAAAGACGTGCTCGCGCTGGTTGGCACGGCGGGGGGCGCGACCCGCGTCGAGTTTACCGATGTGTCGCCTGGCGCGCGTCCCGCCGACAACCACCCCCTCGTGCAAAGGCTTACCCTGGCTGGCGCGCGCAGCGTGGAACCAAAACAGGCGTGGACGGACGTCGCGCGATTTGCGGCTCTTGGCATACCCGCCATCAATTTCGGGCCCGGCGAAAACGCGCAAGCCCACCAGACGAATGAGTCGACCGATCTTGGTCTGGTGTTCGAAAGCTACCGGATCTTACACACGTGGCTGTCACGCTCAGACCTTACCAACACGATGCCATCCAAGCCGTGATTTCTGCGCGGCGCCGCGGTGTGCGCCGCATGGTCATAAGCTTGCCCACGGGCGCTGGCAAAACTGTCATTTTCTCGCACCTTGCCAAGATTGCGCGGCGGCCCGTCGTTGTGCTCGCGCATCGCGAAGAGCTGGTGGCGCAAGCGAGCGAAAAAGTCCGCAGCGCTTTGGGCGGGGAGGCGGTTGTTACCATCGAGCGTGGCCAAGCCCGCGCTTCGGATAGCGCCAAGGTTCTCGTTTGTTCGATTCGATCCCTTCACGAACACCGCCTTGCACGCATAATTCGCGATCGCGACATCGGGCTCATTGTTTACGACGAATGTCATCACGCCGCGTCGGGCGACAACCTTCGCGTCCTTCGCCAGCTTGGCGTTTTTGACGACTGCTTTTCGGGCACGCTCCTTGGTTTCACCGCCACACTCGAGCGCGGCGACGGCAAGGGGCTCGACAATGTTTTCGAAGAGATCGTGTATGCCCGAACGCTGCCCGAAATGGTGGAAGACGGGTATCTCTGCCCTTTACGAGGCTTCCGCATCGCAACAACGGGCGATCTTCGCAATCTGTCGGCTGGCGGCTCCGATTTCCGCGATGACGAGCTCGCCGAAGCCATCGACATCGAAGAGCGCAACGCTTTGGTTGCGCGATCCATCCAGGAGCTCGCACGCGATCGCCGAACCATCGCATTCTGCGTGACGGTGCGCCACGCGCGGCACCTCGCGCATGCGCTGAACGCCGTCGGCGTGCCGGCCGGCGTTGTCCACGGCGCGATGAGAAGCGACGCGCGCAAAAATGCGCTCCACGATTTTCGACTTGGCCGCATTCACGCAATCACGAACGTGGGCGTACTTACCGAGGGCTTTGACGATCCCGGCGTTGCGTGCATCGCAATGGCCCGCCCCACACGGTCGGCCGGGCTCTACGCGCAGTGCGTTGGGCGCGGCACCCGTCTTTCGCCAGAGAAAAAAGACTGCCTCATTCTCGACTTCGTAGACACTTCGAACCTTAGCCTTTGCACGCTGCCGTCGCTTTTTGGTGTGCCGCGCGATGTCGATCTGCGCGGCGACGACGTGAGCCGCGCGAAGCGCATTTGGGATGAAATTGTCTTTGACCGCCCTGGCTTCGCACTCGAAGCGGGCGCGGTGACATTGCCGGAAATTCAAGATCGCGCCAGAAGCTTCGACCCGCTTACTTTGACGACCGACGACGAAGTGCGCGCCATCTCGAAAAATGCGTGGTTTTCACTTGGTCGCTTCGGCGTTGGGCTGCACTTTCTGCGAAAAGAAGGACAGCTTTGCGAGGTTACGGTGCAAAAGCGCGCGACTAGCGGCAAATGCTGGGAAATCGTACTTGATGGCAAAGTGATGGACCGGACATCACGAATGGAAGATGCAGTCTCTGCCGTGGACTACGAAATCGAGCAAATGGGGCGCCTGCCAATGGCATCCGCGAAACAGGGCGCTCAATGGAGAAAGGCGCCCGCACCCAAGGCGCTGATTGCAGGTCTGCGTACCAAGCCTGCGCCCGTACACTTTGGCGAAGCCGCACAGCTTGCCACATGGGAGCGCGTTGCGCGCATCGTGTGACAATGGCTGACAGCCATTGTGATTGCCCAAAAATGGATCGTGCACATCGCTGACGTGAGTTACACATTGTTAATTGTCCAAACGAGAGCAGTTTGTCGTGTCGTGGCTCTTCGTTGGCGTTGCTTTTGCTTGATGCATTGGCTGTTTTCTTTTCCTATTGCGACACGGGGAACAGGCCGAGGTGCATTCTCGATCTTTCGTTTCGCGTCTTTTTGGCGCGGCGCTCGTCGCTCTCGCACTGTCGACCGCGAGCCTGTCGGCCTCGCAAGATTCAGAGCTCACGGCAAGCGACTTCCGCGTTCGCGTGCAGGCAGCGCTGCGGCTTGGCCGCTCGGGGCCTTCGGCACGCACTGCCCTCGAGCAATGCTTGCGTGACACCCACCCGGCCGTACGCGTCGCTTGTGCTGTGTCGCTCGGTAACATCGGCGATGTGGCGGCAATTCCCGCGCTCGAGCAAGCCATGAAAAGCGAAAGCGTTGCGGGGGTGAAGGCGGCAATGAAAGAAACCGTCGACAAGCTTCGCACGAGCGGCGCTTCGAAAGGCTTTGTCACGCCCAGTGCAAAAGAAATCGATCGCGCCAAGTACGTTGTTGAGCTTGGCGCCATGCGCAACAACACCGGTATAGGTTCTGCCGATCTCGATGCTGTCATGAAGCAGGCGGCGCGCGCAAAGGCGACCACGATTCAAGGCGCGGTCGTCGTTGACGTGACCAACAACGCGCTCATCAAGCGCGCCTCGGCAAAGCGAATCCCCGTGCTGCTCATCGATGCAAGCCTCACGCGCCTGACGCAGTCGACAGCAAAAGACGGTGGCGTCACAGTCTCGGCCCAGGTCGATTTGTCCATCCGCAAAGTTCCGCAACATGTCCTCTGCGCCACAGCGAGCGGCACCGCGTCGGCAACTGGTGACCCGCGCACCGGCCAAGAGGCTCTGCCCGAACTTCAGCACCAAGCCGTTGGTCACGCGGTGGAAAGCGCCATGTCGACCGTAGGTTCCTCCATCGTCGCTCTTGCGAACTAAGGCGCGTGCGCATGGTAGAAGCCACGCGTGGTGGCTGAATTACGCGTTTTGTTTGTGTCGAAACCACTGGTGCCGCCGTGGAACGACGGCTCGAAAAACCTCACGCGCGACATTGCGGCCAATCTCGTTCGCGCACGCCCCACAGTCATGACCACACTAGAAGACCGCTTTCAAGTTGACGCGAGCTCGAGGCGGTCGGCGAGGAGCGGACCGGAACAGCCTGCTTCGGCTTTGAGGACCGCACCGGAGCCGCCAACGAAGAGATCGCGTCAAATCGAAAGCGGGTTGGGTTCACGCGTCAACGTTGAACCCGTATATCGCGATACCGGCCGGTTCGCGCCAGCAGCCACGGCGAACGCGCGTGTGGCACTTCGGCTGCTGTTCGGTGATCCGCTCGACACATGGCACTTTGTTTTCGCGCCGAATCCTCTGTCGTCGAGCGTGGCGCTTTTGGCGAAAGTGGCGAGGCAGACAGTTGGGTGGCGAGGCAAAGTCGTGCAAACGGTTGCAAGCGCCCCCAGAAGCTTGCACGGCGCTTCCCGCTTGGTCTTCGGCGACATCGTCGTCGCGCTTTCCGAGCACACGCGCGGCAGGTTGCTTGCTGCCGGCGTTGCAGCCAACGTCCTTCGCGTCATACCGCCATGCGCACGCGCCCCAAAGAAACTCTCGGACGACGAAAGTAAGCTCGTTCGCGCGCGCTACGGTATTGGCAACGGCCCGGTCGTTCTTTACCCAGGCGACTACGAAGTTTCGCGCGGTGCCGAAACCGTTGCCGCAGCCGCGCCAGCCATTACGCGCGCCTTGCCCCAAGCAACCATTGTGTTCGCGTGCCGCAAGAAAACGAAAGCAGCAGCCGACGCCCAGAAGCGCGTCGAGCGAGATCTCGATCGCTACGGCGTAAGCTCGAAAGTGTACCACTTGGGCGAAGTATCGAGCATGCATGATCTCTTGTCGCTCGCATCGGTCGTGGCCTTTCCCGTTGACGACCTGTACGGCAAGGTCGACTTGCCACTGGTGCTGCTCGAGGCCATGGCACTCGGCGTTCCGATTGTTGTCGCACGCGGCGGGCCGCTCGAAGCGCTTCGCTTTGCACCCATGGTCGACCCTGGCAACACCCACGCGCTCGCCGAACGTGTGATCGAGCTCGTTGCCAACCAAGATGCCGCGCTCACCGTGGGCCGCGAAGGCAAACGAATGTATAATACATATTACACCCCCGAAGTGGTTGCACGCGCCTACGACGACCTTTACGCCGAGCTGGTTGGCGAAACCGCCAGCCCGGTCCGTGCTAAATAAATCGCTCCATGAGCTTGAAGACCGCGTCGGAGGTTCGCTCTTCGTTTTTGTCGTTTTTCAAAGGCAAAGGCCACACAGTTTGCGCGTCGGCGCCGCTCGTTCCTCGCAACGACCCTACCTTGATGTTTACGAACGCGGGCATGGTTCCGTTCAAAGACGTCTTTACGGGCAAAGATCGAAAGCCCTTCACGCGCGCCACCTCCAGCCAAAAGTGCATTCGCATCTCGGGCAAGCACAACGATCTCGAAAACGTCGGCGTAACGGCGAGGCATCACACGTTCTTCGAGATGCTCGGCAACTTTAGCTTCGGCGACTATTTCAAAGACGACGCGATTGCTTTTGCCTGGGAGCTTGTCACCAAAGAGTGGCTCGTACCGAAAAATAGGCTCATCGTCACGGTGTTCGGCGGTGCCGAAGGCATCGCAGCCGACGACGAAGCGCGCTCGATCTGGCGCAAGGTCTCGGGCTTGTCCGACGAACGCATCATCCAAATTCCCGGCGCGCCTGGCGACAATTTTTGGCAAATGGGCGACACGGGACCGTGCGGCCCATGCACGGAGCTGCACTACTTCACCGGCAACGGCGAGCCCACACTCGAATCGTTCGGCCGCGAACCCACGCCCGACGGCCAAGGCTGGATGGAAATCTGGAACCTCGTTTTCATGCAGTTTTTCCGCTCCGAGGTCGAACAAGCCGTCTACAAGCTAGAGCCTTTGCCAAAGCCTTGCGTCGACACTGGCGCCGGGCTCGAGCGCATCGCAAGTGTGCTTGAAGGCAAAACGAGCAACTACGATTCCGACTTGCTCCGCGCCCTGGTCGACAAGGCCGCGTCCATCGCAGGCAAAAGCTACCACGGCACGCAAAGCGCCGATGATGTGTCCATGCGCGTCATGGCCGATCACGCACGCTTGACGGCGTTTCTCATGGCCGAAGGAATCACGCCCGACCGCACCGGCCGCGCGTACGTTCTTCGCCGCGTCATGCGCCGCGCGATTCGGCACGGTCACCGCCTTGGCATACAAAAGCCATTTTTGCACGACCTTGCGCTCGAAGTCGTCGCGCAGATGGGCCACTTTTACCCAGAGCTCCTCGAACGCAAGGCGTTCCTTGCCAGCGCCACCGAGCGCGAGGAAATTCGCTTCCGCGAAACTCTCGAGCGCGGTTTGAAGTTGGTCGACGAGGAAATCTCACGCACAACACGCACCAGCGAAGCGGGCAGTGGTGTTCTGTCGGGCGACTTTGTCTTCAAGCTTTACGACACGTACGGCTTTCCCATGGATCTTACCGAGGTCATTGCGCGCGAACATGATTTGCACATCGATGTTGCTGGCTACGAAAAGGCCATGACCGAGCAGCGCGCTCGCAGCGAAGGCTCCAAGCTCGAAGAAGAAGCCGTGGAAGACATTTTCCGCGCAGCGCTAGAGGCCGTGCGCAGAGATGCGGGCGGTCACACAGGTCAAGCAACGGCAAGCATGCCAAGCGTGGAATTTACAGGCTACGATCGCGAGCAAGGCGAAGGCAGGGTGCTTTTCATCGCAAAGGGCCACGAGCGTGCCGATGTAGCCGCAGACCGCGCGCACAAAGGCGACAAGGTTGCCATCGTCGTCCATGCCACGCCATTCTACGCGCAGTCGGGCGGCCAGGTCGGCGACAAAGGCACGATCCGCAATCACAATCACGAAAAAAACGGCCTCGTCATTTGTGTGCATGATGCACAAAAACCGCTTGCCGGTCTCGTGGTTCACCTCGGCGAGGTTGAGGAGGGCGAAGTCGCCGTGGGCGACGTGGTCTCGCTCGAAGTCGACCATGCCCTTCGCACGGCAACGCGCCGCAACCATTCGGCCACACACCTTTTGCACTGGGCGCTGCGCCAAGTCGTGGGCGAAGCCGCAACGCAAAAAGGCTCGCTCGTCGGTCCCGATCGCCTGCGCTTCGACTACTCGTCGGGAGCGGCGCTGTTGCCCGAGCAAATCCAAGCCATTGAAGATCTCGTCAACCAAAAGATCTTGCTCGACGCCCCCGTTGTCACCGAAGTGCTCTCGCAGTCCGAAGCGCGAAAGCGCGGCGCAATGGCGATTTTCGAGGAAAAATACGGCGATGTCGTGCGCATGCTCACCATGACAAAAGACTCGGTCGAATTGTGCGGCGGAACCCACGCGCGCACCCTCGGCGAAATTGGCCTTTTCAAAATCCTGTCTGATAGCGGCATTGCTGCCGGAGTCCGGCGCATTGAAGCCGCAACCGGAATGAATGCGCTTGGTTACGTTCGCAAGCTCGAAGAATCGGTGAAGTTGTCCGCGCGCCTGGTAAAAGCGGCGCCGCATGAGCTTCCCGAAAAGATTGAAAAACTCTTGGGCGAAGTGAAAAAACTCGAAAAAGATCTTGCCGACGCTAAAAGGCAGCTCGTCATGGGCAGCACAGGCGGCGGCTCGGGCGGGGGCACCATCAACGATCTCGCCGCACGTGCGCGCACAATGCCCTTTGGCAAAGTTCTCGCCGAGAAGGTCGATGCGAAAGACAGTGCCATGCTGCGCGAGCTCGCCGAAAAGCTTCGCGACAAGCTCGGCGACGCCATCGTCTTGCTTGGTTCGGTCAATGGGCCGAAAGCGCAACTCGTTTGCACCGTGTCCAAGTCACTAAGCCATCGTTACAATGCCCATGAGCTCATTGTCCCCATTGCGAAGCTACTCGGCGGATCAGGTGGCGGCCGCCCCGACATGGCTCAAGCCGGCGGTACCAACGTCGACATGATCGACGCAGCGCTCGCTGCGGCCTACGAGAATTGCGAGAAGTACAAGATTATCTGAAAATTGTTTGAAGCTTTGAAACGTACATCTTAAAGAAGCCCGCCTTTCTGGGGTTGCGCGATTCCGGAGAATCGACGACCCTTGGCACACGAGGGGATTGTCCCCACCAGGGTCAATGACCGAGCCGCAGCGCAGCACGACGCCCCCGATCTCACACGGTTCCGTTATCAACGACCGCTACGAGATCCGACAAAGCCTTGGCAAAGGAGGCATGGGCGAGGTGTTTCTCGCCTATGACCGTGCCACGCAGCAGCCGGTCGCCCTGAAAATCGTTCGCGAAGAAGCGCGAATGCCAGGCGACGACGAGGCGCTGCGCCAAGAACTCATACTTGCTCGCTCGGTATCGAGCCCGTACGTCTGCCGCGTTCACGATCTCGCGCCGTCGGTTTACGGGCCAATCCTCGTTATGGAGCACATCACGGGCCAGACGCTCCATACCCACATTCGCAGGAAAAAGGCCCACGGCGGCTACACCTCCGACGAGTTTCGGCGCATCGCTTCCGACGTTTGTCAGGGCGTTGCTGCAATCCACGCGGGCGGCCTGGTGCACGGCGATCTGAAACCAGGCAACGTCATGGTCACGTCGAACCCGGACGGTTCCATTGGCAAGGCCGTGGTTCTTGACTTCGGCTTCGCCAAAGAGCGCGCGCGCCTGTCTGCTCGTCGGCCTGGCTCGCCGCCCGACGGCGGTACGCCGAATTACATGGCTCCCGAGCGCATTCGCTCCGGCGGCGCATCCATCGAAGACGACTTGTACGCGCTCGGTCTCACACTTTGGGAAATGTGGACATGCCGCGTGCCCGAGCCGGGGTTCAAACCTCGCGCCAAGCCAATGCGCCAGCAAATCATGTTCGATGTGCCTGCAGGGCTGAGCGTCGACGAAATCAAGCAGATTTTCCGGTGCCTCGCCGACGATCCTCAACAGCGCTTGCCTGCGCGCCATCTGCGATTTTTCAACCCGGTTCAACTCACAACGAACCCAGTACAAGTTCCACGCGAAAGGCTCGATCCAGGACCGCCTCCAGGCCGCAATACCCAGGGCCAATTCGTGCCTGGCTCGCAAGGACTTCTTGCAACGTTCGCAACGAACGCGCCCGAGTTCGTGGGCGAGCTCATCTCGCTCGAGCGCCCGCAGCTTTCCATTGGCCGCCGCACCGATGTCGACATCGTGGTGCCCGAAGCCACGGTAAGCGGCCACCACGCGAACGCGCGCTGGCAGTCGGGCACCTGGGCCATCGAAGATCTTGGTTCCACCAACGGCACTTACGTCGAGCACACCTACGAGCGCAAAAAGGTTGTGAACCTTATGCACGGCGGTGAATTCCAGATCGGCGAGCTGCGCCTCAAGCTCGTTAGCTTCCAGCGTGAAAGCCCTCATCACAAGCGCGCGCGTCAATACCTCGCGCATCGCGATGGGCTCACCGGAATGCTCCTGCGCGACTACTTCGTCCGAGCGCTCGACGACGAAGCGGCTTTCGCCGACTGGGTCGAGCAGCCGCTCAGCATTGCGCGCTATGAAATCCGCGCGCCGAATCGGCTCGCATCCGACAGGCCAACCATCCTCGAGATGCTCGCGTTCCGGCGCGCCGCAACTCGCGTGATCGAGCTAACCGACATGCTCCTGCTCTCGCTCATTGCAGTAACCGGCGGGCGAACCGGACCCTTGCGCTTTGCCGTTTGCATGATTGGGCCAGGGCTTCCCGAAGCGCGCAACCTCGTCGAACAGGTTGTTGGCCAGGTGCAAGGCATGCTCCCAGACGGGCTCGACCTTGTCCCATCCATTGCGCGTTATGAACCAGGCATGAACGTGCGTTCGCTCGTCGATCCGTAGACCGCTTTCAAGTCGACGCGATCTCTTCGTTGGCGGCTGCGGCGCGCTGTAGGGGCGCAGCATGCTGCGCCCCTACGAATGCGTTTTGAAAGCGGTCTAAGAGCATGTTTACCAGCCTGCTGCGCGAATCGATGCGTCGGTTGGGCGCTGCGGTGCCTGCGCACGTACCACAACGTACGCTTACGCGGGCTCCTCGCGCTCCGCCATAGCCTCGATTCGCTCGCGACGGCTGGTAAACATGCTCTAACGCAATGCGCAGTCATGCTATGCTAAACTTGTGACTGCTTCGTCGCCGAAGCCAAACCGG
Source organism: Polyangiaceae bacterium (assembly GCA_009780955.1). GTDB lineage: Bacteria > Myxococcota_A > Polyangia > Polyangiales > Polyangiaceae > Labilithrix. The sequence continues at coordinate 34,400 of WQZB01000017.1, read as the reverse complement.
CAAAGCATTTCATCGGGGGAGTTTTCGCCACCGTCTTCGCGCACTTTTCCAACGGCTCCCGCGGCCCCTGCATCGCGCGGCCCGCGCGATTCACTCCGATCGTCGCCGCCGTCCGAGCCACGTTTTGAATCACGCGCGAACTTAAGCAGCTATGCCGACAGGCCAGCACGCTTACAAGTGATCGTTGCACTCGGTCTTGGCCTCGTGCTCGTGATGATTCCGCTTTACCTTTGGCGAAGGCCGCGCGCGCAGCCAATTACGACGCCGGCAGGAGAAAGCACCGCCGCCATTCCAACAACGATTCCAACCATTCCGGCGCCATCGGTCGAGAGCAGCGCCCAATCGAAGCCCGTTATCTCCGACGTGAAAGTCGTTGCTTGTCACAATCCCGGCGCCAACAAAAAGTTGCCGGTCGAGCCATGCGACCACATCGTCGAGCTTGAAAAATCCTTTACCAAAGCCGTGAGCGAGAGCGCAACGTGCGTTCCACCCGACGCCGGCGGTGGCGCGATTGCTTATGCCCTCGAGGTAAGCTTCAAGAGAAAATCGATCTTCGTTTATACGCCCAAAGATGGCCGCACATTCAACAATGCCAAGCTTGTCAGCGCTTGTTTGGCCGAGGTGAAGGCAAAGCTTCACACGGCACCGCTCGATGCCCTCGCGCACCGGCACAGCCAATATAAGTTGAGCATCACAGCCTCGTACCCGGGCTTTATAAAGCCTTAGACCGCTAGACGCCGCCTCGATCTCGCGTCAACCTGAAAGCGGTTTCGCCTACTGCCAGAAGGACGTCGGGCAGTCGTGCTAGTTTGCGTGTCATCTGAATGCGCCGTTATCTCACCGTGGTTGATCCAACGTCCAGGGCATTGCCCGCCGCCTCAGATTACGTCAAGGGCGATCACTTCCACGACCAATGCGGTGTTTTTGCGGTTTTTGGCCATTCGGAAGCAGCCAACATTGCTTACCTCGGCCTGCACGCACTTCAGCACCGCGGCCAGGAATCCGCGGGCATCGTCACGAGCGACGGTGAGGGCATGTACGCTCACCGCGCCATGGGACTCGTGCAGGAAGCTTTTGATGCCGCGCAACTAAAAAAGCTGCCAGGACACATCGCCATCGGCCACGTTCGTTACTCCACCGCGGGCGGCTCACATATTCGCAATGCCCAGCCTTTCGCGGTTGACTCCGGACGCGGATCGCTTGCAGTCTGCCACAATGGCACCCTTACGAACGGAGACGAGCTGCGCGCAACGCTCGAGGCAAGCGGCTCCATTTTTTCGTCTACGTCCGACACCGAGGTGCTCGTTCACCTCGTTGCGCGCAGCCAAGAAATCGCCATCGAAGATCGCATCATGAGCGCCCTTGGACACGTGCAAGGTGCCTACTCGCTTCTGTTTCTCACCACCGACACCGTGGTTGCCGTGCGCGATCCACGCGGGATTCGCCCGTTATGCTTAGGCCGCTTTCTTGGCGACGGGAAATCACGGCGGAAAAAAAATAGCCTTTTGGCTTTGGCAACCGCAACGCCAATGGCACGATCACGCGCTGGCGATAGCGAGTTTGGCGTTGTGCCACGCCACGAGGCATATGTCATTGCGAGCGAACCGACCGCGTTCGACCTCTTTGGCGCCGAGTACGTGCGCGACATCGAGCCCGGCGAGATGCTCGTCATCAACGGCGACGGCATGCGCAGCCTTCGCTTGCCTAACCCACAAAAAGCGCAGCATTGCATCTTCGAATATGTGTACTTTGCACGCCCCGACTCGAGTCTGAACGGCCGCAGCGTCTACGAGGTACGCAAAGAGCTTGGGCGCACGCTCGCGAAAGAGCGCCCCGCCGCAGCCGATGTGGTGATTGCCGTGCCTGATTCGGGTGTGCCAGCAGCCATCGGTTATGCCGGCGCACTTGGAATTCCATTCGAAATGGGCCTCATCCGGTCGCACTACGTCGGGCGCACTTTCATCGAGCCGCAGCAGACCATCCGCCACTTCGGCGTTCGCCTGAAGCTCAATCCGGTCGAACCCATTCTTCGCGGCAAGCGCGTCGTCGTTCTCGACGACTCGATCGTGCGCGGAACAACCTCACGCAAGATCATCAAAATGGTCCGCCATGCGGGCGCGAGCGAGGTGCACTTGCGCATCTCGAGCCCGCCAACCAAGTGGCCTTGCTACTACGGCATCGACACACCAACACGGCGCGAGCTCATCGCCTCGAGCCACAGCATCGACGAGATTGCCCGCTACGTCACGGCCGACTCGGTTGGCTATCTCTCGATCGAAGGCATGCTCAAAGCTGTCACACGTATTGGCGACTCGTCAGGGGGCTCTGACGCCGGACACTATTGCCATGCGTGCTTCAGCGGTCGCTACGCAATCCCATTTGCGCCCCCCCAAGAGGGCACAATGTCGAACGGCAAACGCCGGCTATCGGCCGTATAAAACGTCGAATGAGTACGCCTTCGCACAACGCGTCCGATCCGTTGGCGTTCGTTCCCGATCGGGTAAGCCTTTACGAAGTTTCGCCGCGCGACGGCTTGCAGAACGAGAGCGCAACGGTTCCACTTTCAGGCAAAGTGCGCCTCATCGATGCCTTGGTGGCTGCTGGGCTCGAGCGAATTGAAATCACGAGTTTCGTTTCGCCGAAGTGGATTCCCCAGCTCGCCGACGCCGACGAACTCACCAAAACGTTGCGCGAGCGAGCCATGCCACCGGTGACACTGAGCGCCCTTTGCCCAAATTCTAAGGGCCTCGAGCGCGCAAAAAAAGCAAACATAAAAGAGATTGCTGTTTTTGTGAGCGCCAGCGAGACCCACAACAAGAAAAACATCAACAAAACGATCGACGAATCGCTTGCCGCATTCGAACAAACCATTGGCCCGGCGCGCGAAGCCGGCATGCGCGTTCGCGGCTATGTTTCTACGGTTTGGGGCTGCCCATACGAAGGCGACATTTTACCCGAACGGTCCATTGCCATCGCCAAGAAGCTTTTCGACATGGGCTGCTACCAGATCTCGTTCGGCGATACGATTGGCGCGGGCACGCCAAAGCGTACGCGCGAGATCATCAAGCGGGCTTTGGGCGTGTTGCCCCTTTCGGCGATTGCCATGCACATGCATGATACACGCGGAACAGCGCTCGCGAACATCGTCGTCGGGCTCGAACTCGGAATTCGCCATTTCGACGCGGCGGTTGGCGGGCTAGGGGGCTGCCCGTACGCGCCAGGAGCTGCTGGCAATGTCGCCACCGAAGATCTCGTCTACATGCTGCACGGAATGGGTATCGGCACGGGCATTGACCTCGAACGGCTCGTCGAAGCGGCGCGGGCCGCGGAAAGCATTGTTGGGCGCGCGCTGCCGGGCAAAGTTCATCGCGCTGGGATCCGCAGTCTACGCGCCTGACCTAGCTGATCTGGTTGACGCGTAACCACGTCATAACACGTGAAAATTTGTCGCTTATCGAACTGCGACATTTGACTCAAATCGTTTCGATGCGCAATTTTAGCGCGTAATAGATTGCTCGGTGATATACGTCATTTCAAGTATTTAGATTGGCACGAACCTCGCTTAAATGGGGAGTGGCACCGCGTTGAGGCTTTCCCCCCCGAGCCGGAGCGCGGTGCTTCTTTTTTGTCTCTACGTTCGCGTCAGCAACCCGCCGCACCGCGGCGTTCCGTGCAAAAGTGGCTGCGTGAAACGAGTGTTTGCTAGTGTTTTGCCTCTTTTTGTCGCCATTGCCGCCGTTTCGTGCAACCGCGCGCCGCCCGAGCCCACGCCGCCTGTCCACGCAACGGCGCCGTCTGCCACCGCAGACAGAGCTTTGAGCTACCCGCCTTTGGCTGCGCAATGTCCGGCCGATGTTGAAGGACAAGCGAGCCTGCCCACCGGTGGCGTGGTGCTGCTCGACGCGCCAGGGCGCCCGCAAGTTGATGTGGAGCTGGCGGTAATGCCACGCGATCTCGAGCGTGGCCTCATGTACCGCCGCCAGATGGCTGAAGACCACGGCATGCTTTTCTTTCTTGGGGAACGGCGCGAGCACATGTTTTGGATGCATAATACATGCATAGCCCTCGACATGATGTTCATCGACGAAGACGGCAGCATTGTCGGCATCGTCGAAAACGCCGAGCCGCTCACCGACACCGCGCGCGCAGTCGGCAAGCCGTCCATGTTCGTACTTGAAGTGAACGGCGGATATGCCCAAAGGCACGGGGTGCGCGAGGGGCAAAGGGTCCGCCTTCCAGCGGCTGCACACCAACCATAGACCGGTTTCAAGTTGACGCGAGTTCGAGGCGGTCGGCGAGGAGCGGACCGGAACAGCCTCTTCCGGCTTTGAGGACCGCACCGCAGCCGCCAACGATGAAATCGCGTCAAATCGAAACCGGTCTAGCGGTGTGCTAGGAAGACGGCCTTATCATGCGCCCGATCTCGATCGACTTGTGCGTCTGCGCCGTTGCTGCTGCGTTCGCCATCGCGGCCTGCAAGCAGTCGCCTCCTGAACCCGAGCCTCCGCAGAAAAGCGCGGCAAACGCGACAAACGCTACGGGGGTGGCGGCGGCACACAGCGCTGTTCCAAACAGCACGCCAGCGGCCACGCAGACTGCTGCGGCAACGCCAGGTGGCGATCCGCATGGTGGGAACTTCACGCTTGCCGAAGCCACGAAAGATCTCAAAGGCTCGGGCGCCATCGTCGCAGCAATCGACACGTCGAAGGGCACATTGCAGTGTCGCTTGTACGACGACAAGGCGCCCATCACGGTCGCGAACTTCATAGGCCTAGCAACAGGCAAGCGCACATGGAAAGAGCCAAGCTCGGGCCAATGGGTGAACAAGCCCGCCTACGATGGCACCACCTTCCACCGGGTAATCAAAGGCTTCATGATTCAGGGGGGCGATCCGAAGGGCAACGGAACCGGTGAGCCCGGTTACGTTATCAAAGACGAAATCTGGGCCGGCGCGAAACACGACCGCGCGGGTTTGCTTTGCATGGCAAACCGCGGTCCGAACACCAATGGCGCGCAGTTTTTCATCACCGACGCCGCGGCCCCGAACCTCGATGGCAACTACACAATCTTCGGAGAATGCGAGCCCACGCGTGTCGTTCACGACATTGCGAGCGTGCCAACAGACCCGAGGGACAAGCCCACGACACCGGTGACAATCAAGAGCGTTACCGTATCGCGCGATGACAAAAAGCGGTAGCAGCGCAGCATGCTGCGCCGCTACACGCCGACCGCCTCGACTTCGTCAACCGAATCAATCGGGCTGGTAAACGTGATCGGCGTCGTATGCGTAATACATGCTTGTACGTTCAAAGGTTGCGGCGCCGAAAAAGTTCCAGGCAACCGCCCACGCAGCGCAAAGCCAAAAGGCTTTGCCAAACTGGCGCCCACCCATGGCAAGCAACACGAAGAGCAAAATGGCGTAGTCGTTCGAGAAGCGGTAGCCAAACTGAACCCACCCGCTGTTTTGGTAGAGCAGGTTCACGAGGAGCGGGCCAAGTGCTGCGAGCAGCGCGCCAACGCCGAGCCAATCGAGCCTGCGCGCTGGCCACAAGAGCCAAAGATAAAACGGGCTTGTGAACCAAAGCGCAAGGCCATGGCCGTTGATTTTGAAAGGCACGCCGCCAAACGCCACATGCGTCGTAGTCGGCGGTCTGAGCCAGGGAAGGCCGGCAAGCATCACGGCGAGGTTACGCCCAAGGTAGTGATAGCTAAAAAGCCCCCAGGTTTGGATGCGACGTAGCCAGCCAACCTGCAAGTATTCGTGGCCGAACGCCGTTGGGCTGGCGTCGCCGAAGCGCGCGAAGTTGTAATAAGACGCAAACGCGATCGCCACCATCACGGGGATGGAAAAAAGAGCGATTGTGCGCGCGAGCACGCCCTTGTCGAGATCGCGCAATACCGTGAGCAGGCGGGCGGAAAAAGGCCCTTGCTCGGCTACTTCGCTCAGCTCGCGCGGCGCATCATGGCACGGATGTATGTATGACGCACGAAGTGCCTCGAACACAAAAAAAACGGCAACGAGCACGGTCGTCACGCGGGTGAGGAACATGCACCCAAGCAGCGCCCCTGCAAGCATGGGGCGCTTGGCATCGATCGAAACCAGAACGAATAGCGCCATCAGCGCAACGCCAACAACGTGCGCCGCGTACCACACGGTGCCCTGCACCGCCGTGAAGAAGTAGACCGTGCCGAATGCGAAGAGCAGCGAAAGGAAAGCATTGACCTTCTCGCTTCGACCGCTTTGTCGATCGCGACGCAGCTTTTCGAGCACAAGGAAAAGAACGGCGGGGCCTATGCCTGCGAGCCAAACGATGAACTGGCCGTCGTAGAAATTGTCCGGCCCACGCGCCAGCGCCACGAACGGCAGCATGAGCATCGCCGGAAAAGGCGGGAAGCTAACGTACCATTTGCCATGAAACAGCGCCCAGTCGTTGCCTTCCGAGTAGTCGGGCGGCCGGCCTCCAAGGTCGTGACGGCCGTGGAGCCATGCATCGGCGAGGAATGCAAAGTGATTGTATTTCGTGTGAGAAAAAAGGCGACTCTCCGCGAGAAGAGCGAATGTAGCGAGGCAGACTAGCCAAATGGCGAAGGCAACGAGCAGCCGGCGCGATCGCGTTTCGGACGCCAGCCACGTAAACAAACGCGTTGCGTTCGCGTTCCGTTGCTCAGCACCTTCGGTCATCGCGCGAACCCTAGCATTCGCCAGAGAAGCCGCTCGTCGACGTTCCCGATGTTTCCCAGGCCCGTGTAAGCGTGCAAGTGAGAAAACTTTTTCTCGGCACCAATAGGTGAGGCATTGAAAACTGGGCAACCGGCTACGCTTTGCGCACTGCATAATACAGCAAATCTCCCAGGAATACTCTCATTGCAACGCGTGGCATGGTGTTTGAACGCGCGCCACGCCATGGCGCTCCCTTTTGATCCTTCTCCTGGAACGCGCGACCCCCGCGCGCTCACGATTTTCGCCAAAACGATTTACCGCGAGCTGCGATCGAGTGGCTATTCTGAGAAAGACGTGGTTGCGCTAGCTGGCGAGTTGCTCGGCACGGTTACCACCGAAATGAAGGGTCGACGCGAGCACAGCGGCGATTAACCGCGCACGTTGTGCATGGCTTTCTTGTTTGGGGAGAGGAAAAACGGGCGCGTTTGATTGACAGCGTCGCCGCATGTCCCTGACAATCCCTTTCAATTGCGGGCCTGCGCGCTTTCACGCATCGTCCGCTTTGCCGTCGGCAAGACGCTTTCTGAAGGCGTCGACAAAGGGACCGAACGCGTGTTCTCGATAGTCATCAACGAAAAAGGCGGAGCGGAGCGCACAGAAAGCTTCGACAAGAGCGAGATCAACATTGGTCGTGTTCACAACAACGACCTCATGCTCCCGAAAGGAAACGTGTCGAAACACCATGCTCGGCTGCTGTTCCGAGATGGCCGTTTCATTTTCACCGATCTGAAAAGTACCAACGGTACGTACGTCAACGGGCGCAAGATTGCGCAAGCGACCGTTGTTCGAGAAGGCGACAAAATTTACATTGGCGACTTCGTGCTCCGGATAGAGCTAGGCGAAGGGTCGGAGCCATCGCCGTCCGAAGGGCGTGGGCGCCCCGCCAGTGCATCGGCCTCGGACATCGAGCCAATCGATGACGAATCGATGCACACTTCAACGCGGGAAAGCGACAACGTGCAGCCGTCGCCCAACCAAGCCTCCGGACCTACGAAGGCGCCACCACTTCCAGCAGGAGCTGCCCCGCGGCCCCAGCCTCCTCCCGTGCCTTCGCATGCATCGAACGCGTCGCCAGCGTCGCGGCCTGGCACGCGCGGTGACGAACTCGAGGAAAGCGTGAAGTCACCGCGTCTCGTCAATGTGCCGCCCCTTCCTGGTCAGGCCGGCCAGGCTCTTGGGCGGCCGGCAACCATGCCGCTGAATCAGTCGTCGCCGCCTGCATTGGGCTCGCGGTCGAGCGCTGTACAATCGGCGCCATCGCCTTCGGCGCCAGCGGTGTTGTCAGCAACAGCAGCTTCTGGAGCATCATCGGCCAGCGCAACTGCCGGGCGTGGCCCAGAGCCACCACCGCTGCCGGCTACGCCAGGCTTGCCAGCCTCGCCGCCGCGAGCCGTTGCTTCCACAACCCCCCCGGCCATTGAGCCTGCAGCCATCAGCCCACCTCGTGCACCCATGCCTGTGCGGCGCATCGTGCCGAAAGATCCATCTGTGCAAGCCGCGCAACGCCTCGCCATGACAACGCTGCTCGGCCGCGTTGCCGAGACTGTCGATCTGTCCGCGCTTCGCACTTCTCCCATCGTTTCGGATGCCCTGGCAGCGCAGATCGAGCAAGCCGCCAACGAAGCCGCCAAGGCAATGCGCGACGAAGGCAAAGAAGGCAAAGCACACGACGTCGATCTCGAATCAATCGGCCACAACGCGCACCGCGAGCTCGTTGGGCTCGGCGCACTTGAGCCTTTGCTGAGCGATGAAGAAGTCGTCGAGATCCACTGCGTGCGCTTCGGCCAAGTCTTCGCCATGCGCGGCAGCCCAGTCGCGACCGAGGTAACCGAGGAGTTTGGCTTCAGCAGCGAAGAGGCACTCGAGCGAGTCATCGCGCGCCTCGTGCATCAAAGCGGCGAATCCCTTCGGCTAGGCGAGAGCGTTGTCGAACGGCGCCTCGATCGCGCATCCTTCGTCGCGATATCACCGCCTTTCGCGTCGAACCATGTGCTGACCGTGCGCAAGCTTCGCCGCGCGGAAACAACCCTCGACGAGCTTGTCCACAAAAACTCGCTGTCGCGACCCATGGCGCAGTTTCTCGAGGCTTGCGTCGATGCACGCGCCAACATCTTGGTTGCGGGCGCATCGTGCACGTCAACCGCGCTTGCGGCGCTTGCGGCTGCGGGTGCACCGGGCGAGCACGTGGTGGTGGTTCACGACGGCGAAGAGATCGGCGTTGGCAGCGCCCAGGTCGTCAATCTTCCGTCGGACACCGCGCCGGCGGGCGGCGAAGAGGCTGTGCATGCCGCCGCCGCGCTAGGGCCTGACAGGCTTCTTGTCGGTCGTCTCACGGGATCCGTGGCGGCCGCCACACTCGACGCGATAACGAGGGGGGAAGCGAACGTGTTCGCTGCCGTTCCGGCAACGTCTCTGCGGCAGGGCGTGGCGCGCGTCGTTGCCCAGCTCGTTCTTTATCGCCATGGCGTTGCCATCGACGCGATTCGCGAGATGGTTGGCGAGGCGTTCGACATCGCCATCGAGGTTGCGCCATTTGCCGATGGTCGCATGCGTATGATCCGCATCGCCGAGCTGACCTACGATGGCCCCAAAGGGCTAATACTGCGCGATTTGTTTGTTTTCACGCCCGACGCAAGCGGGGTTGACGGAACGTTCGCGCCGTCCGGTGTGGTTCCACGCATCGCAACAGACTTTGCCTCACGCGGCGTGAGGCTGGACGCATCGCTATTCAAACGCACCAGCCGTTAGAGACCGCTTTCGATTTGACGCGATCTCTTCGTTGGTGCCTGCGGTGCGGTCCTCAAAGCCGCAGCAGGCTGTTCCGGTCCGCTCCTCGGCCCCGCCTCGATCTCGCGTCAACTTGAAAGCGGTCTAACAATTTCACCAGCAGGTTACGGCGCGAATCACGCTGACGAGTTCGTCGGCCATCATGCGTTGATCCATGTCCACAAACTCAATGCGATAAACTTTTGCGTCGCCCGAACTTGCCACGGTGGTGACCACGTGATCGAGCGCATCGCGCATGTTGCTGCGCGCGTTCGCAAGCGGGAATTCATCGGTCAGCATGGGCGAAACGGCGAGAAAGATGTGTGCATTCGGGCGGCGTGCACGCACAAACTGCACGAAAGCCAAGTAACCGTTGTAAAATGCATCGAGATCGATGCCGTCGGCCACGCCGTTTTGGTCTACGTCGCGCAGAAAATCGCTCGTTCCGGCGTTGAGAACGACAACCTGCGGCTCCGGATCGGCAAAGCTCCACGTGGGCTCGGCCTGCGTGGCAAGGGTTCGCTCGTAATATTGAGGAATCGTCGTCTTGGCGTCGGCATCGCCCGGACTTTCGCTGTAGTTGAGCACAACGCCTTTGCCCGGAAAGCACAGCGTGGTGGCGTCGGCTGACAGCGCTCGCGCCGTAATCGAGCCGTAGGCAAAATAGATGCTCTCGTAACCGCAGGTCATGGAGTCGCCAACAAACTCGATTTTTCGCGGGTGCTCTATGGGCGGCAAGAAGGTGCCATGGCTGCCAAGGTTGAAGCCTGTGTAGATGGTAGTGCCGGCAAGCGCTTCGCTGCTGCGCATCACCGTAACTTCGTGCACACCAGCCGGCAGGCCTGACGCGAGCCGATACGAGGAGCGTCCGCCCGGCACGGTGAACTTGATGGGGGACAAGTCGTCGACGGTGGCCTCGAACACAAAGCCGTTCTTTTGGCCGTCCGGCACCATGATTCCCACACTCACCTCAGTTCCTTCGAAGCGCGCCGAGATGGTGTTGCCCGACCAGTCGAACTTTGGACCCGCTGGGTTGGTCATATCGTAGCGGCCAACGAGTTTCGGCGCTGGCGTTCCCGTCGCCGGGGAGCCGAGACCGAGCACCTGGACTTGCGAGCAATCAACCGATGCGCCGGTGACAGCACCGCTCTCTACCGACGCGTTCTCGTCACTCGGGCCAGCCGCACACGCGGACGATGCACTCACTACAAAAAGCGCGAAGCCTCCGACGACGCGGATCACCCTCGGCGTGGGCGCCCGGCAAGTCCCTTCCCCCATGTCAACCACCAAGAGTAAGCGCACAGTTCGGCCCAACAAGGCCTGCCGCGACAGCTAAGCGCACGTGCCGAGTTTTTTTTCGATGGCATCTAGATGCGCACGCACTCCAGGATCGCACGAGCGCAAGCGATCGACTTTGCGCACGGCATTCATCACCGTCGTGTGATCGCGATTGCCGAAGGCGCGACCAAGCTCCGGAAAGCTGCACTTGAGGCGATGCTTGCAAAGGTACATCGCAACATGACGCGCGAACGCGATGCTTTTGTGGCGGTCTTTCGAAAGCAGATCGCCCGAGCGTAGCTTGAAGTGATGGCAAACAATGCGTTGGATGTCGTCGACGCACGCCTCGTTCGCACGCGGGCTCACGGTGGCGGCAAGCTCTTGACGGACGAAGTCGAGGTCGATCGAATGACCAAGCAGCGACGACTTCGCTGCAAGACGAATGAGCGTGCCTTCGAGTTCGCGCACGTTCGACCGGATCGACTGCGCGAGAAGTACAATGACCTCGCCTTCGAGTTCGATCTTCTCGGCCTCGGCTTTCTTGCGGACAATGGCCACGCGCGTTTCGAGCTCAGGCCCCTGGATGTCGGCCACGAGCCCCCACGAGAAGCGTGAAACAAGACGCTCCTCCATCCGTTCGAGCTGCTGGGGGTACTTGTCGCTCGTGACAATGATTTGCTTATCAGCTTGGTGAAGCGTGTTGAACGCGTGGAAAAACTCTTCCTGCGTTTGCGTTTTGGACGCAAGAAACTGGATGTCGTCCACGAGGAGCAGATCGCACCGGTCGCGGAAGCGGCTGCGAAACTCGGCCATCCGCCCTTCCTGCACCGACTGGACAAACTCGTTGACGAATCGCTCGGCCGACACATAGAGGACGCGGGCGCCTGGCTGCTCGGACTGGAAGCGATGAGCCACGGCGTGCACGAGGTGTGTTTTGCCAAGACCGGTGCCACCGCACAGAAAAACGGGATTGTAGCGCGGGCCTCCACCACCGGCGGCCGCGATGGCCGCTGCATGGGCAAGCTGGTTCGATGGCCCCACAACGAAGTTCGCAAAGGTGTTCTTCGGGTTCAACCCCTCGACCGGTACCGTTTTGGGCGCCGCTTTGAGTGAATGCGCGCCATGACCAGAGGAGGCTGGCGGGCGCGTTGCGCTGTCTTGGCCGCCTTGGCTAGTTGGTCCGGTCATACCCACCGCGGCAAGAGCGCGCGGCCGTATGGGCAAGCTAGGCAAATTAGCAATGCCAAACGCCACAGGCCGCTCGAGATTGCCGTCCACACTCCATGCCACCTGCACGCTCCAGCCTGTTTGGCTGCGCAGATAGTCCGAAAGCGTTGGCAAAAAGTGCCGGTCAACCCAGTCGCGCACAAATATGTTGCGCGCTCGAAGGCTGACAATGCCGTCGGTGATGCCATCGAACTGAACGCCGGAAAACCACTGCTCGAAGGTCGCAGGTGATTTGGCGCGAATAAAGGCAACCGCGTCGTTCCAGAGCGTGTTGTGATGCATATCCGTCCATTCTCAGTCAATGCCGATCGAAAGCCAGACAACATGCACAGGTTTTCCACATGCTGTGGAAAACCCACGCACCGACATTCAACGCGGCAAATTCGGATGCACGCCACCCCGACGTGCATTACTCGCGATTCGCGCCGCTCTTTCTCACTAGACCGCTTCTCGCCGCCGCCTTGAACTTGCGTCAACTTGAAAGCGGTCCAATATGTGAGAAAGACCCTTTAGGTTCTTGAAGAACATCCCCCGCTTCGAGAAACGCAGAGCTGACCGGGAACACCCAGCCGGCAACTGCATAACCGAAGAAACAACTCACTTTTACGCTGAAAGCTCGCAAAACTCGCACATGCAAACACCGCCGTCGCCTTGAACTTGCGTCAACTTGAAAGCGGTCTATTGGCTCTGCGATCGAATTGCCCCAACTCAAAAGTTAGAGCACTGAATTAGGTTATCAGGTTACCCGCTGGGTTTTTTCGCCAATTTCCATTACAATGCAACGCGATCCCCTGCGAACGAACCAAAGGTCGTTCTCATTGGAACGCTTTGCGTTACTAGCGGATCCGTGTGCCATTCAGCCCAGGCACTTCGGAACTTGCCGAAAACACACAGCCTTTCAACCTGTTCGGTGTTCTTAGGTCATCCGCTTCATTGTGCTCAAAACACTCATCGCCGGCTGCCCGACGACTCATGAATACCAGGTAGCACCGCCGAATTGCCGTCGTCATGTCCATTGTTTCAATCAGACGCAAGTAATTGATAATACTTCGTTTTATTCCTTGTAAACCACCTGTGAAAATCGCGTCATGCCCATGCAGTGGCAGCGGGGGATGGTAAGTCCTTGTGGTCGCTAGGTAATCGGGGCGTGTTCTTGTCGGCAAGTCGTCTGCGGGCCGCAATCTTCGGAGTTTTGGCTGTCAAGAGTCACCGAAGTGTCACAAATTGCAGGAATTGCAGGGCCATAGCAAGCCGCGGCATCGGCGGGGGCGAAAGGTTGTCCCGGTCAAAGCGGGCTTGTTACCTTGGGCGCGGTGCGTTCCTTCTGCATTCCTTGGCGCAAGTCGATGGTGCCCGTGGCAACGTTTCTAGGCGTTGCTTCCGCGGCGGCTTCTGCACACGCCGATCGATCGTCAACCACCATCGACCAAGGCTACGAACTTGGCGAAATTCAAGAGCCTCGCTCCGTTGCAATGGCAGGAGCAGACGAGGCCTGGGGAGGGTCAACGGGCGCGCTTTTCAAAAACCCCGCAAACCTGCTTGCAAGCCGCGTTTACCACCTTGAAGGGCTGGCCGCGTTCGGCCCCGAGGCACGACGACAAAGTTTCGGAGGTGCCGTTGTCGATTCTTCAAAGGGGCGCCTCGCCGGCGGCATCGGCGGCACGTGGAACGAAATGGACCCGGACGGAATCAAGCGCAGTTGGACCGATCTTCGGCTTGCGCTCGCTTACCTGTTCGGCAACGCATTTAGCCTCGGCATGACGGGACGCTACCTTCGTGTGATGCAGCGCACTGCGGCTGGCCCACTCGGCGCAAGCCTCGCTTCCGACGGCACGAGCACAAAGCCTATCTTCAACCAACTCACCTTCGACGCCGGTGCCGCGCTCACTTTGGCTGAGGGCGTGCGCCTCGGTGTAAGCGGTCACAACCTAACCTCCACGAAAACGTCACTTGCGCCCGTATTGCTCGGCACCGGCCTTGGCTTCTCGAATGGCATGGTAACGCTCGAAGGCGATGTGCAATTCGACTTCACCACGTATTCGACCACGCGCGCGCGCGCCATGCTTGGCGCCGAGTACATCGCGGCTGGCTGCCTTCCTCTGCGCGCCGGCTACCGCTACGACGACGGAACGAAAACTCACGGCGTAGGATTTGGTGTAGGATACACCGATCCAAGGTTCGGGATCGAGGTTAGTGCACGGCGCGATCTCGTCGCCGATCATCCAGCAACGATGATCTCGATAGCGCTTCGGATCTTCATTGACGTGGCCATGAAAAGCGACAGCGCAAGTCAGGATTAGAGAGAGAGGGCGACACACAAGTCGTCCGTCACGTGGCGCACGGCAAGCACCGGGGCTATGGGGGCCTCGGGGCCGCCTATTGCAGGTGGGGCAGATGGCGCATGCGGCGCGGGCAGCGCGACCGCCGGCTTCGGAGCAATCTCCACTGCAAGCGGATGCGGATCGGCACTAGCGCCGCAAAGGCGCGCCTCGGCACGCGCGACAACGGGTGCGCCCGGACGGTTATGAACCGAGAGTCGACCCACTGGCAGCGGACTGCTGCCCGAAGCGCCAAGCCGAACGACGAGTGTGTGAGGTTGTCCTTTTGGTACGTCGGGCAGCAAGACGAGCGAGCGGATGCGCAGCGTGGCCATGTTGCCCGGCGCAAGCGCTTTGGCGAACGCAATCTTGCCAAGATGAATAACGAAGCCCGCCATGGTGTCGCGGCCGAGAAGCGAATGCACGTTGGGCGGCCGGCTCGGCGCACGTGTGATGGCAACGGGCTCACCGAGCGCATCGCTTTCTGCCTCGAGCAAACCATCCATGACGGATACGATCCGCACGTCGACGGCTTGCGGAACGCCCGGCGCCCCAAAAGCCACGTAGAAGTCGAGCGGCTCGCCCTGCCAGTCGCCGCGCGGCAGGTTCACCTCCTCGACGATGAGAGCCTGCATTTGCGACTTGTCGCGCACAAGCTCGAAGGTTACACGCGCAATGCTTGGCAGCATGGGCAGCCGCAGGATGGGCTGGGGCTTCGGCGCCGCGATGGCGACGGGCTCGAGGTGCACGAAAAGCATCGAGACGAACACCGCAAAGACTGCTGCATACTTCACGCAAATACCTCTTCCTACTTTGTGACGGCTTCGCGGACTATGCGCAACGTCAGAATGCGTTCGTCTCGACGCACCTTGACAAGCACGTCGTCATGAAGCGGTCCGGAAAGGCGCGCTCGCGCATCCACGATGCTCGTTGGCGCAGCGCCGCCGACTTCCACGAGAACGTCGTTTGGCGCAAGCCCCGCTCGCTCTGCTTCGGAACCTTCGGACACCGAAACCACCACGACTTGCGTGTCCATTTCGGGTGGACCGGCGATTGTTTCACCGAGCGTCACGGCCACTCCTCCCGTTGCAGGCGGCTCGCCCGGAGCTGCGCCATCGGTTGCAAGCACGATTTTTACGCCGTCGGTCGTATGTCCGGAAAGAGCGCGTACGCCGGTAGCGCGCCCACGGCCGACATCGGGCGCGTACGCCTCGAGCACCGCGATGCCTTCGAGCATTTCGCCCAATCGAAAGCGCCCGCGCGCATCGCACACGGCCACGCCAGGAGGAACAACCGCACTTGGCAAGTAGGTTGGCACCGAGTCTTTGGCAACGCGCGCACCTGGCACGGGATCGCCTTTGCCATCGACCACAACGCCTTCGATGATGGCGTCTTCGGGCAGCACCAACTTGCCTATGTCGGTGGGGTGGCGCCCGCCGGAGTCCACCACCACGACATCCTGATCCACGGGCGCGCGCCCCTTTGCACGAATGCGAAGGTGAGCTGGGCCTGCAGCCAGATCGCCGAGAACGAATCCGCCATCGCGATCTGTGCGTGCATGATACACATGATTCTCGGTTTGCAGAACGACTTCGGCACCCTCGATGGTTTCGCGGCGGTTCGCCCATACCTCGCCCACCATGCTTTCGCCGGCCGCGAGCTCCACATCGAGCTCGCTCGTGTCGGGGCTCGTCACAATCACTTTCGACGCGTACCCTGGCGCCTGCACTTCGACGCGAAGCGAAAGCCCTTTTGCCGAAGCGAGCGCTGCGTCACCATGTGCATCGGTGAACGCCGTCGTGCGCAGCGCCTCGCCTGGGTCGAGCGACACTGCGGAAACTTGCGCGGCATCCACGGGCACGCCGTAAGCGCCGGTGACTCGAACGGCAAGTGGCTCGCGCGCTTCAGGCAGCACAATCTCGATGGATTTGCGATCGCCGTCAGGCACAGAAACTTCCGTGCGCGCCGTTGTGAGCGACTCATCGTCGCCCTTTGAAACAAGAATTGTGAGCGCGTCCGGCACTGACGCGAGCGCAAACGATCCATCGGTCCCCGTTTGCACGACTCGCTCGAACGATCCGCGGATCGCAACCGCGGTCACGCGCGCGCCCGCCACAGGCCAGCCGCGCGAATCGATCACACGACCTTCGAGTGCTCCTCCACGCGAGAGCACAATGTCAACGTTGACTTCGCGATCGCTTGCAAGGGCAACGACATCGCTCATCGCCTCGACGTATTGCGGGTGACGAACAACCACGCGCACGCGCCCCGGCGTTACCGGTGCTGCCTTGAATGTCCCATCGCGCGAAGTTATCCACGGCTCGCTTGGTGTGACGCTTGTTGCCATCGACACGAGTCCGAAGGCGTTGCCGCGCGGCGTGTCGGGCAAGGGTCCGGGCATCACGCCGAGCTCGCCGGCTGGGACGAGCGGCCGAACCGGTGCAAGTGCGGCTTCGAAGTGAGCCTCACGAAACGACGAACGAAGCGGATCTTCATCGATGGGCATGCCGTCGATGTCGGTGCCGATAACGCGAATCGTGGCGCCGTCGACCGGGAAGCCGCGCGTATCGACCACGCGCCCGACAAGCGTGCCTGCGCGTGCAAGCGCAAGGCTGATTTCGGACGGCGGCGGATCGCCCACATGCACGGCCGACTTGGTAACGAACCCATCGGCCGACACGCTCAGAGTCGATGGGCCATGTGCGATGGGCCCGAGCACGACACGCCCATCGTTATTCGTGAGGCCTTCGATCGGAAATGGCGAGAGGCCCGCTTCGGCAAGTGTAACGCGGGCCTTGCTGACCGGCTCGTCGGTTGCGCCATCGGTAACGCGCGCGGTAACGAAGATTCCTGGCACAAGTCTTAGTTCGACGTTCGTGTCGTCGCCGCGGCTAACCGCGATGCCGAGCTCGATAGTCGATGTCCGCGCGCCCATGGTTGCCTTGAGCGCGTAGCTGCCGGGGTCGAGCCCACCGATGCGGACAACGCCGTCCTCCGAAGTTTCCGCGACGCGCGCCGCCGAGAGCGCAGGCGATGCGATCCATACGCGTGCATTTTGCACGCTTTCGCCTGCCTCCGAAATGACCTTCACGACCAGCGCGCCCTGACGGCCTAGTGTGATGGTGCACACTTGCCCTTCCGGAGCGCTCCGTCGCGTTACTTCTTCGAAGCCGGCCTTTCGCGCAACGACAACGAACGGCCCTTCGCCGAGTCGAAGAGCGCGTGCACGCCCGTCCGGGCCAGTGCGCCCACCGACCGGGAATGGATCGGCGCCGCGCACTTCGAGCTCCGCGTTCTCAGCGGGCACGCCTTGGTCGGTTTGTACGACAACATCGAGTACATGCTCGGCGCCAAGATCGAAGTCGAGTTGGCTGCGCGCGCCAGGAGCAACGACGAGCATTTGCGTGGCGCGCGCGCGATGGGCTATTTCTGCGACAATCCAGTGCTCGGCGTGGGCAAGGCCGGTGAGCGTTGCGCGCCCGAGGGTGTCGGTCACCACATCGCCGGCTACCTGCACGCGGCCATCGAGCATGGCGAAAGCCCGCACGCGCGCGCCCTCGAGCGTGTTCTTGTCGCCATCGGCGGCGCGCACGACGACGTCGATCACGCCGTAGCTATCAGGATGGCCTGGTGCTACCGCGGCCGCACCGCGCGATGGCAGCGGTGGCAAGCGAGCACCCGGCCAACTTGCAACGTAGAACAGGCAGAATACGATGAGCACAAAAGACCGAATGCGAGACGCCATGGACGTAGCGATCGAAATTTACCGCGGAATCGTGATGTTCGCCTAAAGCTCAATCTGTGTGCCGAGCTCAATCACACGATTCGACGGGATTGAGAAGAAGGCATTGGCCGGGCGCGCGTTGCGACTCAGAAATGAAAACAGCGCTTTTCGCCACTTGGCCATGCCGCGCCGATCGGTGATGAGCAACGTTTCGCGACCGAGAAAAAAGGTCGAATCGGCTGTATTCGTTTCGAGCCCTGCGCCCCTGCATTGCTCGAGCAGCTCGATCACATTGGCGGTTTGCATGAAGCCGTAAGCGGCGACCACTTGGTAGATACCTTGGCCCAGATCCACGATGCGCTCGATGCGCCCGCTCGTGGTGATTTCGGGCACGTGCCACGTTTGGATCGAAAGAAGCACGACCTGCTCGTGCAAAACTTTGTTGTGCTTGAAGTGGTGAAGCATGGCTGGCGGCGCACCTTCGGGGTTTGACGTCATGAAGATGGCCGTGCCTTTCACGCGGTAAGGCTTCGTTTGTGCGAGGTCGTCGAGGAAAACGTTGATTGGCAAAGTCGAAGCGCGAATAAACTCACCAAGTTTGGCTCGCCCCGTGTGCCATGTCGTCATCAGCGTGAAAATGCCCACGCCAACGGCAAGTGGGAACCAGCCACCTTCGCTAATTTTGTTTACGTTCGCCGTAAAAAACGACAGATCGATCACAAGGAAACAGCTAACCAAAAGCATCGTCCAAAACCTGCCCCAACCCCAGCGGCGTGCAACACCATAAAAAAGCAAACTCGTAATGCTCATCGTGCCGGTGACGGCAATGCCATACGCAGCCGCGAGCTTCGACGACTCTTGCAATGCGAGTACGAGCGCCGAACACGCAAGCATCAAGCCCGTGTTGATTTCGGGAACGTAGATCTGACCTTCAGCCGTGCCCGACGTGTGCTTGATGGTCATACGCGGCCAATACCCGAGCTGAACGGCCTGTTGGGTAAGCGAGAACGCGCCCGAGATAAGTGCTTGAGAGGCGACAATGGTGGCCAGTGTGGCGATGGCAACGAGTGGATAGCGCCACGCGCCTGAAACCATATCGAAAAACGGATTATCAACCTTGCCGCGCTCGAGAATGAGCGCACCTTGGCCGAAGTAGCAAAGAATGAGTGCTGGATAGACCGCGAAAAACCATGCTGTGCGAATTGGCTTGCGACCAAAATGGCCCATGTCCGCATAAAGCGCTTCGCCACCGGTAATGCAAAGGACGACGGCGCCGAGGATCAGAAATCCGTGGTAGCCGTGCTCGAGGAAGAAATCGAGAGCATAAGTTGGCCAAATCGCGACGAGCACACGCGGATGTTTGATGATCCACGACAGACCAAGGATGCCAATCGAAACGAGCCAGACAAGCATGGTGGGCCCGAACACCACGCCAACGCCGGCCGTTCCTCGCCGCTGCGCGAGAAACAGCATGATGAGAATGACAAGCGTAAGCGCAACGATGAACGGCTTCGACGCGAGAAAACCAGATGCGCCTCCTGCGCCAAGGCCTTCCACGGCGCTCAGCACGCTGATCGCCGGCGTGATGACACCGTCGCCATAAAGTAGCGCGGCGCCGAACAGACCGAGCATCACGTAAACGTGAACAGACCAAGTTTCTTTCGCGCGGCCCCTTGGCTTCAGAAGCGCAAGCAGCGCGAGGATGCCACCTTCGCCGTGGTTGTCCGCGCGCATGACGAACGTCATGTACTTCACAACAATAACCAGGGTCAGCGACCAGAAGACGAGCGAGACGATGCCCAAAACGTTCGCCGGTGTCGGCTCCACACGGTGCTCGCCAGAAAAGCACTCTCTCAGCGAGTAAAGCGGAGAGGTGCCAATGTCGCCGTAGACGACACCGAGCGCCGCAAGCGATAGCTTTGAAAGATCACCCAAACCACGAATTTTCGGGGCGTGGGTGACTTCCCCTGCATGCTCTGTAGCAGAGCTCATCGAGCGTCGGTCTACGTTAGCCTACGGTGCCTTGGGCGCGCAACGCATGCGCGTGCTATGGGGCGAGAATCGGGATGAACCAAGACGCATCGACCACGCGACCCGACATCGCCCTCCGCGCGCCTAGCAAGTCTGGCCTCGGGCGGGTGGTGCTCATGGTCATCGTGCTTGGCGCAGGTTTCGCGGCCACTTCTCGCATAACACACAGCTGCGAAAACCAAGGGCCTGCCGTTGATGCGCCCGACTTCACCGCTGCCGTCATTGCCAATGGCCCAGAAGGCCCTGGGCAGGCATCGTTGAATCTCGCGGCGTTGCGCGGCCGCCCAGTGTTACTCGACTTCTGGGCAACGTGGTGCCCTCCTTGTCAGGTCGAGCTGCCGATCATCAATGGGCTTGCCGCACGTTTCAAAGACAGGGGCCTTGTCGTCGTCGGCGTCAACACATCCGACAAGCCAGGCTTGGCCGCAGACCTTGTCGTGCGGCGCGCCATTGGCTTTCCCATCGTTTCAGACGAGGACAATGCCATCGCGCAGAAATACAACGTCGACAACCTTCCCACGCTCATCCTCGTTTCCAAGGAAGGAAAAGTCGTCGCTGTTCGCCGTGGCGTAACCAGCGATGCGGAGCTGGAACGACTCGTCCGACGCGTTCTTTAGCCACCTTCACGTGTGGCGCGCGTGGGTCGTACGGGCAGAAAAAAGCGCGTGCCGGTAGGATCATGGATGCCGCAACAAATGTCGGCATCAAATACGTCTTTGAGCGTGCGCCATGTCATTACTTCGGTCGCGCGCCCCTGCGATACAATGCGCCCGTTTTTCATGAGCACCACGCGATCGGCAAACTCGGATGCAACGTTGAGATCGTGCATGACGACAAGGCACGCTAGCTTCCGCTCTTTCACTTCGGTGGCGATTAGCTCGTAAAGATCCATCTGGTGGCGCACGTCGAGAAACGCGCCTGGCTCGTCGAGCAAAAGCACTTTCGGTTCTTGCGCAAGCGCACGGGCAATGGCCACACGCTTCTTCTCGCCGCCAGAAAGAGCATGCGCGGGCCTGTCTGCAAGCTCGGTGAGATCGCAGCGAACGATCGCGCTCGTGACAATGGCCGCGTCTTGGTCACTGAGAATCATCCACGCGCCCTGATGGGGTGCACGTCCCATGGCCACCACCTCGCGCACCGTAAAACCAAGGGGGAGATCGTGCATCTGCTCAACAACGGCAAGCGATCGCGCAACACGCGCATGGGCACGCCCAGAGGCTGGGTCGCGCACCGGCTCGTCAAGCAGAAGGACCTCGCCGCGCGTTGGCTCGAGCAACCCTGACGCAACGCGAACGAGCGTGGTCTTGCCTGCCCCATTTGGACCAAGCACACCCACAAGCTCACCGGCGTGCACCTCGAGCTCGATGTCGCGGAGCTGCGCGCTCTCATTCTTGCGAGCGTCATAAGACGCAGTCACGTTTCGGAGTGCCAAAGAAGTACACGGCCAAGTGCGCGGCATGGTGGTGCGCCTAAATTTGTGTATGGTAGAAGCTGAGGATTTATCTGTGGACAGCAACCTTCCCGACACCCCAGCCTCGTCAACGGCAACTGCAGGCAATGATCGCCCTCGCCGCATTGTCAAGAGATATTCGAACCGTAAGCTTTACGACACCCAAGACAGCCGGTACGTCACTTTGTTGCAAATTGCAGAGTTGGTTCGCACCGGCGAAGAAGTGCAAATCATCGACAACAACACGAAGCAAGACCTCACCGAGGTCACGCTGGCGCAAATCATCTACGAAGAGCAAAAGCAAAAGGCCAAAACCAGCCGCAGCGTTCCGCTTCAAACGCTGAAAGAGCTCATTATCCAGCAGACCGAAAGGGTGCTTAGCGATTTGCGCGAAGGCCCAATCGGCCGGCTCATTCCAGGAGCAAAAGCGGGCGAACCAGCGCCGCCGCCTTCTGCCGTCGTCGATCGTGGAGCAGCCGAAACCGTTGCGGCTCCTGCTCCAAGTGCGCCCCCGAAGCCAAGCCTCGTTGACCAGGCCAAGGAAACGCTTGAAGACTGGCAACATCGAATCGACGATCGCGTGAGAGCTGTGGTTCCGAACATTCTGCCGTGGCAGCAACTTCAGCACGAGGTCCGTCGCCTCACCACGCGAGTCGACGAGCTTGAAGAGCAGCTAAAATCGCTCCAAAAGCAGTAGGGGCGTATGGCCATACGCCCCTAGCCGCAGGCACCAAAAAAGAGATCGCGTCAAATCGAAAGCGGTCAATCGGAATAGGGTCCTCTCGATACCTGTTGGCCTCGACGAAAGGCTACCGAACGCACCGATGAGCTCCTTGACTACGGAAAAGAAGAAAAAAGTCGATGGTTTCGCAGACGAGGCCGTCAGCCATCTCGATGCGCTCTATGGTGTCGCGTGCAAGCTCACGCGCAACCCGGCCCAAGCCGAAGACCTCGTCCAAGACACACTGCTCAAGGCATTGCGGGCGCGCGATCAATTTCACGCCGGCACCAACCTCAAAGCGTGGCTTTTTCGCATTCTTACGAACACGTTCATCAACAAGTACCGGCGCGGCGGGCTCGAACGCGCTGTTCTTGAAGGCCCCGACGCCGATCCGCTGGTCGACGGTTGGGTGAGCGCGTCAACCATGCGCCAGCTGCGCGACGCGGAGCAGCAGGCTCTCCTTCCCATTGTCGAGGGCGAAGTGCAGCGCGCACTCGACGCGTTGCCAACCGAGTTTAAGCTCGCGGTCATGCTTTGCGACGTCGAAGAATTCAGCTACGAAGAAATCGCGCAAATCATGGGCTGCCCCATTGGCACAGTCATGAGCCGCCTGCACCGCGGGCGTAAGCTCTTGCAGCGTTCCCTCTACAATCATGCTCTTGCCCTCGGTATCGTTAAGGGCGACAACGTGGCAGGCTCATCAACCGAATTCATGCAAAGTCAAAATTGTACGAATATCGCGGCGTTTCGCGCACGCAAAGCGAACAAGCAAGGCGCGGCGTAGTCATGATCCCCAATAGCTGCAGCTGCAAGCCGACCATCAGCCTCCTCGAGCCTCTGCTCGATGGCGCGCTCGATCCGGTGAAAACCCTCGAAGTCGAAGATCACGTCGCAGCATGCGAAGTCTGCCACGAGCGGCTTGCGCTCGATCGCGCAATGCGCGAGTCGCTGAAGAAGAACGTCCGCATACAAGCCCCGAGCAACGTGCGCGATCGCATGCTCGCCGCGCTCACCGCACAGAACGAGATCGATGGCGAAGGCCGCGCAAAACGAGATCGCGGCATGCTCCGCCACTGGCGCACTTTGTTGCCTCTCGCCAGCGCCGCGGCACTCGCGTTGGCGTGGGGTTCGGCGGCCAGACAGCCCGTTATCCAGGGCTCAACCGACATGCGCGCAGGCTTTGGCAACGACGAGTTGCTCCGTGATTTCGTCGCGCAGCACTCGCGTCCGCTCCCACCCGAGCAAACCGACCCAATGCAGGTGCAAAAACTTGAACGCTACATTGGTGTACCGGTGCGTATCCCGCACTTCAAGCAGGCGCAGAACGCGCATTTCGTCGGCGGGCGACTCGTTCCCCTGCATGGTGGCGAACGCGCGGCCATGCTCCAGTACGAACTCGAGCACGGTAGCAACGTCCAGCGCGTGACGATCTTCGTGTACAATCCACGCAACGTGCAAGTCGGCGGAGCCCACCTTGCGCCACGCGCCGTTGGCACCACCGAGGTCCGTGTCGGTCAAACCGATGGCTACTCGGTCGCCGTCACGCAGCAAGGTGGCATCGGCTACACCATCGCAAGCGATCTCGATCCTGAAAGCAGCGCGCAGCTGGTTGCCGCCGCCGATCCTGAATAACGCATTCGTAGGGGCGCCATTCATGGCGCCCGACCGCCGCATTTTGGAATCCATCCCATTGGACAATCCCGAGGGCGCGATGAATCGCGCCCCTACACCTTCTCGAGGCGGGCGGACCCCAGCAAACCCGCCGGGCGGACGACGAGCACGACGATAAGCACGAAAAAAACAAGCACGTCTTGACCGCCCGAGTAATCGGTAAGCTTGACGAGCTCACCAATGATGCCGATAAGCATGCCACCCAGCATTGCGCCCGGAATGCTGCCAATGCCGCCGAGCACCGCGGCAACGAATGCGCGCGTGCCAATGACAACGCCCATGGTTGGGTAGACCTGCGATTGATCGAGGCAGTAGAGCACGGCGCCGAGCGCTGCGAGCGATGAGCCCACGGCAAACGTCATCGAGATGACGTGCGAGGTGCGAAT
This sequence comes from Polyangiaceae bacterium, assembly GCA_009780955.1. Taxonomy (GTDB): domain Bacteria; phylum Myxococcota_A; class Polyangia; order Polyangiales; family Polyangiaceae; genus Labilithrix. Next base: position 10,107 of record WQZB01000017.1, on the reverse strand, counting down.
GCCCATCAGACGCGCTGCCTCTTGGTTCGCGCTGAGCGCACGCATAGCCTTGCCGAACCAGGTGCGTTTGACGATGAGTTCTAGCGCGATCATCAGGGCAATGGTGACGACAAGAATGACGACGCGCGAGCTTGCAAGCATGCCCACACCTGGAAGCGTGTAGGTTCCCGTCATTAGCTGCGGGTACGGCCGATAGCGCGCACCGAACAGGAGCTGCGCGAGGTTCTGGAGGAGCACGCTCACCCCAAGCGCCGTTACCAACGGAGTGACGCGAAGAAGCGCAGCATTGCCGCGGCCGCGCAGCGGCCGATAAGCCACACGCTCGACGGCAACGCCAAGCAGGGCTGCCCCCACCATGGCGAGCAAAGTGGCCGCGACGCCGAGGGCGCCCACCATCACTGGATCTGACACTGGGTCTAGCGAATCACCAAAAGCCGTGATGAGGAAAAGCCCGAAGTAAGCACCCATCATGAAAACTTCGCTGTGAGCGAAGTTGATAAGTTTGAGAACGCCGTAAACCATGGTGTAGCCAAGCGAGACGAGCGCGATCATCGCGCCTTGCGTAAGCCCGGTGATAAGCGCCTCGAAGACTTTCACGCCGACCTGCCCTCGCTTTCAATTCGCCGACACCTGCGTGGCAAACGTAAATTTTTTATTTTGGATTTTCACGAGTACGATAGATTTTTCCGCGTTGCGATTCGCATCCATAGTCAGCGTGCCCGTTGCGCCGGCGAAATCTTTCGTTTCGGCAATGGCCTTGCGAATTGCCTCCGGGGTGAGGACAGGAGCTCGGCGCATGGCGTCGAAGAGCAACCCCGCAGCGTCGTAGCCCTGCGCCGCAAGGCTCGAGGGCATATTCTTGTATTTTGCACGAAACTCGCCGACGAATTTCTTTGAATTTTCCCATGGCACATCGGGTGCGTAGTGATTCGTGAAGTACGCGCCTTCGAGCTCGGCACCGGCGCCCTCGAGAAGATTCGCCGAGTCCCAACCATCGCCGCCCACAAAGGTGGACCCGGGAAGACCAACTTGCTTGGCCTGGCGGGCAATTTGAACCATTTCGTTGTAGTAGTTTGGGACGAAAACAATCTCGGGGTGATTCGCCTTGAGCTCGTTGAGATACGTTGTGAAATTCGTTTCGCCTTTTTGATAACCTTTGTCGACAACTATTTCTCCGCCAAGCTTTTTGAACTCATCACGAAAGCTTTTGGCGAGACCCGACGAATAGGTATCTTGCGCCGCAAAAAAAATGCCCACTTTGGTTTTTTTGAGATCATTTTTCACAAAACGCGCGGCCACCCGACCTTGCTGATCGTCGGTGAAGCAGACGCGGAAAACCCAGTCGCGTCCCTGCGTCACTTCAACGGCCGTGGACGACGGCGTGATGAGCGGCACACGTTTTGTGTTCGCCACAAGACCACCAGCAAGCGAGCGGCTCGAAGCAACCTCGCCAAGCACGGCAACGACCTTGTCGCGGTCTATGAGCTGCCGAACCTTCTGCGAGGCCTCTTGGGTCGTTGACTTGTCGTCCTCGTAAAGAACTCTAACCTTTTTGCCCTGAATGCCGCCCGTGGCGTTCACCTCGGAAAGGGCGAGTTCAATGCCAGCACGAGTATCGGTCCCGAACGTCGAGTCGGGACCCGAGAGCGAGAGGTAGGCGCCAACTTTGATGTCATTACCGCTTTTCTTTGCACAACCAACCGCACTCGCGGCAACGATCGCAGCGACAAGAACGAATGCGACACTTCGCAGACACGCCCTAGACATGCCTACAAAGTACCAGGGCCACGGTGTCGCGCTAGTCTAGGAGCCGGAAACGTAGAGTGCCCATATGGCGCCCCAACCCATGGCGAGCAGACACACGAAAACGATGGCGGCAACAGCGTTTAGCCTGTTCAAGGCGGCACGGCTCGAAACGACACCCCAACCCATGCAGAACGTATGCAGGCCGTTTGCAAGGTGGTAAGCCACGCCGAGAATGCCAAGCACGTAAACGGCAAGCGTTGGGAAATTGTGGTGCATTTCGTGCGCAAGAGCGGAAAATGCCTCGGCTTGGCCGTGAGTCGTCAAGCGAGGTTTGAGAAAAGCGAGCGTGATGTGCGCGAGCAAAAAGAGCAAAATGCCAATCGCGCTAAGGCGCTGAAGGAGATATTTGAGATTTGCGAAGTAGGTGTACTTCGTGTTGTTTGGCTTGGTCGTGAGAATGCGTTGAACGCCCCAAACCGTGTGCAGCGCGAGAGGCAAAAGCGCAAGAACCGTGGAGGCGAAGAACGCGTACGGGTGCTTGTACTCGGTAACGGCGTGCTGCCAAGCCGCCTCGCCTTGGAAAGCAGCGAGGTTATTCCACAGGTGGGCGACCGTCCACACGCCCAAGGGCAACACGGCGAGCAGCGAGCTGAGTCGCGAAACCAGAAAGGTAGCGTCAGCGCGATTGGGCGAAGTGGCAGCGGTCGACATGTTCGTTTTTTAAAGGAAAAGGCCTGCGCTTGACAAGCCCGTCTTCGCGCCGGGTAAGACAGGCTTATTTTTGTCGGTGTTTTCGCTCAGGGCTCAGGCGTGCCCACACCAACCGCTTTCAAGTTCAAGGCGGGGCAGGCACGAAGGCCTGCCCCTACCAACGAACAAAACGCATTCTTTGTAGGGGCGGCCCTCTGTGGCCGCCCTTTACTACTCGGTTTTCGTGGCGACCCAGATGTCGTATTCGAAGTTGTTCCCGTCCCCCCTGTTCGTGTCGAAATACAGCCTGCAACCATCGGTCGAAAGCCAACCTGGCCACTCGTCGAAATCCAAGTTTTCGACCACCCCGTTGATGACATCGACCCTTGCTCGTACCGGATTTCCGTCAAACGGATCATTCGTATTCAATCGCGTTGTAACATAAATATGCATATTGAGGACGCTGGCACCTGGTGCCGGGGAGCGTTCCGATGCAAAATACATCGTTTGCGCTTCTTGACTCAGCACCGGAGCGTTGTCGGAATACGGCGCGACAGCGGCGATCCCGGCAACGAGTGCGGGGGCGGGGGCGGAAAAGCCACCCTTGCCGTCCGCCAAACTCCGATAAATCTGCGCACCCCCGGCCCCGTTGTCACCTCCAAAGAAAAGCTCGCTGCCATCGCTCGTCAGGAAAGGACGCCAGCCGTCTGCCGTCGAGCCCGGGAAAACCTGCGTGACGTTCTCAAAGGTGTCGTTGTTCTTCTGTGCACGGAAAAAAATCGGAGGGTTGCTAGTAAAATCCGGAGGATCGCTTTGGCGACTCGACGCAAATAGGATATTATTACTGCCATCGCCGAAAAACTGCGGATCTCCGTTCGTCCCGGCTCCCCCAAGCCCAACAACGAGTGTTGCCGCGCCGAAGTCGTCATCGCGCGAAGCGCGGGTGGCCGTGTAAAGGTTTATGGCATCCGTGTTCGGAACATCGTAGCGAGCAAACACAATCGTTTTCTCGTCTGCCGTGAGCCTTGGGGCAATCTCGTCGAGATCGTCCGTGTTGATCCCAGCCAACTTGGACACGTTCGTAAACGGCGTGAGTGCACTGCACGCTTGGACAACGACGGCGCCGGCATCCGCATCGTCGCTTGCGTCGGATGCGTCGGATGCGTCGTCGGCGGCCGCCTCACTGCCCGCGTCGAATGCACCCGCGGCGTCCGATTGCGGCTCGTCACCTGCGCTACTGTTCTCTGCCGCGTCGTTGCCGGTTGGGAATTGGTACAGCGGGAAATCTACTCCAGAGCACGCAAACAAAATCAAGCCCGCAACACTCGCCGCCCCGAACCCAATGACCGGGCGCACGACGCGCTGCTGCGTGGTGCGATTCGGCGCGCATCGAGAGCTGTCTCTTCTTTTCATGTCAAGACCCCAGGCCCCACGAATCAAGGCCTTCCATAGAAGCAGGAGCACCCGAAAAGTCAACACGCACAGCTTGGGCCAATCCGCTGCGCGCCGCGCGCCGCAAGTCTACGTTATGCTTGACGCGTGCAGCTTCGCCCGTTCACGCTCTTTGGTTGCTTTGGTTGTTTCACGCTCGCCGCTTGGCTCGTCGTGCTGCCAGCACGCGGACAAGATTTCGACCCGCGCGGACGCCACAAGCCTGCCGGCGGGCGCGCGCAGCCCAGTCACTCCAGCCACACGGGCGGCGCAGCCACGCGATCCCAAGCGCAGGCAGCGCCACCAGCCTCGCCAACGGCGCAAATTGCAAAATACACGAGAATTGTTCTCACCCAGCCTGGCGCGTCGTTTCCTTTGCAGCGCCTCGCGCAACTTTACCGAGACAAAGACGGAAACCTCGTCAACCTCGTCAAAGACTTTGAAGCGCGCGCAGCCCAGCCCGGCCCAGAGCAATACGCCTCGAGCGTAGCGCTCGCAGGCATTTACAAATTCGACGGGCACACCGACGAGGCCATCAAAACGTACGAAAAAGCCATTTTGCTCAAAAGCACCGAGAGTGCGGCCATCGTATCGCTTGCGCGGCTGCTTCAAGATCGCGGCGATCACGCGGGCGCGAAAAAGCGTTACGAGCAAGCCCTTATACTCCAGACTACGCCCGCAGACAAAGAGCAAACCCTTCGCACGCTCATGCTGCTAGCACTCGACGACAAAGATTTCGTAAGTGCCAAAGCGCGCCACACCGAGGTCGTGAAAATGCGACCCTCGAGTTTATTTGTGCGCGGCGAGCTTGGGCGCGAGCTCTTTCAGCGTGCCGAATACGACCGAGCCGAGGCCGAATTCAAAGAGCTCGTTACAGCGGCCGCAGGCGACAACCGCGCGCTCGCACCCGCTTTGAAAGATCTTGGCAAGGCGCAAGCGAAAGCTCACAAAAACGTCGAGGCCCTCGCCTCGCTGAAAAAGGCCCTCCAAGCTTCTGGCCAAGAGGCCGCCGTTCGTGGCGAGATTTACGAAACCATCGCCGAAATTTACCGAGCCGATCAAACGTTGCCGATTCTTATTCAGCAACTCGAAGGCGAACACCCGACCGATTTCCAAAGGTTGGCATTGCTTGGAGCCCTTTACGAAGAAACCGGCAACAGCAAACAAGCAATTGAAGTTTACAGAAAAGCCCTTTTATCGAATCCAAAGCAGATCGACCTGCGTCTCAAAATGATTCGTCTGATGCAATCCGAAGGGGATCTCGACAAGGCCATTGCCGAATACGATGCGCTGATTCGAGCCGCGCCACACAATCCGCAGTTCGTGTTCGACCAGTGCGAAGCGCTGATGCAGCGCGGCGATCATGCGCGCGCCACCAAGCTTCTCCGTGAGCTCGAGGCGCGCGGAGGAAGCGACGAAGAAATTCTCTCGCGCTTGGCCGATTTCTACGCACGAATTGGCGAGAGCGACAGGTCCGTCAAAGTGCTCACGCGCTTGACGCAAATCGGCACGAGCGATCCCGGCCACCTCACCGATCTTGGCGACCACTACTTCCAAGAAGGCAATAAGCCCCTTGCCGTGCAAACCTGGAAGCGAATTCTCACCACGATCACCCCGAAGGCCCGCGCGCTCGCCGCCCTTGGCGATGTGTACCTCGAGCACGACATGGTCCCCGACGCGCTCGCCTCGTACCGCGAGGCCGTGCAGCTCGAGCCCGCAAATGTTGCATTTCGCAAGCAACTCGCCGGTGCCCTCGAGCGCGCAAAAAACTACCGCGAAGCGCGCGTGATTTGGCAAGATCTCGCGGCCGTTGCCACGAAAAACGGCGACCACGGGCTCGAGCGCGAAGCACGCCAGCGCACCGTGACACTCTGGGGCTTCGAGCGCGTGCTCGATGCTCAGGTCGGGCCGCTAGAACGGAAGTTTGCCGCTAGCCCGCCTGACTTGGAAGCGGGGCGCATGCTCGCCGAGGTGCAAATTCGCCTTCGCCAGTTCGCCAATGCCGAAGTCACGCTGCGCAAAGTGATTATCGCAGCTCCCGGTGATGTTGAAAGCTACCTTGCACTCGAACGCACTTTGGTGCAGCAGAACAAGCACCGCGAGGCCATTGCAACGCTCGAAAAGCTCGCCACGGTCGAACCGAAGCGCGCGCGCGAGCTCTACCAACGCATGGCGCAATATGCCGCGCAAATGTACCTCGACGAAGACGCCATTCGCTATGCCGCACGCGCCGTCGAACTCAATCCCGACGATGCCGAAGGCCACCGAAAGCTCGGTGAAATGTACCGCCAGCGTCAAGACACCGAGCACGCCATCACCGAATTTCGCGCGGCCATCGCGAAGAACGACAGGCTTTACATCGTTTATTTGGAACTCGCCGATTTGCTGCTCGCCAAAGGCGAAACCGACGAGGCCGACAGGCTATTTCGACGCGTCATTCGTACGGCCCCCGACGAAGACATCGTATCGCACGCCGCGCGCCTCTCCATGCAAATCAATCTTGGGAAAGGTACACTCGAATCCCTCGAGAACGAGCTTTTGCCGCTTGCCATTGGCAACCCGCAGCGAAAAGTGTATCGGCGCCTGCTTATACAATTGTATAGCCATCTTACGTTTGCATTCGTGCAGAAAAGCCGCCACGCTGCGGGGCAAACGGGACAAGCCGCCGTCGAGGCTCGCGCGGCTCTTTCGCGCATCGGTGAGCGAGCGATCAAGCCGCTGCTCGACGTGCTCGCCGATGGCGACGCGGGGGGCCAACGCGTGGCCATCGACGTGCTTGCCAACGTGCAAAACAAGAATGCCGGACCTGCCCTTTTCGCATTTGCCACGGGAGGGGGCCAGGCCGAAACGGCCCTTCGCACGCGGGCCATGCTTGCATGCGGAGCCTTGCGCGACACGGCTCTTTTGCCGAAATATGAAGCCTACATCTTTCCAAAGCACGCCCCAATCCACGATCCATGGCACGATCGGGATCGTGCGCCTGCGAACTCCATGGCAACAGGCCCCGTGGCAATTGCCGCAACGTGGGCTGTGGCGAAGCTCGGTGATGGCAAGGCAGCGCCTCTTTTGCGACGCATCGTGGAGCACGGATCACCACCCATGCGCGGCTTCGCAGCACTCGGGCTCGGCACGCTCAAAGATCGGGCGAACGTTGCACGGCTCGCGCAAACGGCTCGGTCGCTCGAAGCCGGAAGCGTGGCGCGAGCGGCCGCTGCCTACGCGCTCGGCGAGCTTGGCGCCACGAGCGAAGCACCAACGCTGGTAACACTTGCAGAAAGTGACGAGCCTTTGCCACGCCAAATGGCAATGCTTGCCCTCGCACGTATCGGTCACGGAAAGGGCGACTCACGGTCCGAAAAAAGGGCCATTTTGGCCATGGCCGATGGGCTCTTCGCGGCAAGCGGCGAGGGCGCGACGACACTGCTGCGCACACAACGTAACGCCGCGGCATTGCGAGCCGCAGGAGCTGCATCGCTCGTCATGCTCGCAACCCAAAGCCCGCACGTTATCCAGAGCGCCCAAAGCGACACGCTTTCCATGCCCGACGACACCGTGGATATCGAATCAGCTCTTGACAACTTTATCCCACGCACGCTTGCGGAAAAAGATCGGGCAGCGGCGCTCGTGCTTTTCGCCGAGCCGATTGCGCACGCGGCCGAGGCCGCGCTCGCCACATCAAACGAGCGAGCCCTTACAGTCCTGGGCGCCATGGCAGCAGGCGATGGCGCGCTTTTGCCCTTCGTCTCCGGCGAACCAACGCCGGAAACGTTGGCTGCACACAACAAGGCGCGCGCGATAGCCAGCGCGCTCGAACCAAGCATCATCGAGCTGTCACGCCACCCTGATCCTACGGTTCGCTTGCGCGCGCTCGGCGTGCTCGCGCACTCGACGTCCGAACCAGCCGAAAACACGTTGGCCGACGCCGCGCTCGATCCGAACGAAAGCGTTGCGCGCGTTGCCCTGGCGTCGATTGGAAATCATGCAAGCGCGCGCGCACTTTCTGCCGCGTCGAAGATCCTTGCAGCGCATCCAACGTGGGCGATTCGCGTGGCGGCCGCACAAGCTCTCGGAAGACTTGGCGCGCGAGGCGCGTCGGAAGGTGCAACGAAAGCGCTTCGAGAAGCAACCACGAAAGAACCTTACGCGCTCGTGCGCGAGGCCGCGCTCGTGGCGATGGCAAGTTACGACAAGGCAGCAGCCCGACAAATTGCAAGCGTCATGGCCGATCGCGATCCTGAACCTCGCGTTCGGCAGACGGCACAAAGCATCCGCGGCGAGAAATGATAAGGGGAGCCGCTCGGATGCTTGTTCGATGGCTCGCTGTCATAGTCGCCGTGATCGCCCTCGGCCTCGCAAGCGGGTGTCGAGACATGTCGCGGTTCTCAACGGGCAGTGGCAGTTTCCAAGGCCCCATCGTGCAAGGCAGCTTCGTTCGCGCGGGCCTCGCGGACGATGTGCGCATGTGCATCACTCTCGATGCCGATCACTTGCAAGATGCACCTGGCTTCGTTTCCACGTCCGACGGGCTTTTCGCGCAAACGCCGCTGCGCCCCATTCCCCAGCTATGGCACGATCCGCTTTCCACGCTTTCTTTCGGCGAAGGCCGAGAAAATAATCTCATTTACGCAGCCACGCCCACATCGGGGCCAGCTGACATCATGGTCATTGTATCGCTCATGCAATCAACCGGTGTCGAGGTCAGGCTGCTGCGCGGCGCACCAGGATCACCCGAGCCAAGCGAGGTCGAAGGCGGCGCGAACGAACCCCTGTTCGGCGTTTTTGCGCTGTCCAAAGAGCAAGTGCCTTGCTCAACTCCTTAAACAAACCAGTGCATATTCTCGGGATTGAGTCTTCGTGTGACGAAACAGGAGCCGCCATTGTCGACGACAGCGGCCGGGTGCTGGCCGATGTGGTGCAAAGCCAGGTAAAGCTGCATGCTCCTTATGGCGGCGTCATTCCCGAGCTCGCCTCGCGCGACCACCTAAGAAACGCCCTGCCTGTCGTTCGCGAAGCTCTCGCGCGCGCAGCCATCACGCTCGCAGAGGTCGACGGCATTGCGGTAACCCATCGTCCTGGTCTCGTCGGCGCCCTGCTTGTCGGCGTGCAATTGGCCAAGGGGCTTGCCTGGTCGCTTGGCAAGCCTCTGGTCGGTGTCGATCATCTCGTTGGGCACTTGCTCGCGGGGTTTTTGCGTCGCACGGCAAGCTCCAAGGCGCCGGAATTCCCATTCGTTGCGCTGCTCGCCTCGGGTGGTCACACGGCGATCTATCGAGTTGACGGGCCGCATGCGCGGCAAATGCGCGAACTCGGCGCAACACGCGACGATGCCGCCGGCGAAGCGTTCGACAAGGTTGGCAAGCTGCTCGGCCTTGGCTACCCGGGCGGTCCTCTCATCGACATGCTCGCGCAGAAAGGCAACCCGCACGCCGTGCCTTTCACGGTGCCCATGGCTAGCACGCGCTCATTCGAATTCAGCTTTTCGGGAATCAAAACCCAAATCAGCCAACTTGTGCATGACCACGGAGCACCGAAAACCGAAGAAAGTTTGGCCGACATCTGCGCGTCGTTTCAAGCTGCGGTAACGTCGGTGCTTGCAAAAAAACTTGTCGCCGCCGCGATGCGCGAGGGCGTAACCCACGTGGTGCTCGGTGGCGGTGTTGCCGCAAACCGCGAGCTTCGCGCGCGCACATACGAGCTTGCTTCCAAGCACGGCATGATCGCCGTGCTTCCAGAACTTGCAAGCTGCACGGACAACGCCGCCATGATTGCCTACGCAGGCCTTATGCGCCTAGTGAGCGGCGAGCGCGATGGGTGGGATTTGATTGCAACGAGCACGACGTCGTTGCCGCGCATGACACGAAAAGGACGAGGACCGCGTTAGCCCGCTTTCTATCGGTGGTGCTATCTTCTCGCGCATGGTCGCAAAACGCAGTCCGTTACCTGCAACCTACGCGGATCTCGAAGCGCTACCACCGAACATGGTCGGTGAAATTCTTCATGGCGTGCTTTACGCCTTTCCGCGCCCGGCATCGCGCCACGCCCGGGCCACGTCCATCCTCGGAGGTGAGCTCATCGCACCGTTCGACCGCGGCAAGGGCGGCCCCGGCGGCTGGATCCTTCTTGACGAACCCGAGCTTCATTTTGGTGCCGACGTTCTCGTTCCCGACATTGCAGGTTGGCGTCGGGAACGCATGCCCGAGATGCCCGATGCGCCGTGGTTCGCACTCGCTCCAGACTGGG
>WQZB01000016.1 GCA_009780955.1 Polyangiaceae bacterium | reverse complement strand
GGTCGTTGTCGTTGTCGTACTGGCTCGCGCGAGGCGCGCCATCATTTGTTATTCTTGGTGCCATACAAGCCCAGTCGACCGTTTTTCCCGGATGTTGCGTCCACCGAGAAAAAATCGACATGCACCCCAGAAAACGCCCAGTCGATTCTGCCGCGGCTACAAAAAAACCGTAGGGGCGCAGCATGCTGCGCCCCTACACGCAAGCGCCAACAAAACGCATATGCGTAGGGGCACTCCTTGTGGTCATCGCGTTCGCGTCAGCCTGAAAGCGGCTCCGCTATGTGCGCGACTCGCCTCGCTATCGACGGTCCAACGATGAACATCGTGATCGCGCGCGTCATTTGAAAGGTCATGACAAAGAGCGGGTCGGCCTTACTCGACGACGCCGCAATGATTGCCGCTGCATCGACGCCGCCGGGGCTCGTGGCGAGGTACGCCGTCAGCGGATCGATCCCCGCGAACCACGTGAGCGCGCCTCCGATGAGGCTGCAAAGAAAGAGCAGCACGAGGATCGCCAGAACGATGCGAGGAGCCATCCGCGCTGCGTAGGCGAGGATCTTACGCGTGAACCGCAAACCAACCATCCACCCAAAGAGCGCAAAGCTCAGAGCAAGCAGCCATGGCGGAAGCTCGGGTTTCAACCAACCCGTGGCGTTCGCGGCGGCGCCAACGAAAAACGGAACCAGCATCGAACCGCCAGGAATGCGCAGAACGCGGCCAACCACGGCGCCGCCGACCACGATTCCAAGCGTTGCACCAAACCGCGGGAGATCGATAGGCCCGAACATCGGCGCTGCGTGGTGCGTGCCGCCTGGAACTACGAAGTGAGCCACTACCGAGGCAATGAGCGCGACGAAGAGCACGCGCAGGTACTGCATGAAGGCCACGAGCCGAACATCGGCTCCGAAGTCCTCGGCCATCACAATCATCGCGGTGGCCGCTCCTGGCGACGAGCCCCATACCGCTGTCGAGCCGGGAAGGATACGCAATCGCGCCAACGCATAGCCAAGCAAACTGCTTGCGCCGATCACGCCGATGGTCACAAGAAGGTCCAACTTCCAGAGGTGGGTGAGTTTGTCGAGAACGGACGGCGTGAAGCGGCTCGCGATGAGACCGCCAAGCATTCCTTGCGCCAGCGCGGCAGACCAGCGCGGCACGCGGATCGAACCGTGCATCGCCGCAACGGCAATGCCGGCAAACATAGGGCCGAGCAAGAGGCCAGCGGGGATTTGCGCGGCACGAAAGAGTGCAGCCAAAACGATCGACGCAAAAGCGAGAATTGCCCACTGTACGGCCGGGCGACGATCAAGGAGCCCGCGCGACAAAGACCTGGTTAGGCGTCTCATAAGAAGATATGTAATCTACAATTGCTCGTGTCCATGTCCCCCACAATTCACAAGCGTTACCTCGACTACCGAGCCAAGCATATCTATTTTGGCCGGGATCGTATGGCGTTGACAATGGATCAATTCGAGTCAGCCGATCGCGAGCAACGCGAGCTCGAAGCCAAAGGCGACGCCGGCCGCGACGACGAAGAAGAGACTCGATTCGCGGAGCTTAATCGAATTTTGTTCCGCGACTAGAGGGTGTTTACCAGCCTGCTGCGCGCCGCGATCCCTGCGTTGGGCCCTGCGGTGCCTGCGCACGTACACAACGTACGCTTACGCGGGCTCCTCGGGCCCGCCTTGGCCTCGCGTCGCTCGCAACGGCTGGTAAAACACCCTCTTAAACCGCTTTCAAGTTGGCGCGAGTTCGAGGCAGCGGCGAGGAGCGGACCGGAACAGCCTGCTTCGGCTTTGAGGACCGCACCGCAGCCGCTAACGACGAAATCGCGTCAAATCGAAAGCGGTCTAAACCGCTTTCAATCGGGGCGGCGGCGACGACCATACCGGAATCGTCTCTTTCGGCTTTGGCACGATTGTTTGTATAGCGCACGTACTAGCCATTGGCACCGCGACGGCAGAGGAGCGAAGCGCGGCACCTTCGAGGATCATCTCGCATAGCTCGGCGTAATCGATACCGGCATGCGCGGCGATCTTTGGAAGCAGCGAAGTTGGCGTCATACCCGGCAGCGTGTTGACTTCGAGGACGTATTCATTTTCACCTTCGGTGACAAGAAGGTCGACGCGGACAGCGCCTGTGCAGCCAAGAGCGTGCACCGCGCGCTCGGCGAGGTGAATCACACCGCGCACACGCGTTGGTGCAATGCGCGGCGGAAGAATGTAGTCGGTGGCGCCAGCCGTGTACTTCGCGGCATAGTCATAAAAACCGCTTTTCGGCGCAACCTCGATGCAGCCGAGCACGCGGCCATCGAAAATACCAACGTGCACCTCGGTTGCCTTGATGTAGCGTTCAACAAGAGCGAAGCGGTCGTACTGTAGCGCCACTTCGATGCTTTTTCGGAGCTCACCGAGATGGTTCGCCCTTGTCAAGCCGACAGATGATCCCTCGCTGCGCGGCTTGACAACGACCGGAAAGCCGAAGCAACCGTGCAGTTCGTCGAGATCGGCAAGATCTGCTTCCGTCGCGACGTAGTACGGCGGCGTTGGGATGTTGTGCAGGCGAAACATTTCCTTCGCCTTGAGCTTGTCCATCGCAAGCGCCGACGCGAGCACCGACGATCCGGTGTACGGAATGCCGAGAAGCTCGAGCATGCCCTGAATGCAGCCGTCTTCGCCAAGGCGCCCGTGCAGCGCCAGAACGGCTACATCGATCTTTGCGTCACGGATTGTTTTGTCGACAGGCTCGGAGCCAAGAACGACGCGAACCACATCATGGCCTCGGGCTTCGAGCGCGCGCGAAACGCCCTCGCCCGTCATCATCGAGATGTCGCGCTCGCTGCTCGAGCCGCCCATCAATACCCCCACTCGCCGCTTCTTCATCTTTCACACCTCGCTCGGGCTAGCAGCTCCAAGTTTTGCGCCACTCTGCCGTGACAGCTTTCACGCCAATTGCGCCACAATTTCGTCGACGACTTACCCAAAATTCAGAAGCTCACGAAAAGCGGTGGCGGCCATGGCGTGTCTGTTCGGTGATTGTTGGTGATTGAGAGGACACACTCTCAAGAGAACTCAAAGCAGGTTTGCTCTCACGTAGCTCGCCCATAGTCAAGTGGCCAAGTTCACCGCCACGTTTCGCCTTCAGCCCGCATCATCGCTCGAATTTGGATTAGCCTCGGCTGGGTGAACCGCACATCATTCGACAAGAGCAGCTCCCAGCGCAGCAGCGTCGGCGGCGCCGAGCTCGGTCTCGCCACGCTGGTCATTGCCATTGTCGCAATGATGATCGTGCCGCTACCCACGTTGCTGCTCGACGTGCTGCTTGCAACCAACCTGTCGCTGTCGGTCGCCATCCTTCTTGTCGTTCTGTATGTGCCCGACGCGCTGGCCATTGCAACGTTCCCAACGCTTCTGCTCTTGACCACACTTTTTCGGCTCGCGCTCAACGTCTCGACGAGCCGCCTCATTTTACTCCAAGCCAACGCCGGCGAGGTCATTCGCGCATTCGGCAACTTCGTTGTGCGCGGCAACTACGTGGTTGGCGGTGTCGTCTTTTTGATCCTCACGATCATCCAGTTCATCGTCATCGCCAAGGGCTCTGAGCGCGTGGCCGAAGTCAGCGCCCGCTTCGTTCTCGACGCGATGCCAGGGAAGCAAATGGCGATCGACGCCGAGCTCCGCGCTGGCTCGATCGACGGCAACGAGGCGCGGCGACGGCGGCGCAGCCTGTCGCGCGAGAGCCAATTCTACGGATCGATGGACGGCGCAATGAAGTTCGTCAAAGGCGACGTCATTGCCTCGCTCGTCATCACCGTCGTCAACATTCTCGGGGGCCTTGGAATCGGCGTTGGGCAAAAGAACATGGAGGCCGTCGACGCCCTGAAGCGCTACGGCCTTCTCACCATCGGCGACGGACTCGTCTCACAAATCCCGGCGCTCATTCTGTCGACCGCCGCCGGCGTGCTCGTGACGCGCGTTGCGAGCGAGGAGCCCGAAACGCCACTCGGCGAAGAGCTCGCCAGTCAGCTCTTTGGCTTGCCAAAGGCGCTCAAGGTCGCCACGGCCTTCGTTGTCCTGCTCGCCATGGTGCCTGGATTGCCAGCCTTGCCGTTTCTGGTGATTGGCGGAGTGCTGTTCTTCGTGGCCCGCGCCCGCACGCAGCAGATCGCACGCAAGGAGCAGCGCGAGGCCACCGAGCCTCGCCCCGTCGTGCCTCCAGCAGGCGGCGGCGCACGCCGCGAAACCCCCTTCGTGCCGATGGTCGTGCCATGGAGCATCGAGGTCGCCGACGATCTCGCATTCTTGCTCGACGACGAGCCTGGCGTGAGCGATGGCATTCGAAGCATCGCACTCAGTCTTCGCGAACGGCTTTTCGCCGAGCTTGGCGTGCCTTTGCCGCCTCCTCGCGTGCGCGCGCTGAGCAGCCTTCCAACACGCCACGTCGTCATCTCGATCTTCGAAGTCCCGGCGCGAATCATTCCCGTTGCTGACGGAACACCCAAAGCCGAATCCATCACGACTGTGAGCACCGCGGCGACCACCCTATTGCGCACACGTTCTGCCGATTTCCTTGGTCTCGCGGAAACGCAACGCTTGCTCGACGAACTCGAGCAATTTGCTCCTGCCACCGTGCGCAACGTGGTGCCAAAGCCCGTGAGCCTCACGCTCCTCACCGACATTCTTCGTCGGCTCGTCGAGGAACGCGTGTCCATCCGCGACATGCGCGCAATTCTTGAAGCTCTCGCGACCGTTGCAATGACCGAAAAAGATCCGCTCAATTTAACCGAGCTCGTGCGCGCGCAGCTTCGCCGGGCGATGACCTTCCGTCTCACACGTGGACAGAACCAACTCGGCGTCGTGCTCGTGGATCCAACCATTGAAGACACCGTTCGCCGCGCCGTCACACGCACGCCAGCAGGAGCGTTTCTCACCCTTGCGCCAGCCGCATCGCGCGACGTCGTCGCCGCCATGCGGCGCGCGGCAACCGAGGCTTCCACGCAAGCACCAGGCAGCTCGCTCGTGTTCCTCACGCAACCGGACATTCGCCGGTTCATGCGCAAGCTCATTGAGGCCGACTTACCCGACTCAGTCGTTGTCAGCTTTGCCGAGCTTTTACCAGAAGTAACGCTGCGACCACTCGCACGCGCAAACCTAGCCGGAATTGGCCAATAGGATGAAGAGACATGGTCCAGCCGACACCCAGTTATGTCAGCTACGAAGACTTCCTCGAAGCGGAGCTCCGGAGCTCCACGAAGCACGAGTGGCTCGACGGCGTCGTCTACGACATGGCAGGAGGATCCCTCGAGCATAGCCGCCTCGCGATGAACGTGACCGCAGCGCTCAAAATCGCATTTCCCAAGTGTACCGTCTTTCAATCGGATGCAATGATCCTCGTTCGCGCGACAGGGCTGTCGACGTATGCCGACGGTGTGGTCGTATGTGGCGAGATCGACAAGCAGAAAGTCGAACGAAACAGACGCGTCATTGGCGAGGCGCTCGTCAACCCCACCGTGATCGTCGAGGTTCTCTCCGACTCGACCGAGGCCTACGATCGCGGAGAGAAATTTGCACACTACATGCGAATTCCATCCCTCCGCGAGTACGTCTTGGTTTCGCAAGATACGCGTAGGATCGAGGTCTTTCGGCGACCCAAGCATGGCCGCTGGGACCTCGATGCAGTCACCGCAGGTGACATTCGTATCCTCGACTCGAAGATCCGCGTCGACGACGTGTACTAAAGGGACGGATGAGCCACCACTTGCCCTTCAAGGAGCGCCAGGCTTTGATGGACGGCGTCGGCTGATGCCGGGCGTGAGTTCGGATCCTTGGCGAGAAGCGCCTCGATGAGGCAAATAATCTCCTCAGGGATCCCTCGCGTCACGATCCTGAGATCAGGCGGAGAGTGATCGATGATTTTTACCCAAAGGGTGAAGAGATCTTCACCCTGAAATGGCCTCATGCCGGAGACAGCCTCGAAGAGAATGACACCAAGGGCAAAGAGGTCGGCACGTGCATCAACGTTTCGCGGATTTTTGATTTGCTCGGGCGCCATGTAGAACGCTGTCCCAAGCACGGTTCGAGATGGGGTGTGCTCAAGGTTGTCATCGACACGAACGAGCCCGAAGTCGAGAAGCTTCGCGTCCTCAACCCGACCACCAGACAAGAAAACGTTGCGCGGACCGAGATCGCGATGAACTGCACCGAGCGCGTGCGCATGCGCGAGCGCAGCGGTGAGGCGGAGCCCAAGGAGCAAAACTGACTGCCACGGCAGTGGGCCGCGACGCAGGCGCTGCTCGAGATCCTCACCGTCGAGTAGCTCCATCGCCAAGTACATCCCGTGCGGGGTCTTGCCACGATCGATGTAACGAACGATGCCAGGATGAGCGAGTCGTGCGAGCATTTCGATCTCGCGCCCGAAGCGCGCGCGCCAACTAGGATTGGTCACGTACTTGAGCGCGACAACCTCTCCGGTCCGATCGTTGACGGCGCGATACACCGTGCCCGCAGATCCACGCCCGATCGTGCGCTCGATCCGATATGACCCCAAGTGGGTGAGCCTACTGCGGACCGCGGTGATCGGTTCCGTTGGCGTCGCGCGACCGGGTCGAGCACTGTCGACCTTGGCGAGCTCCGCCAGGAGCTCACGGCACACGTCACACGACTCGAGGTGACGCTCCACACGCGCTCGTGCTGTGGATGTAAGCCTGCCGTCCAGAAGCTCGAGGGCGCGGTTGTCATCGAGGCAATGCGACATGACGGGTTCGAAGGTTAACTTGCTGGTGTGCCCATGTTGGCGTGATAGCGTTAGGCGTCTAAAATAACGTTTCTTTTTCAATACGTACGGATGAATCTCGACGAATTCGTCTCGACCGCAGGCGCGGCTTGGCCAGCCTGGCCCGGCTCGGATCCCAAGGCGTTCACACGCTTTGTCGAACAGCTGCGCGCAAATTCAGAAAACAATACAGCGCTCGATTCCTTGCACGCCGCCGATCTTTGGCTTGCGTTCCACGCGGGTCGCGGAGTCGCGCCCGCCATCGCGGCACTCGAGAGCAAGTGCTTCGCTGATCTGTCCCGTGTTCTTCGAGCGCGTCGCGCGGAGCCGGCTCAGGCCGAGGAGGCCGTGCAACGACTCCGTCATCGGCTCCTTGTGGCCGAGCCCGGACGATGTGCGCGTATTCTGACGTACGCAGGCCGCGGTAAGCTCCGTGCCTGGGTGCGTGTCGCAGCCGTGCGCGCATGGCTCAACATGAAGCGCGAGATGTCGCTCGGAGCTGCCACCCAAAGCATCGAAGATGCGCTCGTCACCGAGGCAACCACCGATCTCGAGCTCGAGCTCCTGAAGGGCAAGTACCGCGAGCTATTCCGCCGCGTTTTCCTCGAAGCTGTCGACGCCCTTGCGCCGAGCACACGCCTTCTTCTCAAGCTCCATTATCTCGATCGTTTATCGATGGAGGAAGTCGGCAAAGTGCTCGGAGTGCATCGGCTCACCGTCCTCAGACGACTCGAACGCGCCCGTCGCGAGCTCTCGGAAGGGACGAAAGAGCGCCTCGAGCAGGAGCTGCGGCTCGCGCCTCCGGAGGTCGACAGCCTGCTCCGAATGATCCAGAGCCGGCTTGACGTGAGCTTGCACCAGGCGCTCGCCCAAACGCGATGAAACGGTGAGCCGTGCGGCTCGCATCACACCATGCGCAGCACGCCGTAGAGCAACGACATCACGATCGCGAGAGCACCAAGCGGAACCTGGAAAGCGACGAGCTTCGAGCGAATGGCGTCACCCTTCGCGATTGCCGTTGCATTGCCGCGGAAGGCGTAAGTCGAGATAAGGCCGAAACCAAGGAGAAGACCAACGCCGAAGTCGGCCACACCGGAGAGCACCCAGAACACGAAGACAAGAGGATAGCTCCCGAGCATTCCGATGTTGAGGACGCACGAAATGAGCTCCCAGACACCCCAGCCGAACATCGTGATCCCGATCCAGCCCTGATATTTCGCGAGCGTCGCAAGCTTCTCGGCAGCTTGTGGAGAGCGCTTAACGAAAAGAGAAGACATCGCCAAAAGCCCACCCGCAATTCCAATCAACATTGACAAAACAAACATATAAATCCTCACACGAAGGGCATTGGGCGCGGCGCCTTGCCGGTCCTTGCCTTTTCGTAGAGAAGACACGGGTGCCCCACTGTCTGTAGCGGCCTCAGTGTATTTTTTTCCTCACACCATGTCGGAGCCTCGCCACATCTACTGGTGAGGTCGCAGGGCCTCGTCTACGAGACTGACCCAAGCCAAAGCTCGACATCGCGGCGCTCCTCCGCGCGCTCGCGCAGATAACCACGCTGGACGGCACGCCAATGCTCCGTGTCGAAAACAATGGCCTGAGCGCGGAGCTCGAACTGAGCTCGCTCGTCTTCGTCGCGACAAAGCAGCACGTGCCCCTCTCGCAGCACCTCCGCGACGAGAAGAGGCGGAGCCTTGTCGAGCACGATCAAATCAACGTGTCGTCCAGCGGATTGTTCGAGCTCTTCTCGAAGTATGTCCTCATCGAGAGGCGACGAGGCGCCTAACACGACGGCGAGATCGACGTCGCTCGTCTCGTGGTCCTGGCCGCGCGCGGTCGAACCAAAGAGATAGGCGATCCGAACGCCGGGCAAGCGTTCGAGCACCTCTCGGATCCGTTCGAACCCCCGCGCGTTCACGCACTACACGATAGCATGCTCCGCACTCGAGCCTGAGGGCGATGCGACGATTTCGAAAAAGGGAGAGCGCACTACTGGTGAGGGCGCAATGCCTGCATTTCAGCTTCGAGATTTCGTACCCGACCTTCGAGCGCGTCCATCCGACCGGAATCGTCGAGCGATACCTTGAGCGTTTCGTCGGAAATCCGAGCGACGCGACCAACGGTGTGACGAAGCTCGCCGATTTCGTCTTTTACCTCGGTGCGCAACGACTCAATGTCGTCTTTTACCTCGACGCGCAACGACTCAATGTCGTCTTTTACCTCGGTGCGCAACGACTCAATGTCGTCTTTTACCTCGACGCGCAATACATTGAGGCGTTTGTTCGTTGTCTCGATTTCGTCTTTGAGCTCGACGCGCAACGACTCAAGTCGTTCGTTCGTCATCTCGAGTCGTTTGTTCGTCAGTATCTGCTCTTGGTGAATGTACGTAACCTGATTGCGTAGGCTTACGCCTTCTGCCTTCAACTCAAAGACGCCGTCGCGGATCTGCTTGAGGATCTCGACCGTGAGGTCCACCGGGTCGCCCATGGGCAGAATGTAGCACCTTTGATGCTTGATGCACGAGGGGCGCATGCCGCAGATTGGATGCGAAGCACTCCACCGCGTGGAAGTCATCGGTATGGGCCTGTCTCGGCTGGCATGGGCTCGATGAGCAGCGTTGTTTGGAGTTGGTCGTACTGGCCTCCGCAGAAAAGGACATTGCAAACAAGGATCTTTCCGCGCCATCGCGAATGCTCGCGCAAATACGGCAAGGGTGTCGCCTGCGCCGGGGCGAACTCCGAATAGAGACTGGCATCGCAGAAATGTCGGAGCTTGCCATACTGAATACCGGTCTCGAGATCTGTAATGAGCGGGGAATCGAACTGCGGTGCTGGCGGATCGACGCTAAATAAGCCTGTCTCGCCAAACGAGTAGTAGACACGGATCTCCACTCGGTGACCGACGGGGATCGCCACTGCGCCGTGCACTTGGAGAACGACAAAACCGGGGTTCGGCGGCGCGTTAGCGCCCGCGCCGGAAGTCATCGTGATGGGCCCGCTTTGACTGGCATGGGCTCGATGAGCAGCGTTGTCTGAAGTTCGGACCTCTTGATTCCGGTGAAAAGGACATTGCAAACAAGGACCTTTCCGCGCCATCGCGAATGCTCGCGCAGATTCGGCATGGGTGTCACCTGCGCCTCGAACAACTGGCCCTCCCTGTACGCGCTAAAGTCCTCGTGGAAATGCCCGAGCGCACCATACTGAATACCGGTTTCGAGATCTGCAATGAGCGGGTACTCGAACTGCGGCTCTGACGAATCGGTGCCGTAGTAGACATGGATCTCCACACGGTGACCGACGGGGATCGCCACCGCGCCGTGCACATGGAGGGGCACGGGGCCGGTGCTCGACATCGTCGTGCCAACATAAATATTTCGAGGGACGCCATCTGCTGACTTCGCGATAGTGATGCACCCTGTGAGTCCGAGCGCGCAGAGAACGATCCATGCTCGCGCCCAGTTCGTTACGAGCATGAGCGTCACACGTCCGGCTTCTTGGCAGACGTGCCCGACATGCCAAGGCTTCGCGTCACGGCAGCGAGGTCAACGCCGGTTGCAACGCGGATCTGTTCGCTGGTGGCGATCGCTTTGCGCGCCCAATCATTGTTGGCTTTGGCGTCGTTGCCGGATGCAGGCAGGACCGAGACTTTGCCGATGGTCGTTTTCTGTCCCGCGCCGCTGATCGCTACCACGAGTGGAAGAAGCTTTTGCAACGCGAGCATTTCTCGGGCTGACGCGCCGGCTTTCTTGTACTGTTCAACCATCGCCTTGAGGGCTTCGGCCTGCGCACGGCCTTGTTCAAGAATGCGGGTGGCCTGACCGCGCGCTTGCTCTTCTGCAGCCTTGCGCTGCGCCTCGGCGGGTTGAACGACCTCGGCGTCGAGCTGCCGCTCGACCTGCAGCGCACGCGCACGCTGCCTGTCTGCCTCTGCCTTCGCAGCTGCAATCGCGGAAAGCACCTGCCCTTTGGCCTCGGCGATCATCGCGGTCCGTTTCGACTGCGCGTCAACGATACGTTTTTTGTATTGCTGGCGGGTGATCTCGAGATCGGCGTCGATCTTGGCAAGGTTTGCGTTCATGGTGTTGGTCGCCTTCTGCACAGCAGCCTGCGACTGAGCATTCGCCTCCGCGATTGCCGCGTTCTTGCGCACCACCGCACCACGGATGCGGCCGATGGAATTCAGGTACCCAACGTCGTCCGAAACGTTTTGGATCTTGAGCGTATCGAGCACGAGCCCCATGCGGTTCATGTCGTGCTCGGCTTCTTCGATGAGGATCTGCGCAAACCTGGTTTTGTCTTCGTTGACCTCCTCGGGAGTGAGTTGAGCCAGCACGCCGCGCAGGTTGCCCTCGAGCGTTTCTTTTACAATTCCCATGATCGCGTTGCGATCGCGACCCAAGAACCGTTCGATCGCGTTGTCGATCAGCGGCTGATCGCCGGCGATTTTGAAGTTGACCGCACCCACGATGTTGAGCGGGATGCCACCTCGTGAATACGCGTTCTTGACAGACACCTCGATGGCGAACGTCGTCAGATCGACGCGCTGAACGCTTTCGAGCAGTGGCGTGCGAAGCCCGCGACCACCTCGAATCAAGCGGAAGCCAACTTCTCGATCGCCGATCTTGCGCCTTCCGCCCGAGAAGACGAGGGCCTCGTTTGGCCCGCTGACGTAAATGAGGCGTTGCAACGTGAACGCCAACACAATGAGAACGACGGCAGCCGTGACAGCGAGGACCAAAACTATGGAGATCATTTTGCCCCCTTTTCCGAGTTCGGCGCTTGCGGTGTGAGCGGCGTGACGAGGGAGTGAACGTCGACACCGATCGCCTGGCCAATCTCTTCGACCACACGCGTTACGCTGCGCGGGAATGCCGCGAGAACCGATGCAACGCTTTCCGCGTTGCCGCCATCGACCACCTCGAGCGCCTCGATGTGAAGATCACGGACGCGCTGAATCGCAGCCACGACGATGGCATCGAGCTGTTGAAGAACGTAGACGTCGCGACCGGCAGATCCGGCGTTCGTCCATTCGTTTGCAACAAGGCTCAGGGCTTCTGCCGCCGCTTTGCCGTTCTCGATCGTGGGAGCAGCCTCGCCACGGGCTCGCGCTGCACTCGCACGCGCGTTGGCCTCGGCCGGTAGCACGGTGTCGACGTGAAGGGTTAGCTTCGCGAGATCGGCGCGCAGTGCTTGAAGCTCCTGCTCCGCTGTTGCCTGCGCTGTTTTTGCGACGATTTCGGCCTCGTTTTCGATCGATTTCGCCTCCGCTTCGAGCTTGGCGATCTCGGCGCGGAACGCGTTCTTTTTTTGCAGGAGCTGCGCCTCGGCCTGTTGGGTTGCTGACTCGGCAAGCTGGCGCGCCAGAGCCTGCGCCTGCGCCTGCTCTTGCAACGCTGCGTTTTCTGCGTTCTCGGCATCGCGCAGCATGTTTGCGATCTGCGCGCGACCGAGGTTATCGAGATACTTTTGGTCGTCGGACACGTTTTGGATCTTGAGCACGTCGAGCTCGAGCCCCAGCTTGTCGAAATCGTCTTTCGTGTTGTTGATCAGCGTTTGGGCGAACTTGAGGCGATCTTGGTTTACTTCTTCGGGGGTGAGCTGACTCACTACCTCGCGCAGAACACCTTCGAGGGTCTGCCTGGCAACCGTAAGGATCTGTGGCGTCGCCACACCGAGAAAGCGCTCGACCGCGTGGTGAACGAAACGTGGATCGGTCGACACTTTGACGTTCGCAATCGCGTGAACGTTGAGCGGGATGCCTCCCTTTGAGAAGACGTTCGACACCGTGAGCACGACTCCGTACAAGCGCACGTCCATTCTCGCCACCGTTTCGAGCAGCGGAATGCGAAACGCGCGACCACCGTGAATCACCTTGAAGCCTACGTTGGTTCCGTCGGCAAGGCGTCGCTTGCGACCGGAGAAAACGAGGATCTCGTTCGGCGCGCAGATGAAAAGCAGGCTTTTGCTCACCGTTGCGATCACGGCAAACAAGAGGATCACGCCAACCGCGAGACCCATTGCCATCGCAATCTCAGGAGACATGTTCGACGAATCGATGGCTGACGTCGGTGAAGTCATGCGAGGAGAATACAGACAACAGCATGCAGATCATACGGCCATCACGCGCTATGATCGCGATCATGCTCGCGGCGTATCTCTGCGTGCTTGTTGCTTCGGCCGGCATCTTCGTTGTCCAGCTCACCCACGGCGCGGATCATGGTGCGGGTGCGGATCATGACAGCGGCGGCGGCAACAACGGTGGGCATGGCACAGGCTCATGGTCGCTTCTCGTTAGCGTGCGGTTCTGGTCCTTTGGAATGCTCGCATTCGGGCTTGTCGGAACAGCGCTCACGCTTCTCGAGCTCACGAGCCCAATCGCGACGGGCGTGCTCGCCTCGATCATGGGCGTTGTCTCGGGATTTGCGACCGACGCGCTCCTTCGCTGGCTTCGCAGATCGAGCCCCAGCAGCCACACCACGTCAACGGATGTCGTCGGCCGCGTTGGCCGCGTTCTCGTGCCCATCGATCCTGGTGCGCGAGGAAAGATTCGCGTCGAGATCAAAGAAAGCGCACAAGATTTCATCGCGTCGGCGAGTGAGGCGATCCACGAAGGCGAGGCAGTCGTCATCGAAGAAGAGGGGGCCGACGGAACCGTCATCGTGTCCCGGGCGCCAAACGAGATCGCGTGAGGAACGCCAGCACGTTGGCACCACGGCGCGCGTAGGAGTGGGCTCATGCCGTATGACGTGCATGTTACATCTTTTGACGAACCACTTTGCGCGGAACAATGCCCATGCGCATCACGACCTGTTTGGCCTCGCGCTCGAGTAGCGGATGAATTTTTTTCTGCCCGACGAACATTCCGAGCAAGTGCGGGTTGATTTCCGACAGCTTCTTGACCGCACGACCAACGCCCTTCGTGTCGTTGACGGAAGCAAAGGCAAAAGCGCGAGCTCGCCAGAGCTGCGCGCGAAGTTCGCCCATGTCGGGCGCCTCGGGGTTGAACAGATCGAGCGTGTCAAGCGCCTTTTGCCCCTGACCGGTGCGCGCCCAAGCCTCGGCAGCAACTGCCGCGAACATCGCACGCGTTTTCGGTTCTTGCTGCTTGCCAAGATCGAGCTTGTCGACGAGCGCCCGGGCTTGCTGAGGCTCGCCGAGCGTCAGATGAATCATGGCGCGCATTGCGCGGACTTGGCCGGCCATGGGTGCGGCCATGGGCGAAAGATCTTTGTCGAGATTCACGGCTTCGAGCGTGGCGAGCGCCGCGCGCGGATCGTCCTGCATTTGCAGCTGCGCCTTGGCAATCGCCGCCGACGTGTCGCTTTTCTTGAATTGGGAGTTGATACGCTCGAGCGCTTCTTTGCGACCTTCCTGGGTGTCGGCGCCTTTGAGCAGTGCACCGAGCGCCATCTGCTTTTTTACGGTGATTTTGAGCCAGACGAAAACGCCCCCTGCAATGACCGTAAGCACACCGGCAACGGCCTTTGGAATCCACGAGTTGAGGATGAACGCAATAATCCAAACGACGACGAGGAAAGCGCCAACGCGCAGGTAGAACTTCTTCAGGTCGACCGGCGGCACTTCTTCGCCCTTGGAGAGCTGCCGCAGCTCTTTTTGGACTTCGGCTACGCTCTTTTTTTTCTTCATGACTTATCCGGGCTTTCTGTCTCGCTGTCACTGGCTTGAAGCCGTTTCGACGACAAGGGCGGTGGCGGCACGAGGCTACTGCCAACCGGCTCGTTCGCCATTTCCGGATCGGCTGCCTGCAAGTGCTTTCGCACGTGCACGAAAACGCTTTGGGTGATGGACATGCATGGCACTGCGAGCAGCGCACCCACGACTTGGAAAAAGTGCTCACCCACAAGCAATGAAAAAATGACGAGCACGGGGTGAATCTTCGCGGAGTCGCCCATGATCTTGGGATTGAGCACATTCGCCTCGAGCTGGTGAATCCCAACAATCCACACGAGGGCGAATGCCGCCTGGCCAATCGACTGCGTCAGACCTAATGCCACGGCTGGAATCGCGCTAATAATCGAACCAAAAATAGGAATCAGGCTCATGATGGTCGCGATCAGAGCAAGCACAGGCCAGTATTTGAGCCCGATGATCGCAAAGCCAATCGCGCTGAGCACGCCATTGACAAGGCAAATAATGAGTTGACCGCGCACAACGCCCGAAAGCCCTTGATCGATGCGCACCAAAAGCTCGGAAAACGAAGCACGACTGCCCGGGCGCAAAAGCGATGAGAAGAAGTGAAGGATCTTCTCACGCGTCAGCATGAGGTACGCCGCGAGCATCAATGTAATACCGAAAATAAAGAAGAAGCGGCTTACGCCAACAACGATGTTGCGCCCAATCCGCACGATTTCGAGCGCATTGTGCTGCGCGAACCGAAGGCTCTTCGTGGCGGCATCCGCGACGATGCGATCGACGTCGAACGTTCCTTCCCTACCCTCACGCGCTGACTCAATGATGTAATCGCCGTTTTGGGAAGGCGTGACCGCGATGGGACCGTGGAACTCGATTGCGAATGAGCCGTCGGAACGCGGACGCCCCACGATGGCGGGCACTTGGGCTCCCTCGTGCAGCGACTCACCGTGCTCGATGCTTTCGTCGAACCACGGCTCAATCTGGGGCTCAATCTGCTCGACTCTTTCCTTATCGGCCTTGTCTGCCTTGTCTGGCGTCGCCGCGTCCTCATCTGGTGCTCCGGGCCCGAAGCCAAGCTCGCGCAGGTGACGCTGCACGGCCGGCACCCAGTGGTGGCGCACTTTATAACCGAGTGCGGGCAGCTCTCGGCGTAGACCTGTGAGCTCGTGGGCGACCCTCGGAGTGAGGAGACGAAGGCCTATGCCGAGCGAGCCGAGCACGACCACGTAGACCAAAATGACCGCCCCAGCGCGAGAAACGCGGCGCTTCTCGACCCACGCCACAGCCGGCGTGAGCACATACGCGATGACGAGGGCGAGCACGAACGGCAAGAGCACCGCGTGCGACAGGGCAAGCACGAGGACTGCAATCGCAGCCGAAGCGCCAAGAAAAATTGCGTGACGGCGCCGCGCGACAGCAGTCTGCGATGGGTCGTCCGGCGTCATGATCGCGAGCCTGCAAAGGAGGCACGTTCGCCCGGCACATCGACGAAGGCGCGATGCAATCGCTGCCATGCTTCGTCGAGGTATTGAGGCATCACACGCACATCCGCGATGACCGGCATGAAGTTGATGTCGCCAGCCCAACGTGGAACGATGTGCCCGTGCAAATGATCGGCAACGCCCGCACCTGCGGCTTTGCCAAGATTGAAGCCGACGTTCATCGCGTGGCAGCCAACGGCGCGCTCGAGACACACCGTTGCATCACGAAGCAACGCCATGAGCGCGATGTATTCGTGGTTCTCGAGATCTGACAACTGCGCCACGTGACGGCGCGGCGCAACGAGCAGATGCGACGTGGTGAACGGATAGCGGTTCAGACATACGAACGCGTGCTGTTGTGCGACCACCACAAGGTTTTCGCGGAAGGACGAAGCATGGTTTGGCACCTCGCAGAGAAAACACCCCGAGCTTTTTTTCGCCTCGAAGTAATCCATACGCCAAGGTGCCCAAAGTGCGGCTGCCATGAAACGGCGACACTAGCAGGTGGTTGCTACGCGTTGCTACGCAGGTGTAGGGGCGCAGCATGCTGCGCCCCTACTTCCATCACTCGTTTTCGTCGTCTTTCTTCACGAGTTTGTCGCCAAGCTTTTGCTTGATGAGCTCGCCAATGGAAGTTGCGCGCGGTCCCTCCTCGCCCTTTTTGGGCGCGGCCGAGGCCCGTTGCTTATCAGCCTTCGCTGCAGAGGCTGCCCCCTCGCCAATGCGCATCGACAGCGTGAGGCGCCGATCTTGCGAGTCGACATTCGCGATTTCGGCACGAATCGCTTCGCCAATTTCGTACGGCTTTATTGTGCCCGCCTCGTCTTTGCGCTCGACAAGCTCGTTCGACGAAACAAGCCCCTCGACGCCCTCACGAATGCGGACGAAAACACCGTAGTCGACGACCGACACCACGGTCGAGTCGACCACTTTGCCTGGCGGGAACTCGTTGAAGATGTTTGGCCACGGATCGTCCCAAAGTTGCTTGATGCCGAGCGATACTTTCTTTTCGTCGTGGTTGATCGAGAGAATGATGGCTTCGACGTCGTCGCCCTTGTGGTGCAAGTCGGCCGGGTTATTGACTTTCGCCGTCCACGACAAATCGCTCTTGTGGACCATGCCGTCCACACCTTCTTCAATGCCAATGAAGACACCGTAGTCGGTAATGCTGCGAACTTTGCCGCCGATTTTGTCACCGGGTGAGTATTTCTCGGTGAAAACCGTCCACGGATCGGGCTCGAGTTGCTTCAAACCAAGCGAAATACGCTTGGATTTTGAATCCACTTCGAGAACCTGGCAATCGAGCTCTTGACCGACTTCAACCAGCTTCGACGGGTGTTTTACTTTCTTGGTCCAGCTCATTTCGCTGACGTGAATAAGGCCTTCAACGCCCGGCTCGAGCTCGACGAACGCGCCGTAGTCGGTAATCGACATGACCTTTCCGTGAACCTTCTTGCCCGGCGGGAAGGCTTCTTCGGCGTGGCTCCAAGGATCATCCTGAGTTTGCTTGAGCCCGAGGCTGACGCGCTCCGTTTCGGGGTTGTATTTGAGCACCTTCACGGTCACTTCGTCGCCCACTTTGAAGAGCTCTTCGGGGTGGTTGACGCGGCCCCAAGACATATCCGTAATGTGAAGCAAGCCGTCGATGCCACCAAGATCGACAAATGCTCCATATTCGGTGATGTTCTTGATGACACCACGAACGACCTTGCCCTCCTCGAGCGTCTCGAGGGTCTTGGTTTTCTGCTCGTCGCGCTCCCTCTCGAGAAGCACGCGGCGCGACAAAACAATGTTGCCGCGCTTCTTATTGAATTTGATAACTTTGAATTGATAGGTTTGCCCTATAAGCTTATCCAAATTGCGAATGGGGCGTAGATCCACCTGCGAGCCGGGAAGAAAGGCCTTGACGCCACCCTTGATGGTTACCGAAAGGCCTCCCTTGACACGCTGGCTGATGGTGCCCTCGATGAGCTCGTCGCGTTCGCACGCGCTCGAGATCTCGTCCCATACCTTCATCTTGTCCGCTTTCTCTTTGGAAAGCGTGACCAAGCCGTCGTCGTTTTCGCGGCTCTCGATGTAAACGTCGATTCGGTCGCCCGCCTTCACGGCGGCTACGCCGTCGGCGCCTGCAAACTCGCTCAGGGCAATCATGCCCTCGCTTTTGCCCCCGATGTCGACAATGACGTTGTCGCGTTGGACTGCGACAACGGTACCTTGGACAATTTCGCCCTCTTTGCCGAACTCGCCGCTATAGATCGATGCTTCAAAAAGAGAGGCAAAGGAGTCCATTCCCCCTTGCTCAGAATTGACGGTTTCAGTGGTCATTGCTCGTGACTTAGCCTCGTGTCGCCTTCGCCCATGAAGAGCTGACGGCGCCTTTCTCCCCGGAGCTACCGCGGGCTTTACTTTTTGCCACGGAAAAACTTGGGGATGCGCCAATTACCGCACGGACTATTGCCTGTCAAAGCACTCAGAAGGCAAGATCGTCTCCGCGCGCATTTGGAA
The DNA here is from genome assembly GCA_009780955.1 of Polyangiaceae bacterium. GTDB lineage: Bacteria > Myxococcota_A > Polyangia > Polyangiales > Polyangiaceae > Labilithrix. Next base: position 44,444 of record WQZB01000016.1, on the reverse strand, counting down.
GATCTTCGAGAAGCCGCGGCGGAACAGCGACACGCATGCGCACGAGGTTCGACTCGCGTACGATCTCGACACTTTTGAGCCAATCCCAAGGCAAAGGTCTCGTTTCGCTCGTTTCCGCTTGGTTGGCCGACGCGGCATCGTCGCGAACAAGTTCGCTTACAAGGCGCTTGGCGTGCAACTCCGCCCGCTGGGCGTCGGCTTCGCTTTGGTAGGTGAGCGTTGCAACGAGGCCGCCTTTGCCCGAGAGCAGCGCCAGCGACGCACTGCTCAAGCGCCGAATCAGCGGACCGAAAGCGGGGCTCCTTTCGAGCCGCGGGCGGCTTAGCATGGCCCTATCGACACGCACTACGGCAAGTGCGCTCGAGTCGATTGTCGGAATCGTCGGGCCAACGCGACCAGCGCGGCCAACGCGATTCGCGGGTGCAGCAAACGCACGACGCGCGCGCTCCCGCGCAAGCCCGGTCGCAACGACCCACGTGCGATCCGGCAACACGAAAAGCGACGCACTGGACGGGCCATGTTGCGTAGCGGCGCCATCGACACGTTCGAGCTCCTGAAAGCCCCCTTGATCGGGAACCGCATCGAGAACAGAATCGCGAACGAGCCGAAAGAGCGGACGGCCTACCTGATCTGCCATTTTTTCCGGATCGAGGTTCGCGGGCACACCTCGCAGTACGATGGCCGCGTCATCGACAAAGGCCGCGTTGCCTTGGCCGAGACCAACGACAATTTCCTCGCAACCACCCGCGGCCTCGAGCGCCGTAACCCCGGTCATTTCACTTTTCGCGCTCGCGACACGCAGCACGGACTTGAAGAGCGAACCGTACACTCCGTCACGCATAATCGCTTGCGGACGCACAACAAAAAGAAGTGCCGGCGTCTCGCCCCAAACACTTTGCCACTGCACCTCGGGCGCGTGCTCTGCCCGCTCGGGCTGCGGCTGCAGGATGGCGCCGCCACAAGCAGAAAGTGCACCTTGCAACAAAGTCGTGGCAACTGCCGCAAGGGCGCAGCGCAAGATTGCTTTCAACTGGACGCGAAGTCTCGTCGTTCGCGTCCGCGTCATTCGCGCTGCACCTTCTTCACGAAAGCGAACATGGCGGCCACGGTTTCGTCGATGGACATGCTTGTCGAATCGATCAAAATGGCTGTTGTCGCCTTCTTGAGGGGCGCCACTTCCCTGCCCTCGTCCTGCGCATCGCGGCGCTTCACATCGGCGAGCGTTTGCTCGAACGTGACATTTGCTCCGTCGTTCGCTCCGTTCGCAACCAGCTCGTTGTAACGACGGCGCGCACGCACTTCAGGACTTGCCGTGAGAAAAAACTTTGCCTCGGCGTTCGGGAAAACCACTGTTCCAATGTCGCGGCCTTCCAGCACGACGCCGCCTGCACCACCGGCCTGGCGCTGCAAGTCGAGCAGCCTGGCGCGCACTTCGGCATGGGCTGACACGAGGCTCGAGCCCTGAGCGATTTCGGGAGTGCGAATCGCGTCGGACACGTCGCACCCCGAAAGCTTCACGCGAACGCCAAGAGTCGCATTGCGCTCGAACGACAGCGCGCGCTGCTCGATGAGATCGCGTGCAAGCGCGCCCATGCGCGCTTCATCGCTCCACGCGAGGCCTGCGCGCAACGCCGCGAGTGCAACCGCTCGGTACATGGCCCCCGTGTCGACAAGGACATAACCAAGCGCATCGGCGAGACGACGCGCAACGGTACTTTTGCCCGCCCCCGCCGGGCCGTCGATAGCAACGATAAGACGGCTGCGCACATTCACGCTCGTATCACGATACGTCGATGCGCGCACCAAGGGCTCGAAGCGTTGCGACGAAGCCCGGGAAGCTCGTTGCAATGCAGCCGCAATCGGTAATGGTTGAAGGACCCTGCCCCAAGAGGGCGAGCACCACGGCGGTCATGGCAATGCGGTGATCGCCGCGACTGTCGATCGTGGCTGGCAAGAGCTTCGCGCTCGTGCCTTCAATGTCGAGACCGTCGCGGGTCTCTTTGCACGCAACGCCAAAAGCCCGGAGCACGCTTACCATCGTCGCGATGCGATCGCTTTCTTTCACCCGCAGCTCCGCGGCGTCACGAACGGTAGTCGTGCCGCTTGCCCGTGCGGCGAGCGCGCAAGCAATCGGAATTTCGTCGATTGCGCGCGCAATGATATCGCCGCAAATGCCCCCCGTGGAGCGAAGCTCGGACGACCACGACGTGATCTCGCCGACGGGCTCACCAGCCTGATCGCCTTGCGGAGCGATTTCGATGCCGCCGCCCATGCTTTGCAGAACGCTGAACAAGCCCGTGCGCGTTGGGTTCGTGCCAACGCCGCTGACGGCGACGCGCGATCCGGGCACGATTTGCGCTGCAGCAACGAGAAACGCGGCTGCCGATGGATCGCCGGGGATCTCGATGTCGAAGGCCGGCATCACGCCGTTCCAGTTTGCCGGGTCGAGCACCAGGTAGGAACCAATGGATCGCAAAGGAACGCCGAGCGCGTACATCATTCGCTCGGTGTGATCGCGCGAGAGCTCTGGCTCGGTGAAAAGCGTTGCATCGCGGGAGTACAGGCCCGAAAGCAAAATGGCGCTCTTGACCTGCGCGCTTGCCACGGGGCTGTCGTAATCGAGCCCCGAAAGGAATGATCCTTCCTTTCGTGCACCGATGCGAAGCGGCGGCAACAAGTCGTGCGCTTTCGTGGGGTGAGGATTGCCGTCGATGATCGCCCCGCGCGAACGCAGCGGGCCAACGACGCGCATCATTGGCCGCCGCGAGAGCGACGCGTCGCCGATGAGTGTCGAGGCAAAGTGCTGCCCCGCCAGAATGCCCGCGAGCAGCCGCATGGTGGTTCCGGAGTTGCCACAATCGAGCTTCGCTGTCGGCGCTTTGAGACCGAAGAGCCCCTTGCCATGAACGCGAAGCTCGCCCTCATTGTTGTTGGGGCTGTTGGGCCTTTCGGGGCTTTGACCGGTGCGAGGCGAACCGGCTTCGTCGACATCGTCGATCACGACGCCCATCGCTCGCATTGCGTTGGCTGTCGAGACGTTGTCTTCGCCGTACGAAAATCTTTTGATGATCGAGGTGCCTTCGCACAGCGAGGCAAAAAGCAGCGCGCGGTGGCCGATGCTTTTGTCGGACGGTACCGAGACTTTGCCAAAAAGCGGCTGATTTTGCGGGTATACTACAAGCTTTGCCATGACAACGCGCGGTGCCGGGTTAGCGGCCGAACCACTGGGGCGCCAACACGAGCAGTTGACGCAGCGACGAATCACCAACGTCAAGGACAACCTGCACGTCGGACGCCTCGACCTTCACATCGACGGAACGCATCTTGATGCCAGCAATCGCAAACAAAAGCCTGCTCCCAAGCACTTGTTGGACCGACTTCGATGCAGCCTGCGCCGCCTGCGCGTCTGGATAAGACATGCTGCCAGCAAGCTCGACACCTTGATTTTTGAACGAGCCGACAACGCGCGCCGCCTTGAGGTTTTGCATGAAGGCAAGTGGGATTTGCCGCGTTACATCCGCCGGCATGGGAGTGGTGGTGAAGTCGCCTACAGCGGCAAATGCAGCGCCTTGCGTTTCGACAGTTTCGATCATCCACGGCGCAACGTCACGCCTGACGCGCCCATCCTGGATGCGCTCGAGCACGCGTCGCATGCCGCTTTCGGTTCCGGCTAACGCCATGGTGTTCGAAAGCAGTGTAAAACCAACATTGTTCACGGTGTATATATCGCGGCCAGCGTACTGCGAGACCACAATCATCGAACCGGCCATCGAACCGGTGCCAAGGCCTGCGCCAGAACCAGAACTGGTAGACGCGTGGTTTGAAACAGCCTGTTTGATCTTGGTTTCGTCGAAGCGCCCAATCACGATCGCGGCAACGTCGACGCCTTGGTACGAGTAACTGCCAAAGGTAACGCGGTCAACGTCGCGCGACGCCTGGAAGCCCGCCTCAGGACCGATAGGCACGAGCCTTTCAACGAGCGCTGCGAGATCAGAACCAAAGGTAGGGTTAGCAAAGACGGTGCGCGCGTCGACCGTGCCAAGCCCAATGGCATTGCCAGGTAAGAGAGCAAGCGCGTCGTTCATGGGATTGCTGGCTGCCGGCGCCTCGGCTCCCTTGCCGCCACAAGCAACAAGGCAAAGCGCCATCAGCATCACAAGCGCGATCCAGCAAAAACGTTTCATCGCGCGCAGCCTATCATGCGGGCCCGCCATGCCACCGCATTGTAGGGGCGCCATTCATGGCGCCCGACCGCTGGCGGATACCGAGGGCGCGATGACTCGCGCCCCTACAACGGACAAAACGCGCCAAACGCGAATCGGGCGTATGGCCATACACCCCTACGGCGACGAGCTCGGAGTACTTGGCGCGCTGCTGCCTGGCGAGCCGCTGTTCGATGAACTGCTGCTGCTCGGCGTTGAGGATTCGTCCGCCTTCTCGCTCGATTTGCGCGATGACTCGCTGGTCGAGGCCTCGCCCGACTTCTTTTCGTTCGCGTTCGCGCTCTCGTTCGCGTGCGCGCTTTTGTTCGGCGACGAATAGAGATCCGCGTACCAGCCCCCGCCTTTGAGAATGAAGTTGCCACCGCTGATTTGCCGCTTGGCAGAAGCCTTGTGGCACTTTGGGCAGACGCGTGTGGGGGGCGCGGAAATCTTCTGGATCTCTTCCCACTGGTTGGAGCAATCGGAACAGACGTATTCGTAGGTTGGCATGGGCGTTGACGCAGCAGGAGGTAGGCGCCACCGATTCGCGCTGTCAAGACCGCTTTCGATTTTGACCTTGCTTGCGCGCCCGTTCAGGGCTACCCACTGAACGCTGACAGTATGTGAAGTGACGTTACGTTCGACCGGTGTTCATACGATTGGGACCGGCCGGCTGTTCGTTCTGTATTCGTTTCGCGTTGGCGTTCCTGAAAACCCATGAAAATCAAGCGCCTAGAGCTCACCGGCTTCAAGTCGTTCGTTGACCGGACTGTCGTGGTTTTCGACCACGCAATCGTGGGCATTGTCGGTCCAAACGGTTGCGGCAAGTCGAACATCGTCGACGCCATTCGCTGGTGCATGGGCGAGCAAAGCGCCAAACACCTTCGGGGTAAAGCCATGGAAGACGTGATCTTCGGTGGCTCCGAGTCGCGACCGCCTGCCGACTTTGCCGAGGTCACCCTTACTTTCGACAACGACGACCCATCGGGCGTTCCGACAGAGTACACAGACTATGCAGAAATCGCTGTCACGCGGCGTCTTTATCGTAGCGGCGACAGCGAATACCTAATCAACAAAACCGCTGTTCGCCTAAAAGACATTACCGATTTGTTCCTTGGTACAGGCGTTGGTACCAAGGCTTACTCAATCGTCGAGCAGGGGAAAATTGGCCTCATCGTCAGCGCCAAGCCTGAAGAACGCCGCCTGCTCATCGAAGAGGCCGCCGGCATCACAAAGTTCAAAAGCCGTAAAAAGCAGGCCGAGCGCAAGATGGAGCTCACGCAGCAAAACCTGGCTCGCGTTGGCGACATCATCGCGGAGATCGACCGAAGTCTCGGCACACTCAGGCGCCAAGCCGCCAAAGCAGAGCGTTACCTTGCCTATCGCCACGAGCTCGAAGATTTGGAACTGTACGATGCATCGCATAAGTTCCTCGAGCTTCGCGGCTGGATCAGGCTCGAAAGCGAAGAAGTTTTGCGCCTTGGACTCGAGGCAGACAAAGCAAAAGTGCACCTTGCTACGAGCGAGGCTGAACTCGAGAGCGCTCGCCAGCAAGTGCTCGCAGCAGAAGACCAACTCGAGCACGCAAGCACCGCATCTTTCGCGGCTGACAACGATGTGCGTGCCGAACAGGTCGCCATCGAGCGCGCCACGGATCGGCTCGAGAGTTTGCATCGCCGCCAAGAGCAGGCCACGATTGAACTTTCCGAAGTCAAAAACCAATTGTGCCGACTTTTTGGCGAGCGCAAAACAGTCGAGAGTGACATCGCGGTCCTCGAGCAAAGCGAAAGTAGCGAAGCCGCCGTTGTTAAGACCCACGAGAATAAGCTTGCTGCATTCAGCGCCGAGCACCAAAGCGCCGAGCGAGAGCTGGCCAAGCTTGGCCAAGTATTGGGGCGTGCACAAGCCGCAATTGCCGCTTCAGAGGCAACGCTACAAGGGTATACCCGCCGCAAAACGGACATGCTCGGGCGCGCCGAGCGCCTTGCTTCGGAACGCGGTACGCTTGAAAACGGCGTCGTAGAACTTCGCGCACACGCCAAAGAGCTTGCGACAATTGCAAGCGATTTGCGTGCACGCAAGGAAATCGCGGACAGAGAAAAAATTGAGCTCGAAGCACGCCTTGCCAACTTGAAGCTTGCCATCGCAAAGAGCGAGCAAGCCCTCGACGCCGCCAAAACCGAAGCTTCAACGAAACGCTCGCGCCTTGCTGCGCTCACCGAAATGCGTGCACGGCACGAAGGCGTGGGAGCCGGCGCAAAGGCGCTCGTCGACACAAAGCACGACGCTGTCATAGGCTTGCTCGCGGATCACATCGAAGCTCCCGCGGAGTTCACCTCGGCCCTCGCAGCGCTGCTCGGCAGCCACCTCGAAGACGTTGTCGTGAGCGACATCGAAAGCGGGATTTCGCTTTTGACCGCTCTCGCAGAGAGTCGCCAAGGGCGCGCGACCATCGTGCCTCGCCACCCCAAGTATGTTGTAGGTCGTGAATTGTCCGGGCTGGGCTTCGAGCGCTTGGTCGACAAGCTGCGATACGCGCCAGAAAACGAAGATCTCGTTCGCGCCGTCATCGGTAACGCCGTGGTCGTTGACGACGTCGACGCTGCGCTACGCATACGTCGGGATGTCGACGCGCCGATTGTCACGCGCAATGGTACGGTGTTTCACGTCGACGGCCGCGTTTCGGGCGGAACGGGCGAACAAGCCGCGGCTCACATGCTCGAGGTGGCGCGCGAGATGCGCGAACTGTCCGGGCAAGTCGCGCGCCTCGAACACCAAGTCGAAGGTTGCGCGAGTCACCATCAGTCGCTCCGGTCGCAAATCGGTGAAGCACAAGGCATGCTCGATCGCGCACGCCAACTGGCTCACCAAGGCGAGCTCGCTCTGCTGCACGCCGACAAAGACCACGCCGCGGCCGAAAACCAAGCCAATGCGCATGCCAAGCGGCTCGAAGTGCTTGGCGCCGAACTCGAAAGTCTAACGCTCGCCATAACCGAGGCCGACATCGAACATGCCGCCGAAGCCGAGGCGCTCGAAGGCGCGCGCGCCGACCTCTTGGGGATGAGCGAACAGATTGCGCACGCCGAAAGAACGCTGGTCGAGCGGCGCAACCAAGTCGCCGCGCAGCAAGTGCTCGTGATGGACCGCAGAGTGAAGCTCGCCCAACTGCGCGAGAAGCTCTCGGCCGAACGCACCACGGCGGAGCGCTTGGCACGCAGCGAGGCCGAACTCGTTGAGCGCGAAAAGCGCCTCGACACCGAGCTTTGCGATGGGGAGCGCGAGGCGGGCGAAACGGCAAGCATGCTCCATCTTCATCGCGATCGTCTCGGCGAAACGATTGAAGCGGCAAAGGTCGCCCAGGGTAGCCTCGCCGAATCGCGCGCGGCATTCGAAGCGCTGCGAGAAGGCATGCAGAATCACGAAGTCACCCTGAGAGATCTGCGAGCGATTGCCGACCGCGTGAAAGACGATCTTGCCCGTCACGAAATGGCGTTGCGCGAGCACGAGCTCGCCATGATGCACCTGGTCGAGAGTGTCCGCGAAAAGTTCCGAGGGCTAGCGTTGGGGCACGTTGTTGGCGACTACCACCTAAGGCCGCCGCCCGACGCCACCGTGCGATCGCGCACGAGCGAGCTTGCCTCGCTCATCGATCGCATGGGCGCTGTCAATCTCGACGCTACCCGCGAGTACGAAGAAGCCGAGAAGCGATTTGCATTCTACACAGATCAGAAAGCCGATCTCGACAAGGCGATCGCCCATCTCGAGCAGGCAATTGGTCAGATGAACCGCGAAAGCAAAAAGCTTTTTGAAGACACGTTTGTCGCGGTAAATGCGCGATTTCGGGAGATCTTCCCGAAGATGTTCCGCGGTGGCCGCGCCGAGCTCCGTTTGACGAACCCCGCCGACATGCTTGAAACCGGCATCGAGATCGTCGCGCAGCCGCCCGGCAAGAAGCTTTCGAGCATCGAGCTCATGAGCGGTGGCGAGAAAGCATTGACGGCCGTTTCGCTCATTTTCGCCATCTTCCAATGCAAGCCTTCGCCATTCTGCATTCTCGACGAAGTGGACGCACCGCTCGACGAAGCCAACGTTGGCCGTTATTGCGAGATGGTTCGCACCATGACGGATACAAGTCAGTTCATTCTCATCACGCATATCAAAAAGACAATGCAGTTTGTCGATATGTTAAGCGGCGTCACCATGGGCGAGCCAGGGGTCTCGCGTCTGGTCACTGTCAAGGTCACCGAAGCCATTGCAAACCAGTCGTTGCCGGTCAAAGCGGGTACTGTGCAGCCGGCCGCAGCCGTGGCGGCCGTGGCGTGAATAACGCATATCCGTAGGGGCGGCCCCCTGTGGCCGCCCCTCATAGGGCGTCAAATCGAAAGCGGGCTATAGGCACGAGCACATCGGATCCCCCACCGGACAGGTACATACAGGGCGTGGGGAAGAATTTGCGGGCTTCGACGACGGCCCGGGCCTGGGTGGTGAAGATCCCCCCGTCGTTGGGCACTTGATCGCCGGGCCGCTTTTCAGCGCATGCAGCTCGGCCCGTGCCTCGTCGCGCTGCATCTCAATCGTCGCCATCGCACGAGCCTGATCGTCGATTTGGCGATCACGCTCGAAGGCGCGCTTCTCTGCGATCGCAACCCTTTCGTTCAGATCCGCGATTCGACGATCCGTCGCGGGCTTCATCGCGTCGAAGTAGACGCCGACGAAGGCGAGCAACATGAGTGCGGCGCCGAACAGGATCGCGCAAGAGAGCGTGCCCATCGACGTCGGCCGCGGCCGATTCCGAGCCTTGACTTGCAGGAGCTCGATCTCGTGGCGTTGTTCGCGTTCGCGCTCTTCGGCCCGTGCCCGCATCTCGACTTCGAGGCTCGCTTGCTTGAGGCTCGCCTTCTCTATCGCGTCCGCGTCCGCGTCCGCGTCGCAGCGAGCCTCCGCTTCGATTTCGTTCTGGCGCCGGCGATCGGCGGCTTCTTCCCGCGCCCGCATCTCGGCCTCGATCTCGGCACGACGCTGCTTTTCGGCCTCGATGCGTTTCTGATGCTCCTTTTGCTCGAGAACGCGATCCAATCGAGCTTGCTCGGCCTGACGCTCGTTTTCGAGCGCGATCAATTCACCGATCGAGAACCGCACGCTGCCTTCGTTGTTCCCAGAACCCGTCGCTTCGCGTTGTGGGTGCGCCATGAGAGGTTGACGCACAACGAGCGGCTTTCTGACAACGATCGATCGCGAATTCGAAGTCAGGCCAACGAGAACTCAAAAGCACGAGCACATCGGATCCCCCACCGGACAGGTGCATGCGTGGCGCGAAGAAGAAGAAGGGTTCGCGCCGGCAGCGCGAGCAGAGGGGATCCCTGACTTCGTTCGATTCTGCGCCCCCTGCACCGCTTTGAGCCCTGCCGTTGCCTCCGCACGTTCGGTTGCGGTTTTGGCGTTCGCCATCTCCGTTTCGATGTACGCGAGCGCCTGCTTCTGCAGTTCGGCGAGTCGCGCTTCTTGTTCGGCGAGCTCCTGTTTCTGCATCGCCTGCACGGCGAGGGCGCGTTCCTCCGCTCGCTTGAGGTGGTAACCGCCACCCATCGCGAGAAGCACCATCGCCGCGAACGCCGCAGAGACTCTCTGCCTGACTCGCCTGACTCGCCGCGCGGCGATGTCCACGACCTTGACGGGCTCTCGGATACCCCGCTTCTGTTCGTCGATGGGCTCCTTCTTCGGCGGCGACCAGTTGGCGCGCCACCTCCGCGCGGCATCTGCGATGCCGGCACGCGGGTCAGCCTCTGCCAGCGCATCGATGCATGTTGCAAGTTCCTCACCGAAGGCTGGATCCTGCTGGGCGACGTCCTCGACATACTGGGCGAGCTCTCCGCGGCGCGCGTAGGCGAGAACGACGACGTCGTCGAGGATGGCGCCGCGCGTTGCCCGGGATGTCGTGCTCGCGTTCGATACGTCGAAGCGCTCCACTGCATGCCCGAGTCGATCCATCGACGTCATCGCCGTGAGCGACCAGCCGTTCGACATCGCGATCCGAAGGACAGCGCGCCGGGCAGCATCGAGCTCATCGCGACATTCAGACGAGAGCTCTTTGTCGAGCGCGATGGCGCCCAACGCGATCTCTGCATCCGCTTGCGCGAGCCCCTTCATCCAGACGCGGAGCGGTTTCGGGATCTCGGCGCCGCGACGGAGCGCGTCGCCAATCGCGATGAGTACCGCGAGCACATCGGTATGCACGGACGGTGCTGGCGGCGCCAAGGCCCAGCGTGCCAAAGCAGATTCGTCTTGGCCAGCGATCATGGGATCTCCTCGAACCTCTTCCGAACGCGACGCACAATCTGATCGACGTTCGCTCGCGATGTCCCGAACTCCGCCGCGATCGCTTCCCGCTCCTCGCCGAGCGCAATCGCGACGACCATCGCACGTTCGCGCACCGGCAGACGGTCGAGGAGCGCGTGCGCATCGAGAATGAATCCGCGCCGCTCATCTTCGGGTTGCCCAGTCCGATCGGTCGATGCCGTTTCCTTGGCCGGATCTTCGACCACGCACGCATCCCCGCGACGCAGCCATGAGATCGCCCTGCGCTGAAGGGCCGTGCAGAAGAGCGCGCGTGGTTCGTCGGCAGAAACGATCGCTTCGAGCTTTGCAGCCAAGAGATCGTGCACGAGATCGACGATACGCTCGTCGCCGAGCCGCCTTCGAAAGCTGCTAAGCAGCTTCGGACCGTCGGCGAGCGCGAGCTCGTAGAGACGCCCAAGGTGCGGACTCTGAAATGGGTCCGCGGTCAAGCGAATCTTGGCAACGACCGCCATCCAGTCTTCCGCCGCTGACACGCCGAAAAATTAGCACGCTCCGTTCATCTTCCTAAGAGCGAACGTGGCGAGTTGCTCGTCGCTGACCCAGTACTCGAAACCACCCGGCTTTGAATCCATCACACGCTTCGTTTCCGTACCCGATCCAAATGGGCAATGTCGGCTGGACGGCTCATGCCGACTTCTTGGAGCGAGACTTTGTGGTCGAGCGCTTCGGTTTGGCGAGAACGCCCTTCAACTTGAGGGCGAGACGGAGCGTTTCGTTGACCGTCTCGTCATCGGGGAAGGCAGCGATGAGGTCGTCGTCCACCTTCACGAAGTGCTCGCTCCGAAGGAACCGCTCCAGGACAGCCGCATGGCCCTCGGCTCCGATGCGTTTGGCGTAGGGGTTCGGCCGGCCGCCTTTCAGCTCATACTCTTTTCGCATCGCTCTAGCTCTCCGTCTCCAGGTTGAATCGTTCCCGCTTCGTTGCCAAGCGCGCGCTCACGATCCGCATGGAATCTCCTCGTTCAACGTGCACCACGAGCAAGAGGCGGCTCATGGCCGAGACCCCCACGAGCAGCAACCGCCACCCGTCATGACTATGATCTGGATCGTCGAAAATCCGGCTCAGTGGATCAAGGAAGGCAGTCGCTGCCTCCTCGAACGAGACGCGGTGCTTCCGCTTGTTGGTCGCCGCCTTGGCAGCGTCCCACTCGAACGTCAGCTCTCCGGCCTGAAAGCGAACGGTCGTCACGCAGCCTCGTCGTCAGGTTTCACGCGACTCTCCCGCGTCTGGGCAACGTGAGCTTACCAACGCCGCCGCTTGCGTCAGTCCAGAGTGCACGACCTGTGGCGGCATCATAGACGACGAGCGATCCACGGGTGCAAGATACCAACGCCCCCCCACTCTCGCCGAACTCCAGACGGTCGGATAAGCTGTCGCCATCGGGGGCTGTATAGTACTTGTACTCAACGAAGACTTGGGCCCCGTCCACTCTCAGTTTGGTATGCCGCCATAAATTGCTGAGGGTGTCCGTCTGGCCCCATCGCAAAGAACCCGTTGCGTATTCAAGACAGACGATTTCAGCAACTGCAAAAAGACCGGGTCGTTCTTGCGATCCTGTGGCGATTGCATAGATGAATCCATTCTCGATCGCACAGTCCCTGATCCAGAAGCGACCGGACACCAGCTGGCCGAACATGTACTGCCAGGCTGGCCTGCCTGAAACCCGATCAAATGCACCGAGAGCGTTGTTTCTCGTAATGATGACCAGCGTGTCCTCTGACGCCGTTTCTCGATACATCGAAAAGCACACTATCTAAGAATACCGAACAGGTGAAATTCATGCGGCGCGAGTGATCTCGTCGAGAACCCAAAGGGTGCTCGAACCGAGGTGTGCCTCGATCTTCGCAACCCCTGAGAGCACTACTCACCGCGACGAAGTCTCCGCCAGCGTTCCCGGGTTTGTTCGGTTGCCACGCAATCAGTAAATCGTGCAGCGGCCCTTCATAACTCCTGCACCGCCTTCCATTCGTCGGCGAGGTCGAGGTCGTGCACCCATCGTTCAATGTAGGCTCTGTCGAGCGAGCCCGCCGCGTTCGCAAGGATGCCGGTAACGTCGCGTCGTTGGCGTTCCGAGCCTCCCGCCTGCTTCGACCACTCGAGCTTCGCAACGATCGTGTCCTCGGGTGACGCCATGAATACAGATACGCCGAGGACGCTTTTCTTCGTACGTCGCGCGAACTCGGTACGGCTGAACGCCCGGTTCTTCCGGAGGATCAGATCAACCTTCCAGCCCGACGCGAGATCGATCAAGTTGAACATCGAACGCCGTCGCAGTGCATCGCGTGCGGTGTCTGCATCGACGTAATACTTGTCAGCTGGAATCGCCGCGAGCAGCGCCTCGAACGCTGCGGCGCTCGGAGGATCGATGATCAGGTCGAGATCCTGCGTGCTCCGCGGCAAGCCGTACGCCGTGCTTGCGAACGATCCGGCAACCATAAAAGGAATCTTGGCGGCTTCCAGGATCTGCGCGATGCGATCAAGCAGATCGCTGACCTCACTGCCCATTACGCCCCGCTCGTGCACGTCGAACCGCCGCGGCGAGCTCGGGACCCCAAATGCGGTCGAGAACAGCCTGCCGAGCCTCGGCTGCGGACAGCTCAGGGTGACGCCGCATCTCTTCCTCAATGGCGATGCGCCGGAGGTCCTCGCTCATCTCCGCTGCAATCCGCACCCTCTCCGATGGTCCCAAGCGCCGAAGGATGTCGAGCTGCACTGCGCGAGCTTTGTCATCGGTATCACCACGAAACATGGGTTCTGAGCGTACTCATTTTTGGCGCGCTGCTGCAGCCCGATCTACATGCGCCACGGAACCACCCGCAAGCGATTGACCACACGGACCACGCCAAAAACGCCATCGGCAAGGACCTCGGCGCGCGCGCGATCAGCGGCCCTTGGAACGCTTCCACTCAGCGTGACCTCGCCGTCGTGGAGAATGATCTCGATCTCGGAACCATCGATTGTCGCGTCATTCGATAGGCGCTCGAGCACTTCGTCGTAGATCTGCTCGTCGCGTTCACCGTGCGCGCGCCGCTGACCACCAACGCCAGCCGACGCGGCGGCAGCAACCACGAACTCGTCGAAATTGATCCGTTCCGTGCTCCGGCGAGGTTCATCAGCGCTGCGAAGAACAATGTCGACTACGAACGATTCGCTGTCAGGCTCGTAGCGCTTGGGAAGGTATGTGGGCATGGCAAGCCCTTGCTCGCCAAAGCTCTCGTAGGTTTGATCGTAGATCGTCAGATTTTCGACCAAGTCATTCTTGCCATCGTTCAAGCCCCACGTTCGCGCGACCATAGGTGCTCCTTACGCGCCACAGAGGTTATGCAACGCGCGTTCCGTAAGCGGAACCCGCGAGCCGCAAAAACAACGGCGCCACACCTCGCTGGCGACTCCGCCCCACCATGCAAAAGCGCCTTGCTCGGGCTTGCGCGCACAGTCGAAAAACGGTTTAGCCTACGCAAGCTAGCTATGGAGATCACCACATCACGACTTCGCATGTCGTTCATCGACGAAGGCAACGGTATAACGGTCGTTTTTTTGCATCCGTTTCCACTCTCCGCAGAGGTGTTTCGCGCCGACGCTGATCTCCTGTCGAATGCAATGCGCGCGATTGCGCCAAGCATGCGTGGCTTCGGCACCACAATGCCATTCGACAGCTCCACCGAGCCGTCCATCGACGCCATGGCCGACGATGTCGTATCGCTTCTCGATGCCTTAGGCATTCGCGATCGCGTTGTCGTCTTGGGCATTTCAATGGGAGGTTACGTCGCGCTGTCGTTGATGCGGCGCTACAAGACACGTTTGCGTGGCCTCGTGCTTGTCGACACCCGCGCCGATACTGATTCGATGGAGGCTCGCAGCGCTCGCGATCGGAACATCGCACGCTTGCAGGCTGGCGAGCAAAGCGCGGTTGCCAACGAGCTCACAGCTCGCTTGCTGTCGAAAACAACACTCGACACCAAGCCCGAAGTCGCTGGGCAAGTGCACGCTCTTGCCATGCAATCTTCCGCCAGCGCCATGGCATCATCGCTCGTTGCCATTCGTGATCGCGCAGACTCGACTGACGCGCTCGCGTCGATTCGCATGCCCGTCCTCGTTGTGAATGGGCGCGACGACGCCCTTGTGCCGGTTGCAACCGCCGAGGCGCTCGCACACGCGATTCCAAACGCCAAGCTTGCGATTCTCGACGACGCCGGGCACCTGCCCAACCTCGAAACCCCAAAGGCGTTTCACAAGGTCGTTCGCGAGTTCGTTCGAGATCTGGGATAGCGCCGATGCGCTATCGGGCGCGTTTTTGGATTCTCGCCAACACGGCTTTTGCGGTTGTCGACAACCCCGCCGGATCCGCAGCCGCCTCGAGCCTTCGCATCTGCCGCGCCACTTCGAACGCGTCGCACCGGCCGTCGGCGTCGAGATCATGCCACGCCGGATGCGTTTGCACCGATCCGTCGGGTGCGCGAGCGCGCCACGCACCGGCCGCGGCCTCGATCAGTGCCTCGCGCTCGTCGTGCTCGCTCTCGTCGGTCATGATCGTTCCACCTCCAAATCTACTCCGGATTTTTTCAGGCAGTCGATCATCAACTTTCTTGCCCTCGTTACGTTCTGTAAGAACGTGTTGGGCTGCATGCCAACACGCGTTGCCAAGACCGCGTCGGGCTCCGCACCTCCATCCTTCAGCCGCTGCGCAAGCGCCGCCGAAGGCTGCGGCGGAAGCTTTTCGAGACACTCTTCGATGCGCTTTCGCAAGAGCGGATCCGAAGTGGGTTGAACGTTTATGGCCTTCAACAGCGCCTGTTCCAGAGCTTCCGGCTCGAGATGAACGGTGCGCAGTCTCCGGGCCTCACTCAGCGCCTCGTTCCGTGCGATCCGAACTGCGAGCCGGAGGAGCGCGTTGGGTTTGCCGTCCGGCGTAACCCGCGGCGCCACTTGCCACACCCGCAAGAGCGCCTCCTGAAGCACCGCCTCGACATCGACCGCGGTCGCAAACGACCGGAGCGAATCGCGGAGCTCGAGCTCGGCACGAGCGACCCAGTCCCCGAAGGCCCGGGCGTCACCGGCAGCGATGTCTGACAGGTAGTAATCTAAGTCCGCCATGCGCGCTCTAACTCTAAGCGAACTCACTGCTCGGGATCGCGCTCTCCTTGTGGGGCCTTGCCCCCCGGAACATTGGTTCCGTGCAACGTATAGACATACGCGGTCACGGCTTTGATCTGGTCTGGACCAAGCACTGGACCCCACGCTTGCATGCCCTTTTTGACCGCACCGTGAACCACACCGTGAAAGATGCTGTTGTAGATTTTGTCGGGCGCACCACCATGCAGCCAGTAGTCGTCGGTGAGATTCGGACCAAAACCACCGCCACCATTTGCGGCATGGCAAGCAACGCAGTTTTGCTGGAAGATTTGCTTGCCTTGATCGACCGTGGCCGGGTCTTTCGAGGCCGCGATCAGCGACTCGACCGTCACCGGGCCGTCGCCACCACCACTATCGTGCTTGGCCACCGCCACGTTCTGGTCCGCTGTGTCGGCGCCGAACGGGTGATTGAAGAAGCTGAATAAATGATACGAAAACAAGTAGACAGCAGAAAAAGCGATGGCGCCGTATAAGGTGAAGAGCCACCGTTTCGGTAGCTTGTTGTCGTAATGCTCGATGCCATCGACCGAGTGGATGACTTTGTAAGGAATGACCGCCCGGTACGCTGGAACTTCTTCTTGGCGCAGCCCGAAGGACTCCACGCTCGTACCAAACGGAGCCTCGTGAGGCATGATCTCCCGGCGTACGGATGACTGGGTATCGACATCTTTTTCCGTGCTGATGGCGATCCAAGACGTGAGCCTGGTGCTGATTTGAAACTCCACGCCGAGCCGCTCGATCTGCGGATTGATCTCCTCGCTCAACACCCCGCCAGCCAGACTCATCTCCAGATCTTCGATCTGCTCGCGTGCGAAGAGCGCCACAACCGCGCCGTCGGCGGTGCCACGTTCGATGGGCGGCACGTCGATGCGATGCGAAAAGATTCCATCGACGCACCACCCCTTCACTTCGAGCGTGCCTCCCTCGGGTCGAAGCTTGATGCCAACCAGCACCGGAGCTCCGGAGAAAAGATCTGGGAGCCGCCGCGGAGCGTACTCGATCAGCGCGGTTCCCTCGGCGACCATGTCAGTGACGAGTGGCCTCTCGGTGCGCGCCAACAGCCGTCGCGCGGCGCGTTCCGAATCTTCGCCAAGACCGACCACAACCTCCAGGCCGCGCCCTGCACGTGCTGCGGGCGCGGTGAGCGACCGGTTTACCGCGGAGCCAACGCCCACGGTGTGCAAGCGCGAACGCTGCGGGAGCTTGGTTAGGATGGAAGCGACGACTTCGCTCTCGAAGCCGATGAAGCCATCGGTGACGAGGATTACCTGACGCTGAGCTTCCGAGCATAGCGGCGTGAGCGCATCGAGGAGCGCATCGGTCATCTCGGTGCCACCACTGGCCCGAAGCTCCTGAAGCCAGGCTTGCGCCTCGTGCTTCCGTTCTTGTGTGGCCAACGCGGGCTCGGCGTTGAAGCGATGCGCGGAGCTCGAAAACGCAATCAGTTCGAGATGATCGCGAGCGTCGAGCGAGTCGATGAGTACACCGACGATGCGCTTGGCCTGCTCCAGCGGCTCACCGCGCATGGAACCGGAGGTGTCGATCAGCACGATGAGATCGCGCGAGACGATGTGCGTCTGGCTCTGGGGACGAGGTGGGACGATCGTCAGCAACCCGAACGCGAAGTGCGAGTTTTTTTCGCTCGCCTTGGGCCACGAAGTGACGAGCGAGATCCCAACCTCCGGTTGGGCCACGGACCAGCGCACGACGAGATCGCGATCCAGCGGTGCTCCATTTCCTGCATCGAGACTGCCACGCATCGCGCCCGCCTCCGCGCGAAACCGCATCGCGTGCGACGACGACTCGGCGCGACCCCCTCCAGCCAGCGCGTCGCGCACGATCACGTCCACGTGCATTCGCGCTGCGAGCCGCGTTCCGCTGATGGGGACGTTGAGCTCTTTGGCGTCGGCAACGCGCCCAGGCGCGCCTTGGTAGCGCGGAGCGACGGTTGTGGGAAATCGCAGCTCCCAGGCTCCTTCGGAGAGCCAAGCAAGTCGCTGATCGATGGCAATCTCCGCCACGACTTCCGTGTGAGGCGGAATGTTGCCAATCTCCTGCGTGAAGAGGCTCGAGCGATCCTGCTCCAGCAGCGCCACGCTCCGGCCTTCGCTCAATGCCTGCTCGTAGCGCTCGCGGGCGGCTTGCTTGCAATCGATTTCTCCGCAGATCCGACGCTCGCCGATGCGGAAGGCGAAACCGCTCACCGCGCCATCCGCCGGAAGCGGCAAGAGATAGGTCACGGCCAAGGGCTCGGCATGGGGATTGGCGAACGTCTGCTGCAATGTCGTCCGTGCGATCCCGCCCTTGGCATCGACCGTCAGGCGTGTTTCTTTCAGTGGCAGGACGCGGCCATCGGTTGCCGCCAGGCGGCCTCCCGAGCTCTCTTGGATGGTGGATTCCGGCGCACGTGCTTGTTTTGTCATGGAATCCCTCGAGGTTTCTACGCGAAGATATATTAAGAAATAGCCCCGGAACAAATAGTTCCGGGGCTACGTTCAGCGTTCCTTCTATTCAAGTGCACCCTTGCAGTTGGAACCGGTCCATGGGATGACCAATCGCCCCGGCGTAGCCGTCTTGGCCATTGGTTTTCTCAGCGTTATACTGCCACGGGTAGTAATTGCCGTTGACAGGAGATACCCGATACTGCGCTCTCTGTTTGACACCGCTTGGAGGAGTGTAATTCACCTCGATGGCGTCGATGACCTTCGCGTCGCCGGCATATCCGTTGTTGCCATCCTTCCAATTGCATCCGGTAACGTAGGGAAGCCACCCAGATCCCATGACATGAACGCGGTATTTGACCGTGCCTTTATCCACCCGAATGGCCACGTCCGTGATGGATTTACCCTGCACTCCAGCAAAATCCGCCAGGTTGTGTACCTCCGGGTAAACGGTGCCACCGGCCCTGACGGAATAGTAGAAATTGATTACCGTCTGATCAACTGTGGTATTATATCTCAGTATGCAGTTCCAAGGAAAGTTGTAATACCCGTGTACCCACGCTTCCTTTCCACTCGAGTCGCCTGACTTGCCATCGTAATCGCTCGAGAACTCCGCAAGCTGATTGTTTCCAACGTAGAGCGCCGTATGATCGGCCTCATTCAGCAGGATGTCTCCCGCTTTCAAAGAGGCAGAGCTTGATAGATTAATTGTGCCACTGTTGATTCTTTGCCAACCATGAGCCGTCAAATTTGCAGACATATTGCCTGTGTATGTCGCCCCACCAACAGCAAAGCCAGTATTTTTAAGGCTTGTAATGATTGAACTGGCGCAATCGTAATCCTTGGGTCCCCAGCCGCCGAACTTGTAGCCATAGCTGTTATCATTGCACATATTGACCATATAGTTGATAAAACTTTGTAGAGTTGCCATGTTCTTACCTTTTATCCTTTCAATCGGTTTTCAGTGTTATAAGAATATTTTATTTCATCTAAGCAGCTTCGAATCAAAGATTTCACGGTTCATTGCCAAACTTCTCGTGTTCGAGCGTGTCCGCGATCCGCTCTGCACGTTGCATGTCCTCTTCGGTGAGGTAATTCCGCAGCTCCTCGACGGGGACCAAATCGAGACCGAGCCCCACGAGTTTGCGCGCGGCATCTCCTGACCCGCCGATCTTGCCTGCCTGGATGTCGCCGAGCAGACGTGCGATCCCCTCAATGATGGCGACCGGAATCATGGCCCACCTCCATCTGCGCCAGCTGCGCCCGCGTCGACGGCCCAATCGTCACGCACCTTCGCGCGACACTCGTGCGCTTCGGCGAGAGTCGTCGCTTCATCGACGCACTTCAATTGCTGCACGAGATACGCCTCGTATGCGCTAATGTAAGGCGTAATCGTGCTCGAACAGCCGAAGCCGAACACGCCAAGAAGCACGAGGATCGGCAGCGGAGGTGGATGGATCTGCGCCTTCGGCTTCGAAGATGGCGATCCCTTATGCGGTCGCGTCTGGTACATTCCACGCATCGCACCGGCAATCGCCACACCAGCCGCAGAAAACGCAGCAATCGTTGTCGCCGACACATCCAGCTTGACCATCGCGACGATCATCGCCGCGATCACTGCAACCATGGCCACGGTGGGCCAGCTGATTTCACTTTGCATGACTGCTATTCCTCCTTTCAATCAAACAATTGATCTACGAGTTTTCGAGGCACTCCATCTTCTTTTCCAATCGACCGAGTCTCTAATTTGGTTTTAAGTCGGGGAGTCATCTCAGAAGGGCAAAATATGGCGGCGCTCACTTGCGTTGAGCCCGAAATCCGTGGCTCACGCTCCGCTTCTTTCGAGAACCACGGCCTTCGGGCTCAACGGAGTGCGACGTGTGCGCATCGCCATTGGACTTTAAAATTCAGTGCAACGGAGTTGCGCTGTAGGTCCCGACAATCGAAATTTTCGTCAATTACAGCGTAACCAGTTACACTGAATTTGAAATTCCGCTGGTGATACGCACACGCTGCGCTGTGGGCACACGTATTATGATAATAATTACGCCGTTAGTCCGGATCATTCGTGAGGTCCGGCGCCAGGGCTTGTCGCGGCATGGAATCCTCCTCTTGGTTTTCGTTGCGTTCGTGGGGACAACGCACGAGGGACCCATGTTGTGACAGTCGTTTTTTGATTGAACGTGATCTCAAGGCGGGGCAGACACGGGGTGCCCTACATACAACCAACAAAACGCATATCTGTAGGAGCGCAGGATGCTGCGCTCCCTGCCGTTCTGGTCAGCTTTACGAGCAACCCATCGAATTCCCGCAGTTGAGGCACTTGTAACATGCACCGTTGCGGACCGTGATGTGACCGCAAACATCGCACACGGGAGCATCGCCCATCATCGCGTCGAGCTGTGCATCGAGCGGTGAGGCCGCCCGAGCATGCTCGTGCACCGCATCACGTGCGCCATCAAGCGTATTGGCACGTGCATTGGGCGCAGGCTTGTTCTGCGTCTTGTGTTGCTCTTCTGGCCGAGCGCCCGGTTCGAACGATTCAGCCTCGACCGAAGAGCGCGCGACCGCTTCCTTCGTGTATCCGAGCGATGCCGGAGGCTCCGAATCAATCATGCGATCGGACGCGCGATTGGGCGCGCGATCTTCATTGGCGCCGCCACCAAAGCCGCCAAGAAAACCAACATGCACGATGGCCTCTTCGCCCTCTGGCTTGATGTGGGCAAGGTCGTAGCGGCCCAGATATTCCACACCCAACGTGCGAAAGAGATAGTCGACGATGGATGTCGCCATTTTCACGTAGGGGTGCCCCTCAACCATGCCCTGCGGCTCGAAGCGGGTAAAGGTGAACTGGTCGACGTACGTTTGTAGCGGCACGCCGTACTGCAGGCCAATCGACACGCTCATTGCAAAGCAGTTCATCATCGAGCGGAATGCAGCGCCCTCTTTGTGCATGTCGATGAAGATTTCGCCCAGCGTACCGTCTTCGTACTGGCCGGTACGGAGGAAGATCTTGTGGCCACCCACGCGTGCTTCTTGCGTGAAGCCTACACGCTTCTTCGGCAACCGAATGCGCAAACCCGCAGGGCGCGAGCCACTGTTCGCGTACGGCGCGTAGGGCGGAACAAGGCCTAGCGTCAGCTGCGTTGGGTCCTGCGGGGCGTTCGTTTTCGGAATGGGCGCAAGACCCGGCATCTCGGTATCTGAAGACTTGTCTTCTGCATCTGCCCTGGCAGCCCTATTTTCTTGGGCAGCCTTGTTTTCCGGGGCCGCCTTGTTTTCTTGAGCTTCGGCTTCTTTGGCGTTGGAGGTCGTCGAAAGCGGCTGCGAGGCCTTGCACCCATCGCGGTAGATCGCAACCGCCTTGAGACCGAGACGCCAGCCTTCTTCGTAGATTTCGGCAACTTCTTGCACTGTCGCTTCGTTCGGCAGATTGACGGTCTTCGAAATGGCGCCTGAAAGAAAAGGCTGAACCGCCGCCATCATCTTGATGTGGCTCATCGGAGCAAGGAATCGCTGACCAATCTTGCCGCAACGATTCGCGCAATCGAACACCGGATAATGCGAGACTTTGAGGTAAGGCGCGCCTTCGATCGTCATGCGACCGATGATCGTGTCTTGTGCCTGTTCGATGTCGTGGCGCGTGAAGCCGAGGTGCTCGAGGAAACCAAAGCCCTTTACACTGCGCATTTCGTTGGTGATGCCAAGGCGTTCGTACGCTTGCTCGCCGATGACCCATGGCGCAAATGCCTGATCGAGCTCGAAAATGCTTGGAAGCACCGCTTCGGCTTTCATGAGCTCGGCATCGCCCAGGCCGCGTTCCTTGAGCGAGCGACGGTTGACGTTTGGTGCTGCAAGCAGTGTGTTCGTTCCCGTGACGTACGCGACGATTTCTTGGATCTCGCGTGCGCCGTAGCCAAGCTTTTTCAGCGCTGCCGGCACCGACTGGTTGACAATCTTGAAGTATCCGCCGCCGGCCAACTTCTTGTATTTTACAAGTGCGAAGTCGGGCTCGACACCCGTTGTGTCGCAGTCCATCAAAAGGCCGATGGTGCCCGTGGGCGCGAGCACGGTTGCCTGCGCATTGCGAAACCCGTGCTGCTCGCCAAAAAGAGTTGCATTGTCCCAGTCCTCGCACGCGGCTTTGTAAAGCGCTGAAGGGCACTTGTCGCGATCGATTTGGTAGGTCGCATCGCGGTGCATGTTCATCACGCGAAGCATTGGCTCGCGGTTGTTCGCAAAGCGGTTAAATGGCCCTTTGCTCGCCGCTATTTCAGCGCTTGTTTTGTATGCATGCCCACACATGATGGATGTCAGGGCAGCGGCAATCGCGCGAGCCTCGTCGGAGTCGTACGGCACGCCCATCTGCATGAGCATGGAACCAAGGTTCGCGTAGCCAAGGCCGACCGCGCGGTAATCGTGGCTATTTTTTGCGATGTCTTTCGTTGGATAACTCGAAAGATCGACAAGGATTTCCTGCGCAATAAAGAAAATGCGGCACGCATGGCGAAAGCCGTCAACGTCGAAGGAAAGGTTGCCAGACTCGTCTTCGCAAAGGAACTTGGTGAGGTTGATCGACGCCAGGTTGCACGCCGTGTCGTCCAAAAACATGTACTCAGAACACGGGTTCGACGCGTTGATCTTTCCGGAGTTTGGGCATGTATGCCACCGGTTGATCGTCGAATTGTATTGCATCCCCGGGTCGGCGCAGTGCCACGCCGCGCTCGCCACTTGGTTCCATAAATCTTTCGCCTCGTAGGTGCTGCACACTTCGCCGGTGGTGCGCATGATTGTCTGCCACTTGCCGCCAGCAACGACTGCCTTCATGAACTCGTCGGTCACGCGAATCGAATTGTTCGAGTTCTGGCCGCTGACGGTGTGGTACGCCTCGCCGTTGAAGTCGCTCGAGTAGCCGGCTGCAATGAGCGCAAGAGCCTTCTTCTCTTCGCGCACTTTCCAGTTGATGAAATCGGCGATCTCTGGGTGATCCATATCGAGGCAGACCATCTTCGCGGCGCGCCGCGTGGTGCCTCCGGACTTGGTCGCGCCGGCAGCGCGGTCGAGCACTTCGAGGAAACTCATAAGGCCGCTCGATGTGCCGCCACCGGAAAGCTTTTCCTGCTTGCCACGGATAGCGCTGAAGTTCGAGCCAGTGCCCGAACCATATTTGAAGAGACGAGCCTCGCTTTTCACGAGCTCGTAGATCGCCATGAGGTCGTCGTTCACAGCCTGGATGAAGCATGCCGAGCACTGCGGCCGCTCGTAGGCATTCGTTGTCTCGATAACCTTGGCTTCGTCTCGCCTTTCGTTTCGCTCGTGCCCTTGCTCTCTTGGGGAGCCTTTTCGTCCGAGTTTCGTGGGTTCGATAGCAACCGCCCAGTTGCCGCCTGAGCCGACAATGCCGTACTCGTCCCAAAGACCGCAATTGAACCAGACTGGCGAATTGAACGCACCGATCTGGTGGACCATGAGATACGAAAGCTCGGCTTCGAATGCATCGGCATCGTGCTTCGATGCGAAGTAGCCACCGAATCTGTCGCCTGCACTGCGGATCGTGCGAGCAATGCGGTGAACAACCTGACGAACGCTCTTTTCGCCCTGCTTTGGATCGCCAAAAAGACCGGCCTTGCGGAAGTACTTTGAAATGACGATGTCGGTCGCGAGCTGGCTCCACGAAGATGGGATCTCGGCACCTTCCATCTTGAAAACGATCGAGCCGTCCGGATTCGTGATGATGCTCGATCGGCGTTCGTAAACAGCACCGTGGTCGAGCGGGTCGACACCAACACGGGTGTTGACCCGCTTCACGATGAGCCCGTGCGTTGTGCCACCAGCCGCAACCTTCTTCATTTCGGTGCACTTCGTTGCAGTGGGCTTCGTTTCAATGACGGCTTTGACTTGCGACCTTTGATGACGAGGAGCAGCCCCGTTCGACTGCATTGACATAGCCATTTCAATTGCCTCCGCTGCTGCAGTTGCACCCACTGAACAACAACTGAACAAGCGGTCTAACCCACAAGATGTAGTGGTGTCTAGCGAAATGCACCTACTCCATCTAGTAATATGCGGTCTTAAATCTCCTTTTCAAAAGGCCACAACGATAAACATCCGTGAACATTACTTTTGTTCAGGGTTAGCCAAGAAGCCAGCGACAATTTGTTCAGAGGTTATCCACAGGCTACTGCGATATGCCCCATGAGCCTCGGGCCACCGACAATTTTGAGGGCGCAGCATGCTGCGCCCCTACCGGCCCACAGCATCATCGTAGTGGGTGCGGCATGATCACAAATGCATCGATGGTGTCGATGGACGTGGCCCGTCATTATGTTGAATGCGCCGTTGTTCTGGGTCTGTAGGGGCGCAGCATGCTGCGCCCTTGCGAATGCGTTTGGTTGGTTTTTATAGGGCGCGATTCATCGCGACCTCACCGCGCTACGCGCGCAAAAATGGACGCCGCCCGGCATACACAGCACCCGTGCCGAGCTCGAAATCGATGCGGAGTAGCTCGTTATACTTCGCCACGCGATCCGATCTCGACATGCTTCCCGTTTTGATTTGCCCCGCGTTGGTGGCAACCGCCAAATCGGCGATGAACGTGTCTTCGGTCTCGCCCGAGCGATGGCTGATGATGCTGCGGTACCCAGCTTCCGTTGCCATTCGAATCGCGTCGAACGTTTCGGTGAGCGTGCCGATTTGATTGAGCTTGATGAGAATGGCGTTCGCGTAGCCACCGTCGATTCCGCGCTTGAGGCGCTCCACGTTCGTCACGAACAAATCGTCGCCAACGAGCTGCACCTTCTTGCCGATCGTGTCGGTCAAGAGCTTCCAGGTGTTCCAGTCGTCTTCGGCGCATCCGTCTTCGATCGACACGATGGGATAGGTTTGACAAAGCTTCTCGTAGATCGCGACGAGCTCGGCGCCGGTGACCGATTTCTTGTCGAATGTGTATTTTGCATCTTTCTTGTCATAAAATTCGCTTGCGGCGCAGTCGAGAGCAAGAAAAACGTCCTTGCCGGGCTTGTACCCTGCATCTTCAATGGCCTTCACGAGCGTAGCAACGGCTTGCTCGTTCGAGCCGAGGCGCGGAGCAAAGCCGCCTTCGTCGCCGACTGCCGTGGTGAGCCCTTTGTCTTTCAAGTTCTTCTTCAGGGTCGCAAAAATCTCGGCTCCAGCGCGGAGCGCGTCTGGATACGACGCAACGCCCGCCGGCACGATCATGAACTCCTGAATCTCGAGGCCGTTGTCGGCGTGGGCACCGCCGTTGATGACGTTCATCAGCGGCGTTGGCAAAACGCGCGCGTTCGCGCCACCAAGGTAGCGGAAGAGCGATACGCCAAGCACGTCGGCTGCTGCCCGCGCAACAGCCATGGACACGCCGAGAATGGCGTTTGCGCCAAGTTTGGCTTTGTTTGGCGTGCCGTCGGCGTCGCGAAGCAGACGATCGACTTCGGCCTGATCGAACGAATCGGTGCCGATCACGCTTGGACCGAGCGTGCGGTTGACGTTTTCGACTGCTTTTTGCACGCCCTTGCCCAAAAAGCGCTTCTTGTCACCGTCGCGCAACTCGATGGCCTCGTGTTCGCCCGTGGAGGCGCCACTTGGAACGGCCGCGCGGCCGTGACCACTGGTGGTTTGCACCTCGACTTCGACCGTCGGGTTTCCGCGTGAATCAAGAATTTCCCGGGCGATGACAGCGGTAATCTCGCTCATGGCAAGTTCCTTCCTTGGTGTTGAGCCCGCAACTAGAGCACTGATTGATGCGCAATCAGAGTCATTTTGCTTCCGCACCTTCGGCTGCCACATCCACCGCATGCCAGAACGAGCGAACCTCATCGAGCGAGCCAAGTCTTTTTGCTGGCGGCAAGCTCGCGAGCAAAAGGCGACCATAACCACGACATACTGCCCTGCGATCGAGCAGTGCCACCACGCCTGCGTCTTTCTTCGTGCGAATGAGGCGTCCGAAACCTTGCTTGAGCGTGATCGCAGCGCTCGGCACCGAGTACTGGGTGAAGGCATTTCCACCCTCGGCCTCAATGCGTTCCGAGCGCGCTAAAACGATCGGATCGGTTGGCACCGCGAATGGGATCTTGTCGATGACAACGAGACGAAGCGCACGACCAGGCACGTCGACTCCTTCCCAGAAGCTCATGGTCGCAACGAGCACAGCGCTCCCCGACGCACGAAACTTGTCGAGCAAAATGTGCTTCGGCGCTTCGCCTTGAACCAAGAGCGGGCCCTCCATTGAAGCCGCGGCGCGAAGTTGTTCGTGCACTCGACGCATCGCGCGGTTGCTCGTGCAAAGAACGAAAGCGCCGCCACCGGTGATCGCCGAAAGTTCGGCAACACGACGGGCGCACGCGTCTTCAAAGCTTGAATCGTGCGGCTCTGGGAGATCGACCGCAACGTAGAGCGCCACGCGCGAAGCAAAGTCGAACGGCGATGGTACGACGAGCTCGTTCGTATCCGATGGTGCACCAAGGCGACTCTTGGCAAAGTGAAAGCTTGGCCCAGCATGCGTAGCCGTTGCAAGCGTTGCACTGGTACACACCACGCTCGCCATGCGATCGAACAATCGCTCGCGCAAGGTTGAACCAAGATCAATGGGGCTTGCACCAAGCGACACAGAGCGCTCGCGCATGTCGATCCATACGACGTCGCGTGCGAGCCCGTCAGCCAGTGCATGGGACGAGTCACTAGCCTTGGCCTCAGGATCGACCTCCCAATGCCTTGGCTCGTCGTTGGCCGACGCAAAAATGCGCCCAAGACCTGCACGCAGATCCGTGATGCGCCGCGCGAGAATCGCAACCGCGTCGTCGCGATCATGGGCAGCGGCAAAGGCACCCATCGCCTCGAGCACGCTGCCCAATCGGCTCGTCGCATCGAGGCGCTCGGCAGTCCAGTCTGCGGCGGTCAGATTGCGCCGGCTCTCGCCTGCCCGCCGGCTCGAGGCCGCACGTTCAGAACGCACGACATCTTGCGACGTGCGCCATGTGCGAAAAAACTCATGGCACGCGAGCTCGAGCTGATCGACGAGGTGCATGGATGTCGAGTCGAGGATCTTGGCTGCGGCGATCGCGCGGCGTGCGTCGCGGCTCAGCGCATCGAGTTGCGCCGTCGAGATCCGTACACCAAAAAAATCCGTGGCAATGGCCTCAACTTGGTGGGCCTCGTCGAAAATGACGGCATCGCAGGCGGGAATGGCACCGGCGTAGCCCGCGCCCTTGCCTGTGCGCAGCGCCAGATCGGCAAAAAAAAGGTGGTGATTGACGACGATAATGTCTGCTTGCTCCGCCACGCGACGCATTCGCGTCACGAAGCACTCGTCGAAATATTTGCATTCCGCACCTACCCGCGTCTCCGTTGCGGACGCAACGTCGCGCCAGGACTGCGCGTTCTCCTCGAGAGCCGTGAGTTCGGCTTTGTCCCCGGTGCGCGTTTCGAGCGCCCATTGCGCTACATTCGCGAGATCGGAGGGCACAGGCTCACCGCTTCGAAGCCGCTCGCCCAACCGGCGCCTGCAAAGGTAGTTTGATAATCCCTTCATTAAGGCAGCGCGAAATTCGACACCGTGCTCGGCAAGCACGCCGCGCACGAGCGGCAAGTCTTTTTCAAAGATCTGCTCTTGAAGAGCGTGCGTTGCCGTTGAAATAATAATCTTGCGACCGCTTAGAACCGCGGGAACGAGGTACGCAAGCGTTTTGCCCGTGCCGGTGCCTGCCTCGACGAACAGGTGCTTGTCGTGATCGAGGGCGGACTGTACGGCGCGGGCCATGGCGAGCTGCCCTTCGCGCAGTTCGTAGCCCTTGAGGCGGCGCGCGAGAGGCGAGTTGGGACCGAGCACTCGATCGGTCGATGCGACGTCGCGGCTCGGCATCAGCGAAGGTCTACCCAAGGACAATGCGTGGTGTCGAGCGGTCTTCGACGGTTCTTTGATACGATCAGAGTGTGAGCCGCCCAGATCCTCTGTTCGGTGTTCCCGCGGGCCAGGCCGGCCAGGCGGAAGACGACGGCCCAAGCCCTGCGCTGCGGCTCGCCATTGGCAAAGACGGCCTCGGCATCGAGCTTGCCGGACCTGCTCCTCTCGGGTGCCTTGACATCACCGAGCTCGTCGTGCGCCTGCCTCGCGTGCGCTTTCCGTTCGACGTCACGGGCGGCGTCGCGAAGTTTCGACACAAACGAGGCGAGCTTGAACGAACGACCATCGAGCTCGACACACGCAAGCTTGTGCGTTGGGCCGAGCCACGCTTGCACGGGCTCCTCGCGCCTGGGCCCACAGCGATCCGCATCGATGCGCGTCGCCTCGGCGGAACCGTTACAGTCTTCGAACGTACGACCGCGGGCTCGGCGAAGTCGACCACGCACCTTGCTGCGCTAGCCTTCGAGATTGCCATCACGACGCTTGGCGAGAACCTCGTGCTCGTCGTGCATGATGCACGCGGCGCGAACCTTCCCAATGTGGCGACCACCCTGGCGATGCATGCGGTGGCGGCGCTTGTCGGCAAAATGGCAAAGCGAGAAGGTTCGCGGTTCGTCCTCGAACACCCAGCTGCCACGCTGACGAGGCATCTGTTGCCTGATGCAGGGTTGCGCGCCCCAGATGCAAACGGGATAACGCTCTCGGCCTCAGGCAATGCCAGCGGTGTGCTTACCTTCGCCTTCACGCGCAGCAATGCCCCAATCGAAATCGACGCGGAAGCCACCCTCGCCCTCGAATCCGCAATGCTCGTGCGTCAGGGCGATGACGCGCGCTTCGCTGGGAATCTCGAACGCGCACGCACCTTCGACCTTGCCGCCCTCGAACGGGCTCCCAGGCACCCTCGCGTTTCCCGCCGCATCGCGGAGATCGACGCGATCTCCGGAAATCGGGCCGAAGCCGCTCTCGCAACGCTGCGCGAAGCCGACGGCGAACCCGCTCCGCGCGGAACGCTCGACGGCGCGCTGCTGCTCGAAACCGGCAACGTTACCTCTGCGATCGCGGAGCTGATTCACTCCGCCGAGCGAGAGCAAGCCCGCGTCGTCAGTGCCCTCACGTTTGCGGCTGCTGCGAATGCAGCCGAAGACACGCTCGACGCCATCCGCTTGCTTGACGCGGCCGTTGCGCGTGCACCCCGAATCGCCGAGATTCGTTGGGAGCGCGCTCGGCGTCGCCTCTTGGCCCGCCACTTTGCCGATGCGCGCGCCGACCTTCAAGAGCTCGAGGCCCTTGCGCTAGGCCGTTTCGAGCGCGAACAAGTTCTTCGTCGTGGCGCGGACATGTACCGAGTCGCCGGCTTTGGGACCGCTGCCGCAGATCTTTACGAACGCGCGCTGCTCTATCGGCCCGACGATCCTTCGGCGCTCGCCGGCCTCGGCTTGGCGCTTGCTCGCGAAGGACGCGCTGCCCGCGGATCGGCCTTGCTCGCGCGCGCCACCGAAATCGCGAATGGTCGCATGGAGCCAACGGAGTGGATGAATCTCGAACTCGGGCGCATTCTTGGCAACGAGCTTGGCGACAGACCCGCAGCCATTGCACGCCTTGCTGCAATTGCTGACGACAGTCCCGAGGCCATTGCTGGGCGCGGCCTCGAAGGACGCTTTCGTGCGATTCTTGGTGACTTTGCGGGCGCCTCGCTCGCCTTTGCACGAATGCGCGAGCGAAGCGGTCGCGATCCGTCAGCCTTGCCATGGCTCGTCGAAGCTGCAACCTATGAGTCGAATCGCGGAGAGCTACGTGCGGCTCACGAGCACGCTAGGGTTGCAATCGCCATTGCACCGCACGACGAGACATTACTTGCACTTTACAAAGATTTGGGCGCACGCATCGCGGAGCGTGCAGACCCTCAACTCGCAGACACGCCACCACCACCCGCACCGCCCACACCTGCTCGCGCGGAGCCACTCGACGAGGAGAGAGCCGAAGAGCGCATCGATGTACTCACACGCGCGGTACAGGCCGATCCAACGAACGACTTGGTCATCGACGAGCTCGCCATGCTTCTCTCAAAACTTGGCCGCAGCATGGAGCTTCTCGCACTTCTTTCGGCGCGCATCGAAGATGCGCCTGCCGAGCGCCGGCAAGAGCTCTTACCAAAACACCGTCAAGTCCTAGGCGAACTCGAGCGCCAAGCGCGCGATGCAGGCCGCGACGAGGAGGCTCAACTCTTCAAAATGGCATTGGATGCAAGTTTGGCGATTTGACGCAATTCGTCCCGCTTTCAAGTTGACGCGAGATCGAGGCGGCGGCGAGGAGCCCGCGTAAGCGTAGTTTCCCCTACGTGCGCAGGCACCGCAGCCGCCAACGAAGAGATCGCGTCAAATCGAAAGCGGGCTAGTGTGGCTGATCGGCAAGCGGGATCTCGCACGCCCCTTGGCTGTTGGTCATGGCCATACCAATCTCCACGGCGCGGCTACCGCCAACGGGCACCGCAAAAATCCGCACGATGGCGCCTTCCACAGCGGTCACCGGTGCACTGCTCGCAGATGGCGCCTTGAACGCGGGCCCCTTCACGGTGAACGACAGGCGCACCGGCAATGGGACCGGCAGCGTGCCAAGATCTTGCGCGTCGCCAACCACTTTTTGGATTGTCACAAGACGCGGGAAGCCGGTCGTCCGCTGCGGCGCAACGCTGATTGCGTATGGCCCCTGATCGAGCTCCATCTGAAAGCTTCCGTCGTCGGCGGTGTGCGTTCGCGCCGGGCGCGGCAACACGTTTTGCCCATCGAACGACGGATCGGCGAACGGATCGGCCAGGACTTCGGCCTGCGCGACGGGCCGCCCATCGCTCGAGATGGCACGCCCAGAAACCAGCGTGCGCGTCGGTGGTGCGAGCGTTAGCGCAGCACCCGGTGCAATGTCGACGTCGGCTTGCATCACCTTGCCAAAGCCGGTGCCTTCGGCTGGCTCGATCGTAATGTCGTAGACACCTGGCGGCAGCACGGTCACGAAGCGACCCGAATCGTCGGTCGACAACCCCGTCTCGTACCTCAAGAGCGGCTGCAAACTCCCGTCAACCAAGCGTATCGATTCGCTCGCGAACAAGAGCCTGGCCGCAATGCCTGTGAGAACATCGCCCGTTGCATTCGCGACAACGCCGGCGATCGATGTGGGCGCCGGCAACGGTGGGTAGTCGATGTTGAGGCCCGCACCGCCAATGAGAGGACTAACGAAGCGAGGTACGGCAGCCCAATTGTCAGGGGGTGCAACAATCACTTCTACGCCTTCGCGAAGCGCAGGGTTGTCGGCCTGGCTCTGCCCGATGGTGTCGAGCCGTACCGTCGATGAGCTGCCGTGCAGCGTCCGCAAGGGCGAGATCCGCTGCTCGTTCGACGTTGCCATGTCGGCAAGCCACACGTGCCACCCCTCGAGCCCAGCATGGCGCGAAACGGTGGCGGTGCGCGTATCGCCAGTTGGATCGTCGAGCTGTGTGCCGCTACCACCAAGCATGAACGAATCGGTAAACTGCGTCCCAACACGCACAGTGTTGAGCACCGGCGGCAGCGCCTCGTCGTACGGCGGCTCAGGGTACAGCGCGCGCTGGTATCGCGCCGACGGAAGCGAAGTGCGATAAAGCAATTCTGGTGTATCCGACGTGTCGACCGGGACAAGGCGCGACGCTGAGAAAAGGGTGTCCATGGGAAGTCCTTGGTCGGAAGCCCATGTATCGGTGGTGCCCAATAGAGGCGTGAAAACGGCGCGCACGGGGAACGAAGTCAGTGCGCTCGTTGCAATGCCGACAAGGACCGCCGCATCCGGCGTCACAGTGTACGTGCCCGATGCGTCGCCCACATTGGGTAGCGGCAGACATGAGGTCACAGGACAAGGCGATGACGGTCCCGCATTCGAGCGATTGAAAAGCGTAGCTCCAGAAATGGCAAAGGTTTGCCCTGCTGCATAGAACGCCGTGCTCGGCACGTGGACGACGATGGTGAAGTCGAACGAAGGAGTTGTCATGAACTCGCATCGGCCATTGTTGCACGTTGGCGAAAGGCTCGCGCTTGGCGCGTAGGCCTCGCACGCTTGCTCCGAGCATGCGTTCGTTGCCGGCCTTTTCTGCGGAGCACCGTGGACAGGTCCGCACCCGACGAAGTTGACGAAGTTGACCATCGCAGCGCCGAGCATCACGGCGAAAATACGCACGCCGCGGCTCACGGCGAACCGCCCTCGCCATCTTCGCTGCCCTCATCGCCAACGACGCTCGCGTCGATGCCTGCATCCGCAACAGGGCACCCACGCATGTCGCCGCCCGGGTTGTAGAACCACTGCACGACATCGCCGCCCGGCGGCGCGGGCGTATGAGGATCCGTATCTGAAACAAATTGGAGCGCGACAACGACCTCGATGACATGACAGCCGTTGATGTCGAGCGGGGGACTTATCGAGATCGGATTGATGGAGACTTCGAGCAAGCGTACGCCGTCTTCTGTGGTCGCAGGCTCAAAGGTGCTGACGTACGTGCTACCGACCTGACCTTCACCGGTGCGCGGGTTGTAGTCGATGAACGCAGCCCACTCGAACGAAGCCGTCACCGGGGTGATCTCGACCGGAACGATGAACTTCGCAGGAAAAGTTCCAAGCACCGCGGAAGTTCCTGGCACCACTGAGCCGTGGAGGATTATCGGTCGCGTCGGCTGCGAAGCGGGCAGATCAGCCGGCGGCTCAACGAGCACACACCCGCCAGCAGCGAACCCGATCGCTATGAAGAGCTTGGAGAAACGGCGGCGCGGAGCACTCATGTCAAACGAGGAAAGCGAGCTTCGAGTTCACGGAGAAACTGCTGCGTCGACTCCACATCCGGCACGAGATCGGCGGCCTCCCGCCCACATTCGAGCGCCGCCTCGTTGTCACCCAAACGAATCGCTGCCTGCGCCGCCTCAACGAGCATGTCGCTTTGGATTTGCGCATCGCCTGGCGACAGGCTGGCGAGAAGGGGTAGTGCCGCGCAAAGTTCGGCCGTGTCGTCTTCGGCGCGCGCAATCTCAACGCGCAACTCGAGCACCAACCTTGACGACGGGGCGCGGTCGGCGAGCTCGCGCACGGCATCACGGGCGCTTGCAGCCTGCCCACTCGCAAGCAAGGCGCGCACACGACGAACTTCGAGCACCAAGCGATCGGTTGGCTCGGTCGTGGTCGCAACGAGCGCATCGAGCAGAGGCACCGACGCGGCGGGCTGCCCGAGCCGCTCGCGCAGATCGGACAGCCAGCCAAGAGCGCTCGGGTTGCCGGGCGACTCGGCGAGAAGCCGTTCGAGCTCCGCGGCGGCTTCGTCGAGACGACCGAGCCGTTGCTCGAGGATGGCTGTGCGACGAAAGCGCACGGCGCGGCGCGCGTCAGCATTGGCATCGGCTGAAAGGCGATCGGCACGGCGCGCCAAGTGCTTGGCCAGCTCGTCGTAGCCCCCACACGCGATCAAGAGCGCTTCGATCGCCACATCGGCGTCGACGTCGCTAGGCGCGATTTCGTAAGCGCGTTCAAGCTTGGCAACAGCCGCTGCATGCTCGCCCGCGTCCGCGAGCTTCACCGCCCGAGCCCGCAGTGCCTCGGACCGCCGCGAGGCACTGATCTTCGTGGACAAGCGCGCGGCCAGCGATAAATCAGAAGATGCCACAGCTGCATCGTCAGCCTCAGACACGATGTCGTCGTCGGCAGATTCTTTCTCGGCCGCCATGACTAGCGCGCGCGCTCGCAATGTCGCGTCACCAAGTTCCTTGGCAATCGCGCCAACCAGCATGAGCAGCGCAAGACCAACATTGACATACGGCGTGTCGCATGTCGCCATCATGCGTGCGAGCGCCCCCGCGGCGCCCTCGACACGCGCGAGCTCGGGCACGAACTGCATGAGACTCGCGTACTCGTCGACGTCGGCATCGACGCTGTTCGCCTGCTCGAGGGTCCTCCATGCCCATGGTGCATTGCCGAAAACGTCGAGAGCGATCCGGGCGAAAGCAATCGCGATGCGCGCCCCGTCAGGCCCCTCGAGTCGCTTGGCAAGCGCTTCACTCGCTCGTTCGAGACGGAGCGCAACAGCGTCGGAATTGTCAGGCCCAAGCTTGGCAAGCTCACGCGCAACGCTGGCGAGTTCGGCCGCGATCGCTAGCGTTGGCGCAAGGACCATGGCCTTGACGAGAACGTCGAAGCGTTGTCGGTTGCCTTCGAGATCGCGCGGAGCGACGGCGGCCGCGCGAAGTAACCAACCAGCACGCGCACCATGACTGCATTCCAGATCTGCGACGTGCTCGATCGTGCGAACCGCCACGGACCGCCGGTGTGCACGATCGGCGGTGCGCTCGAGCAGCCCGAGCGTCGAGCCCTCCGACGGTGCCGCAAGGAATGCCTGGGTCGCGTGCTTGAGAGCAAGCATTGGGATCCCCGTTCCCTCGAAGTACCGCGCTGCACGTTGGTGCGCCGCACGACGCCCAAACCGGCCGCACGAACCGTGCGCGACATGATCGTAAAGCGCGGTCATCTCCTGCACACGACCCAGGCTGCGCGAAGCTTGTTCGGCGACCTCGAGTGCCTCGGCACACCCGGGATGTCGATCGAGCGCCATCTTGGCGAGCCGAAGCGCACGTGAAAGTTCTCCGGCGTCGAGCGCTGCACACGACGCTTCATGCGCAACAAGGCCCGACCGGATGCGATCGCGCTCGCGAAACGTAACTTCCTCGAGGCAGTCGGCCGCATACTTTGCGTCGGCAAAGGCCGACAGATCTTTGCGCAGGGTGCGATAACCGCCAAACAAGTCGAACTCCGCCGCGCGAAACCACATCGAGATGGCGCGTGGCCTGTCGTCGGCCATGTCCCAAAGAGCGGCTCCAAGCTCGCGCAGCGAAAGAGCGGCCATGTCGGCACGGCATTCGTCGATCGCGAGCTCAGCGCGAACCTCGAGCCACGCGAGCTCCTCGTCTGGTGTTTTGTTGTACTTTGCAAGCTCTTCGATGCGATCGCGCAATGAGGTAAGATCGGCGTGGGCGCGCGCTGCTCGCACGCATGCCGAAAGCTCACGCCCAACGTCGCCGGCGGCCCTGTAGTTGTGCGCCAGCGTGATGAGCAAGGAGCCGCGCTCGGCCGCCGGCACACCGGAGGCGATCCATCGTTCGGTAAGGGTAGCCAACAGATGTGGCGCATTCGCCAGCGTCGCAACGCGACCGATCGCGGCACGGCAGATCGCATTGCGCGGCCCAAGAACATCGAGTGCACGCGCGGCGATCTCGACGGCACGGGACGGATCGCGCAATGCTAGCTCGACGAGCGCAGGGCCAATGCGCTCTGCAGCGAAGCTCGCTGGTTCGGGCTGGTGGATAAGCCACGAAAGAATGGTGGATAGCGCTTCGACGTTGCCAGCCATCTTCGCGCGCTCGAAAAGAACATCGAAGATGTTTGCGTCGCTCGGATAGAGCGCAAGAAGGCGACACGTCCATGCGAGCGCCGCGCTCCAGTCGCTCCTTTGCTCGTAGATTTGAGCTAGCCGCCTGCACACGCTCGATGTAGGCCCCAGCACGGCCACCGCACGCTCGAGCACCGCAATCATCACTTGCGCCACTCGCCCTTCGCTTGCCGACACAAGGAGCGACAGCACGGCGAGCGCGCGCGCATCTGTAGGATTCGCTTGTACCGCCTGCTCGGCAACAGCTCGCGCGCGCGATTGATCCGTTTGCTCGCCGACACGCAAAAGCTCCTCGGCCGCAATCGCGCTGAGCGCTCCTCGCACGGAGGCGAACGCCCCGCCACATAGAAGAGGAGCATAAGCCGCCATTGCGCGGGCGCGCGTTGCTCGGTCTCCCACCATCGCAGAGGTGATCCATGCAACCGAGCATGACCACCAAGTGCCGTCATCGAGCAGACTTCGCACGAGTAGGGACGTATGGCCATACGCCCCTACGAATGAATGCGTTTTGTCGGTTGTAGGGGCACCCCTTGTGGGTGCCCTATGTGGAGTCGCCCCTACGAGAGCCGAAACGCACGCAAGGCGCACGCGAAGCGATGGCGTGCCCGCTGCGAGAACGGCGCGGACGATGCGCGACGCTGTGTCGACGTCGAAGACGCGCTCGGCAACCCGAAGGGCCTCCAAAACCAATCGTTCGTCGTGTGGCCTTTGCTCGGCGAGTTCGGCGAGCGAAGTGGCAAGCAATTTTGATTGACCCGGCGCACTGCGTAGCAGATGCACGAGCACGCCGAGGCTTTCAGTACGTGCGGTACGTGACGCTCCGTCCGAGTCCGATGCGCCCATCGCGCTCGCCGCGTTCAGCCTGCTCAGCGCCTCTGCGATTTGCTCGTCGTGTTGCTTCACGATCTCGGCGGCGCGCGCAGCATAGTCACGAGCGCGCTCGCTACCTGAATCGATCTCGCACAGAGCGACTTGGGCGAATGCCGCAAGCGGCTCATCGGAATGCTCTTCGGCGTACTTGGCCAGGGCCGATGCTCCTGCGAGCCTCGACCGAGCTTCCGACGAGCCGCCGCAACTCGTGTCACCGAGCGTTGCTCGAATGAGCGCCTCGAGCACCCAGTCTTCGTCACCATACGTGGCGAGCCCACGAAGAGCCGCCAGGTTGTCTTCGTTGGTTGCGTCGGCCGACACGGCGCGCGCATACGCCCGAACTGCGCGCTCCGGCGCGGCCAGCAAGCCCGAATGCAGGCGCCCAATCTGCGCCCACGCTCGAGCCGCTCTAGGACCGCGCTCGGACTCGGCGCGGATCTCGCTCCTAAATGCAAAAGGCTCGAGCGCGCCCGCCTTGACGAGCAAATCATCGATGGCGTCCGCGTTCGGCCCGGCAAAAACGGCATCGAGGCCTTCGTCGAGCGCCGCAGCGAGTGCCCCTGCCCCATCACCGCGCGCCATCGCAGCCATGCGCCGCTGCTCGTGGACCCGGATGGCCGCATCGCTCCTGCCCGCACCATCCAGCGCTCGGGCATGGTGGCGAAGAACCTCGTCGGCTGCACCGGTACGCTCGCGTACCACGAACGCAGTCGACAAGGATGTGGCCGCAAGCGACAACGACGGATCGAGCTCGAACGCGCGCCGAAGATTTTCGAGCTCCGCTTCGGCGTCGCCGCCGAGCGCCCTTCTGCGCGCTGCACCAACGTAGGATTCGGCCCAGCGCGCCGCGCCCGACTCTGATTCGTTGTGCGACAGCCCCGAGATGACCGCGAGCAATTCGAGCGCCAGGGCATTGGCTTCATCGAGCGCCACGGCCTCTGCCAGCTTGCGCTGCGCGCCCACCGCGTCGCCAGCGCGGGCAAGCAAGACGCCGATGCGAACAAGAAGTGACGCCGCTTGCTTTGGCGTGCGCGCCTCGCGTTCATGCGTGAGCGGGCGCAATTCGGAAGCTGCAAGCGCTGGCTCGCCAAGGTTCTCGAGCCACCCGGCGAGCGCATGGCGAACCGATGAATCGTCGCCATACATCCGGGCGCCGCGC
Organism: Polyangiaceae bacterium; assembly: GCA_009780955.1. Lineage (GTDB taxonomy): Bacteria > Myxococcota_A > Polyangia > Polyangiales > Polyangiaceae > Labilithrix. The sequence goes on along the minus strand of WQZB01000016.1, from coordinate 6,921 downwards.
ACAAGCTCGATCGCTACGTCGAGCTCCACATCGCGCTCGCCGAGCATGCCCGCGAGCTTTAGCGCCGAGCGGCACTCGTCATCGACATCGCCAAGCGCGCGAGAGAGATCGACGCGTGCGCGTGCCATTGCCTCGTCGGCGACCTTGCCCTTTCTGCGAGCAAGGGGCAGCGTCGAGCCGGGAAAGGATCCGCGCCGTATCGCCGTGGCCATCTATCTCACCTTTTGGCTCACCGTTATCTCACCGTCAGGACGAACGGCACAGCCACCACGGATCGCTCACCTTCCGCGAGCGGCGCCATGCTCGTGAGCAACCGAGCGACCTCGGGTTCTGCGCGTTCGAGTTCATGGATTGGAGAAAACGCCACCGCATGATGAACTTCTTCGGCGGCGCCGCTCTGCGGATCGAGCACTTCGAGCAGCGAAGGCTTCGTTCCTACGACGGCGACGTGCGCATTGGCTGGCAGGCCTGCAAGCTCACGCGCCTTTGCGATGGCCGCCGATAGGCCGCCGATCTCGTCGACGAGGCCCCTACTTTTGCCTTGGAGGCCACTGAAGATACGCCCCTCGGCGCTCTCGGCGACTTGGTCGCGTGCGATGTTTCTTCCGCGCGTGCTTCGGCCCTCTGAAACGCGCGCGAGAAACAGATCGTAAACGGCCGTCATGGCCTCGCGCATGCGCTCGCGCGTGGCATCGTCCCAATGCGTGAACACCGATTCGTACGCCGCGCGCGCCGCTGCACCCTCTTTCTGCGTGTTCGCAGGAAACGTTTCGGCATGCACGCCGACTTTCTCGAGCGCGTTACCAACGCCGATCTTGCCGCCAACTACGCCAATCGATCCGACGATGCTCATTGGCTCGGCAAAGATGAAGTCGCCCGCCGAAGCGAGGTACATGCCACCGCTTGCTGCCATATCACCAACACTGACAACGAGCGGCTTTGCCTTTCGAAGCAGCATCAAGTGGTGCCACATCAAATCACTCGCAAGAGCACTGCCGCCGGGCGAGTCGATGCGAAGGACAACAGCCTTGACTTCATCGTCTTTCTCGAGCCGCCGCACGATGCGATCGAAATCTTTCTCGATGATGCCCGAGCGCCCTCCTAAAATCCCATTTTCGCCCGACGTCATGGAGATGCTGCCCGTTGCCCGAAGCAGCGCCACAGGCCCCGTGTCGTCGCTTTCGCCGGCCAGCGCCCGCACAATCTCGTCGAGATCGTCACCGCGCTCATCGGCGCCTGGACCGAAAACCACCTCTTCGCGCACTCCGCCACTTGCGCCTTTGATAGCTGCGAAGGCATCGTCGGCGTAGCCAACCTCATCGACGAGCCCGAGCGCCTTGGCGCGGCCGGACCCGTAGGGTCCTTCCTCGACAGCGTCGACAACGCCCGCCTGCGTGCGCCCTTTCGTGATGGTATCGAGCCACGAACTGCGCATGTCGACGAGCACGCCGGTAAGCGATGCGCGCGCCTCTGGGCTCGGCCCGTCGCGCGTGATGGGTTCTTCGGCGCCTTTGTATTTGCCAACTTGAAGGAAATCGATCGACAGGTTTAACTCGTCGGCGAGCAGTCGTCTCATGTAGACGACTTGCGCGGCAATGCCCACGGTTTGTATATCGCCGGCCGGCGAAACGTAGATCGATGAGCAACCGCGCGCAGCCGCCATGAACGTGAGATTCGTGAAGCTGTCGCCGTGGCAATAGACTTTCTTTTTCTTGCGCAGCTGCTCGAGGTGCTCGGCGATCTCTTGCAAGCGCGCGGCACCGAGGTTCGTGCTGCCGAATTTGACGAGAACGCCGGCGTGCTTGCGATCGTCTTTTTCCTTGGTGAGCTCGTCGAGCACCCCCACGAGCTCGTCGAAACTGCGCTTGCGCCCGATGACACCAAGCAAGCCCGAGGGCTGCTGCTCGGGCGCACCACCCGCAAGATCGACGACGGCAATGGCAGGCCCCGAACGCGGCCCCGATGAAAGCGAGCGCCCCTGACGCGGACGCCCGTCGCAACCGAGTACCGAGCTCACGAACATCCCTAAGCCCACGAAAAATATGCCGACGCGGGGGTAAATCTTCATGGCAATAAGCGACAGGCTTTTACAGCAATGAGCAACGCGATGCCGAGAACTGCGACAACCGCAAGGGTGAACCTACCGAGCAAACGCCTTTGATACACGTTGGTGTCTACAGATGCATAGTCGACGAGCGGCACCTCGTCAGGCGACGTGCCCATGCTCTCACTGGTCGAGCCGGTCGAGTGAGAAGGTAGATCGACATCGGCAAGCGGCGGCTCTGATGCCATTAGGGACGTTGGGGGCGCTGGCTCAGCGTTTTGAGGTGCTGGCACCGCGCACGCCGCCGGCTCAGGAGGTTCGGTCGCAGCTAGCGTTGTTGTACTTGCCGATTGGCGAGCAGCAGCGCGCGGCGGGTTTGCGAGCACCGCCGGAGGAGCAGGAAAATCTGGACACGTTTCATTCCTTTGCCGCAAAGCCGCAGACTCCCGTGCCGTGAAGGTATCACGTGCGCATTCGGTATGGGCAAGATCTGCCGGCATTGCCGACGACGCAACCCTTGCTAATCTTCTGTGAGCACGAAGCCGCCACCGCAAGGACTTGGCGGCGGAGCGCGATTGCTGTGATGAGGAGATCCATGATGATGAAGCACGCCGTCACCTTCGTTCTTCTCGGGCTCGGTCTTGCCACGCTCAGCGGCTGTCCCATCTACTCTGACGACCAGAGGGATCAGACCTGCTACTCGGCCCCATACAATGGGGGAACCTGCACGGATCGGGTCTGCTATAGCTCGAAGGACTGCCCATGGGGGTATAGCTGCGCGGCCGATTATCTATGTCACGCACCGTCGTCGTCGGGGGCCGATGGTGGATCGGCCGGCAACGCTGGAGCGGATGCCGAGGCTGGGCGGTATGGCGATTGTGGATCGGTCGGCGATGCTGGAGCGGATGCCGAGGCTGGGGGGAACTGCGATTGTGGATCGGTCGGCGATGCTGGAGCGGATGCCGAGGCTGGGGGGGACGCCGATGCGGATGCCGATAGCGGCCCGACGCCTTCGTGCAATAGCGACAACGACTGCAGCCCTGCCGGCTCGAAGTGCGTGAATGGCGGCTGCGTCGCGCCACCCGACGAATGCGAAGACGGCACACTCTGCGCGGACGGCACCCAATGCGTGCAAGGCACATGTACGCCTTCTACGCCTTCGTGCGATGACAACACGCCGTGCCCCAGCGGCTACGCATGCAACTTCGACACGGGCGAGTGCAGCGTGGAGCGATGCGACAGCGGCAGCTGCCAATAGATAGAGACCGCTTTCAAGTTGACGCAAGGTCGAGGCGGGGCGGTCAATGGCTTTTGCGGCGGCCACTGGCGGCCCCCACATTCACGGTGAGCTCGAATGTGCTGTCGCTCCAATACTTGTCGATCGCGTCGCGAACGTAAGCAAACGGTCCGGTGACGTCGTCCATCGCGAGGGCCTCGGCAAACTCGGGCAAAACGATCATTCGCGTGATGGGATCTTCAAGAAAGCCGCGACCACTCCGGAAGCGGAACGTGTGCGTTTGCACGTCGATTTGCACGTGCTCGAAGCCGACAGCCTCGAGCTCGCGCGCGAACAGATCTTCCGTTGGCCGGAGCTTCACGGCAGCCTCGACCGCATTCGCCAGATCGGTTGACTCGTTTCGCAGCGCGCACTCGCGAAGCAGGTCCGCCACTTCGTCGAACGATCCGCGCAGCGGCATGGCAACGAGTGCTTGACCTCGTGGCGCCACGACGCGTGCCATTTCTTCGAGCATGGACTTACGCTTCGTTGGCAGCACGAAGGGGTGGAGCGTTAGCGCGTGCGAAAAAGCAGCCGCTGGAAACGGCAGCGAGGTGCCTTCGACAACGCAGTATTCGGCCATGAAACCTGCAACCGTCATCGCCTTGGCACGCGCAAACTCGATCGCGTGTTCGGAGCCGTCGCAACCGTAGACATGTGCGCCGGGAAGCTTGTCGAGCATCGCGCGATCGGGGTAGCCCGTGCGGCACTGGACGTGGCACACGCGCGCATCGAGGCTGGGCGCGAGCATTTCGAGCAAGGGATAGCCGAAGTACGAGAGGTACTGCGGGACAATGAACATCTCGAAGATGGCCGCGTTGGCAGAACCAAGCGACGGGTGCAGGTTCATGGGCGGTCTTGTATTTGCGCGAGCAGCTCGCGCGCTTCGAACACCAAATCACCGATTGTAACGCGATCGCCATGGCCACTATCGTCGTCGAGTTGGACCTGACGCCCGTCGTTTTCGAGCGGGGCGAGCAGCGGGATGGCCGCCGGATCGCCGAGCTCGGCGAGCGCCTCGATGGCGGCACCAACGACATCTGCGTTTGCATGCTTGAGAAATCGACCAAGAAGCTTCATGCACCCTGGCTCGGCCACCTCGGCGAGCAGAAATGGCAGCTCGACCAGTGCGGGGCTCGACGCTGGCAACCGATCGAGCGCGCGCTCGATGCCAAGGGCAACTTCTTTGAAGCGATCGAAAGCGAGCACCTCGAGTGCTTCGCCTGCAGAAACCCGCGGCTCAGGAAGATGGCTGCCGAGAATGTCGACAAGCAAATCAACGACTGTGTCGCCGTCGAGATCGCCCAAGACGAGCGAGAGACGCGCGAGGCGGAGCGCAGCTTCGGCGTGGTTCGCGAGAGCAAGTGCGCTTTTCGTTGCGCTCGTGATCTCGGTTATGAGCTCGGCGCGGCCATGCTCGAGCAAAGAAGCGTGCAAAGCGCGAATGTCGCGTTCTTTATCGAACAGCAGAGCGAGCTGGTCATGAACCGTTGGCATTGTGCCGCATCAATAGCACGATAAAGCAGCCTTCGCGTCGGGGTGAAAGCATGTGCCGATTCCGATATCGTACCTTTCCGATGCGGCCAATTTCGAGATCCCCAATTGCCTTGCGGGCCAACCAGGCCAACCAGGCAAGCGGCGCTCGCTGGTGGTGGGCGGCAGGTGCCGCGGCGGCGTTTGCAGCCGTTGGTTCCGCCAGCGCACAGCCGCTTGCTGCGGTCCCGACTTCAATCGCATCTACCACAACATCGGAGGATTCTGCAGGCGCAGGTTGTCCGGAAGACACGGTTTTCGACAACGGCGCGTGCGTGCATCTTGCCGACGCGATCGATGACGGCCCTGTCGCGCCCTCTTACGCAAACATGCATCATGAGCCATCGGGCAGGCTGTCGACCTACGAGCAGATCCCGAAGCTGCCTGAGCGCCCCGCCGACTACGACGCCTACCGTTATCCCATTGCACCAGGGCTACCTGGCGGGCATTACGTTGTCAGCGGCTACGATCTCGACAGGCCCGATGCTGCTCAGCGCCGTGGGCGATCGTTACGCCACGTTGGCCACGGCGGCGTCGATCTTCCCCAGACCAAAGGTGCGCCAGTTAGGCTCGTTGCCCTTGAACACCAGGAAGGCCCGGCCGAAGTCCTTTACACTGGCCCTTTGTTCGGCACGACCGTTGTGACGCGCCACACGTTGCGCGAAGGAGGGCGTCTACGCGACTACGTGGTGCTCTTTGGTCATCTCGATTCCATTGCAGCCGGGCTCTCGCCTGGCGCAACCCTGAATGACGGCGATCTCGTTGGCGCGGTCGGCAACACCGGCTCACGTGAGCTCGTACATCTTCACCTCGAAGTTCGTCGCGTCCGCGACGGCGTCGACTTGGCGCGCGTTGCCGCTGGCGGGCAGCTCGTGGCCGAAGTGGTGAGCGTGGTTTGCGATCCGCGCAACGTGTTGCCGCTTAGAGAGGCGGGGCGCTGATCGCTGTCGGAATGAGTACAAATCGCATCGAATACCTCTCTCGGGGAAGAGGGGACGCATCCGACGACTCGACGCTTATCCCATCATCCACCGGAACAATTACCTAAATGTCGGTTACCATGTGTAGTTCGGAAGAGGTTTTGGCGCAGCGTCATGCTGGGCGTTCCCACCTGCGTCAGTCACCTTGCCCGCGTCAGTCCCCGTACTGGAATCCGCACCTGCGTCGGTTGTGACCGATGCGTCGCTAAAACAGAATTTGATTGCATACAGCGGAAGTTGTCTGTCTTGATCATCCGGATTTTGCGGTGGGACTAACCTCTCTCCACTTGTAGCCGCAGGGTTGTAAGAGAAAACGCGAGCTCTTTGCGCATCGCCGTTGACAATGACGACGGCGATCGGAGTCGTTGCCGACCAATCGAAGTATACGCCATCCGAATTGGAAATAGTGACGGTCCCTCCGTTACCCAAGTTGAGGGTGCCGTTCGCACCGCCAGACCTCGTTGCCGAATAGAGGACACCAGAAGCACCTACGTTGCACTCGGGGTCCTGAGTAAGCGATTGGACAACTCCATTCCCACTTGGCTCGGATTCCGACTGAACGTCGGAGCCCTGGCTGGAGCACGCGCCAATGCCAACTGCAGATGCAATGGCCATAGGTATTATATATACAAAAGTACTATCGAATCGCATTGAACGACCTCTCTTTCACCCCCCTTTCTGCAATTCACTCGCCTGAATGTTGCGGCCGCAGTGTATTGCACGATGTGGCGTTGAGGTGCGCACCCTAACCGCTTTGCGCTGCCCTTTTCCCATTTTTCCCGATCGCAACGCGGCAGGTCCTGCTCACGAAATGCCAATGACCTTTTGGTGCGTATTTTCCATCGTGACGCAATGTCACTCATCGGCGTCGGCCTTGGGCGGGAATGAAGTGGCGTTCTCATTCATCTCCACTTCCGCCCAGGCCGATCTTCTTGCATAGATTCACGTCCGCGACTTATGATCTCAGAGGGTGTTCTACAGAAATTTGGCCCAAAACCGCGAACCGTGGCACTGGGACACACGATGGAACGCAAACCCTATCTTTCGGACATGACGGACGCGCAGTGGGAAATAATGAAAGACTATAT
>WQZB01000015.1 GCA_009780955.1 Polyangiaceae bacterium | reverse complement strand
GGGAAACCAAATCTCTGCTTGATCGACGAGCTTCGTGGCGATCAGTTCATCTCCCATTGCCACGTCGTTGCGCGCGGCCTGGGCTATCTCGACGTTCATCCGCAGCGTGTCGTAGCGCCCCTCACCATTGAGCCGGTCCACGATCGCCTGCAGCAGCGTTGTTTTTCCCGTTTGCCGAGGAGCATGCAGGACGAAGAACTTCTTCGCGTCGATGAGCTGCTGAAGCTCAGGCCAGTTGATCCGTGCGAAGGAGTCGATGCTGTAGTGGTCCGAGGGGTGGTTGGGACCAGCAGTGTTGAAGTGTCGGGTCATCGCGTCGCTCCGGAGGAACCTTCGGTGAACTTCCGGCGGTAGCCGACCCGGCTTGCGCCCGCAAGCGCTCATGTAGATTGCACTCGATCGCTTCTCTTCGACCCCCCCTCGACCAGCGGGGCGCGGCGTGCTTAGGTGCGCGCACCATGGCTCGTATTTTCCGCAAGCTTCCTGAAAAAGGCGAATCGATCGCCATTGCATTCTCAGGCGGTCTCGACACCCGCACAGCCGTTGCGTGGCTCAACAAAAAAGGGCTCAAGGTCTTTGCTTACACGGCCGATCTTGCGCAACCAGACGAAAAAGACGTGGGCGACATTCCCAAGCAAGCCCTACGTCATGGCGCCAAGAGCGCGCGCGTCATCGACTGCCGCGAGGCGCTTGCACACGAAGGCATCGTTGCCATTGCATGCGGGGCGTTTCACCTGTCGACCGCGGGCCGCAAATATTACAACACAACGCCGCTTGGCCGAGCCGTAACGGGTACGGCCATTGTCCGTGCAATGCGCGAAGACGGCGTCACCATCTTCAGCGATGGCAGTACGCACAAAGGCAACGACATCCAGCGATTCTACCGCTATGGCTTGCTCGTTGAGCCGAGCCTGCGCATCTACAAGCCCTGGCTCGATGCCGAATTCGTGCGCGAGCTTGGCGGGCGCATCGAAATGAGCCGCTTTCTCGAGAGTATGAATCTTCCGTATTCAATGAAAGCCGAAAAGGCCTACAGCACCGACAGCAACATGCTCGGCGCAACGCACGAAGCCAAAGATCTCGAAGAGCTCGATCGCGGGATTGAAATCGTCGAGCCAATCATGGGAGTTTCCCATTGGAAAAGCGACGTAGTCATCAAAACCGAGCGCGTGCGCATTGCCTTCGAGCGCGGCGTGCCCGTGTCGATTGCCTCTGATTCGCGCGGCCAAAGCCGCTTTTCAACGCTTGCCGACACCGTTCTCGAGGCCAACAAGGTTGGCGGTCGCCATGGCCTGGGCACGAGCGACCAAATCGAAAACCGCGTTATCGAGGCAAAAAGCCGGGGAATTTACGAAGCGCCCGGCATGGCGCTACTTCATATTGCTTACGAGCGATTGCTCAGCGCAATTCATAACGAAAATACACTCGACCAATACTTCACGCTCGGCCGCCGGCTCGGGCGCTTGCTTTATGAAGGCCGCTGGTACGATCCCGAGGCGCGCCTCTTGAAAGACGCGCTCGTGCGCGGCATTGCTGCTTTTGTCACGGGACAGGTGGAACTCGAGCTTCGTCGTGGCGACGACTACTCGATTGCCAATACCCAAGCATTGGCCGCAACCTATGCGCCTAGCAAGCTTTCGATGGAAAAAACGCACGATGCGCCTTTTCTGCCGGAAGATCGCATCGGCGCACTCGAAATGCAGACTTTGTCGATTCTCGACAGTCGTTCGCTGCTTACTCACCGCGCAGCCATGGCCGAGGCCGATGGCGGCCACGTATTTGATATTGATGTGGATATCAACATCAACTGATCGCGCATTCGTAGGGGCGTATGGCCATACGCCCCTACCCACGTCGGCACCAATGTTGTCAGCGAGGAGGTTTTTGGCCCGCAACGACCCTCCCGACAAGGACAACTGTGGCCATCGGAATCAAAATGGCGAATAGCACTGCCTGAATGCCAAGCGGATAAAACGTGTAAGGCGGCGCCAGCGTGTAGACTCCGAACACCACGAGCGGCGAGGCAAGGCCAGAGATCCAGGCGCGCCTTCCGATGGGCAGCGTGCGCAGCTTCACGCTGAGCAGCGCAAGGTCGACGGCAATGCCGATAAGGCAGTACACGAATGCCCACACGCTGCCAACGAGCATGCCAAGCGCCCAACCAAGCACCTTGCCGAACACGCCGCGCTCGATGCCGAACGTCGCAACGGCCGTGACCGCGACATAAACCGAGATCCACGGTGCAACGAGCGCAGGGAGAAGCCACCCTCCCACAGTCGGCCTGACGTATCGTTGTTCGCTCCTCTCGGACCCTTCATTTAAGTGCTTCATGTCAAGTTAAATGTAGCTAAACGTGGCGCGCTTGACAAACTGCCCATCGCCTTTCTTGCCGATGTATTGGCCGTGATCGACCACGAGCTTGCCGCGTGAAATCACGTGGCTGGGGGCACCCATGACTTCCACGCCTTCGTACGGCGAATAATCGACGCGCATGTGCAAGTTCGCGTGATTGAGCGTATGGCGCTTGTCGCCGTCCCAAATGAGCAAGTCTGCATCGGCCCCAACCGCAATCGTGCCTTTCTTTGGATATAGTCCGAAGATTTTCGCAGGCGCCGTGGATGTGATCTCCACAAAGCGGTTTTTGCTAATGCGCCCTTGACGAACGCCGCTATTCCATAAGAGAGAAAGGCGCGTTTCAACACCCGGCAAACCGTTTGGAATTTTGGCAAAGTTATTCTTGCCCATTTCTTTCTGTCCTTTCTGGTTGAAAGGGCAGTGGTCGGTTGAGACAACCTGCAGGTTGCCAGTGCGAAGGCCGCGCCAGAGATCTTCCTGCATGTGCCGGGGGCGCAGCGGTGGACTGCACACGTATTTGGCTCCCTCGAAATCAGGGCGCGCGAGATCGTCGTCCGAAAGGAACAAATACTGCGGGCATGTTTCAGCGAATACCGGCAGGCCGCGGTCGCGTGCCCTGACAACTTCGTCGAGCGATCGCTCGGCCGACAGGTGCACGATGTACACAGGTGCATTCGCCATTTCAGCGAGACAGATGGCGCGGTGCGTGGCTTCGGCTTCGGCAATCTCAGGGCGCGTGAGCCCATGGTAAACGGGCGCTGTGTGGCCTTTCGCGATGGCCTCTTCTACGAGAATGTCGATCGGGAACCCGTTTTCGGCGTGCACACAGATGAGCGCGCCGAGTTCGGCGCTGCGCTGCATCGTGCGAAAGATCTGCCCGTCGTCGACGAGCAAGGCGCCTGGGTAGGCCATGAACACTTTGAACGACGTGACGCCTTCGCTGACGACTCGTCCCATCTCGGCGATTGTGTCGTCGGTCACGTCCGTCATGATCATGTGAAACGCGTAGTCGATGGCCGCCTTGCCCTCGGCTTTGCGGTGCCACGCATCGAGCCCACTACGAAGTGATCCGTGACCTCCATTGTTTTTCGGTTGAATGGCGAAATCGACGATGCATGTCGTTCCGCCGTGAGCCGCCGCGCGCGTACCCGACTCGAAATCGTCGCTTGCCGTGGTGCCACCGAACGGCATGTCCAGGTGGGTGTGGACGTCGATGCCACCGGGCATGACGAACTTGCCCACGGCGTCGATGGTGATGTCCCACGGACCAGGTGGCGAAGCTTCTGGCCCGAAAATCGCAGCAATTTTGTCGTTGATGATGACAACATCGGCGGCGTACGTATCTGTGGCCGTTACGACAGTGCCCCCCTTGATCAATGTGCTCAGCATGACCGCGGGAGTTTTTCGCCGTGGCCATGGAAAAGCAAGGACGGCCGCAAGTGAAGCTCGCTTGCCGCGAAATTGGCGTTACCGTGGATGTTCGTCATGCCTTCCGCGGACGATGGTGACCACGACAACGAGGAAGCAAAAACGCTCCGCATCATGGCCGACAACATTCGGCGCATCGAAGAGCTGCTTCGATATCTGCCACTGGGCGACTCGACCGTGAACGATCTAAAGGCAAAAATCGGCCTTCTTCGCACCATTGTGCTCGAGCAGCGAGCGCCGGCATTGGCGCTCGTCGGGCGACGCGGTGCGGGCAAAAGCTCTCTCGTCAATGCACTTTTCGGCGAGAAAATGGCCGAAGTTGGTCATGTCAAATCGCAGACTGGGCGCGCAAGTTGGTTTTCGCACAAAACCGAGCGCGGCACGATCGAGATCCTCGATACGCGCGGAATGCAAGAGGGCTCAACACCCGAAGAGGTGGACAATGCACGCGATGCCGTTTCGTCAATTGTTGCTCAACTCAAAAAGAAGGCGCCCGACGTCATTGTGTTTCTGATCAAAGCGAGCGAGGTCGACAGCGCTGTCGACGCGGATCTCGAAGCGCTCGAGCGCGTGTACGCAGAAATCGAGCGAGAACATCGCTTCCGGCCGCCGCTCGTCGCGCTTGCCACTCATTGCGACGTGCTCGAGCCGAAAGGCACGCGCCTCGACCGGGCGGAGCACGAGCCACCAGAAGATGTCGAAGAGAAGCTTTTTCACGTCAGTCGTGTCGAGCGCCACCTCGAAGACAAAATCAAAGACCGACCAAAGCTTGTTTCCCATCTTGTCTGGACGCGCGGGATCTCGACGTACATGTCTTTCAAAGACGGCGGCGCTCTGCGCGCCGACGAGCGCTGGCGCATCGGCGAGCTCATCACGACGCTCTTCAAAAACCTGCCGGATGCAGGGCGAGGAACGTTCGCGCGCATCGCACGCGTGCGCGGACTGCAAGAGGAGCTCGCCAGCAACCTGACGCGCGCAACGGCTACGATATGCGCGGGCGTTGCGGCCTTGCCCGTTCCGGTGGCCGACCTTGTCCCGATCACAATGCTGCAGGTTACACTTATCGCAGCCATCGCCTGGATTGCAGGGCGCACGCTCGATCGGAAGGCCGCGGCCGAATTTCTCGGTGCCATGGGCGTCAACGTGGGGGCTGCATTCGCGCTGCGCGAGGGCGCTCGCGCGCTCATCAAATTTGTATTTCCCGGTGGGGGAAGCATGGTGTCGGGCGGCGTCGCGTTTGCCGGAACGCTTGCCATCGGATCGGCAGCGCAGGCGTATTTCTTGCGCAATGCAAGTATTGAAGAAGCAAAAAAGGCTTACGTCGATGCCTCCAAGCGCTGATGCTGGGCCGGTGCTGACTGCGAAGCTCGAGGCAGCCTTGCTGCGCGAGATCGTCGAGCAATATCGCCTCCTCGCACAGGCGTATTTCAAAGGTGCCCTTGCCCTACCGCAGTTTGAGCTCGTGATGTCGCGTACGCACCTTGGTCGGTGGGTCGACGACACGCGCACCATCGAGCTCTCGCGCCCGCTGGTGCTCGAAGAGTCGTGGGGCGTGGTCGTTGAAGTGCTGAAGCACGAGATGGCGCATCAGTACACGAGCGAAGTCCTCGGCGAGCGGCAAGAAGCAGCGCACGGACCAACCTTTCGTGCAGTGTGCAACAAACTGGGGATCGACGCCGCTGCAACGGGCAAGCCTGCCGTTCGCAGTACCGAGCGCGCAGAAGACACGTCTGGATCCACGCACCGCAAGATCGGAGAGCGCATTGCGCACCTGCTTGCACTCGCCGAAAGCCCCAACGTTCATGAAGCCGAAGCCGCCATGCTGGCCGCGCAGCGCCTTTTGCTCAAACACAACGTCATGCTGCAAAAAGCGAAGCTTGCCCAAGGCTATGCGTTTTTGCACCTTGGCAAACCCACAGGGCGCACCACCGAGGCCGAGCGCACTCTTTCGCTCATTTTAGGTAAGCATTTTTTCGTAGAAGCGATTTGGGTGCCGGTTTATCGCCCGCTCGAAGGTAAGCGGGGGAGTGTGCTCGAGATCTGCGGAACCGAAGAGAACCTCGAGATCGCCGAATACGTTCATGGCTATCTCGTCGAAACTGCCGAAAGGTTGTGGAACGAGCACCGCAAAACCCACGGCATTCGCTCCAACCGCGATCGGCGCACATACCTTGCGGGTGTGATGACCGGCATGAACGACAAGCTTTCGCGTGAAGCGAAAAGCAGCAAGAAAGCCGGTCTCATTTGGGTTGCCGACGGAGATCTTGCATCGTTTTTCCGCAAGCGTCACCCGCATGTCCGGCATATGCGCTACGCCGGGCAAAAACGCACCGATGCCTACGCGCACGGCCGTGAAGCTGGCCGCCAGATCGTTCTTCACAAAGGCATCAAAGCAAAAGCCACCAACCGCGGTTTGCTACTAGGCCCGTGATTCGACAGCGTTTTGTTCGCGGTTGCGTGTAGGGGCGTATGGCCATACGCCCCTACGGATATGCATTTCTTGATGTAGGGGCGCGATTCATCGCGCCCGAATTCATCGGAGGGCGCGCGTCTCGCCAAGATCCATGACCCACAGCCTCGCCGGATCGTGCCATCGCTCGTTCCAGAAGGCGCGAATACGCGAAGGCGGTTCGCACATCGGCTCATCGGAGAGCTTGAAGGTGCCCCAATGCATGGCAACGAAGTTCTTTGCGCCAAGGATTTCCCACGCGCGCCCCGCTTGTTCGGGGCTTGTGTGCTGAGGCTGCATGAACCAAGCAGGATCGTAGGCGCCGATGGGCAGCATGGCCCAGTCGATCGTCGGAAAACGATTTCTGATTTTAGAAAAAATGCGCTCCGAGTAACCGGTATCGCCCGCGTGGTAGCTCGTTCCCTCGTGTGATTCGTAAACGAAACCGCCCCAAAGACGCGTGTTTCTATCCCACGGCGTGCGCATGGACCAATGTTGTGCCGGCACGAGCGTGATGCGCAAATCGTTCACTTGGTGCGATTCCCACCAGCCAAGTTCGATAACCTTGGGCAGCCCTGCGCGGCGCAGAATCTCTCCGTTGTCTTTCGGAACAATGTATAATGCATCTTTTCCGATGCGCCTCAGCGTGGGCAGATCCAGATGGTCGTAGTGGGCGTGTGAGATCGTCACGATATCGATGGCTGGGCACGCCTCGAGCGCGACACCCGGAGGAGCGAGCCGCTTGACCGTATGCATGCGAGGCGACCAAATTGGATCGGTTACAAGGAGCTTGCCGCCGAGCCTTTGCACGAAGGTGGCATGCCCAATCCAGGTCAGGTGAGGGGAGCGGTTGAACAGGGCGCGCCCGTCGCTCTTGCGGTGTGGCGTTTCGAACGGGGCCCCAGGCTTCGTTCGCCTGCCGGTGAGCCTGTCGCCAATCTGCCATTTTAGAATCGCGCCGAGTCTCTTGTCGGGCGTCGTTCCATCGAGATTCGTGTAAGTTGTCAAGTTAGGTGCGGTGCTGGGATCACACCGCGGGCGTGTTGCCCTTGACCGGAATGATCTGCACGCGGCGGTCTTGACCTTCGCCGTGGCTTTCCGTGCGCACACCCTGCATGTCTTTCAGAGCCACGTGCACGATGCGCCGATCGCGCGCGGTCATGGGATCGAACGTGATGATCTTGCCTTCCCTCGCGACGCGGCGTGCAAGCTTTCTGGCCATGTCGGCAAGCTGGTCTTCGTGCCTGGCGCGGTAGCCTTCCGCGTCGACGGCAACGTGCTTGCGCGGTTCGCCCGGTCTGTGCACCACGCGCGTGGTCAGATACTGAATCGCCTCGAGCACGCTGCCACGCTTGCCGATGATGCGACCGGCGTCGGGGCCTTCGATCTCGAGGCGGATCTCGTCGGCCGAGCCCTCTCCGTCGTCGGGTGCGAGAGAAACTTCGGCATCCATCTCCATGTGCTCGATGAGCATTTGAACGAAGCCGAGCGCGCGCTCGACTTGCGGATCGAGAGGCTCATCGTCGCCGCTCACGAGATCAGCGGGCGAGGCCACCTCAGGTTGCTCGCCTTGTTCGGCTGGCTCGCCTTGTTTTGCCTCGTTCTCTTGCGTCTCATTCTCTTCCGTAGTGCTACTAGACACGGGCGTTACCCTTTCCTAAGAGCATGTTTACCAGCCTACTGCGCGCCGCGATGCCTTCGTTGAGCCCTGCGGTGCCTGCGCACGTACGAAAAGTACGCTTACGCGGGCTCCTCGGGCCCGCCTTGGTCTCGCGTCGCTCGCAACGGCTGGTAAACATGCTCTAAATCTGTGAGCCCTTACCGGGCTTGCCATTGGCTTGCTTCGCGATGCTTGTTGGCTTTGTGGGGCTTGTGGGGCCCTTTGAACTGGGAGCGATGCGTTCCACGACGAGCTGCTGGGTAATGCCAAGAATGCTGTTGGTCAGCATGTAGACACCCAGCGCTGCAGGGAGAAAGAGCATCATGACGGTGAACACTGCCGGCATCATGTACATCATCATCTTCTGCTGCACCGGATCCATACCTTGCTGCGGAACGATGCGCTGCTGAATGATCATGAATACGCCGAGCAGAAACGGCAAAATGTAGAATTTGTCAGGCGCCGACAAGTCGGTAAACCACAAAAATCTCGTGTGGTACATCTCGACGGCTGTTTGCAGCGTTGTGTACATCGCAAACCAAACAGGCATTTGAACGAGCTGCGGAAGGCATCCGCCAAACGGGTTTACGCCGTTCTTCTTCCAGAGCTCCATCATGGCGAGGTTTTTCGCCTGAGGGTCGTCTTTGAACTTCTCGTTCAGCGCGTCGACTTCGGGCTTGAGGCGCCGCATGCCGATGGTCACTTTGATTGATTTAAACGTAAGAGGGAAAAGCAGAATTCTCAGGCATATCGTCATCAAGATGA
Organism: Polyangiaceae bacterium; assembly: GCA_009780955.1. Taxonomy (GTDB): domain Bacteria; phylum Myxococcota_A; class Polyangia; order Polyangiales; family Polyangiaceae; genus Labilithrix. The sequence goes on along the minus strand of WQZB01000015.1, from coordinate 55,591 downwards.
TGGCGATGCCCCAATTCCCGAAGGTGATCTTGTCGTGAAAAAAGACAAGAACGCCAACAAGGAACTTGGCGACCGGCGAGAAAAAGCCAAGGTTGATGAGGTCGCCAAGTTTGGAGTGGCCACCGCCTGCATTCGCCAGCACATCGCGCTCTTTCGGCCCGAAAAAGGCACTCTGGCGGTACGTGACCGAGGCTTGCGACGCGAGTTCTTGTGTAGGATACACAAGCTTCGCGTGGTAAACAGCGGCCGCATCGTCGGCGTCGTGTGCTTGACCCGCGGCGAGCCATTCCTCCGCGAGAATCTCGCATGTTGGCGTTTCAGCGATGGCGCCATCACCCGGCTCGGGCATGATGGCTTGCGCGAAGTAGTGGCTCGTCACCGCGGCATAGCGATCGGCGCCCGCTACGGTGATCGACCCAGCTTTGAAATCGTCTTTGCTTTTTCGTACGACTTCGCTGCCAGCCGCGCACGACAGCTCGGTTTGAAATGGTGACACGCGACCAAGGCTGCCTTTGATCTCGTGGTTGCGCCGAAATGCATACGCGCCAATCGAGAAGCGATGCTTTTTCGGAGTTGTGGCAAGGTTCGTCACCGTGGTTGTGACGTCGAGTTCGAACGGGCGGACGCTTGGCGTAATCGCCTTGACAATGCGAACCGTGCCGTCGTCGTAGCTGAAGGTGCAGCTTTGCTGGTCCGCCTCGTTTGCGGAACGCGGCTCGAGCTTCCACGGGAAGCGATCGTATTGGACCTGATCGTCGGCATTGGGGCCGCGAAACAGCGTGCGAAGCGAACGCCATCGTTCGATGTCGGGTGTGGTCGACAGGTCGAAAGGCCCGTCCGGACCCATGTACTGCGCACCCTGCAGGCGCAGGTGCATCAGGCCCGCGCCGCGCGATGCAAACGTTGCTTCGAAACGATCACTTTTGATCGTGCAAATTTCGCCGTCGTCTGGCTTTTCGAGTGACGCGCCCGGGTCAACGATGTCGGGCGCGAAGCCTGGCGCGTTGACATAGACTTCTTGAGGGAGAACCTGGCCCTTGTCGCTCGAGCCCGTGAACTTCGGAAGAACCACCTTCCAGATGAGGACGATGGCCGCGAAGATAACGACCCAACGCAGGATACTGCTTCGATCCATTCAGAGCTTCTTTCGGCTAGGGCCGTTTCCGGTGAGTGGTTGCCTCAGAGCATGTTTATCAGCCGTCGCGAGCGAATCGAGGCCCGGGAGGCGGATCGTATCCGCCCGGGTGAAACGGGTGGCACTTACACAGGCGCTTTAGCGAAAGCAAGCTGCCGTGAACAGCGCCGTGCGTATCGAGGCACGCCATCGCGTAGCGTGAGCATGAGGGTTCGAATCGGCATGATCGGCCTAAAAGCGGCGACACTACAAGCTGATAGAGCCGAACGATGCTCATCAGAATTCGGGTGAAAAGGCTTGCCATTGCATTCATGTTATGAGCGCGGGCCGAGCGTGCGACCATTCGGCCTGGACGTTGCGAAGACCGAGCTCGCCTGCGCCTGCACGCGCAATAACGACGAGATCGACGCCGGTTGGCACGAACTTGGGCCACAAGCGAAAGCACTCCCTGCAGAGCCGCTTGATGCGATTTCGCGTGGGAGCATTACCAACTTTTTTTGTGACGATAATGCCAAGGCGCGCAAAGCCACGTTCACGCGCAAAGCGTGTGCTTTTGCTATCTTTGATATCACGCGGTGCGGCGAGAAGTACAAAGTGCTTGGTTGTAGCCCGCGTTGCGTTGGCCTGAACGCGCAAGAAATCCCTTCGTCGTAAGATACGCCGTTCGGAACCAAAAGCGAAAGGCAATGGCTTTTTCTGTTGCGTTTTGGGACGCGTTTTTTGGGGCGTTACTTTTTGTAAATCGATACCGTGAGACGCTTGCGGCCTTTGCGACGGCGGTTCGACAGAACTTTGGCGCCGCCACGTGTTGACATGCGCGCGCGAAAGCCGTGCGTGCGAAGCCGGCGGGTATTGTGGGGCTGATATGGACGTTTGGGTTTTGCCATGACGAAAATTTCGAGAGACCACGAAAAAGAAGCGGAAGTAAACCGCCTACGTACTTGCATGTCAAGCAGATCGCTCATGCCGCCTCGTCGCGTTGGCCGCGAGCGCGCGTGCGAATTGCTCTTTCTTCATTTGCGCCCGGTGCAATTGACCGAGTACGCTCGCGTGCATGTGGCGCATGTGGCCAGCAATCGCCCTTGGCGTTGGATTCGGGGTGCTCGTTGTGCCCGGGTTGGCGTACGCACAGCAGAAAACCTTCCACCTCGACCGCCTTGAAATACCTGGCGCGCCGGAAGATGGCATTGCGTTGTTCCGCCCGGAGACCAGCCAACAAAACATCGTCTACGGGCAGCTTGCTCTTGGTTATTCGCTGCGGCCGCTGCGCGTGCGAAACATCACGACCGACAATGCCGTGGTCGCGCGCACGAATCGATCGAGCGTCATCCAAGACCAGCTCACCGTTTACGGCAGCGCAGGTCTTCAAATCCTCGATCGCGTTACGTTTGGTCTTACCTTCCCGTTTGCGCCCGTGCAAACAGGTGAGAACCCAAACTACGGCACGGGCGGCATTCAAGGTGTTGGCCAGGCCAGAACGACATTCATTTCAACCGGCGGGCCAACGGCCTCCGACCTTCGCATCGATTTTCGCGGCACGATCCTCCGTAGCGAAGATCGCAAGTCGGCTTTTGGCGCTCAGGTTTCGATTTTCGCGCCTACTGGTAGCCGCTGGAATCTTGGCGGCGACGCTGGCACGGGCGCGATGGTCATGGTGACGGGCGAGCACACGATTCGGTGGGTCACGCTCGTCGCAAACACGGGGATTGTTTTCCGGCCGCGTCGCGAGATCAACGATCCGGTGGGTGGCTCGGGTCTTGGCATTGGCAACGAGTGGCGATGGGCGGTTGGCGCGTTTGTCCCGCTCAAGCAGGGAAAATATCGCGTTGGTGCCACGATTTTCGGTCAAACCGGCATCGAAAACGATCACGTCATCGGCAACACAGTCTTCACCAAGCAAAACACGCCCATCGAGTGGCAGGCCGAAGGCCGAATGCGCTTTGGCACGGCCAATCAATTCTGGGTTGGTCTAGGCGCAGGAACGCGCATCTTGAATGGCTACGGCGCGCCTGACTTCCGTGCCGTGGCTCTCGTTGGTGCAGAGGTGCCGATTCTCGATGCAGGCCCGCCAGTGCGAGAAAGCAGAACGCAGGAGCGCGCACGCTGGCGCCACGAGCACGTGTCCGACCGCGATCATGACGGGATCCCGGACGATATCGATGCGTGCCCGGACGAGCCCGAAGATCATCAAGATCCCGATCCCAACGATGGGTGTCCACTGCCGCCGGATCGCGACGGCGATGGCATTCCCGATCAGTACGACCTTTGCCCTGACCAGCCCGAAGACAAAGACGGCATCGACGACGGCGACGGGTGCCCCGAGGACGACGCCGACAACGACGGCATTCCCGACGCGGTTGATGCTTGTCCGAAAGAGCCAGGGCCGAAGAACCCGGATCCCAAGAAAAACGGCTGCCCCACTCTCATCAAAGTCGAAGGCAGCGTTGTACGCGTTTTGCAACAAGTGCACTTCAAAACGGGTTCAACGACGATTCTGCCTGACAGCTTCCCCATGCTGCAGGAGATTGCGAATCTGCTCAAAGCGAACAAAGGCATCAAGCGCATGAGCATTGAAGGCCACACCGACAATCGCGGCGGCGCCGACATGAACAAAAAGCTGTCGCAAGGACGCGCCGATTCGGTCATGAGTTGGCTCGTTCAGCATGGCATCGACGCCGATCGGCTCGAGGCCCACGGCTATGGCCTCGAGCGTCCGATCGAAGACAACGCAACCGAGAAAGGCCGCGCGAAGAACCGCCGCGTCGATTTCAAGATCGTCTCTGAAGAGAATTCGAACCAGATCAGAAGGTAGACACGCAGACCCGGTGATGGGCAAATCGCGTCAAATCTATCTCGATTGGAACGCGACCACCCCGCCACTTGCGGAAGTGCTCGATGCGATGCGCGACGCTGCATTACGCGCGTGGGGTAATCCGTCGAGCATCCACACGCACGGCCGGGCAGCGCGCGCCATCGTGGAAGATGCACGTGCCGCGGTGGGTGCCTTGTGCGGGGCTGATGCGCGCGATGTGGTTTTCACTTCCGGTGCTACGGAGGCGAACAACCTGGCAATTCGGTCGGCGTTTGGGCCATCCCCCCTTCGAGAACGAAACGGGCGCGAGCGATGGCTAGTTACCAGCAGGCTCGAGCATCCATCGGTTACGCGCGTTGCCGAGGCGCTCGAAGCCGAGGGCAAGGCTACCGTGCGCTGGGTGCGCGTGCACGGTAGCGGCACGCTCGATTTGGATGATCTTGCCCACACGCTGAGCGACGGCCAGGAGCGAATTGGGCTCGTTACCGCGCAAGCCGTCAACCACGAAACGGGTGTGGTGCAGCCGCTCGACGAGATAGCCACGCTTGCGCGTAGCCATGGCGCGCGCATACACGTCGATGCCGTGCAAGCCTGGGGCAAAATCCGCTTTCAACAACTCGAAAGCGGATTAGGTTTCGATCCGTCCGCGTTGCCGTGGGACACCGTGAGTCTTGCAGGGCACAAAATCCGTGGGCCGAAAGGGATCGGCGCGCTTGTCGCGCGGCCGGGTCTTGCCCTCGAGCCGGTGCTCGTCGGAGGCGCGCAAGAAAAAGGCTTGCGGCCTGGCACGGTGGATCCTGCGCTCGCGACAGGCCTCGCCGTTGCCGCACGCCGCGCGCAAATATCGCCCGTGCGATGGAGCGAGATTGCAGCACTTCGCGATGCGTTCGAGAGCGCCTTGCTAGCGATGCTCGCTCGCGATCCCGCGCGTGCTCCGCGTGCAATTGGAGCTTCGGCTCGCCGCGTCTCACACGTTTCAACGCTTGTGTGGCCCGGATGGGTTGGCGCCGAGCTCGTTGCTGCGCTCGATCTCGAAGGCGTCAGCGTGTCGAGTGGTTCGGCATGCAGCGCGGGCACTGTCGAGCCGTCGCCGGTAGTCCTTGCGATGCTCGGTCCGGCCGATGCATCTTCCAGCGTTCGCGTGTCGCTTGGCGACGAGACGACAATGGACGATATCGAAAGAGCCATTAAAGCATTCCACCGCGTCGTGACTCGCTAGACCGCCAATCAAACGCGGGCTCAGGCCGGCAGGTGACAGACGACTTCAATGTTATGGCCGTCCGGATCGCGCACGAACGCGCCGTAGTAGTTTGGGTGGTAGTGAGGGCGTAGTCCTGGCTGTCCGTTATCGCGACCCCCAGCGGCCATCGCTGCCTTGTAGAATGCATCGACCTGAGCGCGCGTTTTGGCTTGAAAGGCGATGTGAATCGTCGGCTTCTCGGGGGTCCCTTCGGTGACCCAGAAATCGGGCACTGGAGCGATCCCGTAACCGAGAATGGTGAGACCTCCCGTGTGCTCGCGCGGGATCTCCATCAATACGGAGTAGCCAAGTGGCTTTAGTGCCTCGTCGTAAAATGCACGGCTCTTCTTCGGGTCACTGATGTGCAGCCCTGTGTGATCGATCATGGCGTCCGCATTTACCACGCCCCGATCGCGACAGTGAGCGTCGAAAATGAGTTTGAGGACCGCACCGCAGCCGCCAATGGGACAACGAAAAGAGGCAGCGTCAAATCGAAAGTGGTCTAAGGTGTTACCGAAGCGGTGCGCGTCGTGCCTCCGGCCACCGTAAACGGTACCCACAGCGCGCGTGCCGTTGCAGTTTCTCCGTTGCGTGTGTAACCCGCGAGGCCAAAAAGAACATTCCAAAAGTAACCAGCTGGGTTCTGCCCATACGAGAAGAGCGGCAAGAAATGGAATTCCCAATCAAGGCCGCCTGACACGCGCTTTTGACGATAAAGCGTGTTGCCTGCCACTTGTGTGACCGAGTCGTCGATGGTTTCAGAAAATCGCCAATAGACGGGAAAGCCAATCGTGGTTCTGCCCGTGGGGCTTGCGAAGTCCCAGAAGATAGGAGCTAGCACCGTGTGGGTGGATTGCTCCCTCCTGCCAACGTACATGATGGGGTGAACGTCGACTTCCCAGCCTTTGATGTCGTGCGCGTAAACGATGGTAGGAAAGGCCCAATACGTGTGCGAAACGTTGTAGCTCTCGAATCGCGCGAAAAGTGGCGTGGCGAGGGCCGTGCCCGTGGGGCTGCTCGACCCATAATAAAAAGGGAAAATGCCCGTGGCTTTGTAGTCGATATCGGTATCGGTTGCGCGGTAATAAATGGGTAAAATGGGCCCTGCCACCGTGAGTGAGGTTGCGCCGCTGCGCGTCGTTGCATGCGAGAAAAATGGCGTGAGCAGCGTATCGGTCGTTTTCGTGACGCGCCTTAGGTAGCCCGGAAGTACGAAAAGCGATTGGTCCGGTTTGTTGCCGTAATGGAAGAGCGGGAAAAGCGTGTAGTGCGCCTCTTTTACACCGCCTGTGTCGGGGCGACCCGTGATCGAAAAAAATAGAGGTGCCACGTCGAACACCGAGCGCTTCGGGTTCGATTCGGAGATGACCGGGCCGACGACTGTTATGCGGCTTTCATCGTTTTCGCGCCAACGGTTGTAGAAAAGCAGCGGCGGGATGAGCGTATACTTCTTGCGCGCGCCGTCTTCGTTGCCGTTGTCGCCTCGAAAGACGAACGGAACGATGCCCCAATCCACGTCGCTTGCGGTGCGATCGCGATAGTACAGTCCAACGATTGTGAAGGCTCCCTTGTCGTCCCAGTGCGATGTGGTGAGAAGCGGGGGTGCGTGAAAATAGCCGCCGTGTTCGCGCGACCCTTGGAAATAGAGAGGTGCGAGCCAGTTGTCGTGCTCGTTCGGTGCCTCGCGATGCACGAGTGGCCCGAGCACCAAAACATGATTTTGCCGATCGCGCACGCGCCAGGCGAGAGGGAAAAGAACGTCCGCGTCCTTGTTCGGCGAGCGACGCTGGTAGAAGAGCAGCGCCGAAAGTCGTTCGGTATCCGTTTTGTCGGTTGATGCGCCGTTGGAATCGACGCCGCGCGTGTGCTCAAAGAAAAAGGGTGGCAAAAGGCGCAGGCGGTAGTCACCGCGGCGCTCTTCGTACACCGGAAAAAACGATTGATGGAGTGAACCTTGGGGCGACGGCGGGCGCTCGTCGTGGTCGGTTCCAATGCGGTCTCGCACGTCTTCTGGCATGGCCAGAGGGTCGGCTGGAGCTTGCGCCGTTGGTTCACCCGTTGGCTGGGCTGAAGGTGACGAGGCTGAAGGTCCACTCGCTTCGTCGTCCGGTGAGCCACCGCGTTGCGGGCCAACTTGTAGGTTTCGCGTTGGCGCGGACTGCGTTGGCCCTTGGCTTGGTGCCCCGCCGCGCTGAGCCATTGCCTCGCTGCTGCCAAGCAGCGCGGCGCCCACGGAGCCGACAAGCAGCGCCACACGCAGTCTCAACGCGCGTGCGTTCGTCACGGAGCCCTCTCGCTTGCGGCGCTTGCGGCTTGGGTGGCGCCAGGCATCGTGGCAGGTGCCGGCGCGGGTGTCGCGAGTAGGTCCGCTACGCGCGTGATGACATTGGCTCGCGCAATGGTTTCTTGTGCGTGGCCCGCGAGATCTTTCAGTACGGCGACGCCTTCGGCGAGCTCGCGATCGCCGATGAGCAGGGCGATGCGCGCACCAAGGGCATTGGCCCGGCGCAGCCTTGCCTTGATGGACGCATCGCGCGTGTCGACTTCGCAGCGGATGCCAGCACGGCGAGCGTCGCGGCCCAAGACGAGCGCCGCGTCAACGGCACCTTCGCCTATGGGCGCGACAACGACATCGACCACGCTCGTTTCACTACCAAGCTCGCTTGCGATGAGCAGCCGCTCAGTGCCTGCGGCAAACCCGATTGCCGGGACAGCTGGGCCGCCGAGCTCGGCCACCATGCCGTCGTAGCGGCCTCCGCCGATGAGCGTGCTGCCTGCACCGAGCTTGTCGTACGCGCCTTTGATCTCAAAGAGCGTGCGGCCGTAATAATCGAGACCGCGAACGAGTTTCGGGTCAACCTGGTACGGCGTGCCAAGAGCGTCGAGATGACGGCGAAGCCCGTCCCAGTGCGCGCGGTCTTCGTTACCAAGAAAGTCGAGGACCGAGGGCACGTCTTGAACGAGTTCGAGATCCACCGGGTTTTTCGAGTCGAGAACGCGCAGTGGGTTGGTCACGAGCCTGCGCTGCGAGTCCTCACTCAGCTTGTCTTTGACGGGCTCGAGTTTCGCGACGAGCGCTTGCTTGTATCGTGCACGCGTATCGCTCGAACCGATCGAGTTGACAAAAACTTCAGGGCTTGCGATGCCAATGTCGCCGAGAAAAGCCACAAGTGCGTCGATCATTTCTGCGTCGCAGCCAGGGCCCGCGTCGCCGAAGCACTCGGCGCCGACTTGGCTAAACTGCCGGTAGCGCCCGCGTTGAGGCCGTTCGGCGCGGAACATCGGGCCAAGGTAGTACCAGCGCGAGACGGGTTCGCTGTTGTGAACCTTGTGCTCGACGTAGGCGCGCGCGATGCCTGCGGTTGCTTCGGGCCGCAAGGTTAGAGGCTCGTCACGGTGCGAGAACGAGAACATCTCTTTTTCGACGACATCGGTGCTGCTGCCGATGGTTCGCACGAAGAGCGGCGTAGCTTCCACGTAAGGCGTGCGCACTTCGCGGTAGCCGAGTCGCTCCATCGACGTACGAAACGCCGCTTCGATTCGATGCCAACGGCCGACTTCGCACGGCAACACGTCGTTCATGCCTTTGACGGCACGAACGGCACGAACGGGATTGACGGCAGGTGCATCTTCGCGACGCGGTTCGGTCACGGTGGGCTTATCACCTGGCCTGGCGTGCGGGGTCAAGCGAATGCAGCGACACGCAATTCGAGGCGCGTGGCGTTTGCAGAGCAGGCCGGCCACGGGTATCTAAGGCTGGACAATTCATGACGACTCCGCTTAGGCGAATTGGTGCGCTCGATTTGGGAGCGGTACGCGTGGGCGTGGCGCTTTCCGACGAGCTCGGCCTCTTGGCTCACCCGCACGGCTGTCTTGCTGCCAAGCCTCGCGCGAAGCTTCTCGAAGCGCTGAGCGATCTCGTTGTCGCAGAGAACGTGGGCAAGCTCATTGTGGGCTTTCCGCTCGACATGCTTGGCACGGAAGGGGAAGCGGCTCGTCGCACGCGCAATCTTGCACAAGCCATTGCCAACGCAACGAACTTGGAGGTCGTGCTTTTCGATGAGCGGCTCTCCACCGAGGAAGCGTACACGGCGCTTTTGGCAAGCGAAATAGTAGGTGTAAAAGCGCGCGCACGCATCGATGAAGCCTCGGCGACCATCATTTTGCAGGCTTGGCTCGATGCCAGGGCCAGGCAGCGAAGGCAGCGATAGCGATGAGCGATGCCGAGCGACCGCGTTCCGGTTCTTCCGGCAAGTCCGGCTCGCCACGCCGTCGCAAACGTGTCAATCCGGCGAGCGAACCGAAAAGCGAGAAGAGCGATCGATCTCCCCGGCGCCTTCGCAGGAGCACCGGGGTCGATTCAGCCGATTCACAATCTCGCATTCGCACTCTCGTCTGGTGGCTGCTTGCGGCTTTCGGCGTGCTCGTGGCGCTTGCTTCGATCTACCTTTTCTTGATTTTTTCAGCCTCTCGAGGTCCTGGTGGGGGGCGCACCGTGGAACTCACTTTCGAGCGCGACGAGCCAATGACAAGCGTTGTAGCCAAGCTCGAAGGTGCGGGTCTTATCCGAAGCCCACGCTTGTTTTCGCTTTACGCGCGCCTGGTGAGTCTCCGTGTACAACCCGGCGTGCACCTTCTCACCGACGACGTAAGCGCCGACGAGCTCATTCACCGACTTGAAAGGCGCGGCCGCAGCTCGAAGGCGAAAGTTACCATCCCCGAGGGCTTTACTCGTTTCGACATCGCGAAACGACTCGAAAGCATGCAGGTTGCATCCCACGGCGCATTCCTCGACGCTACCATCGACGCGAATCTGCTTCGCGAGCTCGCCATCGATTCCGATAGCTTCGAGGGTTACTTGTTCCCCGCAACCTACGAGTTTGGCAAAGACACAGATCCGCGCGACGTCGTGCGTCGGATGAAGAGCGAGTTCGACAAGCGCTTTGGCTCGCTCGAAAAAGACTATCGCTTCGGGCGCGCTGCACTCGAAAGCACGCTCGGCTGGGGGCGAAAAGAAATTGTCACGCTTGCCTCAATGGTCGAGAAGGAAGCCGCGGTCGACGACGAACGGTCGGTGGTGGCGAGTGTTTTTCTGAACCGCTTGCGCGATCCGAGCTTCAAGCCTCGATTGCTACAGAGCGATCCCACGGCAGGCTACGGCTGCCTCGTGCTGCATGATCGTGTGCCGAGCTGCAAAGGATTCGCGGGAAAGATCACGCGAGCGGTCAATACCGATCCACTCAACACATATAGCACCTACGTTCACGAGGGCCTGCCCCCGGGCCCAATTGCCAATCCGGGCATCAAATCGCTTTTGGCAGTGCTGGAGCCAGCGAATACGAAGTATCTCTATTTCGTTGCGCGCGAAGGCCGTAAGCATACCTTCAGCGAGACTTTCGAGGAGCACAACACGGCGGTCAAGGATCTGCGCGAGCGCACCAATCTCGATCGCCTCGATCGCCTCGATCACCCGTAATTCGATCCCCCGTGCATGGAGACGCGGACAAAATGCGAAAGACTCGTCGCAAAGGTAGCGTGCGCGTAAACGCCGTGCTGGCAGGCGATGTTGGCGGCACGCACTCGCGTTTCGCCATGGTTGAAGTCGAAAGCAAAAAGACCCTCCACGAGGCGGTCTTGTCGAGTCGCGACTATCCGTCGTTCCACTCCGCACTGCGGCACTTCCTGAGCGAGGCCCCGGCCGCGCCGCGCATTCGCGCGGCAAGCTTTGGCATTGCTGGCCCCGCGATTGGCGGGCGTGTCGATGCCACGAATCTGCCTTGGCGCATCGACGCACGCGTCGTGGCGCGCCATCTCGATCTCGATTTGCAAAACGTGACGCTCATGAACGATCTGGTGGCCGTTGGTCTTGGCGCCATGGCAGCGCGCAAGCTCTTCGTGATTCATCTCGGTCGCCCCAAGCGCGCCCCAAAACGTGAATGCGGCAACTTTGGCGTGATCTCTGCGGGTACGGGACTCGGCGAAGCCGCCTTGGTTTGGGACGGAGCCAAGCATGTACCTTGCGCGTCCGAAGGCGCCCATGTCGACTTCGCACCGCGCACGCCCGTTGAAAGCGATTTGCGCGCCAAACTTGGCTCCACCTACGGTCATGTCAGCTACGAGCGCGTTGCCTCGGCGTCGAGCATTGCCATGATCTACGATTTCTTCGTGCGTGATCAGCATGTCGAGGAATCGAACGACAACGCTGCGCACGTTGCGTCGGCGCGCGACAAGAACGCAGTCGTCGTCGAGCTAGCCCTTGCAGGTTCAAGCGAAGCCGCCATGCGCGCGGTCGATCTTTGGGCGAGCGTTTATGGGGCCGAGGCGGGAAACCTTGCGCTCAAGTGTTTTGCTACTGGTGGCATCTACGTATGCGGCAGCGTTTCCGCACACCTCGCAAGCGTGCTTGCTTTCGGGCTGCCCGCGCGTCGTCAAGGCAAAGCCGCTCCCGCGGCTTCCCCGTTCGTCGAGGCATTTGTCGACAAAGGGCGAATGCGTTCGCTGCTCGAGAAAATTCCTATTGCCGTTGTGACCGAGTCAAAGGTGGGGTTGCTCGGCGCAGCGGCACATGCCAGAGCGGTTGCCCGCACGGTTGGACGTTAGCATTCGTGATAGCGTGCGTGCTTTCTAGGAGGGGGCCATGACGCGCGTGTACACGCCGAAGCAAGTTGACGTTGTGGTGAGCACCATCAAAACGCTTTCGATTGACGCGGTCGAGAAGGCGAATAGCGGCCACCCCGGCACGCCAATGGGGCTTGCCAACATTGCCTTCGAGCTCTGGACGCGCACCTTGCGCTACGACCCGACCGATCCCAACTGGCTGGGGCGCGATCGCTTCGTTCTTTCGGCCGGGCACGCGTCCATGCTGCTTTATTCCATGCTTCATCTTGCAGGTTACAACTTGCCGATGAGCGAGCTTCGGCAATTCCGCCAGTGGGGAAGCAAAACACCCGGCCACCCGGAACACGGTCACACCGTGGGCGTCGAGGCAACCACAGGGCCACTCGGCCAAGGGATCGGCAACGCCGTGGGCCTTGCGCTTGCGACCAAAGTGAAGCAAGGGCATTTCGGTGAGCCTTTCGACGCCGTGCGAATTTTCACGATTTGTTCCGACGGCGACATGATGGAAGGCGTGAGTGGCGAGGCGTCGAGCCTTGCCGGGCATCTTGGTTTGTCGAACCTCGTTGCCATCTACGACGACAACAAAATCACGATCGAAGGCGAAACCAGTCTTGCGTTCAGCGAAGACGTAGGCCGTCGCTACGAGGCATATGGCTGGTTCGTCCAGCGTATCAACGGCCACGACCACGAGCAGATCCGCGTTGCACTCGACAACGCGGTGGCCGAGAAAAGTAGGCCGTCGTTCATCGTTGCGCGCACGCACATCGCCAACGGCGCGCCTCACGCCCACGACACCGCCGAAGCGCACGGCGCTCCTCTTGGCCACGAAGAAGTTTCGGCCACGAAGAAGAACATCGGGGTCGATCCCGGCAAAACTTTTTTCGTGCCCGACGAGGTCTATGCACTCTTCCAAGATCGCGCGGGCGATCTCGCGAAAGACAAGCAAGCTTGGGTTGCCAAGTACGAAGCGTGGCGCCGCGCGAATGCCGATCTCGCGGGTCAGCTCGATCGATTCGAGTCGAGCCACGTTCCGGCCGACTTGTTCGCCAAGCTGCTTGCAGCCGTGCCGGCCAAAGACGACGCAACGCGCTCGCTGTCCGGCGTTCTCGAGCAAGTCGTTGCCGATCAAGTGCCGTCGCTCATGGGTGGCTCGGCCGATCTTGCGCCTTCCACCAAAACGCTCATCAAAAAGGGTGGAAGCATCGATGCAAACGCGTTTTCAGGACGCAACCTGCACTTCGGCATTCGCGAGCATGGCATGGGTGCAGTGTGCAACGGTATGGCGCTTTCCGGGGGAGTCATTCCCTTCGGTTCAACGTTCCTCGTTTTTAGCGACTACATGCGCGCAAGCATTCGCCTGTCGGCGCTGAGCGAGTTGCCCTGCTTGTGGATCTTCACGCACGACTCGGTGTTTCTCGGCGAAGACGGTCCCACACATCAGCCCATCGAGCACTACTGGGCATTGCGTGTCATCCCGAACCTTGCGCTGGTGCGCCCTGCCGACGGCATCGAGTGCGCTGCTGCGTGGGTGATGGCTCTTTCGCGCAAGAAAGCGCCAACGGCATTTGCGCTTTCGCGCCAGAAGCTTCCAGCCATCGAGCGTGATGCGGGCTTTGACCCGAACCTCGTTCTTCGTGGCGCCTACGTTGCGCAAGAAGCCACAGGCGCAAGCCCCGACATCGTCATGGTTGCTACGGGCAGCGAAGTCCACCTTGCCGTGGGGGCGCGCGTAGAGCTCGAGAAGGCCGGCAAAAAGGTGCGCGTCGTCAGTGCGCCGTGCCTTGAAATCTTTTCTATGCAAGATGCATCGTATCGAGAAGCCGTCCTTCCGAAGGGCGCTCGCATCGTGTCGATCGAGGCCGGTGTCACGGGCCCTTGGCGCCAGTGGGTTAGAGACGGCGGCTTGTCGATTGGCATCGACCACTTCGGCGCGAGCGCACCAGACAAGGTGCTTGCTGAAAAATTTGGCCTTACGGTCGATGCGGTCGTCCAAAAGATCGAAGCCTGGCTTTAGTCCGCTATCTGGTACATTCTGCCTCATCGGATGTGAGGAGGATGAATGGGCCAGCCAAAGATTGAGGAGCTCGACGATCTGCTCGCAACGGGCAAGCTCGGATTGCTCGCCTTCGAACTTCGTGGCTTGGAGGATGGGAGGGACGCGAGGTCCGAGTCGGTGGTCGGGCATGTCCGGCGACTTCGCGCAGAGCTTGCTCGCCGTGACGCGGGTGCTCTCGTCGATCTCGTTTTCTATGCGCACGAGCGGATCGCCACCGGCGCTGAGGATGCGGCGGTCCTGGCGCATGCAACCGCCCACCGGCTCCGCCGAGCTGGGGCCCGGCGGAGCGCCGAGCGACTACTCGGTCGAATTCCGACGACCCATGCGCAGGCGTCCGAATCCACGGTCGACGAGCTCGTACAAAGCGACGAGCGAACGAACGAAGCCTCCGTGCTGCTCGGTGCGCACGACTTCGCTGGAGCAGCAGCGCGTTTCGACGAAGCTGCCGCTCTGCTTGGATCGAGCGAGTTGGCTCTCGAGCCGCGCCTGGCAGCGGCGCTTGCGCGGTGGGCAGGAGGGGCAGGCGCCGAGGCGCGCGAGCAGTTGGGCAAGTTGGTGGACGACGCCACCCGCAGCGGAACGTTCGCTGCACGACGTGTGCATGCCGTCGCACGCGACCTGATGACGGCGCTCGATCGCGAGGTGGGCACAGTCGAACGAGGACCAAGTTGGGCGTTTGCGGTGCCCAGCCCACCGCTTCCGGTGGATGCGATGGGTTCGCTTGCCGAGCTGCGTCGGGCCCTCACGCCGAGCGGGCCGGACTCTGATGCTTCGCCAGCTTCTTCTCGTCGCCCGATGGAGGGTGCGAGGATCGTTGTCGACGAGAAACAGCTTTCCGGCTTGCTGGCCCGAGGATGTACCGTCCTTCTCGAAGAGGAACGTCCGACAACGGATGGAATCGTGCGGGTGCTCGGTTTCGACGCGGTCGGCCGGGTGCTCCTCGTGCAAGACATCAAAACGGCCAAGGTGCAACTTGCGAGCGCCGACGAGCAGTGGCGCAGATGCGAGATGTTTGGGCGCGGGGCGCTCGTTCTTCCCACCACGTCGGTCGACGACAAGGAGCTCGCCGACGATCCACGCCTTGTTGCCATCGATGCGTGCCGTTGTGGCGATGATGGTGCCGTTCCGCCGGTAGGTTTCATCGTGAGGACGATGAGCGACGCCGTCGAAGGGGCGGAGAGCCTGCCGGTCGCCCACAAGCTGCTCGGCGAAGCGCTCCTGCAGCAGGTAAGAGACGGCCACGCCCCGTGTTCCGTAGTATACACTTGGTACGCGCGGACTCGCGAGCGTCTGCTCGACGCGGAGTGGCCGCTGCAGTTCTACGCAGAAACGCTTGGCTACGAAGGCCGCCACGAAGAGTCGGCGCTCGCTTGGTCCGAGGCCGCTGCGCGCGATCCGTTCGACGATCGCAATGTCCTCGGTGAGGCGCGCCTCGTTTCGTATCTCGGTTGGGACGGACTCGCCGAGCGGCTCTTTCGGCGCACCGTTGCCCTCCGCCCCGATTTGCCCGTGGGATACACGCGTCTCGCGAGCCTGGCGCTCGCGAGCAACAAATACGAGTCGGCGCGCATCTGCGCAGAGATCGCCACAGAGCTTGAATCCACGGATGCCAATGCGTGGATGGTTCTCGCGTCTGTGCACGAAGCCGAAGGAGAAACCGACGAGGCTTTAGCAGCCTTACGCACTGCGAGCCAAGTGGACACAAAAGCCGTCTGGCCCCATGTCCGCATGGCGCGCCATATGGCGATCACCGGGCAATGGCAGGCGTCGCGCGCCGCGGCAGAGGCGGCGTTGGCGCTCGATAAAAGCCACGCTGCGGCATGGCACGCCCTCGGCACCGCCAGCTGGGCCACCGGCGACATCCAAGGTGCCTATGGTGTTTTCACCGAAGCCCTGCGCCACACCAAAGACATCACCATCGCCTCTACTGCTGTGCGGGCGGCCGCGTATGGCTGGACGGCCGAAGAACGTTATCGACGCATCGCCGAGGTGGTCTCACTTTGCAGGGGCGACGGCGGGCCGGAGTACGACATCGCCTTCACGCTGCATGTCCTTGGCTACGACAACGACGCCGTTCGGTTGCTGGAGTCGGTGGTCGCGGAGCAGGGCATGGGCAACATCACCACGAGTTGGTGGCTCTTGCAGGGGCTCGCTCGCGTCACGCATCCAAGCGAGGTCGAGATTGCACGACAACGCGAGCTCGCTGCACATCTGTTCGAGCGCGCTCCCGGGTTCCCTCCGCTTATCCTGCTGCGCGCGTATGACCTCCTCGCGAGCGATCCACAAGGGGCGCTAGCCTTCATCCAACCGCTGGATCCCGCGCTCGCGCCGGCAGCCCTCTGGGAGATCACCGCGCGTGCGCTCGAGAGGACCGAACGCACGGAAGACGCTGCCGCCGTCCGCGCGCGCATTACCGATGTTCTTCCCAACGGTGCACTCTACGCGAGCTCGGTGCTAGTGCAGGTCGGTTGCCGCGAGCTCGCACGTGACCTCCTTTTGCGAGCGGAAGCGGCCGAACGCAGCGATCACTTCGACATTGCCTTTGGCCTCGCGCGATTGCTTGCAGATCTCGGTGACGCAAACAGCGCAACTGAGCATTATATCGCGGCCGAACGGGCAAAGCCAGGTTCGTTCAACCTTGAACCGGCCATATTCGCAGCGATTACTGCAAAGCGATGGGCCGACGTCGAACGTCTTTCGGAGACGTGGATCGACGCCATCTCTCGCGACAGCCTGCCCTTCGGAAGCGTGTGGGGCGCCAAAGGTGCGCGCGCCGGAGCGCTTCTCGCGCGCGGCGACGAATCGGGGCGTGACGAGTTGCTTGCCGTTGCCGGAGCACACCCCGATGCGTTGCTCATGCTCGTACGCATTGAGAAGATCCTCGGCAGTGTCCACTTGGCACCGGATCGCGAACGGCTCTTGCGAATAGCCCCCGGAGTCCGCATCACGAACGAGGAGAACGCATCGTGAGCACACCTGAGACCGACGCTGCTGCCGAGATCCTTCGCCTGCTCGATGCCGAGCAATACCAGCAAGCCATCAAGCTCTCCAAGGGCATGACGTCCACCGAGGGCTCTGCGATTGTCGCGCGTGCAAGCGTCACGCTGTACGCGGGGGAGGGTGATCTCGACGATGCTATTTTTGCCCTCGAGGACCTTCTCGCGAGCGAAACGCCGCTGTCCACGGACGACCGCGCCCGAGCGTATGCTCTTGTCGCTCACTCGTACGGCATCAAGCGCGCTTTTAAATCGGGAGCGAAATGGGCCCGTGCTGGTCGAGAGGCGGTGGGTACTCGCGTGGAGCTCGTGTGCGCGGAGGCAAGGCTTGCCCAGTGGGCCGACGATCGCGAACGCGCTGCTGTCCTCGCCGCAGAGGCACGGCGCATTGCACCGGAAGCCACGTTGGCTCGTGTCCTCGATGCCGACCTTGCCTATGTGGTTGGTGACTTCGAAAAATGCCACGCGACGCTTGCACCGATTCCGTCGACGTCGCCTGATTGGCTTCGCGGTGCTCGTCTTCGTGCGTCGGCCTACGCTGCCGTTCAGGATTACGCCGCGGAGCGGAGCCTTCGCGAGGAGATCGCCCAGCGTGGTGCGCGCAGTGATCGGGCAGGCGACGACAGGATCGGTTACGCCATCGCCCTCGCTGCAGCCGGACGCCGAAGCGATGCGCTCGAGCAGCTTCGCGTGGTGTGGCGAAGCGCTCCGGATACCCCTGTAGGTCGCTACGCGTGGGACCGCATCGAAGCTCTCGAAGCAGCGCTCGCCCGCCCGGAGGA
This sequence comes from Polyangiaceae bacterium, assembly GCA_009780955.1. Lineage (GTDB taxonomy): Bacteria > Myxococcota_A > Polyangia > Polyangiales > Polyangiaceae > Labilithrix. The sequence continues at coordinate 37,952 of WQZB01000015.1, read as the reverse complement.
AGCTCCCCGCAGAGCACTTGTTTTCCCGTCGACTTACCAGAAGCATAACTATTGCGGTCCGGCGGTTCTCGAGCTGTGCCTGCGTTATCTCGGAATCGAGATCACGCAGGATGACATCGCGAAAACCGTCAAGCGTGAGACAGGGACGCCCATGCGTGCCATCGTCACGTTCCTCGCCGATCACGGCGTCGTTGCCCGACGCATCGCGGCGACAAGGGCACGACTCAAGCGCGCGATCGACATCGGCCTGCCCGTCATCTTGCAGGAGGAGTATTCGATGACATCGCACGTTGCGGTGCTCACGGGCTACGACGCTGGCCTGGGGCTCTTCATCACGAGCGATCCGGCCACGCATCGCCCTATCTACAAGCCGTTTGCGTGGACGGAAGCGGCCGGCGATCTGTTCGGCAACGGCGCGCTGCTGGTGCTCGGTCGTGCGGGAGAAGCGGCGACAGAAGAGTTCGCTCGGCGTTGCGACGAGAGCGATCTCGTCGACCAAGAACACCTCGTGGTGCTCGACGATTGCGATCGCCGCCGAGATCAGGGCTCATTTTCCGGCGGGGCGGATGCGGTCTTCGACGAGATCATCCGAATCGCCGATCGCGCCATCGCGCTTCACCCTAACTTCAAGCTCGCGTGGCATCGCAAGTGGCGGGCGCTCGAGGCGCTTGCGTCGGTGCGTGGCACCGAGGAGGCCGAGTCGCGAGCGCTCGCAGGGCTCTTCGAGATCCGCACGCGTTTCACCGGCGACGAGTGGCCCCATCAGCTGCACGCGAGCTGGCTGATGAGCAGAAACCGTTTCGACGAGGCCTTCGTGCAATATCTCGAGGCAAGCACGAAAGATCCCGGCGACGGAAACAACGTCATGGGGATGGGATACACGCGTGCCTTAGCCGGTGATTTTGCAGCCGGGGAACGTCACCTGCTACGTGGGCTGCGCCTTTCGCCCGACTCTGCGAGTGCGTACATCAGGCTCGCAGATGTGTACGTGCGCCAGCTTCAGGAGCTCGACACCGACCTCGAAGATGCCGAGCGCCGTCGTCTCCTCACCAAGCCGAACGTCGAAGTCACTCATCCGATCGAACGCTCCAAAGAGGAGCTCCTGCGGCGCGCGATGCACTTTGCGTTGCTTGGCCGGGAGCTCGCGCCGAACGATGAATTCGTTCACGAGCTCGTTGGCATCCTTGCGCTTCGCACCTCTCGCAACGCCGACGCCGTCGCCGCTTTCGAGGCTGCAACGAAGATCGCTCCGAACCGGCTTACGTCCATCCGCGGTCTGGCATTCGCGTGCGAAGCGAGTGGCGACCGAGAACGCGCCGAGCGGCTCCTGTCGGAGGCAACGGCCCGCGACGCAGACGCCACGACGTGGCTTGCCTTCGCCGATGTTCTCGCGCGGCGAGGCAAAGGGGCGGAGGCAATTGCCGCGTTGTCGAAAGCCATCCGTGCGCTTGATTCACGATGCGAATTGGTTGCGCCCCTATTCGCGTTGATGTGCGAGCAAGACAGCACGGAGACGGCGGCTGGCAAACTGAGGGAGCTCGCCGAGTCCTGCGCCTCCGATGGTTCCTTTCAGCGTGCAGTTGCCTCCGAGCTCGACGAGGCTGGGCAACGAGGTCACGCCATCGCCGTCTACCGCAACGCGTTGGCAACAGCGCCCGAAGACACCTGGCTCGCCCACAGGTTGGCCCTGCTCCTCGCACGGAACCTGGCGACGCGCGACGAGGCGATCAAGCTGTTCGAGCGAGTGATTGCGAGCGAACCGACGTGGGTATCTTCCCGTCGTGAGCTCGCGCTGCTTCTTTACATGTCCGATCCCGAGCGCGCGCTCGACATCATCACGCCGATCGCGGAAACGAAAGATCCGTACGAGTGGGATCTCGAGGTTCAGGGCATGGTGCTGGGCAAGCTCGGTCGCCCCAAGGAGGCAGAGCGAGCTCGGAAACGAGCGTTGCAGGCAAGCGAGAAACCCGCCGAGGCGACGCTTCGTTTCTGCTCATGGCATCGGGGCTACCAACGCTACGAACGCGCTCTCGAGTTGTGTCGCACGTTCGTCGACGCCGAGGGCAAAAGTAAGCTCGGCGCATCCCTCGAAGAAAAAGCGCAAGCCGACTGGCTTTCGACGATGCGCCTCGCCGGGCGCATGGACGAGGCCCTTCCGACGGTGCGCGCGATCCTCGAAGCCAACGGCGGAGTCGTCCCCAAGCACCTCGCCTTCAACATCTACTGGGGCGCAAGGAGCTCGGAACCGGAGCTTGCCGCAGCCGCGGCCGCGGTATGCGCGGAGCACGAGGACGACGAAGAAGAAAAGCTCGATTGGAAGATCCGTGAGAGTGGCCAGCGCGCGGAGGCTGGCGATTCGGCCATGCTTGACGCGATGGCGAGCCACCTTCCTGACACACCGAGTATCTGGGCAGAGCTCTCGTATGCCTATTCGATCAACGATCGGGAAGCCGAGGCTGACGTGGCCGCAGAGAAGGCTTACGCGCTCGATTCAAAAGATCGCGAAGCACTTTCAGCGATGGAAGATCGCGCTACCCATCATGGCAGAATCGACCAGGCGCTCGAGTTCGCTCGCAAGCTTTTCGAGCTTCACCCGTACGAACACGTTGGTCCCGAGCGCCTGGGGATCCTGCTCGCCAAAATGCTGCGCGCCGAAGAAGCCGTCCCTTTCGGGGCTCAGGCAGTGGACGCCGCTCCGTATTGCCATCACGCGCAGGAGAGTGCGGCTCTCGCCTATTTCGTAGCGGGTCGATTCGATCTCGCGACGGCTCATGCCAAGCAGCATTTGGCAATCAGCGGTTCGTCCGACGAAGATTCGGACGCGCGCATGATGCTTTGCGCGATCGAGCGTGACGTTGCGGGGCTCGAGCGAGGCTTCGCCGAGCGAGCGAAAACAGAGACAACGTCCTATTTCCCAGCGTTCGACGCCCGCCTTCGAGAGGTGGCGGCGCGACCGCTTTCGGCTTAAAGGATCGAGTGTTCGAGTAGCTCTTCCTGTGTGAGATTGCAGTGGGCCTCGGAATCGAAAAGCCACGTCGTGCATCCGCGGAAGTTTTGGATGATGCGTGCGGGCGTTTCGTCGACACTTCCTTCTGTTGCCAACGCACGCCCGCAAGGTTCGTACTTTGATTTGCCGAGCGTGATGATGATGGCGTCGCGGGCGTTTTCGAGGATCGGCGCCGTGAGTGTCATGCGCGCCTCGCGCCCATGCTCGGCGTTGGCAGCCACGGCGACGGCCAACTTGTCTCGTACGTGCACCGCGGGATCCCCCGGAAAAAGCGAGGCGGTGTGCCCATCGTCGCCCACGCCGAGCACGACGAGATCGAGCTGGGGCATTCCTTCTGCCACGTTGGGAATGGATGCGCGCAAGACGGCTTCGTATTGCGCAGCGGCCGCTTCCAGGTTCTCTGCCTCGGCGAGCATTCGATGAACGTTTGCCTCGGGGATATTCACTCGATCCACAAGAGCTTTTTTCACAGCAAAGTAGTTGCTTCGATCGCTCGTTGGTGCAGCGGCGCGTTCGTCGACCCAGAAAACATGCACCTTACACCAATCGATCGACTCTTCCTTGTTTTGCTCGTCATGCGGGTTTTGCGCGAAAGCCTCGTAGGCTGGAATTGGCGTCGAGCCTCCGGAAAGCGCGATGTACGCCGCGCCATGATCGGCGATGGCTTCGCGCACGTACTCTGCCATGTCCCAAGCGGCTACGCGCGCGGCGTTGGCGGCATTTCCTATGAGGGTGATCACTGGCTGCGTGTACTTGATCCTGACGTCTCTACTCGTCATGGCGAAATCCCTATTAGGTGCTCAGCAAATTCGACGGACTCGTCAAACGCTGGATCGTGCGACCTTCGATGCAGCGTTCGCTCGAGCCACTTGGCTGCCTTGTTCGAGCCAAGGCGAAAGCGCTGCTCGACAGGCGCAGCGCCCGTGATCTCTTTCCGCCAAGAAACCATGTCGTTGTCGGGCGTGTTGCCTTCCATTCCGCTCGCAAGCTCGCGCACGATTCGGTAGCTAGCTTTTTGATTGTCGCTTTGCGCTTCGATCGCTAGGGCAGCAAGGGCCTTGGGGGCAACGCCCGAAGGGCGCGCCACCGAACGCAAAGCGAGTACAACGGGCACGCCGTCGGGGCGCTCGAGTAGGGGCGTATGGCCATACGCCCCTACGAATTGCGTTTGGTTGATTGTAGGGGCGCGATTCATCGCGCCCTGGTCGGGCGCCATGAATGGCGCCCCTACGGGCGGCGAGATTTTCCAACCGAGGCGCGTTGCGAGCCATCCAAGAAGTAGCGCAGGTTCGGGGCCGAGGTCCTCTCCAGGTTCCGAGGCCTGAACGAGTTCGAGCTTTGTAATCTTCATCGCGAGGCCCGCATGCGCGTCATGCGCGCCATTGTCGAAGAATCGCGCGAGAAATTCTTGCCAGGGCGCAAGTCGTGTCCACGCAAGATCGGCCACGTTGGGCCCACGCGCATCTCGTTCGCCGCGTTCGCGGCGTTTGCGCGCCCAAGATGCAAGATGCACGAGCGAGGCAAGCGAGGTGAATTCGCTGTCGATGATGATGCGGTCAGCGCTTTGTGCGAGATCCTCGAAGATTGGATTGCCCAGGTGCACGTGCCCGAGCCACACGAGCACCGTTGGGATCTCCGCAATGCGTAGCGAGAGAATGGCGCTTGCCAGTCGAGCGCACCCCGGGCCTTTTGCCGAAAGCGTGATGCGCTCGCCGCAAATCTTTCTTTGGCCCTCGACTGAGCAGATCGCCGTGGCCGATCCTTCAAGCTCATTGTCAGGATCGTCCGGCGCGTTCGGTTCGACAGATGCGACGATCGCCCGCGAGGGAATGGCGGCTGTGACTGCGTCCACCACGGACATGTAATGGTCGAGTACATCGGCAGACTCTGCGATGACTTCGAGGTTCATCATGCAGACGCGCGACATGGGCAATTCGGTCGGATTCGTAGGCGGCTTCCAGAGATCGGTGAGCTCTCGTTCGAGTCGCGCGATGAGGTCTTGGGGCTTTTCCCCGCCGGACGTCTCTTTCGAGGTGGTCATGGCTTTCTCCACCGGCGCCCGCTATGTGCAATGAGGTCGTCGGCTTGCTCGGGACCCCAGCTTCCGGCAGGGTAAAAGGGCGGGGGGATGCTGGCTTCTTTGCGCCATGCATCGAACACCTGGTCGACAAAGGCCCATTGCTCTTCGACCTCGTCGTGACGCGTGAAAAGCGTGGCGTCTCCGCGCATGGCATCGAGCAAAAGGCGCTCGTAGGCTTCGGGCGTGTTCGAGCCGAATGCCGCTCCGTAGTGGAAGTCCATCGCCATGTTGCGGAGGATCGTGTGCTGCCCCGGCTCTTTCGTCGTGAAGCGCAGCGCGATGCTTTCGTCGGGTTGGATGCGCATCGACAGCACGTTGGGGGCGATGCCGCCGTCGGGCGAATGGAACAGCCCGTGGGGCACTTGCTTGAACTGGATCGCGATTTCTGTCACGCGCCGCGCGAGGCGCTTGCCCGCGCGCACGAAGAAAGGCACGCCTCCCCAGCGCCAGTTGTCGACGAAAACACGCATGGCCACGAAAGTTTCGACGCGCGAGTCGTTCTCGACGTTCGGCTCGTCCCGATAACCAAGGGCTTCTTCGCCTTTGACGTATCCGCGCGCATACTGTCCGCGAATTACGTTCTGTTGCACACTGTGCGGTTCCATTGGGCGAAGCGAGCGCAGCACCTTGACCTTCTCGTCGCGCACGGCATCGGCATGGAGCGAAATCGGCGGCTCCATGGCCGTCAGGCAAAGAAGCTGCATGAGATGGTTTTGGACGATGTCGCGCGTCACTCCAACTTGCTCGTAGAACTTGCCGCGGCCTTCCACGCCGATTTCCTCGGCAACGGTAATCTGGACGTGATCGATATGTTCGCGGTTCCAGAGCGGCTCGAACAGGCTGTTGGCGAAACGAAAAACGAGCAAGTTTTGCACCGTTTCTTTGCCAAGGTAATGGTCGATGCGAAAAACATCTTTCTCCTGGAAGGTCTCGGCCACGGCCATGTTGAGTGCGCGTGCGCTTGCGAGATCTTGACCAAAGGGTTTTTCGATAATCACGCGCGCAAAGGGCCCGCCTGGCGTTGTCACGGCAGGCGAAACGAGACCGGCTGCATTGAGGCGCTGCATGATGACGCCGAAGTCATTTGGCGACACCGCGAGATAGAAAAGACGGCTCTTTCGAGTGCCTCGCTCGGCGTCGATTCGATCGAGGTGCTGGCGGAGCTTTTCGTACGTTTCGGGCGACTCGAAGGTTCCGGCAACGTAACCGATGCCGCGCTCGAAGTCCGACCACACGCCAGGGTCAATGGGCTGGCGCCGTGAAAAGGCCGATACTGCCTCTTTCATTTCGGCGCGGAAGCTGTCGTCGGATTTCTCGCGTCGCGCAACGCCCACGATGGCAAAGCCGCTCGGCAGAAATCGGCTCACCGCAAGGTTGTAGAGTGCAGGTACCAATTTGCGGCGCGTGAGATCCCCCGATGCACCAAAAATGACGACCGCGCACGCATCGCCTGTGCGGTCTTCGATGAGTCCCTTTCGCAGTGGATTGTCGAGGTGCACGGGCAAGGTTTTCATGTTTTGCGGACCGCGTGACCACCGAACTCGTTGCGCAAGGCTGCAAGCACGCGCATCGCAAACGAATTGGTTTGCCGTGATGTAAAGCGAGCAAAGACCGACGCGGCGATGGTTGGCACCGGCACAGCGTGCGCGACGGCCTCGTTGATCGTCCAGCGCCCCTCGCCCGAGTCGTCGACATAGGCTTTGAGTCCGCTTAGCTCCGGGTCGGCGTTGAACGCACGTTCGGCGAGCTCCAGGAGCCAGCTGCGCACGACGCTGCCGTGATTCCACACTTTGGTGATTTCGCGAAGGTCGTAGCCGTAGTCGGTTGCCTTGAGTAGCTCGAAGCCTTCCGCGTACGATTGCATCATTGCGTATTCGATGCCGTTGTGGACCATTTTGGCGAAATGGCCTGCTCCGGCTTTGCCGAAGTAGCCGAGGCCGCCCTTTGGTGCGAGCGTGGTCATAGCTGGTAGCACGTGGTCAAACGCGCTTTTGTCGCCGCCAACCATGAGGCAGTAACCGACCTCGAGTCCCCAAATGCCGCCCGAGGTTCCTGCGTCGAGAAAGCGGATTTGCCTTTTCGCGAGTTCGTCAGAGTGGCGAGTCGAATCGCGGAAGTTCGAATTGCCGCCGTCGACAACGATGTCGCCCGGAGACAGAAGCGTCGCGAGCTCGGAGATGGTTGCCTCCGTTGGCTTGCCGGATGGGACCATCACCCAGACCGTGCGCGGGCCTGCGAGCTTCGCAACCACGTCGGCGAGCGACGACGCCGGCGTTGCCCCTTGTTGCGCCAGCCGACTGACCGCGCTTGGATCGCGATCGAACGCAACGACATGGTGGCCGCCACCGAGCAGGCGCGTGACCATGTTGCCACCCATTCTGCCTAACCCAACGATTGCAATTTGCACGGGCCCTCCTTAAAAAACCCTCCAAGGATACACGGCTCGAGCGTGATGCAAAGGCTGTCTGTCGCCCCTTGCCTCGGTATCCTCCGTGCTTAGTTTGCTCTTTATGCAAAACGGAGCCCAGGTAGGCACGCCCGGTGCGGGTCGTTTGCTCGGCTTCGTCCGGGTACTTGTTGGTGGTCGTGTTCACGATCTTGCAGTTCAGGCGATTTCGGTTGACCGGGATGGGCACAAGCGCGCGGGCGGGTTTTTTGCCGACAATGGCCAGCTCGGAATTCTTGTTGACGACGCAGCTCCTCCGCCCGAAATCCAAGCCCAAATCGAGCGAGGAACAGCCGAAGCCGTGCGTCACCTTTCGCGTCGCTACCTCAATTAGGGAATTAGGGCGCGACGGCGAATTCACAAAGCCCCAGTTAGGGCGGCCACGGGGGGCCGCCCCTACGAATATGTTCTGTTGGCGGTTGCGCGTAGGCGCGTACGGCCATACGCCCCTACGATTTTTCGTATTTGGACGTAGGGGCAGACCCCTGTGCCTGCCTTACGTCGCTAGCGTGGGTGCAATTTTCTGTTGCTGTTGAGCGCGTAGGTGGCCAAAGCGTTTCGTTCTGCAAAGCACAGAATAAATTGGACGCCTCACGCGTCTCATCAATTGCCTCGGAGCAGAACCGTGCTAGACAACGCGCCGTTCGGTCCGAGGAGGTCCTCAATGCGGCCTCCCCCGGGGGCGGGTGACCGCGCGCTCTTACTCTCATGGAGATTTCATGAATTCCGTCCTCGATTCGAACACGTCCTCCGTCCCTGTTGCTTCGGAAGAAGCTCCGGTGGTCGTCGAGCCTGCTCCGCGTCCGCGTCGTCCTCGCGGTTTTGCCGCGATGGATCGCAACAAAGTAAGCGAAATCGCAAGCAAAGGTGGCAAGGCCGCTCACGCTGCTGGAACCGCGCATCAGTTCACAAGTGCCGAGGCGCGCGACGCTGGCCGCAAAGGGGGCATTGCCCCGCACGTACGGCGTGGGCGTGGTCCGCGTGGCGCGGCGGCGGAAAGCTAGAGAATTCGCGAAAACGCAGTAGGGGCGCCATTCATGGCGCCCCTACGATTTGCGTTGTTGGATGTAGGGGCGCGATTTTCATCGCGCCCGATTGCGAATATGCGTTTTGATGGTTGTAGGGGCACCCCTTGTGGGCGCCTACTTAGTTGCCTCGAGCGCCCGCGCCAGCACTTCCAGCGCTTCCACAACGCGGGTACGCTCGTTGCGGGGAATTTTGTCGAGCAATAAACCGAAGGCCGAGTTCGTGCTCGAACCGACGGACTGAGCTGTTCGGCGGCCGCGCGGTGTCAGGCGCACGTCGGTCTGACGACCGTCTTCAGAGCCTTTCTGGCGCGCGATGAGGCTTGAACGTTCGAGACCAGAGAGGTTGCGGCTTGCCGTCGACGGGTCGATGCCAAGCAGTGTGGCAAGCATCGAAGTTGACAGCGCGCCGTGCTCTGCGATGAGTTCGAGCGTTTCGGCTTGTTGCGGTGTTACATCGCCCGCACGTGCTCGTTCCCGCCCGATGCGTCCAAGACCACGGGCAAGAGCTACGAGTGCGCGCGCGAACCTATCCTGGTCGGCCATGAGAGGCCCCTGTACTCTACAACTCTTGGTGCCGCGTCAAGTCTCGAGTTTGCAAGACGTGCGATCAGCCTGTTTTGTCGGGTATTCGAAGAGCTTCGAAAATGTAAAATCCGGCGGAGTCGTGGCCGCCGCGCGCGGCCGCGGCAAGCGCGTGCGCCAAAATCAGGGTCGTGCTAACGAGGCGGTCTGTCTTCTCTGCTTTTCTCGAGGAGCAATGAGCATGAATGCTGACTCCAACATGGACGACGCGGCACCATCGAGTCCATCGCGCGGTGGGGCGAAGCGTCCTGAAACTTGCCGCATGTTCGAAAACGAGCTGCTCGAGAAACTCTCGCGCATCCACCCGGCCACGCCATTTGTCGTGTGGATTCCGGTTGCCCTTGGGGTGCTCTATTGGAGCTGGATGAGGCATTGGCTGTCTGCAGGCATCTATGTCGGGCTGGTGTTGGGTGGCGGCTTGCTTTGGACGTTTGCCGAATATGTGCTCCACCGCTGGGTCTTCCACTGGGACAACGGCACGGCGTTCAGCAAAAGAGTCAACTTTTTCATGCATGGCGTTCACCACGAATACCCGAACGACAAAGACCGTCTTGTGATGCCGCTGCTCATGAGCGCGCCGTTGGCTGTCATCTTCTACAGTTTATTTTATTTCGTGTTCGGGGCAGCGGCGGCGCCACCAATCTTCGTGGGCTTCGTTGCGGGCTACCTCTGCTACGACGGCACACACTATGCGGTGCATCACTTCAGGCAGAGGTCGCGCGCCGGCAAGTACATTCGACGTCACCACATGCTCCATCATTATCGAGATTACGAAGGCGCTTTCGGCGTGTCATCACCAGCTTGGGATGTCGTTTTCCGCACGATGCCCCGTATTAGACCCGTGGCGAACACGGTGAAGAAGGCAGCCGTCGAGCAAGCATCGCCATAATGTTAGTCTTTCACTTACGCGATGATGCAGGGGCAGAAGGCACCCAAAAGCGCAGACGACGCGAAAGCGTCCGAAAAGAAAACGTCTGAGATTGGGACGATCCTCGCAAACCGCTACGAGGTGATTCAAGAGCTCGGTCGCGGGGGAATGGGTGTTGTTTATCTTTGCAAAGATTCGGTAAGTCGCGAGCGCGTGGCGCTCAAGCGATTGCGTCCCCCTGAGGAGGCAAAGGCTGCGCGTGCCGATGAGTGCTGGTGGTTCCACCAAGAAGCAAGAGCCGTTGCATCGCTCGAACACCCAGCGCTAGTTCGTGCTCGCGACTTCGGCATACTGCACGACGGTTCACCGTACCTCGTGATGGACGTGCTGCCCGGCCGGAGCGTCCACGAGTGGATGCACACGACCACAATGCCGTGGCCTGTCATCTGGGCTCTTGTCGATCAGGTGCTCGCCGGTCTTGCGCATGCACATGCGCGGCACGTGATCCACGGCGATCTCAAGCCGTCGAACGTGATGCTCGATCTCGCGTCAACGGGCAAGGGACCACGCGCTTACGTTCTCGACTTGGGGCTTGCATGGCTTCGCGAGTCCCGACACGATTCGCGTCTTCACGGCACACCCGAACCAGAACTCGCAGTTCACGCAGGCGCTGGCACGGTTGGCTGGGTAGCGCCAGAGCAGATTCGCAAGCAGGCCACACTCGTTGGCCCCGCAACCGATCTCTACGCGCTTGGCTGCATTGTTTACCGCGTGCTCACGGGTAAGGAGGTTTTCGAGGGCACCACGCAGGAAGTTCTCCGCGCCCACAAGCGTGTTCCTGTTGCACGGCCTTTGCTGCCCGAGGGTGTTCCTTCGCAGGTTGCGATTTTCATCCAGCGCCTGCTCGCAAAAAAACCGTGGCATCGCTTTGAGCTTGCGGCCGATGCTCGTCGAGTATGGGCGCAATTCCGGCCTCGCCACAGCCCCACGCTCGAAGAGACCGTGGCAAGCACGCCGGCGGCTCCGCCCGAGCCATCGAGCACACCGGATGTGGGGCGTGCCCTAGCGGCTGCGAAATCGCTTGCACCAGGGCTCCTGTCGCTTCGCCCCTCGCCAATGGTAGCGCGCGATCGCGAGCGCCAAGAGCTTATGGATCTTGCGCTCTCGGTGTGCGCAGGGCACTCGCCGAAGCAGCGCATGGTTTTGCTCGTTGGCGAAGCCGGTGTTGGCAAGAGCCGGCTTGCCGAGTGGATGTGCGAGCAGGTCCACGAGCGCGGACTCATGTGGCCGCTGCGGGCTCGCTACGGCCGTACGCCTTCACCGCTCGATGGACTAACGGGCGCTGTCAATTCGTTCTACGGTTTGCAGGGTGCCGATCGCGACACGGTCGAGCAAACGCTTCTCGATCGTTGGGGGATCGACAGAGTTGCGGGCGACGAGCTCGCGTGGGTTAGTGCCACGGCCGAGTGGCTACGACCAACGCCACCTGGCGCCGCTTTGCCGCCTGGTCCAACAGGCAAGCACTTTGTGCTCGACACGCCGGAGCTGCGTTTTTCTGTTGCGCGTCGCGTTCTCGAGCGCATTGGCACAGATCGCCCCATTTTGATCTGGCTCGACGATTTGCACCTTACGAGCGCGAACACCTTCGAAACGCTCTCGCGCATCAAGCGCGATAGTCCGCGCCTGCGGCTCATCATCGTGGCAACGGCGCGCAGCGAAGCGCTCGAGACCGATCTCGATGCTGCCGCGCGGATGGAGGCGCTCCGTGCCGAGTGGAATGGCAAGGTCGTCGATCTGCGCCCGTTCGGTGTGGAGGAAACCGAGGTGCTGCTTCGTGCGACCTTGCCGCTTCGCGAAAGCGCCGTTCGCGCGGCGGTCGCGCGAAGCCGCGGCAATCCGCTTTTCGCGCTGCAGCTTTTGCATGCGTGGGCAGGCGGTGGTTACTTTACGCTCGAGGGTGGCAAGTACACGGTGCCGGAAGACGCGCTGCATGGGCGCGCCATCACGACGGCCGATCTGTGGGATGAGCGCCTGCGTGCGGTGCCCGTCCATCTGCACCTTGCCGCGTACGCGGCAGCGGCCATTGGTGACGACGTGCGCAGTCCGGTGCTGACAGCGCTACTCACGGCGCTCGAGATCGACCCACGCGAAGCGCTCGTGGTTCTCACGCGCGCGCAGATCCTTCTCGCATCGGGTAACGATCAGTTTCGTTGGCCGCACGCGCTACTGCTCGAGCATTTGCTTGGACGCTTGCACGAGCAAAGCAATGCGCCCACGATCTTTCGGCTTGCGTCCGATGCGCTTGCGCATCACCCCGAGGTCGGTTCCCGCCGCATCATGAAGCATCGCGTGCGCAACCTTCTGCGTGCAGGCGACAACGACGCGGCGGCGCGCGTGATGTTCGACTTCATCGAGGGCGCCTGGGCGCGCGGTCGCGACACAGCAGCAACATTTAAAGATTTGACGCTGCTCGAAGGGCGCGTTTCCGGCGCTACGGCGGCCGAGTATGCGTACTGGCGCGCCGAGGCGCTCCGGCACATTGGCAAGCTCGAAGAGGCACGCGCGTTTGGCGAAAGCTCTCAGCGTGCCTTTCAGCAGGCTGGCGACAGAACGAGGGAGGCGCACGCGCTTCTGCTCCTGGGGCATCTCTCGAGCGATCTGGGAGCGCCGGCAGAGGGACGCGAGCAGGTAATACTCGCCGCCACACGGTTCAAAGAGCTCGAAGACGAGCGCGGTCTGTCTGCTGCCCTCGTCGTGCTCGGCGAGATCGACTACTTGCTCGGCGAGCACACGCGCGCGCGCGCGGTGCTGCACGAGGCCAGCATGCTCACGGCGACCGTCGGCGATGTGCTCGGCCGCGCGCAGTGTTTTGTTCTTCTCGCGATGATCGAAACAGCGGCCGGTCGTTACCGCTCTGCATGCAAGCTCGCCAATTTCGCTCACCAGTCGTTCGACGCGATCGGCTACCGGCTCGGCATGGCCCAGTGTGATGTGGTGCTTGGCCATGCCGCTCATCGTGCCGCCGAGATGGATACAGCTCGCAGCCGAGCGCTCTCGGCGCGCGCCGCGTTTCGTGAACTCACCAACCCGCGCGGCGAAGCCGCATGCGAACGACTGCTCGCCCTTGTCGCCATCGATACAGGCGACCTGCCGGCCGGTGGCGCCCACGCATCGGTCGCTGCCAAGATCTTCGAGCGCCTTCAAGATCCATGGGGTGATCTCGAAGCAAAGCTCTTGCTCGTGCAAGTTGCGCTCGCAAAGGGCGATCCACAGGCCAAGCAGCTTGCTCTCGACTGCGAGAAAATTGTGGTCGACGAAGCCGAGCCAAGACAGCACCGCCACCTCACGCTCGCGTGGCTCGCGCAGACCGAAGAGCGATGGCGAGACGCCGCGATCGAGATCGACCTAGCTCGCTCGGCCTTCGGCGACACGGCGCGGTGTGGAGATCATACCCCGCAGTTGCTCAAGCGTTTTGCCCGCATGGAATGGCTCGGCCCCGCATCGGGTAAGGTTTCAGAGTGGCTCGACCTCGTCGAGAACGTCAACCCTGACGAGCCAGTGTCGTCGCGGTGGCGAGCCTCACGCCGTGCGCAGTAGGGCGCCATGAATGGCGCCCCTACAACCAACAAAACGCATCATCGTAGGGGCGCGATTCATCGCGCCCTCGGGATTGGCCAGAGGACCGCGCCTTAGGCGATGGTCATGCCGCCGTCGATCACCAGCGTATGCCCCGTGACGTAGCTTGACGCGTCGGACGCGAGGTAAAGCGCACCGCCGGCGATCTCGTTCGGCTGAGCGTAGCGATTCATGGGAGTCATGCGCAGCACCTCGCCAAGCAGCATGTCGTTTTTGAGAATGGTTGCCGCAAAGCGTGTGTCGACGAAACCAGGCGCGATCGCGTTCACGCGGATGCTGTTCGCGGCAAGCTCGTACGCGAGCGTTTTGGTCATCGAGATGATCGATGCCTTTGTCATGGCGTAAACGCCTTGGGCAGGAGCCGCAATGAGGCCGCTAACGCTGGCAACATTGACGATTGAGCCCGCGGCTTCGCGCGCCCGGAGGTGAGTGACGAGCTCGCGAATGAGCCAATAGTAGCCTTTTACATTCACCTCGAAGGTTTTGTCCCATGCGCCTTCGTCGATGTCGATCATAGGACCGAAGTACGGGTTCGTTGCCGCGTTGTTGACGAGGATGTCGACCTTGCCGAACTTCTCGATGGCAGCTTGCACGAGCGTGACACAGTCGCCCTGCCGGCCGGTGTGCGCGGCGACGGCGTGGGCGCTTGGGCCGATGGATTCGGCGACTTTCGTGACGCCGTCGATCTTGCGGGAGGCAAGGACGACATTCGCGCCGCTTTCTGCAAAGGCGCGTGCGATGGATTCACCAATGCCACGGCTGGCACCCGTGACGATGGCGACTTTGTTATCCAGGCGGATGTTGGTGGAAGGCATCTTTCGATCAGGCGTCGATGAGGTATCGATTAGGAAACGAACGCGCCGAGCGCCCGGAAACGGTTGTAGCGGTCTTGAACGAGCTCGCTCGCAGTTTTTTGCGATAGCTCGCTGAGCGCGTCGCCAATGGCCTCGTCGACGAAACGTGCGGCATTGGCAGGATCTCGGTGGGCGCCGCCGACGGGCTCCTCGATGATGCGGTCGACAACCTTGAGGTGAAGCAGCTCGGGCGCGGTGATGCGCAGCCGGAGCGCGGCTTCGTCGGCTTTCGAGCCGTCTTTCCAAAGAATGGAGGCGCACCCTTCTGGGGAGATCACGCTGTAGACGCCGTATTCGAGGACATGCACGCGGTTGGCAACACCGAGGGCGAGCGCGCCGCCCGAGCCGCCTTCACCGATGATCGTGGCGATGATGGGCACGCGGACGCGCGCCATGGCGGCGAGGCACGCGCCGATGGCTTCGCTTTGCCCGCGCTCCTCGGCGCCAATGCCTGGGTAGGCGCCGGGAGTGTCGACGAACGTAAGAATGGGCATGTTGAAGCGATCGGCGAGCTCGTAGAGGCGGCAGGCTTTGCGGTTGCCTTCTGGTTGGGCCTGACCAAAGTTGCGGGCGGCCTTTTCCTTCGTGGTGCGGCCTTTTTGATGGCCGACAACAACGACACTGCGCCCACGGTAAAGCCCTATGCCACCGACGATGGCTGCGTCGTCGCCAAAGCGGCGATCGCCATGCAGCTCGACGAAGTCTTCAAGAAGGTGCCCGATGTAATCGAGTGTGTAAGGGCGGTTCGGGTGGCGGCAAAGCTGGACTTTCTGCCAAGGCGACAAATCCGCAAAGAGCTCGCGTGCAATGCGATTGGCCCTTTCTTCGAGACGGCGAAGCTCGGATTCGAAGCGCTTGTCGCTTTCCGCCAGGGTGCGTAGCTCGCGCACGCGAGCCACGAGATCGACAACGGGCTTCTCGAAGGGCAGGACGTGAGCAACCACTTCAATTCGCTATACACCGAGGTTTCGGTCAAGCCAAACGCTGTTGCTATACAATTACAGTATACTCTCGCAGTTTGCGCAATGCATCATCCTCCTTTCGGCACAGTGGAGCGTTGGGCTTGGGATTACGTTCTCGGGACTTCGCTCGCGTCGAAAATGACTCCTCCTCTGGTGCCGGATTTGTGGGAAAATGACCCTCCGGTACGGCGGATTGCAGCGCCCGGAAGGCCGCCGGAGCTCGTCGTTGTTGCGCGCGCCCGAAAAGTGCGCGGCCTGCGCTCACCACTCGGTCGCGCGCGCGCCCTTCATACCTTTTGGCACCACGAGCTACAGGCTGCTGAACTCATGGCATGGGCGTTGCTCGCGTTTGCTGACGCACCGCGTGATTTTCGACGTGGGCTTTTACGCCTTGCGCTCGACGAAATTCGCCACATGAACATGTATGCTGCATATATCCAGCGACTTGGTTATCGCGTCGGCGATTTCCCGGTGCGCGATTGGTTCTGGGCACGTGTGCCTGCGAGCGTCGATCCGGCGGCGTTCGTCGCCGTGATGGGGCTAGGGCTCGAAAGCGCAAATGTTGAGCACAGCGCTGCGTTCGCCGCACGCTTTCGCGCAGCCGGCGATGACGACGGCGCGCGTGTGCAAGAAATCATTGGGCACGAAGAGATCGATCATGTGCGCTTTGGTGTTGAATGGTTTTCGCGCTTCAAAGGCAGTCTTACCTTTGCGGCGTGGCGCGCGTCGCTGCCAAAGCCGCTGTCGCCCATGCTCATGCGCGGAGCCAATCTCGATCGTCCATCGCGCATGCAAGCAGGGCAGCCGAGCGCATTCGTCGACGAGCTCGAGGCATGGAGATGGATGCCCGATTCGCCTGGGTGCTGAACCTCGATGCCGATCTCGAGCTCGGCGCGCGCGGCTCTTACACACCGACAAAAGCCGTGCTTTCTGCGATGCGTCCGCAGATCGAGCGGCTCGCAAAAGTGCTGCTTGGCCAGGGCGATGTGCTCGTTGGTGACGACGCCGCGATAGGCTCGGCACGTGGGTTCGTTGGGCGGGCGTTCTGTCCAACGCCGCGAGCCCTTGCGCTACTCCGGCGCGCAGGAGCCGAGCCAGAGCCGTGCCCACCCACCAGCGTCTTGCGTGCGGTCAATAGCCGGGCGTTCTGTTCGTCATTTGGCGTGACTCTGCCTGGTGCAGCGTTCGTCACCACACGGGACGACGCCCTGGCGAAGCTCGATGCTGTGCCTCCTTTGGGCCATGCGTGGCGAGTCAAGCGTGCGTTCGGTATGTCTGGGCGCGGGCAACGCGTGGTTGCAGTGGCGCACGGAAACGTGGCCGACCGCGCCTTTGTCGAGGCCGCGATACGCGACGGTGGAGTACAAATCGAGCCGAACCTCGTGCTCGTTACCGAGTACGCGATTCACGGATGGATTGAGCAAAATGGCGAGGCTACCTTTGGCGATCTTGTCACGCAAAGGTGCGATCGCTACGGGCAATGGCTCTCTACCGAACGGGTGACCGGCGATCACGACGATCCGGATGGTGTCCGTCGGAGCTCGCTCGTGAGCGAAGCTCGTCGCGTTGCCGCGGCTCTCACCATGGCCGGCTACTTTGGTCCTTTCGGCATCGACGCGTTCACTTACAACAACGGCCACGGTGGCATCGGATGGCAGCCACGCAGCGAGATCAACGCGAGGTACACCATGGGCTTCTCGGTAGGCTTACCAGCGACCCAGATCGACGCTGCGCACCGTATCTTCGATTGATGTTTTTGGCGTGTAGCCAAGCTCGTCGCGCGCGCGCCGGTCGTCGACCATGCAGACGTAGCGGATGTGATCGAGCTCGGGTGCGGGGAAGGTTGAAAGCCGCAAATTCCAAAGGCGCTTGAGCGCCGCCTTGCCGAACATGTACGGCACCGGAATGCTCGGTCTGCCGAGCAGCTTGATGATGTGTGAGATCGGCAGCGGCTCGGGTCCCGCAATGTTGTAAATTCCACGTTTCCCTGGGCTGAGCGTTTGTTCGAGCGCACGCACGACGTCCAATTCGTGTACGACCTGCACCATGGGGTCGAAGCCCATGAGCGTTGGAATGGTTGGCAGCCGCAAAAAATTCGATGCGGCGTTGTGTACGACGCCAAGAATGTGGACGGGGCGCAAAATGACGGTCTCGGTGTCAGGGTGCTTCCAAAAGAAGCCCTGCGCGAGCATGTCGACCTCGATGAGATCGCGAATCTCGCTGAAGCGCGCGCTCGCGAGAAGTGGCGCTTCTTCGTCGAGAAATTGCGCATTGCCTGGTTGTGGTCCGTAAACGTTGGCGCTCGACAACACAACGAGCTTCGGCACTTGGAAGTGTGTGACGTATTCAAGCAGTTTCTGAAACCCTGCAACGTTCCACGCGTGGTGCTCGGCCTGCGAGGCACGTGGATCATGCATGACGCCCAGATGCACGACGGCCTCAATGGGTTCAGAGCGAAAGACGTCTCTAAGTTTCTTGCGGCGTAAATCGACCCGCTCGTGGATGACATCTTTCGGCTTGTCGGCAAAGGGGCGTCGGTCGACGGCGACGACCCTTCGTTCACGATGAAGTGCCCGCACCAGGTGCTTGCCGAGGCGCCCGCATGCGCCCGTAATGAGAATCGTGCCTTGCCCGCGTGCGCATGCTGCCCGCATGGATGCACTCGGATCCGAAGAGGGAGGCTCTGACGTCGGCGTGCGCGCGGACATTAGAAAAAGATGCTCTTTCGGGCTTTGAGACCGCGGTGGATCATCGATTCGATCGTGGCTTTCACGACGAAGACCTTCTCTTCGATGACGGCGTCGTCGTCGTCGGGATCGCCGGCGAAGCGCATGGGTTCGCCGAAGTAAATGCGATAGCGCGTTGGCAACGGCAGTGCGCCAAAGGGCAGGGCGAGCTGCGGAAGGATGGGCAAAACAGGCATGCGCAAAAGCTTTGCGAGCGAGTCAAAAGTGCCAATCGAGATGTACTGCTCCTCGCCGCCGATCACCGCCATAGGCACGATGGGCGTGCCCGTTTCGAGCGCGAGGCGCATGAAACCGAGACCGAAATCGACAAGCTGATAGCGCTTGTCGAATGTTTTCGACACGCCCCGCGTGCCCTCTGGAAAAACGAGCAACGCCTGTTCGTTTTCGAGCAGCCGGCGGGCATTCTCGGGTACACCAACGACTTGGCCAACACGCGAGAAGAAGAGCGAAACGAAGGGCAACGTTTGCGTCCACTTCTCGACCATGGCGCGTATGAATCGTGGCGGCTCGACATCCATGAAAAGCGAGGCGCCGATAAGCACTGCGTCTATCGGGATCTGACCTGAGTGGTTGGAGACCAACAGAATGCGATCTTTCGGCAGGTTTTCCGCGCCAAAAACCTCGCTTCGGAAGTAGTGCCGATGCAACAAGGCTGCGGTGGCGAGTGTGTACTTTGTCCATTGCGGATCGAGACCGAAAGGGTCGACACCCGTTGATGTGAGATTGACCGGCACGCGCGAGAGCCGCTCGTTGAATTCTTCGCCGAGTTTGGCTGTCATCCAGTCGTCGACGCTCGACGTGACCGAGTTCATGAACCTCTGCGCAAACGGCGCTACTGTTTTCAGCGTTCCGCCAAGGCGAGCGAGAGACCGCGATGCCATAGAAGAATCAAGCTATCACCGGGTCGCCAAATGAGGTCAAGGGAACAAGTGTACCCACCCGCCGCTCCGGCCGGATCGCTTCTGGCCGTGTGCGCGCCGTCAAGTCCCGCTCCGCGCAAAGAAATCCTTGGCGGTCTTGCATGGCTCCGCATGCGCTATCGAGTCAGGCTAACGCGTAGCGTTGTCGGCCGGTGCGGCTATCTCGCTGCGACGGACACCGAGCGCGCCGACGATTTTGCGCGCGCCATGCTCGACCCCGCAGTCTCGGCGATCGTGTGTTCGCGCGGAGGCTATGGCGCGATGCGCATCGTCGACAAGCTGCCGTGGGACGCGTTCGCGCGAGCGCCGAAGTGGATCGTCGGGTTTAGCGATGTGACGGCGCTGCATGCGATGGCGAATGCGCATGGCATTGCTTCGATTCACGGTCCGAACGTGACGGGCCTTGGTCGTTCCATCACACCTTTCGAGCGGCAGGCATTTATCGATGCCCTCGAGCGTGCGAAAGCCCCACGACGCTGGAGCGGGCTCACGATTCTCTCGCGAGGCCGGGCACGAGGTACGCTCGTTGGGGGCAACCTAACGGTAGCTTGTGCGATGGCCGCAGGATGTCGTTTTGTCGTTCCGCCGGGTGCAATTTTGGTCCTCGAAGATGTAACCGAGCGCCCGTATCGGATCGATCGCATGCTGACATCGCTTGCCCTTGGTGGACATCTCGCGCGCGCGAGCGCCATCGTTTTTGGCAGCTTCACGCAGTGCGATCCCGCAGAAGACGGCGTGACCGTGGCCGATGTTCTGTCGGATCGCACGTGCCATCTAGGCGTGCCTGTGGTGATGAATGCGCCGTTCGGGCATGGTGCAAAAAACGAGGCGTTCGTTCTCGGAAGCGAGGCAACGCTCGAAGCCGATACGCTCTCATTTTGACGCGATTTTTGCCAAGCGAGCGAGCAATTCGAGAGCAATGGCCTTGCGTGCGCCGCTGCCTGTTGGCCCAACGCACGCTGGGCAGCCCGATGGGCAAGGACAGCCTCGAATGAGCTGCTCTGTACGTCCGATGAGCACATCGCGCTCTGCGAAAATGCGTTCGGCAAGGCCGATGCCGCCGGGCGTATGCTCATAAAGAAAAAGTGTGGGGCTGTACCCTTCTTCTAGTCCGCGCCCGCCGCGGACCTTGCGCGGAATCGGCACAGGCGCGTCGTCCTGCGAATGCGGGTGAGCGGCATTCTCTGGATCGAGATTCGTGTCGCCGAGCGTTGCGCCGAGATCGCGCGGATCACACATCAAGGCGAGCGTTGCAACCGTTTCGAGGGCAATGCCAATGCCGCGTAGGCCATCGATTGTCGCGCTGCGTCCCAAGGAGCCAAAAAATGAGATAGCGGCGCACACGCGCTCAGGCACCGTCAGCCAAAAGGCCATGGTGTGCATTTGCATCTCGGGCAGGCGCACGCTGCCGTAGCCGGCGTTCTCATGGGTGTAAAACTTGATTTTCTTGTACCCTACAACTTTCTCGACGACCGAGACTTCGCCCCAGCCAACAGGCCACATTTCAGACGTTGCGCCCTGCGTGCTTTCGGTGGGCAGCGCGCCCGTGCCGAAGTCTTCGAGCACGCTCACCGTCGTGTAGGTGACGGCATCGGTAAAGTAGTCCGGTTTTACCTTGCGAACGAATGCCTTGTGACCTGCGTAGTCGAACTTTTCGACCTGCCAGCACTCGCCGTCGTGCTGGTAGACAGCCTGCTCGTGCACCATGGCGTGTGCACCGCGCCAGTCGATTTCGGCGATGGCTTTGTCACTTTCGACATCGATGATTACGACGTTGTCCCACCCTACCGATCGGAGCGACACATCGTTGGCCGGGTAGGCGTCGGCCGCCCAATGGAACGTGGCGCTCGACTCGTGCAAAACGCCGTGCTGAACGAGAAACTCGAGGGCGCTCGTCGTTTCGTCGACGGATAGCTCGCCGTAACCTTTGCCGCGCCGGAAGGGCAACTCGAACGCGGCGCATTTCAGGTGCTGGATGAGGATCTCGGGGTTGAATGGATCGATGCGAGCCTCTTCCACCGGTGCACCGAGCAAGTACTCTGGCTCGCGTGCGAGGTACTGGTCGAGCGGCGCGCTCGATGTGACCAGAACGCAGATGCAGCGCTCGCCGCGGCGGCCGGCGCGACCGAATCGCTGCCAGGTAGCAGCGACCGAGCCCGGATAGCCAGCGCAGATGACCGCATCGAGACCGCCGATGTCGATGCCGAGCTCCAGGGCGTTCGTCGCGACGACGCAAAGCACTTCGCCGTTGCGCAGCTTGCGCTCGATTTCGCGGCGTTGCTCGGGCAAGTAGCCGCCACGATAGCCCATGATGCGTGATGCTTCGATGTCGGGCGCAGTTTTGTCGCGCAGGTAACGAAGCATGACTTCGACGTTGTTTCGCGACTGACCGAACACAATCGTGGGCACCTCGTTCTTCACGAGATCGGTCGCAAGCATGACCGCTTGCTTCACGTAGCTTGCGCGGATGCCGAGCTCGGCGTTTACAACGGGTGGATTGTACATGAACACGCGCCGCTCACCCTGCGGCGCGCCACTGTCGGTGATGGTTTCGAGCTCGCCCGGGCTTTCGAGACCGAACATGCGCATCGCGTGTTCGGCTGGATTGCCGATGGTGGCCGTTGCGCCAATGAGCATGGGATTCGACCCGTGGAAGTGTGCCACGCGCATGAGTCGGCGCAGAACGTTGGCCACGTGCGAGCCAAAGACGCCTTTGTAGGTGTGCAGCTCGTCGACGACGATGTACTTCAAATTCTGCAGCGTGCGTGCAAAGCTCGTGTGAAAAGGGAGGATTGCCGTGTGGAGCATGTCCGGGTTCGTAAGCACGATGCCCGAGTGCTCGCGTGCCGCGCGCCGCGCATCGCCTGGCGTGTCGCCGTCGTAGACTACGGCGCTCGATTCGATACCGCTTGCTCGCATGAGTTCGCGAAGACCGGCCTCTTGGTCGCGTGCGAGTGCCTTGGTTGGATAAAGGTAAAGTGCACGCGAATCGCGATCTTCGAGGAGCGAAGAAAGGACAGGGAGGTGAAAGCAGTAGCTTTTTCCGCTTGCCGTGGGCGTGGCAACGACGATGGCGCGCTTCGTCGTCGTCCCTGCGCCGCTTTCTCCGGTTGCGTCGCTTTCGCGTGTGGCGCGTGGGAGTGGTCGCGCTGCGAGCAGTGCGCGCGCTTGATGTTCGTACAGACTGGCGACGCCGCGGCCGCGGAGCGCAAACGCGATCGGCGTGGGCAAGTTGGCAGGAAAAGGGACGACGCGCGGCTGCCGCCCGGCAATGGTTTCGTCGGCGGTGAAGCACGGGCTTACGATACGGCTTTCGAGCCAATGCTGAAGGACGGTGTCGATGCCTTTTTTGACTTGCCAGGGGGCCGCGACGCCTCCGCGAATGTGCGGGCCGCGCGACTCATCATTTGATTTCAGGTTGGCCGACATCTCCAATTCCCTTCCCACGAGTTATCCTGGCTAGGCCTGAACATCCAAGCAGGTCTCCAAGCCGTGGGCAAGAAACGAAGGTGATCGCAGCCCGCGAATCAAATGACAGGGTATGCCCAATTGAGTAAGGTCCCGGCGCTGAATCGAGAATACCAACGCCAAGCGTGAGGCTGAACATACGCGCTGTGCCGATGTCCGAAATCCCTACTGATGCTCCCGAAGCCACTGAGGTCCCGAAGGTGCCGTCACCTGAGGTCCCGCCACCGACAGCGCCGCCTCTTGTCCCTGAAGCCCCGCGGCTCGCACGCCCGACGGGAACGTCGCGCGGAATTCCCGAGACTATTCTGGCGGAGCGTCCTTCAACGACTTTTTTGGTCGTGGTGGCCACCTTGTCCTTCGTCGCCGACATTGTGACGAAGCTCTGGGCCGAAAAGCGGTTCGAAAGCTATCCAAGCTACGTAAACGTTTTCGACGAACATCTCATGTTCGTTCTGGCAAAGAACAAAGGAGGAGCCTGGGGTCTTCTTCAGGGTGAAAGCGAAAACGTCCGCCGACCGTTTTTTCTTCTTGTTTCGGTTGCAGCCATCGCGTTCATCGTCACACTCTACAGGCGGCTTCGGCCTGAGCAGCGGGCGCTCAAGTGGGGCTTGCCGCTCGTGCTCGGCGGCGCGCTTGGCAACGTGTTCGACCGCATCCGCTATGGATACGTCATCGACTTCATCGACTATCGCGCCGCGTGGATTTTGAAACTGAACGAGCTTTATGCCAAGTACTCGCCCGGTCATATTCCAACCGACCACTGGCCCACGTTCAACGTCGCCGACGTTGCGATTTGCGTGGGCGTTGGGCTTATGGCCATCGATATGCTGACACCGCATCGCGGCAAAAGCGCCGCGCACGCAGACGATCCTGGGGGCGCGATGAATCGCGCCCCTACATCCGACAAAACGGATTCGTAGGGGCGTATGGCCATGCGCCCCTACTGCAACCGCCAAACAAATGCCGATCCGTAGGGCCGCCCATTCATGGCGCCCGGATGAATCGTGCCCCTACGATAATGTGCCGGCACGTAGCAGTTGTTCGGCAAGATCGGCGCGACGTGAGCGTCGAGAGCGCTCTGCGAGCACCACGGCCTCGAGGTGACGAAAAGCCGTGTCGACATCGTCGTTCACAATGAGATAATCGAATAATCCATAATGCGAAATTTCGATTTTTGCGGCTTGGAAGCGGCGTAAAACGATTTCTTCGCTCTCGCTCGCACGCCCGCGCAGACGCCGGTGCAACTCGGTCATGGACGGCGGCAAGATGAATACGGCCACCGAATCGGGCTTTTTGGCACGGATTTGACGGGCACCCTGGTGGTCGATATCGAAAATCATTCCCGCGCAACCGGGTTCTGCGCGCGCGCGATCGATTTCGCAGAGCGCAGTGCCGTAGCGGTTGCCATGGACTTCGGCCCACTCGATGAAAGCATCGTTCTCGACGAGCGTGTCGAATTGGGGGCGCGTTACGAAGTGGTAGTCGCTGCCATTGACCTCGCCGCCACGGGGCTTACGCGTGGTGTGGGAAACGCTGAACCTCAGCGCTGGAAATCTTGCCAGAAGTCTGCGCGATAGCGTGGTTTTTCCCGCCCCACTCGGCGACGACAAGATGAGAAGCAAGAACGGATCAGCGCCAACGGAAACAGAGGCAGAGGGGCGGTCAGTGATCATCGGGCTCGAGATAAGTTACTCGATGTTTTGTACTTGTTCGCGCATTCTCTCGATTTCTGCTTTCAGGTCAACCACCGCGTGGGCAATGATTGCATCTTGGCTTTTCGCGCCGATGGTGTTTGCCTCGCGAGCCATCTCCTGCAGTAGAAAGTCGAAGCGGCGACCCACCGCGCCGACTTCGCCCAAAATCTCTTCGAAATGCGTCGCGTGGCTCTCGAGCCGAGTGAGCTCCTCGGCGATATCGATTCGGTCGGCAAAAAGAGCGATTTCATGTTCGAGTCGTGCGCCATCCACTTCTATGTCGGTGGCTGCGCGCAGCCGTTCGGCGCGCTCCAAAAGTCGTGTTTTGTAGGTTTTAATGACTACCGGAGAACGTTCGGCAATCGTGGCCGCAAGGGTGCGGACGGCCCCAAGACGACGGACGAGATCTTCGGCGAGCAAGGCCCCTTCGTGACGGCGCATGGCATCGAGCGAACCGAGCGCCGCGTCCAATGCGGAGGCAATCGCTGCGAGTGCCAAAGGGCCTTGTAGGGCGGTTGCAACGAACAAATTCGGAACCGCGCTGAGCAGCGAAAGAGGAACGTCTGCTTCAGGCGCGAGCTCGTTACGCAACGCGACAAAATCGCTATAAGCGGAGCGCGCGCGATGCCTGTCGATGGCCACTTCGCCAGCCACTGCACCTTCGGCCCGCACGACGATATCGAAACGACCGCGACCCAGTCGTTCGCGCGCAAGCCCTTCGACCGTGGGTCCGATCTCGGCGAGCTCCGGTGCCGCCCGCACCCGCACATCAAGGTAGCGATGGTTGACCGCTCGAATCTCGACAATCAGCTTCCCGCCGGTGACATGGCTTGCCTCGCCAACACCGAACCCTGTCATGCTTCTCATGGCTATCGAATTTCGTAGGGGCGCCATTCATGGCGCCCCACCGAGGCACATACCATTGGCCGATCCGGGGGCGCGATGAATCGCGCCCCTACAACCAACAAAACGCGCCAAACGCGAATTGTGCGTAGGGGCGTATGGCCATACGCCCCTACACGCAATCGAAAGCGATCACGTCAATCCGTGTTTTCTTTTAACGGCCTCTACCACCCTGGCGTACTCGATGTCCCATTGCGAAGTGCCCTCGCGAAGGTGCTTGAGTTGCGCACGAACTTCTGCGTCGACTTCGCTGTCGACAGCCATGTGGCGCTTGAAGATGGGCGCCATTCGACGGCGTAAGTCGACGTCTTCGGCGAAGACTTCGTCCACATGCGACGAGTGCATCAGCATGGCCACAACCTGGTCGAGCAAGTAGTCGATGGTTTCGTCGCCAACCTTGATGCCGTGGTGCTCGGCAATTTGTCGACGCACGCGACCAAACTCGGACGTGCTGCGCCCCGTTGTTTGCAATAGCTCTCGCGTTTTGCCGTCGACCGTGCGTTCGGTTTCGAGGTAGCTCGAGAGCACAGACTCGACGTCCGTGACGACCTCGCGCTCTGCGCGCGCGCCGCTCACCTCGATCGACTTGGAAGAGGAAAGCTCGCGAACGATTTCTTGCGCGAGCGATGGGATCTTGGCCGCGTAGAGTCGCATAGAGAAAAAAGCTTACCCTTGGCGAAAAGCAAAGCCAACAAATCCATGTACGTTAACCCCGAACGCTGTTCGGGCCCCTTTTGCCGACGCGCCGGCCGCTCGGGGGCGGCATGGTGTCTGCGCGCTCTCGCTTCGGTGTGCCCTTAACTTTCATCTCACGCATTCCAAGCTGCAAACGGCGAATGACCGCCTTTTTTTGGCGATCTTTGTACTTTGCATGGGATGCCTGCCCCTGCTCGTTCGCTGTTTCGGTTGCGCGATCGATCACTTGGAATTCGCAGACGACGAAGACCACGGGCCCGATCGCCCACGCATCGGGCGGCGCGCGCTCGAGCAGATGGCGCGGCAGCCGCACCGGCATGTCCACGACAAAGTGGATGACACGGTAGTTGTCGGCCGAAAAGACATTGTCGCTTGGGGTGGTGTCTTCGTCGGCGCCGGCCTGCATTTCAGGGAGGAACTGGGCAAGATGCAGGTTTTCTTGGCAATAATGCTTGAAATGAAATATCGAATTGATGCTTTGCCCTGGAATGACGTAGTTGAACGGAAAAAGCTTCTTTTGCAGATATTGTAGAATCGGAAAAATATCGCTTTTTTCGCGCGTTACGATTCGAAATCGAAGCTTGTCATAGATTTGCGTGGATACGGCCGCGCGCTTCGATAAGAGCTTCGTGTAGAGTGAATCTTTGTTCTTACGGCCGCCGATGAACTCCGTGATGGGGAAGCCCTCGGCGAGCATGCTGCCAATCACGCGGTAGACCTTCTCTTCAACGAGGTGGAAGATTTCCTGGTCGGACATTGGCATCATGAAAAGCAGCTCGCGTCCGTCGAGGTGATGGATGATGTGCATGCATTTCAGGATTGTGCATGCGCACGTTTGGCGATGACCATGCTGGCCCGCAAGCCAGAAAAGCTCCTCGATGCTTGCTTGTTCCACCGGTTTCGGAATGGGGTATTCGAAATGGCGCCGCAGGTAGTTCACCGCCTCGAATTTGATCGCGTCCATACGGCTGCGGTCGGTGGGCTCGTCTGGATGGAACTCGTGTGCGAGGATGAGGTCGCGAATCTCGCTGTCGTCTTTAAAGTTTAGCCGATGCCAATCGACGACGGAGTCCCCGCGCAGCGTGAGGCGTACGGCCTCGAGATCGGCGAGGCTGAATTCCTCCAGCGTTTTCAATTGTTCGCGTGGCATTTCCGTGGCAAAGATACGCTACTTTGGGCGAACGCGCTTCAGTCGGAGAAAGCGAACGTCGTAAAGGTAAAGACGATCGAGACGCTAGCGCGAGGCCGGACCGCGAGTCGAGTGCCAAGTGGGATCGCGAATCTCGCGAGGGACGCGAGGGAAAAGAGGCCAAGGCCGAGCGCGCCGAAAGCGACGCAAAGGCGGAAAAGCATGTTCCGCACGAGGCGCACGAGGGTGGTGCGCCCGCGCAACCTCCTGACGAGGTACCACATCCGTCCATTCCTCCGCTGCCCGTCGAGGGGCCATGGCGTAGCTACAAAGAAATCGTCGCGCAGATTGCCGGCCGCATCGTCGAAGCGCAAAGGCCCATTCGCGTGCTGCAGGCCGTGCGCTGGGACAATTCCATCGAGGAGTTTTTTCGCAAGTCGAAGTACCGCGAGCTACCGAAGCTCGACGCCGACTACTACGCCAAGTCGTCCGAGCTCGGGTTCGACCCGAAAGATCAGGCCGCGCTTTTCGAGGAAATTGCACGTGACGTGGACCGCGAGCTCGGCGAGTCCGACGCCATCGGTGCCATTCTCTCGCGTACCGCTCTCGAGTACCGCGATGTCGTTCGCATGCTCGCCGCGCGCGGCACGCCGGTTTTCTATGCGTATTCGCGCAAGCTTTACGGATCGCCGAAAGACAAGTTTCCCGACGGCAAAACATCGGTTCGCGATCTCGGGCACGTTCTTTACGAGATCCTCACCAACATCGACGACGCGCTGCTTGGCCTGCGTTACGAGCGCAACATCGCGGCCGTCGACGCCGCTGCCGAGCTAAACCGGCGCTTTTCGCATTACTTCGACGATGCGGCCGTGCGTGTTGCCATCGACGACACAATCCTTTCGGATGCCGCTGCAGGCAGCGACTACGTCAAGGTGCGCTCGGGCGCAAAGTTCTCGGAGCGCGACATCGACATTCTCGAGGTGCATGAAGGTTGGGTGCATGTTGCAACATCGCTCAATGGCCAGGCGCAAACCGTTGCCAAGTGGCTAAGCAAAGGGCCGCCGCGCACGACCACGGTGCAAGAAGGGCTCGCTGCACTCTGCGAGATCTTTACCTTTCGCACGTTCCCCAGGCGTGCGCGCCGCTTGAACGATCGCGTCATCGCCGTTGACAAGGCCGAAGACGGTGCGAGCTTCCACGACGTTTTCGAGTGGTTTCGCACCGAAGGCTACGACGAAGAAGAGTGCTTCCACAACACACGCCGCATTTTCCGCGGAGGTGTGGTCGACGGAGGCGCACCGTTCACGAAAGACGCGTGCTACTGCAAAGGCGTTGTCCTCAACTACTCGTTTATCCGCAGCGCCATTCAACACAACCGCGTTGACTTGATTCCGTTTCTCTTCGTTGGCAAAGTCGCGCACGAAGACGTTCCGGTCCTCGCCAGGCGCGTCAACGAAGGCGTTGTCAAGCCCCCCCGTTTCTTGCCGCCAATGTTTCGCGACCTGAATGGCCTTGCCATTTGGATGGCGTATTCGACTTTTTTCACGCGCCTCGGCGGTGAGGCCATTAGCGGGTATTACACGAAGCTCTTCGCCCGCAATTGATGGGGGCGCCCGACTCGTGGTAGGGGATGCCGCAGCGAACCGCACCTCCATGTTACGGACCGACCTCAAATACGAAATCAAGAAACTTCTCGTCTCCGAGTTGAACCTTGCGGGGCGGGATCCGGCTACGCTCGATGACGACGCTCCGCTCTTCGGTGAGAGCGGCGCGGGCGGGCCCAACGGGCTTGGGCTCGACTCACTCGACGCGCTGCAAGTTGCCATGCTGATGGAAGAGCGGTTCGGCGTCCGCGTTCCGGAGGGTGACGAGGCCCGGCCGATTTTCCGCTCCGTGAGCTCGCTCGCCGAATTCGTAGAATTCGCCCGTGGCGCCCGCGGCAAAAGGTGATTGCCGTCACTGGGCTTGGGGCTGTCACGGCGCTCGGCGGATCGGCCGTCGAGACGTGGGAGCGTTTGCTTCGCGGCGACCGGGCCTTTCGTGAAATTTCACTTTTTGCGGCCGACGGTTACCGCTCACGGATTGTAGGCGAGGTGGCTGGCGTGGTCTCGCGTCAGACCGGTGGTGACATTTCGCGAACGAGCGAGATCGGTCTCGCTGCTGCGCGCGAAGCACTCGAGTGCGCCGGGCTCGCGCGCGATGTAGTGGGCACGAGCGTGCCATGGGCGGGCCTTCGCGTAGGGCTCGTCATGGGCGGGTCAACCGCTGGAATGTTCGAAACCGAGTCGATTCTCTCGGTGCTTATCCGTCCTGAGGGCACGGTCGATCCGGTGATACGCGAACAAGCGCTCTGTCGCATGCTGAGTCATCCGTTGAGCGCGCCCACCGACAGGCTCGCGCGTGAGCTCGGACCGTTTGCTCGCGTGCGCTCCCTGTCGAGCGCATGTTCGAGCGGATCGAACGCGATCATCGTTGGCGCGGCATGGCTCGAGTTAGATCTCGTTGACGCAGTGGTGTGCGGGGCGGCCGACGCGCTCTGCAAGGTGACCATGAGCGGCTTCCATGCATTGTCCGCACTCGATCCCAATGGTGCTCGGCCGTTTGACAAGAACCGCAAGGGTCTCACGCTCGGCGAAGGTGCCGGCTTTCTCGTACTCGAGCGCGTCGAAGCTGCCCGAACCAGGGGTGCGCGTGTCATATGCACGCTTCGCGGTTGGGCATCGCGTTCCGAGGCGCACCACATCACCAACCCCGACGCTTCCGGGCAAGCACCTGCTCGCGCCATCGAGGCGGCTCTCACACGTGCCGGCTTCACCGTGGCCGACATCGACTACGTCAACGCGCACGGCACCGGCACCCCACTCAATGATCCCATGGAAACAACGGCACTTGCCCGCGTTTTCGGCGATGACCTGTCGCGGGTGCCCGTCTCGAGTTGCAAGGGGCAAATCGGCCACACGCTGGCAGCCGCCGGCGCCATTGAAGCGACCCTCACCGCGATGTCGATCGACAAGGGAGAAGTGCCGCCCACCGGCGGCCTCGTCGATCCCGATCCAGCGTGCTCCTTGCATCATGTGCGCACTGCAGGCAAACGCACGATCCGCGCCGCACTTTCGAACTCGTTCGGCTTTGGTGGGATGGATTCCGTGCTTCTGTTCGGCCATGCGCTTGCAGCGGTTTCGGCAAACGGTCAAGTACCGTGGCAGCCTGCACGTCGTCGTGTCGTTATCACCCGCGTTGCCACGCTCACGCCGGCCGGATTGCTCGACGGCGTCGAAGTATCGAGGCTGCCGCTGCTGCCGCCTTCTGGCGAGGCAATCGACGCCGATGTGCTTGGCGGGCTCGACGCGGATCGCGCGCGGCGGCTCGACCGGACATCGCGTATTGCCACCGTGGTAGCACGCAAGGCGCTTGCAGGGGTTGTTGCCGAGGACGCAGGGGTGATCCTTGGCTCGGCCTTCGGCGCCGTCGACGCAACGTCGGCGTTCATGCGCCGCCTTGCCGAAAAGGGCCCGCGCCTGGTAAGCCCCGCGGATTTTCCGAGCCTTGTTCCGAGCTCACCAGCGGGTCACGTTTCCATCTACTTGGGTCTGAAAGGCCCTGCGATGGTCGTTGCCGATCTCGCAACGTCGGGCGAGTGCGCGGTGACGCACGGCTTCGAGCTCGTACGCGCCGGCGAAATGGATCGCGCGGTCGTGGTGGCAGTCGAGGAGCGAAGCGTGATTGTCGAACAGGTGCTTAGTGTGCTGTTTGGGGCGCCCACCTCGGGCGCGACCACGGCGCGTCGCGAAGGAGCCGCAGCCATCTTGCTTTCTTCAGAACAAGCAGCGCGCGCGAGCGGCTCGCCGATTCTTGCCGAAATCGAAGACGTGGTTGCGTGGGCAGGCGATGAAGCCAATCCTGGCCAGCGGACACTCGCGAGGCCGCCCGAGGCGGGCAGCGTCGTCGTTGTGGGAGCCCCGAACGATGCGGTCGACGAGTATATCGCACGGTCATCGTGGGCAGGTTGTCCGCGTGTGGTTTGCAGCGATCATGCAGGTTCGCATGAAGCTGTTGGGGGCATTGCCGTGGCCGTGGCCTCCGCGATGATTGCCCGCGGCGAGGCAACGTCGGCGCTATGCGTGGGCAGTGCGCGGGGCTCGGGCTACGCGCTCTTGCTTCGCGAGCCGCTCGGGTGAGAGCGTGCGCCGGGCTGGTGTGCATTGGGCGAGGCTTGCGATGTTGCTTGTGCCAGGCGCCATTGGCTGTGGTCCTCCGGTCTATGCGGATCGCGTTTGGGGATCGCTTGCGCCGATGCCGCCTTCGAGACAAGGGCGGCAAGACCAGCGAATGGGCATGGATACATTGGATGCAACGTCGCCCGCGTGGAGCCTTTCGCGTGCGCGCCTGAATGCCCTTCGCGCAGAGCTGCCGCGCACGCCGTACGTCGAGCATGTTCGCGTTCGCATCACCGATCCGCGCACGAAAAGCAGTTACGAAGCACGTGGCGCCGTGGCCATCAGCCCTGGCTCTACGGTGCGCATGATCCTCTTGGGCCCAGCAGGCACGACCGCGCTCGATCTTTGGGTGAGAGAGGATCGATTTCGCTTCGCTGTGCCGGCCATCCATCTCGAAAAGCGAGGAGCCACTTTGCCAGAACTCACGCGTGGCCTGCCTGTAGGTTTTTTTCGCTGGTGGTTTCTCTCGCCACTAAGCGGTCGGCTGCTCGCGGCGCACTCGCGTCCAGACGAGACATCGTTTTTGCTCAAAGACGATCGCGCGATCGTGACTGTGCGCGCGGGCAGCAGCGAGCTCATTGCCCTTCGCCGTGAAGGCGAAAATGTCGAACGCATTTCGTGGCTGCCCTGCACACTCGACCGCTTTCAAGTCGAAAGCCGGATAAAGCCTTGTGCTGGTGCGCGTGGCAGATATACCGACGAGCGTACGGGTCTCGTCGTCGACGTGGTGGTCGAAGACGTTGCCCCTGCGCCGCCCGATCCTGCTGCGTTCGACGATCCTGACGAGCCGCAAGGAGCCTCCCAATGACAGCGAGTGCGGTGGTGGCATTTGGAGCTGTGTCGGCACTTGGCGAGGGGCAAGAGGCCCTTGGTTGCGTGCCCGAAGGACATCGAGCGCCGCTCGCGATCGCGCGCGACGCGGAGCTTTTGGAAGCGAAGCTTGCGCGTCCGTTTTGCGCACGCGTAGGGGCGTATGGCCATACGCCCCTACTACCTGCAGCGCCTGATCGGGCCACGGTGCTGCTGGAGCGTGCGCTCGATGCATGCGTCCGTGATCTCGGCGAGATCATGCCGGACCTTAGCCAGGTGCGCATGGGTCTCGTGCTCGGCACTTCGAGCGGAGGAATGCGCCGTTTCGAGGAGACTTTTGCAAGTACTGCGGATCCGCCGCCAAGCGGTTGGATCGAAGGCAGCTACCTCGGGCCCGTGCTCGCTACTCATCGCCCGTGCTCGTTCGCACGATTTGCGCTCGTTCTCGGCGCATGCGCATCGAGTACACTCGCGGTGGGGCTTGGCCACGCGTGGCTTGAAACCGGCGCATGCGATGTGGTGCTTGCGGGCGGCTTCGATGCGGTGAGCGTTTTCGTTGCTTCCGGTTTCGAAGTGCTGCGCGCAACGTCGGCCGACGGCAAGCCCGATCCATTTCGTGTCGGCCGCGATGGCCTGGTGCTTGGTGAAGGCGCGGCAGTGATGGCTCTCGCTTCTGCCAATTGCGCGGCCGACCGACACCTGCGCACGTATGGATGGGTGACGGGCTTTGGTGCATCGTGCGACGCGATACACCTGACTGCGCCCGATCGAACGGGTGGCGGGCTTGCACGCGCAGCAGCCCAAGCGCTTGGCTCTTGCGGTGTCGTGGCAGCCGATGTCGACCTCGTGAGTGCGCACGGGACAGCGACGGAGTTCAACGACGCCTCCGAAGCGCGCGCGCTTGCCACCGTGCTTGGCGAGCATCGATCGCGCGTGGCCGTGCACGCGCTCAAAGGATCGGTTGGTCACACACTTGGAGCTGCCGGTGCGCTCGAATCGCTGTCCGCGCTTTTTGCGATGCGCACAGGCTTGGCACCCGCATCCGCGGGTGAAGGCACGGTGATGGATGGCGTTCGCGTGCTCGATGTCGCCGAAGCCTCGTCGGCCGCGATCACGCTCAAGCTGTCTGCAGCCTTTGGTGGCGCGAACGCTGCGCTCGTCCTTGCGAAGAATGCAGTCGGCAAAAGCCTATGCACCGGCCTGGAGCGTCGCGATCGGCCGGTCTACGTTTCGCGTGCGGTTGCCATTTCGGGCGATGGCGCTCGCGGCGATCTCGTTAGCCCGTCTGTTCTCGCGGCTCGCACGGGCTACGCCGAGGATCGCATTCTGCGCTCCGACAATCTCGTTCGTCTCACCATGGCGGCCGTAGCGTTGCTCGACGAGGCGCTTTCGGCGCGAGAGCAACCGCGCATTCGAGGGGCTGGGATCATCGTTGGTCACGGCCTTGCCACGTTCGACACGAACGCAAAATACCTGGAGCGCATTCGCTCGGCCGGTGCGCATCGCGGTGAGCCTCGACGCTTCCCGTACACGACACCGAACGCTGCCGCTGGCGAGTGCGCGGTGGCGTTCGGGCTCAATGGACCTGCTTTTGCTGTTGGTGGTGGTCCGCACGGCGGTATCGAAGCGCTTAGCGTTGCCGCTGATCTCGTGCGCACGGGCACGGCCGATCGAATCATCGTGGTTGCGGCAGACGAAGCAGGTGACTTATCGCGCCATGTAGCCCCTGACACGGTACCCGGCGCCGTCGCGCTCATGGTTGCCGCAACCCCGCTTGCTGGCGAACTCGTCGAGTGCTCTGTTCGCCTCGAAAAAAGCGACCGAACGGGCCCGCTCCCTGCTCCCTCCGCGATGGACGCGCACCGCGCGCTGTTGCCTCTCGCCCGGGTGCCTTGGCACCATGAAGCGCAGAATGAAGCGCGGCGTGCAGCCGATGTCGCGGCTCGTGGGCCCTTGGAGCTGTCGGTTGTAACGCCGTGGGGGATCCGCGCCTATGCACGGTTCTTGTCGCTCCCGCGAGTTCGTTAGCACTACTGCCTGGGAATTCCCGGCAGTAGTGCTAATTGGGCCGTGCTGGAATTGGTGTGATGGAAACGGTGTTGGGGCGCGCGATGCACAAATTTTTTCTTTTTGCCATGCTGCTGGTCGTTTGGCTTGGCGCTATCGGCTGCTCGAAGTCGTACATTCCCAACACCGACGTGGAAGACACGAGCGACAACCGTAAGGTGATCTCGTTCTGCGAAGACTACCGAAAGGCCGTTGAAGAAAAAAACATCGGGCGTCTGCTGAAGATGGCAAGCCTTCGCTACTTCGAAGACGGAGGCAACACGAACCCCGAAGACGATCTCGACTACGATGGCCTCAAAAGCTACCTCACCACCACGTTCGTGAAAACGCAGGCTATCCGCTACGAAATCCGCTACCGGCGCATTGCCAAAGACGAAACCAAGAAAGTTTTTGTCGAGTTTAGCTACACGGCAAGCTATCGCATCCCTGGCTTGAAGGGCGAAGAGTGGAAGCACACCGTTGCCGACAATCGCCTCGAGCTCGTGCCCGAAGGCGAGTCGTTCAAGATCCTCGCTGGCATGTGACGTGAGTTTCATCGTCGCGCACGTCTCGGATTTTCATATCTCCGAGTTTGGCGATACGTTTCACGACCGCCTGCGTGTGGTGAAGCGCAGCGCGCGTATTGCGATCGATAGCGATGCGAAACTCGAGGTCGTGTGGGAAGAAGCAGGCTGGCGTGTTTTGCACGAACGCGGCAAGCGTCGAGGGAAGATCGTTCTGGTCGACCCTCAAGGCTACACGCACTCGGTGCCGTCGCTCAAAGCAAGTGGCGGTGTGGTGGATCCGGTCGAGCGCGCGGCCGCAAAGGCATGCCATCTCGAGGCGCGAAGGGCGTCGCAACTAGGAAGCAATGTTCCCTCCGAAGCCGCGCTCAAGCACTTGTACGAGGGAACACCGCGTAACTCCAATGTGCGCCTCGTGCGCGCTGCGAATGCCATCGAAGACGCCGACGCGGTTGTCGTTACCGGCGACATCACCGACGACGGTGTTGGATGGGAACTCGTCGAGTCAGTGTTCGACAGGTGGAAGCGCAAGGGGATGCTTTTTGCCGTTCCCGGAAACCATGATCTTTACCTTTTTCCCATGCGCGGCAGCGGGCGGCCGCGGCCAACGCACGCCTCGAAGCACGCGGCGTGGCAAGCCTTTGCGGCACGCATTGGGATGGATCTCGACGCGTCGGGCGCGTGGTACAAACCCTTGCCCGACAAAGAGACCGTGCTCATTGGGCTAAATTCGTGCGCTCGTCCTCAGCGTCGGTTTTTCCGCCACAACGGTGCCATTGGGCCTGAGCAATTCACCTACCTTCGTGAAATCGGAAAGAGCCGCGAGTTTCGCGCGGCAAGGCATCGCCTTGTGCTCCTTCATCACCACGTCGTGCCACTGCCTCACGGCGTTGGTCGTCGCCCGCCAAGCGAAATCGGCATGCGTCTCGACGATGCCCAGCAGGCTGCCGAGATCTTCGACGAGCTTGGCGTGACCGCAGTGCTTCACGGGCACAGGCACGTGAGCGAGCAGCGTCAACCAGCAGGAACGAACTTCACGATTCTTGCTTCGCCTTCGCTAACGCTCGGCTGCCGTAGCGGCGACGATCCATCCTTTTGGCGCATCGAGCTCGGCGAACACATGCATGCTGCACGCGTGCGCGTTCCGAATTTTGGCATTGCGCAAGACGAGGATCCGCCGTCGTCGACCGTGGAAGGGCTTGTCGACTCGGTGGTGGATTTGGCGACGGTTGGCGATGTGGACGATGACTTATGATCCGTCCCCGGTGTAAATTACCGCACTGCCCAGGGTTCATTGAGGCCCTGGGTGCAAGCGCCCACCATCTGCCAATAGGGAGATCCAGATGTCGAAAATCACGGCAGCAGTCTTCGCGTGCTTCGCGATCGCGATGTGCAACACCGACTGCGGGGGTGGTGGGAGCGGTGGCGGTGGTGGGAGCAGCACCACATCGAGTTCCTACGAACCTTCGCCCGAAATGAAGGCGCTGCTCGACAAAGTCGAACAGGCACGAAAAGGTGTCGCGGTCGACTTCAACGGCGATGGTGTCGCCGAGTTTCAGCGGACGGTCGCGGACGATGGCACCGTGACGGTGGAGGTGACCGATCCCGACGAGAACCTGATCTACATATCGACGACCCATCCCAACGGTGACACCGAGCTCGCCTATGACAGTAACGGCGACGGCTACGCAGACATCGAGATCCACGGCACCTACGAAGCGAACCGCGAAGTGCGGCTCGAGGATCGCGACGGCGATCACTACCCCGAGTGGCGCACGACGCTGGACTTCGACGTCGCCGCGGGCCAGGTGCACGGCACAGTCGAATACGACGAGAATGGAAGCGGAGAATACGCGGTCGTCGAAACATTCACCGAGCCCATGGTGCAATCCGTAGGCGAACCACCTATTCCATCTCCATTGGATCCATGCCTCAACGACGTGCGGCCTGCTTCCGGATACCCGATGTTAGGTCCTGGCGGTGCTCAAATTAGCACCAGTTTTGATCCGTTGAATTCAGACGGAAACTGTACCGCGGATCAGGCAGCAAAGCTCGCCAACGCGTTAGACTGCGCCTTCAATCGTGCGGCTACTTGCCTTTACGATGTCAACCGCAGGCTTAGCGAGAATGTGATGAAGTTTCTCGTGAAGGGCGAAGCCTTTGACATCAGCTGCGGTATTCCGGCAGGGTGCAGTGACATCGCGTTTACATACCCATGCGCTCCTAACCGCAAGTGCATCGCACCCGACACGCGGCAGCGGATCAATTTCAACCCTGACTTCATTGCTAGTGACGGCGATATAGAGCTATGTGACGATGTGCTTCACGAGGTCCTACACCTCGCCGGTGAGAGGGCGGGACCAAATCACGATGACGGCGTGGACGCGGTTTACTCGTGTGCGCGCTACTGTGCAGGCTGTTCGCACTCTGGGAAAGGCGCACCGGAAAATAGCAGCGTGGATTGTGACAGGTGCGCCGACAACGTCGACCGCAAGAAGGCCTGCGGTTACAAAGAGGAGCTGAAAGATGGCGACTGCGACTCTTCCACCCCTCCGGGGGTCTGCCACAGCGGCCTCGCCTGTATATCAGGGCCATGCTTGGCATGCGAGTCAATCGTGACGAAGAGCTGCGACGGTTCGGATCTCGGCGAGTCGAAGTTCGGCTGCTGCCTGGCCTGTCCGGTCGACTGCGACCAAGCGATCGACTTCTACTGCGCTCGCCAGCCGGCGCCGTACCTTGCCAACACCTGTTCGAACCCTCCGCCATTCTGCAGATAAGGAAGAGGGCCGACTCATGAACCGTCCGTGGTACTCGCATTGCCCGCATTGAGAAACGCGCAGGCTGGCACTGTTTCAGGATTCGTAACGACCTTGCAATCGCCGTTGTTGATGGCGTCGACGCACACTTGAACGATCGTCTGCCCTGGATCGACCGAGGCCACCAAGCCGTGGAGGCACGCATCGTGGTAGTAGCGAATGCATTCGCTAACGTCGTCGCCGCGATGCACGGGGTAGGTCAAGTCGATGCCGCAGCGTGGTGCATTCTCGCATCGCGCCTGCTCGATGGTCCGGCACGATTCAACGCCGACAGGGTCGGTTCCGCACGCGCCCAGCGCGATCATCGCGACAAGCGCGGCGAGCCCGCATGCGAACATTGCATGTGGCTCACGTACTTTGCGCCACCGCGTTTTACCCGCCATGCTCGGTGTCTACTACAGCGCAACTCAGTTGCGCTGAATTTGAAAATCCAAGGCGATGCGCACACGTCGCGCTCCGTTGAGCCCGAAGGCCGTGGCTCTCGAATAGAAGCGGAGCGTGAGCCACGGATTTCGGGCT
>WQZB01000014.1 GCA_009780955.1 Polyangiaceae bacterium | reverse complement strand
GGACAACGTGACGATGACCGTCGAGCTCATCACGCCCGTGGGCATTGAAGAGCAGATGCGTTTTGCGATTCGCGAAGGCGGCCGCACCGTCGGCGCCGGCATTGTTACCAAGGTTATTGAATAGGGATTTTTCACGGTTGCCCAGGAAACGCGACAGAGAACGCGACGGAGAAGTCGACGGAAACGCCGCTTTGCTTGGCACCGTGAAAGTCAAAAAAGGGTTTACAGCATGGCATCCGCCACCACGATTCGCATTCGCCTAAGGGCGTTCGATCACCAGCTCCTCGACAAGTCCGCCAACGACATCGTCGAAACCGCCAAGCGTACCGGTGCGCGTGTGGCCGGTCCTATCCCACTTCCAACGCACATCTCGCGCTACACCGTTTTGCGCGGCCCGCATGTCGACAAGAAGTCGCGCGAGCAATTCGAGATCCGTACCCACAAGCGCCTTCTCGACATTCTCGAACCAACGCAGCAGACCCTCGACGCGCTGATGAAGCTCGATTTGTCGGCCGGCGTCGATGTCGAGATCAAGTCGCCCCGCTGAGCGCGAAGGAGCCCACCATGGCAACCATCGATGTCTACAACTTGAAGCGTGAGAAGGTCGGCACGATCGATCTCGCAGACGAAGTCTTCGCAACCGAGGTGAAAGAGCATCTCTTTTACGAAGTTGTGAAGGCGCAACTTGCGTCGCGCCGCCAGGGCACGGCCTCGGCAAAGAATCGTTCGGCCGTTTCTGGCAGCACGAAGAAGCTTGTCAAGCAAAAGGGCACGGGTGGTGCTCGGCATGGTTCGATTGGCGCGCCGATTTACGTTGGCGGCGGTCGAGCCCACCCACCGCGTCCGCGCGATTGGTCCTATCGGCCACCGCGTCAGGTAAGGATCGGCGCTTTGCGCTCTGCGCTTTCGAAGTTTCAGAAAGAAGGGCGTCTCGTCGTGGTCGATCACTTTGAGATGCCCGAAATCAAAACCAAGCACGTTCTTGCCGCGCTTGCCACGCTGAAAACCGATCGCGCGACGTTGGTCGTTGACAGCAACTCGAACGAGAAGCTGAAATTGTCCATCCGCAATTGCAAATCTCACCAGTTTTTGCCCCCTGAGGGCGTCAATGTTTACGACCTCCTTCGCCACGACACGCTCGTTCTTTCCAAAGACGCAGCAAAGGCGCTCGAGCTCCGCTGCCTTACCCGCGGAGGTGAGAAATGATCCTTGAATCGGTCCTTGTTCGCCCAATCTTTCTTACCGAGAAGTCAAACACTCTTCGCAGGAAGAACAATCAGTTAATCTTTGAAGTTTGTAAGACGGCCAACAAAGTTCAAATCAAAGAAGCCGTTCAAAGGCTTTTCCAAGTCAAAGTACAAAGCGTGAACACCATGGTCTACCGCGGCCAAGAGCGCCGTATGGGCCGTGGACACGCGAAGATGCAAAACTGGAAAAAGGCCATTGTCACCCTCCAAGAGGGCCAAACCATCGATTGGTTCGCCGATCGCGCCGAGGGATGAGTCATGGGAATCAAGAATTACAAGCCGACTTCGCCGGCCCGCCGCTTCTATTCCGTGGCGGATTTCAAAGAGCTCACGAAAGGCAACGAACCCGAGAAAAGCTTGCTCGACCACCAAACCTCGACGGGTGGCCGCAACGTGCATGGCCGCATTACTAGCCGATTCCGAGGCGGTGGGCACAAGCAGCGTTATCGAATCATCGATTGGCGTCGCAACAAAATAGGCATTGTGGCTACGGTTGCTTCGATCGAATACGATCCCAACCGCACGGCGCGCATCGCGCTTTTGCATTACATCGACGGCGAGAAACGCTACATCCTTGCGCCCGAGGGGCTTGGTGTAGGCGACAAGGTCCTTTCCAGCCGTCATGCCGACATCAAGCCGGGTAACTCCATGCCGCTGCGCCACATTCCCCTTGGCACGACGATTCACAACATCGAAATGCGCAAGGGCAAAGGAGGTCAACTCGTTCGCTCGGCCGGCGCGGGCGCCGTGCTCATGGCGAAAGATGGCGATTATGCGCAAATTCGTATGCCATCAAGCGAGGTGCGCATGATTCACCTCGATTGTCAGGCAACCGTCGGCCAGGTCTCGAACCTCGATCACGCCAATCTCTCGATTGGCAAAGCGGGTCGTTCGCGTTGGCTTGGTCGTCGTCCGCACAACCGTGGTGTCACAATGAATCCAGTCGATCACCCAATGGGCGGGGGTGAAGGCCGCACTTCTGGTGGTCGTCACCCGTGTTCACCGTGGGGTCAACTCTCCAAAGGTCTCAAAACGCGCAACAACAAGCGCACCGACGCAATGATCATCAAGCGTCGCGGTCAGAAGGGTTAGTAGAGGGAGTCCAGCATGCCTCGTTCCGTCAAAAAGGGCGCCTTCGTCGACGGTCATCTCATGGAGAAGATCGCCGCTGCCCAGGCCACGCAAAGCAAAAAGGTCATCAAAACCTGGTCGCGGCGAAGCACCATCACACCGGAATCGGTTGGTCTTACGTTTGCGGTCCACAACGGGCGCAAGTTCGTGCCGGTGTTCGTTACAGAGAACATGGTCGGTCACAAGCTTGGCGAGTTTGCTCCAACGCGCACGTTTCACGGTCACTCTGGGGATAAGAAGGCGAAGGTCGCCGCCGCAACCAAGAAGTAGGGGCGCCATTCATGGCGCCCGACCGCGATATTTTGGAATTCATTCCATTGGCCGATCCCGAGGGCGCGATGAATCGCGCCCCTACATCAAAATAACGCATTTCTTCGTAGGGGCGTATGGCCATACGCCCCTACGTCGCCTTGAACTTGGGTCGCCTTTAAAGCAGTCTAGTGATTGTGTTGTGCGTGCGCACATGGCTTGTCGTGTCTCTCGTCGTCGTTGCAGCTTGCGACAGCAGCAGCGATCCCCCGCCAGAATCGGTCTTCCCGCAAGAGAATCGGTTTGGGCGTTCCATCGGTGGAATCGTGTACTCCGATTCCGAGCCTGCAAGTTTCGCGACCGTGCACATCGACAAGAACGCGAATTCCGGATCTGACGACGACTTCAATCCGGGCTCGGATTCGATGGTGTACACAACCGACGATCAGGGCGTTTACCGCTTCGTCACGGCTCCATTCCGTTACGACATGACGATCCTTCATGGTTCCGACGTCGTTGTTCTTCGCGATTTCTTCGGTCGATATCCATGGCCTCAAATCGGGGGTACCGAGCCTCCAAAAGGCTTCGTGGTGAACGTCAGCCCAACGCTCGATCCTCCATTGCCATCGGGCATGGCCGCATCTTTTTTTGCAAGCGGCGACGACGCGGCAACCCTTTCGGGAGATCTAGCTTCCGGCCTGTCACTTGGCATCCGCCACTTCGCCACGGCGGCGGTAGGGGACGGCGATTCCACCGCAATCCTTTATGCTGTGGTCTACCCCGAAGGCGGCAGCATCGCGAACGCCACGGCGTATGGGCGCGTGCCTCTTTTTGTCCAGGCCGATCGTGCCGCGGTGGTCATCGTGCCGGTCGCATCGGTTTCGGACAGCGCGAACGTTGCGTTCGAAGTCTCCGCGCCGCCCGGTTTTCTCGTCGAGCCCATTCAAATCAGCGTTGACTTCGGCGTGCGCACGATCTCGATGCCCGCGGCCACGCTCGCGCAAGACGAACAATTGCATGTTGCACTTATTCCGTTTGCTCGATGGATTGTGCAGGCAACTGCGACGAGCGCGGCGAATGCGGCGGTGGTCACCCGTTCGGGGCTCATCGCGTTCGACACGTCCTATCCGCTCACGCAGATCACGCTGCCTCCGCCGCCCGTCCCCATTTCGTTTGCGAATGGTGTCATCGAGGGTGACGGCATTGGCGTGCGCGAGCACCTGCTAGAGCCGCTCGACGGGCAGGGCCAGACCTTGCGCATTCTCACGCTCGATCGCTACTCGTCGCTTGCCGATCCAACGCTGTTTCAACTACCGGCTCCGGTGGGTCGCTACCGCTGGACGATGACAAACTGGCCTTTCGTCACGCAAATGGAAGCGATGGGCGGGCCAGACGGGCGCGTCAACTCGCCGTCAGCAACCGCGGCTTCGACCGAAATCGTCGTTGCGCCGTAGACCGCTTTCGATTTGCCGCGATTTCATCGTTGGCGGCTGCGGTGCGGTCCTCAAAGCCGAAGCAGGCTGTTCCGGTCCGCTCCTCGCCGCCGCCTTGAACTCGCGCCAACTTGAAAGCGGTCTTTTAACTCTTGCCAAAAAAAAAGTTCTGCGTAAACTGCGCGCTCCAATCCTCAAGGCGGCCGTAACGGCTTTCGGCGTGGTTTGAGAGCTTACTATGCTCGCAGCGCCCCCGATGGTACGACGGCGTCTTTCCTGGTTCTGCGTGTGAGTTTTAAACTTTTGAATTTCGTTTAGCGCGTTTCGAAACAGTCGGCGCATTGGTTTGGTCGTCGGCGGAAGGTCTGTCAGAAAATGGTGTCGAAGGCGATTGCCCGCTTCGTGCGGCTAAGCCCGCGCAAAGCTCGCGTGGTTGTCAACCTCGTTCGCGGTCGTCAGGCCGGCGAGGCGCTGCAGCTTCTCGAGTTCACGCAAAAGGCCGGCGCGCCGGCTCTAAAGAAACTCATCGAGAGCGCTGTGGCGAATGCCCGCACAACCAGTCCAAACGTGAATGTTGATACCCTCTTCGTCGAAACAGCGTTCGTCGACAAGGCTCCAAATAAGCATATGCGTCGCTGGCGCCCGCGGGCAATGGGGCGCGCAACGCGCATTCAGAAGGGTATGAGCCACATCACCGTTCACCTCGGCGCCCGAGACACTTGACGCGAAGCGCAGCCTGGTGGGGCCACTACGCAAGCAAGGAAACGAGAAAATGGGTCAGAAAGTTCATCCAGTAGGCTTCCGCCTCGGCGTCATCAAAACGTGGAACTCGAAGTGGTTCGAGGACAAAAGCTACGCGAAGTGGCTTCACGAAGACATGCGCATCAAGCGCGCGGCAAAAGAGTATCTCATGAACGCGAACATCGCGTCCATCGAGGTTGAGCGCGCCGCAAACAAGGCAAAAGTTATCGTTTTCACGGCTCGCCCAGGCATGGTTATCGGCAAGGGCGGCAAGGGCATTGAAACGCTCAAAATTGGCAACCTAAAAACAGCCGCAAAGGGCGAAACCCTTTTCCCGGGCGTGCAGTCGTTTACCGACAACGAAATTTTCATCGACGTTCAAGAAATCCGGAAGGCCGAAACCGCCGCGCAACTCGTGGCCGAAAATGTTGCCATGCAACTCGAGCGTCGTGTGGCCTTTCGCCGTGCAATGAAAAAGGCCCTTTCCACAGCAATGAAGTTTGGTGCAAAAGGCATTCGCATCCGTTGTTCGGGCCGCCTTGGTGGCAGCGAAATGAGCCGCGTCGAAACGTACCGCGAGGGGCGCGTTCCGC
Source organism: Polyangiaceae bacterium (assembly GCA_009780955.1). GTDB lineage: Bacteria > Myxococcota_A > Polyangia > Polyangiales > Polyangiaceae > Labilithrix. The sequence goes on along the minus strand of WQZB01000014.1, from coordinate 63,200 downwards.
TGCACACGCTTCGCGCCGACATCGAGTTCGGTCAGGCGGAAGCCCGCACGAAATACGGCATTATTGGTGTGAAGTGCTGGGTCTTCAAGGGCGAGGTTCTTCCTCGCCGCACGCGTCGCCCGCAAACCGGGAATTGACAGTACGAACGGTACGGCCGCGCGCATCGCAGCAATTTTTCGAGAAAAATCATGCTCTCTCCCAAAAGAACAAAATATCGCAAAATGCAGAAGGGCAACAACAAGGGAATCGCTCTGCGAGGCTCGGATGTGTCCTTTGGCGATTTCGCGATGCAAGCGATCGAGCCGGGCCGCATCACCGCACGCCAGATCGAGGCTGCCCGTATGGCGATTACCCGCCACGTCAAGCGCGCCGGCAAGCTCTGGATCCGCATTTTCCCGCACCGCCCTGTCACAAAAAAGCCACTCGAAGTCCGAATGGGCGGCGGCAAGGGCGGCGTCGAGGAATGGGCTGCCGACGTTCTGCCCGGTCGCGTCATGTACGAAATCGCCGGCATTGACGAAAAAATGGCACGCGAGGCTTTTCGCCTTGCTGGCCATAAACTTCCTGTAGGCTACAAGTTCCTCGTCCGCGGTGTTGCCGGAGTCGCGGCGGGTTCGGAGGCAGCAGCGAAGACGGAGACAAAAACGCCATGAAGGCTAAAGATCTACGCGAGCGCAGCGTGGAGGAACTTCACGAGCTCGAAAAAAGTTTGACTTTAGAAATTTTCACGGCCCGCTTCAAGAACTTCACCAATAGGCTCGACGACACAAGCTCAATCAGAAAAGCCAAGAAAGATCTGGCTCGCGTTAAAACTTTGCTTCGTGCGCACGAGATGACCCATGACGTCAAAGCGGTCAATTCGGCCGCGCATGTAGCTGCCCAGGCGGTTGCCCAATCCGTTGCCCAGACAGTTGTTCAGCCGGTTGAAGGCGAGGCGAAATAACCATGTCTCAAGAAGCATCCAATGCCAGCGCAGCACTTGAAGGCGCAACGCAAGTCAGTCACAAAGCGCACGGTTTTCGCCGCAAAATGATCGGTAGGGTCATAAAAGGCAAAATGAACAAAACCGTGGTCGTTGAGTGTGTCACCGCTCACCGTGACCCTCTCTACGGCAAGTACATTCGTAGGCGCACGCGGTATCAGGCTCACGACGAAACCAACCAATACAAGGTAGGTGACGAGGTCGAGATAGAAGAGCATCGTCCGATCTCGCGCCACAAGCGCTTCGTTGTTGTGCGCCTCGTCAAGAAGTTTGTGGAGGAATGAGACTGCCATGATCCAGATGCGAACCGTCCTGGAGGTCGCCGACAATTCCGGCGCGAGGCGTGTCCAGTGCATCAAGGTGCTTGGTGGGTCACGTCGTCGCTATGCACGGCTCGGTGATGTAATCGTTGTCTCCATCAAAGAGGCGCTTCCGGGCACGAAGGTCAAAAAGGGCGACACCGCGAAGGCCGTTGTCGTTCGCGTGAAAACCGACACTCCTCGCTCCGATGGCACCACCATCCGCTTCGACGAAAACAGCGCCGTTCTCATCAACGCGCAGCTCGAGCCGGTTGGCACGCGCATTTTCGGGCCAGTGGCTCGCGAGCTACGCGCCAAGAAGTTTATGAAAATTATTTCGCTCGCGCCGGAGGTGCTGTGATGAGCGTCGCGCGTCTTCAGAAGGGCGACAAGGTCATTGTCATCTCGGGCAAGGACAAAGGCAAAGTTGGTACGGTAAAACGTGTTTTGCGCGAAGACGACAAGGTGATTGTCGAGGGCGTGAATCTCGTCAAGCGCCACACGAAACCAAACCAGCGCATGCAACAAGGCGGCATTGTCGAACGCGAGCAGGCAATGTTTGCCTGCAAAGTAATGCTCGTTGATCCCAAAACGGGCAAAGCAACGCGCGTGCGCACGAAGATCGAAGCCAACCCAAAAAACGGCTCAGAAAACGTCCCAAAAAACGTTAAGGAAAACCAGGTGACGACGAAGGTTCGTATTGCCGTCAAGAGCGGCGAAGAGATCCCGTCGCCGTCTCGCAATGCGGCGTCTTAAGGCTGGAGTATGAGCCATGGCTGACGAGAAAAAGGAAAAGAAACAAAAGAAGGGCAAAGGCGAGGGCGGCGGCGCCACCGCAGGGTTCAAGCCTTCTGGCGCGTCGACAACGCAAGCTGTCTCGCCGCGCCTTGCAGGCAAGTATGCAAAAGATGTCACCGCCGTTCTCACGAAGCAGTTTGGGTACAAGAACCCGATGCAGGTGCCGCGCCTCGAAAAAATTGTCATCAACATGGGCCTGGGCGCAGCGGTTACGAACCCAAAAATTGTCGATTCTGCCGTTGACGAACTCCGCGCTCTAACGGGTCAAAAGCCGATTATTACGCGTTCGCGCAAGGCGATTGCAAGCTTCAAGCTTCGCGCCGGCTTGCCGATTGGCGCAATGGTCACGCTTCGCAAAGGCCGCATGTGGGAGTTTTTCGACCGCCTAGTTTCGCTGGCGCTCCCACGTACGCGTGACTTCCGTGGTGTTTCTCGCAAGGCGTTCGACGGCAAGGGCAACTACTCGCTTGGTCTCAAGGAGCAAATCATTTTCCCTGAGATCGACTACGACCGCATCGACGTCATCAAAGGAATGAACATCTCTTTCGTGACGACGGCACACACCGACGAAGAGGGGCGTGCGCTCCTGCAGCATCTGGGGATGCCGTTCCGGCAGGCCTGAGAAGGAATCAAGGCCTGAAAGGAATAAGGGAAGAAGAAGATGGCCCGAGCCTGTCAATTTGCGAAGCTCAATCGCACTCCAAAGTTCCGCGTGCGCCACCGTAACCGTTGTAAAGTTTGTGGGCGTGGTCGTGGCTACTACCGGAAGTTCGAGCTCTGTCGCGTGTGCCTTCGTCTCTATTCACTCCGTGGTGAAATTCCCGGCGTGATCAAGGCGAGCTGGTGATCCCATGATGACCGATCCCATTTCCGATATGCTTGCACGCATCCGCAACGCGGCGCTCGCGCGTCACGACCGAGCGGAAATGCCCCACTCGCTCGTCAAAGAGCACATTGCGACGGTACTCAAAGCCGAGGGCTTTCTCGATGACGTTCGTGTGAGCGAGGGGCCAACGGGCCAAGCGGGCCAGGGGCCAAAAACGCTCACGCTCGTGATGCGGTATGGCCGCGACAAATCGAGTGCTATCGACGGGCTCCGCCGAATCTCGGCTCCCGGCCGGCGCGTTTACGTTCGCCACGACCGCATTCCGCGTGTCCGAAGTGGTGTGGGAATTTCCATTCTCTCGACCAGTCGCGGTGTCATGACCGATCGCCAAGCCCGCGAGCAACGCGTGGGCGGCGAGCTCCTTTGCGAAGTTTGGTGATCCAATGACCGCTCAAGTATCTTCCACTGCCCCGACCGGTCTTCGTCAGTCGCGTGTTGGTAAGCGCCCCATCGAGCTACCAAAGGGCGTTACGCTGACAGTTGCGAATGGCACGATCGAGGTCAAAGGCCCTAAAGGGAACCTGTCGCATGCGCTCAGTCCGCACGTCGACGTGCAAGTTGCGGGCACCTCGGTTACCGTGGTGCCCACCCTTGGCGGTCGTGATGGCGCACGCTTTCAGGGCCTTGCGCGCTCCCTCATCAACGGCATGATCGTCGGCACGATAGCAGGCTACACGAAAACACTGCAGCTCGTTGGCACCGGTTATCGCGCGGAAGTCAAAGGCGCGAATTTGAACCTGGCGCTTGGCTTTTCGCACGCCATAAACTTTCCAATTCCTGCTGGTATCAAGGTTGAAATACCAGCCGATTCAAAAGGCACGCTTATCGTACTCAGCGGCGCAAACAAAGAAACCATGGGTCAAACGGCCGCGAAAATTCGCGCCTTCCGTCCACCGGAACCGTATGGTGGAAAGGGCGTTCGCTATCAAGGCGAAAAGGTTAAAGAGAAGGCCGGTAAGGCGGCCAAGGGCGGAAAGTAAGGAACATCATGTCGGCGCAGATCAAAGGTCGCGAGCGTCGCAAGCTCCGCATCCGCAACAAAGTCAGCGGAACGGCCAGCAGGCCACGTCTTACCGTTTTTCGCAGCCTCACGCATATCTATGCGCAGGTCATCGACGATGTGGGGGGCATCACGGTGGCCCACACATCAACCCTCGCGAAAGACATCAAAGGCCTTGTGGCCGAAGCAAACAAAACAGACGCTGCCAAGAAGGTTGGCAACGCGATTGCTCAACTTCTCAAAGCCAAAGGCGTCACGAAGGTCGTTTTCGACCGCAATGGCTACATGTACCACGGGCGCATCAAGGCGCTCGCCGACGGTGCCCGCGAAGGCGGCCTCGAATTCTAAAAGGCGAAAAGCTAATGGCTATCGAGCAGATCGACGAAGACAAGCTCAAAGAGCGCATCATTCACATCAACCGCGTCGCGAAAGTCGTCAAGGGAGGTCGTCGCTTTTCCTTTGCGGCGCTCGTTGTCGTTGGCGATGAAAGCGGACACGTGGGTGTTGGGCTTGGCAAAGCGAACGAAGTGCCCGAGGCCATTCGTAAGGGCAATGACCAGGCGCGCAAGAATATTTTCAAGGTGCCGCTCGACGGCACAACCATTCCGCACGAAGTGCACGGTCACTTTGGTGCTGGGCGGGTGTTTTTGCGGCCCGCATCGGCGGGCACGGGCGTTATTGCGGGCGGCGCGGTTCGCGCGGTCGTGGAGAGCGCCGGCATTCACGACATTCTTACCAAGTGCATTGGCAGCGCGAATCCCCATAACGTGGTGCGAGCCACGCTTCAAGCGCTTGGTGAACTAAAAAGCCTTGATCAAGTAGCAACCAAGCGCCGCAAGCAAACTGCCGAACTGGTTGTCGATGGCGGTAGCGGTAAGAGACGAGCGGCTGCGAGAAAGCCTATCGAGGCCTCGGCGTCATGAAAGCAAAGCTTCGTGTCAAGCAAGTTCGCAGCACAATCGGCGTCGATGAGCGCTTTCGCCAGAATCTTAAAGGGCTCGGGCTTGGTCGCATTGGCAAAGTCGTCGTTGTCAACAACACCCCATCGTTTCGGGGCGCCATCAAACGCGTTTTGCACCTTGTGACGGTCGAAGAGGTCGACAATGGCTGACACACTGAGCAATCTCGCAAAGCCCAAAGGGGCAACTCGCGAAAAAACACGCAAGGGTCGCGGCGTTGGTTCGGGTCTTGGCAAAACCGCAGGTCGCGGTCAGAAAGGCCAGTTCGCTCGCCGTGCCACATTCAAGCCGTGGTTCGAAGGTGGCCAAACTCCGCTTGCGCGTCGTTTGCCGAAGCGTGGTTTCACGAACATTTTCAAGGCCGTTGTTGCCGAGGTGAACGTGAGCGAGCTCGAGGCATTCGAGGCCGGTGCCACGGTCGACGAGGCGGCGTTGCGCAATCGCGGCATTATCAAAGGCAAGCTCGATCGCATCAAAATTCTTGGTCGTGGTGAGGTCACGAAAGCCTTTACGGTGACGGCGCATTCCTTCTCGAAGACTGCGCACGAGAAAATCATCAAGGCGGGCGGCAAGGCCATTATCGCTATTGGCGTAGCGCAGCAAGACGACGGCGACGCCGCCGTCCAAGCGCCGCAACCGTCGCAAGCGCAGCAAACGCAATGAGAGCTCGCCCACAATGAGCTTTCTGGCCGGCTTCTCGAACATTGGCAAGGTGCCCGAGCTTCGGCGCCGTGTCATTTTCACGCTGGCCATGCTTGCCGTTTATCGCATTGGCGCGTTCGTCACGATTCCCGGTGTTGACCGGAACGTCATGCGTGCTGTCGTAAACAAATCCGGAGGTATGCTCGGATTTTTCAATATGTTTTCCGGCGGCGCGCTGTCGAATCTGTCGATTTTCGCGCTCGGCATCATGCCGTACGTGAGTGCGAGCATTGTTTTGCAGCTCCTCACGATGGTGTGGAAGCCTCTCGACGAGCTTCGCAAAGAAGGCGAGCAAGGCACGCGGAAAATCAATCAATATACACGATACGGCACGATTCTGCTTTCGTCCTTCCAAAGCTTCGCAATTGCGATGAACATCGAGGGGATGAGCAACTCCGATGTGGGGGGCGGCGCCATGGGCGATGTGGTCCTGCACACGGGTTGGGGCTTTCGCATTTTGACGATGATCACGCTCACCACAGGCACCGCATTCATTATGTGGGTTGGCGAGCAAATTACCGAGCGAGGCATCGGCAACGGCATCTCGCTCATCATCTTCGCCGGCATTGTGACCGACATTCCTGGCGGCGTTTCGACTTATTTTCAAACGCATAAAGGTTCCATTCAGCCGCTGAACCTGTTCGCGGTCGCGTCGATTGTCGTCGTAACCGTTGCAACCATTGTGTTCTTTGAGCGTGGCCAACGCAGAATTCCCATTTATTATGCACGCCGCACGGTGGGCCGCCGCGTATACGGTGGGCAAACGGCGCATCTTCCTCTCAAAGTGAACACGGCGGGCACTATCCCGCCAATTTTCGCAAGCTCGCTGCTCATGTTTCCGGCCACGCTTGCCGGTATGCATGTTCCAGGCATGGCGCAGCTTCAGTCGAGCCTCGAGCGTGGTGATTGGCTCTTCAATGTCTTTTACATTTTACTCATTGTCTTTTTCTGCTTTTTTTACACGGCAGTTACGTTCCAATCGGTCGATGTGGCCGACAATCTAAAAAAGCAACAGGCATTTATTCCGAGCATTCGGCAAGGCAAGCAAACCGCCGAATACATCGACAAGGTAATGACGCGCATCACACTCGGTGGTGCGTTTTATGTTGCTGCCGTGTGTATTGTGCCCACAGTCATCAGCGAGTACTTCAAGGTGCCGTTCCGCTGGGGCGGCACTTCCATCATGATTGTCGTTGGCGTTGCGCTCGATACTGTCGCGCAAATCGAGGCGCATCTCATTACACGCAACTACGAAGGCCTGTCGGGTGGCGGTGGTCGCGTGACACGCATTCGAGGACGGAGGGACATCGGATGAAGCTCGTATTTGTTGGGCCGCCGGGCGCCGGCAAGGGCACCCAGGCCAAGTTCATTTGTCAGAAATGGGACATTGTGCAGGTTTCTACCGGTGACATGCTTCGCGAGGCCAAGGCGAAGGGCAAGCTTCCCCAAGATCTCGTCGAGAAAATGTCGAAGGGAGGCCTCGTGCCCGATGAAGCCGTCATCGATTTGATCCGTGCTCGCACTTCGCTGGGTGACGCGAAAAACGGGTTTCTTCTCGATGGCTTTCCGCGAACGGTTCCCCAGGCCGAGGCGCTCGACAAGCTTCTTGTGGCGCGCGGGCATAAGCTCAACGTGGTGGTCGCGATCGAAGTTCCGGCTGATTTGCTCATTGAGCGGGCTGTGCTTCGCCGCACCGACAAACGCACTGGACAGATTTACCACTTGAAGTATAACCCGCCGCCCCCCGATGCTGATTTGGAGCACCGGGCCGATGACCACGAGAACGTCGTTCGAACCCGCATCAGCATTTATGAGAAAATGACTTTAGACTTGTTGCCTTTCTACGAAAAAGCAGGGCTTCTCAGGCGAGTCGATGGAGTCGGCGAAGTCGATGAAGTCACCCGCCGGGTTCTCGCCGTTGTACAAGCGGCAAATTAGGCGTCACCGCATGTTGCAAACGGGGCTGAGGCTTAGAGAAAGCAGGATGAAGAAAGAAGGCCGGGTGTGAGCGAGCGTCGTGAGCGAAAAGAGCCAAAGGGCGATAAGCTCGAGTTTGACGGTGCCGTTCAAGAAGCGCTGCCGAATGCAATGTTTCGTGTAAAATGCGACAATGGCCTTGTGGTTCTCGCGACAATCAGCGGAAGAATGAGGCAATTTTACATTCGCATTCTCCCGGGCGATCGCGTGACTGTCGAGGTAAGCCCTTACGATCCCAGTCGCGGCCGCATTACCTACCGCCACAAGTAGCCCCATTAAGCAGCCCTATTTAGCCTAGATAAAAGCCCCATTTTTGCCCTTACGAAGTCCACGAGTCACGCTTCACAAGGTTTACGGAGCATGTCATGAAGGTTCGACCGTCCGTCAAAAAAATCTGCGACAAGTGCAAGGTGGTCCGCCGCAAGGGTGTTGTTCGCATCATTTGTGATAACCAACGCCACAAGCAGCGCCAAGGCTAACGCTACTCTGCCGAAGGAAGAATCATGGCTCGTATTGCAGGCGTCGACCTCCCCCGCCACAAGCACATTGCCTTCTCGCTTCCATACCTTTACGGTATTGGTCGTGCTCTTGCGAAAGAGATTTGCAAGAAGGCAAGCATTCCTGAAAATAAGAAAACCGAAGAGCTCACCGAAGCCGATATCAAGCGCATTCGCGAGCTTCTCGAAACCGAATATCGCGTTGAGGGCGATCTGCGCCGCGAAGTGCAGATGAACATCAAGCGCCTTATGGATCTTGGTTGCTACCGGGGTCTTCGCCACCGTAAAGGTTTGCCGGTCAACGGCCAGCGAACACACACGAACGCTCGCACGCGCAAAGGCCCACGCAAGGGAATTCTTTCGCGTGGTGGTGGCGGCGCGTCGCGTAAGCCAGCATGAGAGGATGTTTACCAGCCTGCTGCGCGAATCGAAGCTTCGGTTGGGCGCTGCGGTGCCTGCGCACGTACGACAAGTACGCTTACGCGGGCTCCTCGCGCTCCGCCCTAGCCTCGATTCGCTCGCGACGGTTGGTAAACATCCTCTGAGCCTTTCAACATTTTTTTTGAGAACTGAGATTCGGAGATAGCATGGCGACTGCGAAAACGGCTGCGGCGGGCACAACCACGAGCAAGGCAAAGCCCGGCAAAAAGAAGGTTAAAAAGAACATCGCAACGGGCATTGCCCACATTCAGTCGACGTTCAACAACACCGTTGTCACCATCACCGACATCAATGGCAATGCCGTTGCGTGGTCGAGTGCCGGTTCGCGCGGCTTCAAAGGATCGCGCAAATCAACGCCGTTTGCCGCGCAGCTTGCCGCGGAAGAAGCTGGTCGCAGAGCGATGGAGCATGGCATGCGATCCATCGCGATCTTCGTGAAAGGTCCTGGCGCAGGTCGCGAGAGCGCGCTGCGCGCCTTACAAACGGCGGGCTTCAAGGTTACGCTGATTCGCGACGTCACGCCGGTTCCGCATAATGGGTGCCGTCCCCCCAAACGCCGTCGTGTTTAGGGGTTGCGTGAGGGCGCCATAAATGGCGCCCCTACGGATGTGCGTTTTGATGTGTTTTGTTGGCGGTTGCGTGTATAGGGGCGTATGGCCATACGCCCCTACGAATGTGTCTTGTTTTGTTGTAGGGGCGCGATTCATCGCGCCCTCTGCGTGTCTAGCGGCGGCGTTCGAGCGGGCGGGCGCCCTTCTTCGCGTCGAACCAAGAGCTCCTCAGCCTACGTCGCTGCGAAGAAGCATAGAGGCAATCGCGAAGTCCGTTATTTTCACGTGTGACGGCGCCGTGGGATAGCTGCGTTTTGATGCTTACGGCTTCGGCGAGTGTGAGCTCTTCGCGCGAAAGAGTTCCTTCGACGAGCTCGTTGGCGCATACAACTCCGGCTTTCTCGAGGTCGGAAAAAAGCGCAAGTGTGTTGTGTTCTGTCGTGCCTTCTGTGTAGTACGACACAAGCTTGTGGCGGGCTCCCATTGGCTTGCCGCGCCCTTCGATCACCCAAGCTTTGAGGATGTCGACATCGGCGTACAGGGCATCGAAAAGGTAAACCTCTTGAACATTCGCGCCGTCGCTGCGCAGCGAACATGCTGCGGCGTGGTAACCACCAGAATGCGCGGATAGGCAAATGCGACCAGGCCGCGCGCCGTGCGGCAATGCCGAACGACCTGCCCGAGCGCGCACCTCGGGTACGTCGAGTGTGCGCAAAGCATCGCGGAGCATTCGCCCAAAGCCGCCTGGCGCTTCGAGCTTTCCGCACGACGAGTCACTCGCCAAGGTGGCGAGTTCCGGCACGATGAGCACCGCGTTCTGTTTGCTTTCGTACAGCTGCTCGCGAAGTTGATGGGCAACCATCGCGCGCTCCGCGGTGGAATTGTGGCCGTGGAAGTGAACGATGGCGCCAACGCTGCCGTCATCAACCGCGCGGTAGTAGCGCGGTATGAATGCATGCACGGTGGCGTCGCGGTACCATGAGCCAGGCGCGGGAAAAGGCGCGTGTTCGAGATCCATCGTGACGGTGAGGCCGCGCGTGTCCGTAATCATACGTACGATGCGTGAACCTTTGCTGCTCGCGGCCGTAGATGGCGAAGGAGGCAAAGGAGAAGAGTCGGCGCGGGCGACGCGTCCGAACGACATGAGCGTGAGACCACCAAGAGCCGTGAGTAGCGTGCGGCGGGACATGATGTGCGGCGAAGTCATTGGCGCCCTGACCCTCCGCCGTTCGCGCACAGGCGGCCAAGTTTGCTGCACTTAAATGCCGAAGCGAGAGCGGTCCTTCGCTATGAATGCAACGTACTCTTCGGAAGGCAGTCGCGCGTCGATCTCGCCAGCGTCGATGGCTGCTTCGAGCATTTTCTTGATGACACCAATCTGCTTCGAAGGCCCAAGGCCAAACGCTTTCATGACTTCGTTGCCCACGCCCGAAGGCAGGGGCGGCAGTTTGGCGTCTTGTGCGGCGAGCGCAGAAATGCGCCTTGCAAGTTCGTCGATCTGATCGAGCCCATGCTTCCTTTTCTCGGGGCGCTTGGTTGTGATGTCGGCGCGTGCAAGCGACAGCAGATCTCCCAAGTGCTCGCCAAGCTCGCGCGCAAAGCGACGGACGGCGCTGTCGGTCCAGTTTGGGTCGTACTGGTTCGCACGCAAATGATGCAAAATGAGGAAGTGCACGGCGCGGTGCAGCGCAGGCTCGACGGAGAACATGCCAAGGCGACGATCGAGCTTTTCGAACATGCGCGCACCCACCTCGGCGTGACCGAGGAAGTGGACCTTGCCGTCAGCGCTGATGGATCGCGTTTTGACTTTGCCGATGTCGTGAAAGAGCGATGCCCAACGCACTTCGAGCCGCGGCGCGGCTTGACGGACGACTTGCTTGGTGTGCTTCCACACGTCTTTATGGCGCCATTCGCAGTCGCCAAAGCCGACCATGGCATACACTTCCGGGAAGACAACGCGAAGCACGCCGCTGTCGAGCAGCACGTCGAGACCGAGCTCGGGATCTGCACCCATCACCACGCGATCGAGCTTCGAGCGGACGGTTCTAGCTTGCTCGTAGAGAGCCGCGTGCACGTCTTGTATCGAAACGGACGAAAGCGTTTGCGCGCACGTTCCCTCAGCCGCCGCGGCCGCAAGTTCGAGCGCGGCGATGGCGCGTTCGGCGTTGCCGGCGCCGAGCGGCGCGCGAGAGTCGGTAGGGTCGACAGCTGGGGGCATTTCAGATCCGGCGCCTTTAGCATGCACGAGAAGGGGCGTGCTAATCAAAGCCGTTGCCATCGAGATCGCCCGTGCTTGGCGGGGTGCATGACTCGCCGGGCTCGAACGGACACTTGTCGCACGCGTCGCCAATGCCGTCGCCATCTGTGTCGGGCTGCGCATCGCCATCGAGTGGGCGGATTGGGTTGAAGATGGTTTTGCAGTTGTCGACGATGTCTTTCACACCATCGCCGTCTTGATCCTCGGGTGTAATTGCATTGTACACAGAAGCGCTTGGTGCGGATGCCGTTTCGCCGCGTGAAGGCACGCACGTGGGTTCCATCGTTGGCACTTCTCCGCGGCAGAAAAAGAGCGGGTAGATGTCGAAGGTGGCTGCCTGAATGTCGGCTAGCGTACTGCCCGTATCTTGTTCGACGCATGCTCTCTTGGCGATGCCGCAAACGTCGATGTCTTCGCATGCCTCGGCGAAAAGTCCACGGTACCCGAACAGCGACGAGTCGCCGTAGAGCGCCGTGCCGCCACGTAATACAAGGACGACATCTTCAGGACTTGCGTCGATGATGGCGCGGTAGTCGGCTCGTCCGCTGGCGCGGAACACGGCGACGTCGCCAGCAAAGCCTTCTTTGAGCATACCAATGACTCTTTGGCCGCCAACGGCGATCGCCGCATTCTGCGTGACCATTTTCCAGAGAGCTCGGTCCGAAAAGTGATGATTGAAATAGTTTTCGTTCAACCAACTTGCGCAATTGAGCTCGCGCAGCATGTTCATGGATCCCGATGGCAGCCAGTCGGTGCCGAGCGCAATTCGCACGCCGAGGTTGTCGAACTCGACAACGGCTGCGGTGTTGCCGTAAAGGCTGATGTTCGATCGCGGCGACCAGACGAGCGTGGTTTGCGTGTCGCGAAATTTCGCGATGTCGTTCGCGCCAACGCCAATCGCGTGGACAACCGCGGTTTGCTTTGCAAGCAGAAAGTGCTCGGCGTCGTTCTCCTCGTCGTCTTGGCACATCATCTCGAGGTGCGCGGCGTCGTCAACGCCTTCGGCAATGTGCGGGAGATAGCCATCGTACTTGGCCACGGTTGCGGCGGTGTCGCGCGATGCCGAGTAGTCTGAGCACGCTTGTGGCGGAAAATTGTCGACGGTCGCACTGCTGTCTTTGAGCGGAAAGGTTTGCGAGTCACAGACTTTCATGGGCAAGCCTTCGAGCTGGGCAACGGTGCTATCGAGGTTGCGAAGGAGCCCGCGCTCCCCACCGTTGCCGCCGCTTGCCGACGAGGTGGTTCCGCTCATCAGAAAGCGCAGCTCGGCGGCGCGCACAACGTTTGCGGGCGCCGTGAATTTCGTTTTGATCTTCGTGTGCCCGCGAAGCCCTTTGCGCCAGTCGTTGCGGTGCTCGTAACGCTCGGTGCCGTGATCTTGCGGCGGCGTGTTTGCGTACGAGATGTGGTCGTGCGGGTTGATGAGACCGGGTGAGATCACTGCATCGATGCAGTTTACAACTGTAGCCGTCTGGGCTGCGGCGTTCGCGGTGCAACTCGTGCCAACGCACGCAATCATGCCGCTCGAATCGATGAGTAGCTCGCCGTCGGCAGCAGCATTGGGCAAAAGCAGACGGCCCCGAAGAACAAGACCCGCCGTGCCAGGTTTGGTAACCGTGCAAGTGCCTTGGTCCGCGCTCGGGCTCGGACCGGCGTTCGCGCTGCCATCGCCGGGCGTCGTGGTGGGGCCCGCGCTGCTTGTGGTATCGCCAACGAGCTCGGCATCGTGGCTTGCGCATGCAGCGATCGGCGCAAACGCGACAAGCGCGATAGGAGCGATGGCCGCGAGCAAGGCAATGACGTGGCGAAGTTCCATGGTGGAGGTCGGCAAAGGTATGTCACTATGACCTCTCTGCCGGAGCCACGCACGTGGCGGCAAAAAAAGCCAGTTTCAACCACGTCTTTTTCGGAGGCATCATCACTATGAACGAGAGCCGCATCCAAGCAAGCCATCTGCGCGATCGGATTATGAGCGCCGATCGGGCAGCTTCCTTTATCGAATCTGGCATGACCGTAGGCATGAGTGGGTTCACCGGCACCGGTCACCCCAAAGTGGTGCCGCTCGCCCTTGCCGAGCGCATGGCAGCGGCTCGCGCAAGGGGCGAGCGTTTGCGCATTCGCGTGCTCACCGGTGCTTCTACCGCACCCGAGATCGACGGCGCGCTTGCCCGCGCCGGGGGTATTGAATTTCGGCTACCGTATCAATCTGACCCAATTTTGCGAGATGAAATCAATGCGGGTAATGTCGATTATGTTGATCCGCATTTGAGTCATGTTGGCCAGCAGACCTCGGCTGGCGTCTACGGACCAATCGACGTGGCGCTGGTGGAAGCTACGGGCATTTTGCCCGACGGGCAACTCATTCCGTCGTCGTCTGTGGGCAACAACAAAAGCTGGATTGACCACGCGCAAAAGATCATTGTGGAAGTCAACCATTGGCAGCCAATGGCTCTGCACGGCATGCACGACATCTATTACGGCATGGCGTTGCCTCCGAATCGCAAGCCCATACCGCTCGTGTCGCCCGACGACCGAATCGGCGAAGCCACGTTCCGTTGCGATTCGAACAAAATCGTTGCCATCGTCGAAACCGATGCACCCGATTTCTCTTCGCCGCTCTCCGCGCCCGATGAAACATCGAAACGCATTGCAGCCCACGTGCTCGATTTTCTAGACCGCGAAGCGGCGTCGGGGCGAATTCCCAAGCAATTGCTTCCGCTGCAATCGGGTGTGGGCAACATTGCCAATGCGGTGCTTGCAGGTCTTGGCGAAAGCCATTATCGCAACTTGGCGGCTTACACCGAGGTCATTCAAGATGGCATTCTTGATTTGCTCGACACGGGGGTTTTGCGGATGGCGTCGGCCACCGGCTTTGCGTTGAGCGATCGGGCCATGCGCCGTTTCCACGAGCGCATCGACTTCTATCGTAAGCGAATCATTTTGCGTCCCTTGGAAATCACCAACCACCCAGAGATCATTCGTCGCCTGGGCTGCATTGCCATGAACGGCCTTATCGAGGCCGACATCTACGCGAATGTCAACTCCACCCACGTGATGGGCAGTCGCATGCAAAATGGCATCGGTGGTTCGGGCGATTTCACACGCAATGCATATATTTCAATGTTTCTAACGCCAAGCACGGCCAAGGGGAACAAAATTAGCTGCATTGTGCCAATGGTAAGCCATGTCGATCACACCGAGCACGACGTGGCCGTGATCGTCACCGAGCAAGGCCTGGCCGATTTGCGTGGCCTTAGCCCCAAAGAGCGCGCGCGGAAAATCATCGCCGAATGCGCGCACCCCGATTACAGGCCTTTGCTCACCGACTATTTTGAACGCGCCCGCAAAGGAAGCTATGGCGAGCACACGCCGCACCTGCTTTCCGAGGCACTTGGGTGGCATCGACGGTTTGTCGAAGCAGGAATGATGAAGATGTGAAAAAAAAATTCGATCGTATCGATCGCGATGGCTGCATTCGTCGCCGCCTGACCGACGAGGTTGGGCGGATCGACAAGCAGGCGCCATTCACCGTCGCACTCATCTATCCATCGCCGTATGCGGTGGCGATGAGCTCGCTTGGCTATCAGCGCATCTACCGCGCCATTATGGAGAGTCCCGGATTTGCCTGCGAGCGCGTCATGCTCGACGACGAGGCTGAACGCGATTTGCGCGCGCAGGCACGGCCAATTGGTTACGAGTCGCGAAAGCCGCTCGAGGCTTTTGCTGTCGTTGCGGCGAGCGTTGCCTACGAACTCGAGATCGGCCGGCTCGTTCGGCTTCTCGACGCTGCCGGCATTCCAGCGCTGCGCGAGCAGCGTCGTGGCGATCGCCATCCGTTCGTGCTTGCGGGCGGTCCGCTCACTTTTTCGAATCCTTTGCCGCTTGCTCCGTTTTGCGATGCCATCGTGATTGGCGAGGCCGAAGAAATCATGATTAAGGTTCTTCGTATTCTCGAATCCATTCCTCGCTACGACGAGCGACTCCAAGCGCTCGCGCGTGTATCGCATGTTTTCGTGCCCGCGCACCACCCCGCACATCACCCTTTGGTGCCGCCCATTGCCAAAGTGCCAAGCGAAATGATTCCTGCGTGGGCAGCCATTCGCACGCCGCACGCTGTCTTGAGCAACATGTTTCTCATCGAAGCCGAACGAGGTTGCTCGCGCCGCTGCACCTACTGCGTGATGCAAAGGTCAGCGAGCGGCGGCATGCGCCTTGTGCCAAAGGAAACAATCCTTCGCCTGATCCCGAAGGACGCCAGACGTGTTGGGCTCGTTGGTGCAGCGGTGAGCGATCATCCGAACATCGTAAGCATCGTGAGCGAGCTCGCCGACCAAGGACGTGAGGTCGGGCTCTCGTCGCTGCGGCCCGATCGTTTGAACGACGATTTCGTTGGCGTGCTCGCGCGCGCCGGCTACCGTACGCTCACCACCGCGATGGACGGGCCAAGCGAACGAATGCGCGAGCGGCTCGAGCGAAAAGCAAAAGAAAATCATCTTGTTCGCGCCGCCGAGCTCGCCAAAAAATACCATATGAGTCGGCTCAAATTTTATTTGATGATTGGGCTGCCCGACGAAACGAACGACGACATCGACGAGTGCATTCGCTTGGTCACGGAGCTATCGAAAATCGTTCCTATTGCCCTGGGGGTCGGGCCGTTCTGCCCAAAGCGCAACACACCCATGGCGTCCGAGGTTTTCGCGGGAATCAATGTGGTTGAAAAGCGTCTCGAGCGCTTGCGCCGTGGGCTTCGCGGTCGCGTTGATGTGCGCTCGGTAAGCGCCAAGTGGGCTTGGGTTGAATCGATGATTGCGCAGGGCGGCCCCGAAGTGGGTTATGCAATCCTCGATGCCGCGCGCCATGGCGGTCATTTTGCAGCCTACAAGAATGCTTTTTCGCGGATCGACGATGGGGTTCAATATGGCTTTACTAAAATGGTCGACTTGAGCGATGACTCAAGGCAGACTATTTAGTGAAGCATGGGTGCTAGGCCATCGGAAAAGCAGCTTGCTGCAAGGGTCCAGGTCGCACTCGCCGAGCTCCTCGATGTGCCAAAGAGCGAAGTCAAGGTCGACAAGGGTGGCGCACCCGAGGCCGATCTGCTCGTCCAAGCCGGCCGTCACGCCCTCGTGGTCGACGTTTTGGGAACGGTGTCTGCTGGGCCACTCGTCACTCACGCCGAGCGCGTCACGGCGGCCGCTCGGCGGTTGCGCAGAAAGGCGACGCCGTTGCTCGTGGTCCCGTTCATGACCGAGGCCGGGCGCCGGGTGTGTAAGGGCGCGGGGGTTTCGTGGTTCGACTTGAGCGGCAACGCGCACATCATCGCGCCGGGGCTTCACATCATCGTTGACGGCCAACTGAACCGGTTCCGGAGCCCAGGGCGTCCGACGAGCATCTTTGCGCCCAAGAGCTCGCGCGTCGTCCGATGGCTCCTCATGCATCCAGAGCAGGCTCTCTCCCAACGCGAAATCGCGCGTGCGACGGACATGTCGGAGGGCTTCGTGAGCCGCATCGCCTCGCGCCTCGAGGCCGACAGCTACGTCGTTCGCGAGTCGAGCGGCGCGCTGCGTGTGAAAGATCCGGTGCTCCTGTTGGGCGCGTGGCAGGCCGAGTACCGATTCGACCGCCACATGCTCGTTCAGGGGCACGTCGCAGCGCGCTCCGGTGACGCGCTGACCCGCTTCGTGAGTGACACGCTCTCGGCAGCCTCCGTCGAGCACGCGGCCACGGGGCTTTCGGCGGCCTGGCAGTTCTCGCACTTCGCCTCGTTCCGAATCGCAACGTTCTTCTTGACCGACTTCCCGTCGGACGAATTGCGCGAGAGCCTCGGTTTCCGGGAGGAGGCGCGCGGTGCAAATCTCTGGCTCGTGATCCCGAACGACGTTGGCGTGTTCCATGGTGCAGTCGTGCACGAGGGTGTGCGCTGCGTCCACCCCGTGCAGACCTACGTGGACTTGAAGGGCCATCCCGAGCGCGCCTCCGAAGCTGCCGAGCACTTGCGTGCAGAGCTGTTTTCCTCGTGGAGGTACGATGACTGAGAGACCCAAACGCGCATCCGAGTACAAGAGCGAGCATGTCGAACTCGTGCGAGCGACGTGTCTCTACATCGCGACCAAACTCGGTGACATGATGGACGACCTGGTCATCGTCGGCGGGCTCGTGCCCTCACTCCTCATCGACCAGAAGGTCCTGCAAGACGACGTCGCACCGCATGTTGGCACCATGGACCTCGACGTCGGGCTCCAGATCGCCCTGCTGAACGAAGGCCGCTATCGCCAGCTCACCGAGCGTCTACGCGACGCGGGCTTCAAGATGGACACCAACGAAGCCGGCAACCCGACCCGGCAACGTTGGGCGATCACGAGCGGCGGGACGGTGACGGTGGACTTTCTCATCCAGCCCTCGCGCGAGGGCGACAAGGGCGGCAAGCTCCGAGACATCGAGCCGGACTTTGCCGCGATCATCGCGCCCGGGCTCCGCTGCGCGTTCCGCGACCATCAGCAGATCACCCTCAAGGGCAAGACGCTGTTCGGCGAGAAGGCGACGCGCGAGATCTGGGTGTGCGGCGCGGGCGCGTACGTTGTACTCAAGGCGCTTGCCTTCGACAGCCGGGGTGAGAACAAAGACGCCTACGACCTTTACTACGTCGTACGGAACTACGGCGCCGGGGTCGATGACGTTGCCGCCAAGCTGCATCCACTGCTTGACGATCTCGAAGCGAAGCGCGCGCTTGCGGTCCTCCGTCGTGACTTCTCCGAGCTCGACGCCGTTGGCCCCATGCGTGTCTCGGTCTTCGTGACAGGGAGACGGGACGACGAGTTGCAAGCCGATGTCGTAGCCTTCGTCGCTCGGCTTCTCGCCAAGGTGGGCGCTCCATGACCAACTGCTGAAAAAGATTTCAGCAGTCTGCGAGTCAATGTGGCGGGAGGTGCGTGTGCTGGGGAGCACACGCCGCAGCCTCACGCGGAAGGGCAGTCGTCAACGAGCCGACGGCCAACGCGAACGCGTCAAATCGAAAGCGGTACGTTCAAAACGAATACATGTCTTGCGCATACCCGCGGCCGATGCTGGAAGCGTCCAGGTCATGCTTTCGAATGTTTTCGAGTCCTGACCAACGCCGGCGCCAGGTGTGCCAGCTTTCGCTTTGGCACTGTTGGCAAAATTGGGCGTGCCACTCGTGTAAGCGACGCCGATGCTTGGGCCGCCCGCGCCGCTTCCGCCAGAGCCGGGGCTACCGTTCTTTCCTGGGGTCCCATCGGCAGGCACATATCCATTCGCATTGAAGACACCCGTGCCAATAGCGCTAACGCCATCGTCACCATTTTTGCCAGCGTTGCCCGATTTTACTACGGCAGGCTGAAAGGGTATTAGGGGATAACAGCCGTTGGCGCTGCTGGCATAGAAGGGCGCTAGTGCGCCGGCCCCGCCTGCTGCTTCGTCGCTGCATGTGTTTGTTCCGCCCTGCGCAGGCACTTTGTTTGCTTTTTCAGCTGCTGCACCGGAAAAACCAGCCCCGCCCGCTTGCCCCTTTGCATTCGGACCATTAACCGCATCCGCCAGTGTAGTACCTGCCTCGCCATCGGTACCTTTGCCAGCCGTTATACTGCCATATTCGTCCATTTTTTCTTCTGGTTGCGTCGAATGCAAAAGATCGACTGCGTAATTATGGCGCATATGCAGCACGAGTCAACCATGTGTCGGCGACAGGCTCGAGTTCGCGTAAACGCTTGAAGTCACACATAAGGTAAGGGCGCAGCATGCTGCGCCCTTACTGAAGATACCGCGTCAAAGAGAGCGGTTCTAGCCCATGCTTTGGCGTTCTTTATAGAGTCGTGCCTCCGCCGTCGTCTTTGCCCGGCAGGGGGGTGGGCTTCGTAATCGTAGCGTCATCGAGATCGCCAGTAAGAGCCTTCAAGAATGTCACGATGCTTGCTACGTCGTCGCTCGAAAGAGTTTTGCCGAGTTGGTAATAGGCCATTTTGTTGACGGCTTCTTCCAGTGTGGTGACCGAGCCATCGTGGAAGTATGGCCCCGTTTTTTCCACGTTACGAAGCGACGGGACTTTGAAGACATACTTGTCAGCGTCGTCGTTCGTGACGTCGGCACGCCCGATTTCTTCGTATCCGTCAGCGTTAGGATGGCCCGGCCAAGGCCACGCGTTCGTTTCGCCGAGCAAGTCGAAGCCGCGCCCGCCCATGGCTACACCATTGTGGCAAGTGTCGCACCCAACTTCCATGAACTTGGCAAGGCCGGCGAGCTCGGCGGCCGTCAGGGCGTTCTTGTCTCCATTGAGATAGGCGTCCCAACGTGAAGGCGTAACGAGTGTTCGCTCGAACGCGCCAATGGCTTTGCCAATGTTGATATACGAAACTGGGGTTGTGTTCTCGTTTGGATCTTTGCCTGTTGCGTTTAAATCTTCTGGTGGAAAAGCCGCGGCGAACTCGGTGACATATCCGTCAATCGAGTTAATGACGGCGAGGACTTCTTGTTCGTCTTTCATACCCATTTCGACGGGATTCAGAATCGGACCGAGTGCCTGCGCTTCCACATCTTCCGCGCGGCCGTCCCAAAACTGCCAAAGATGCAGTGCCGCATTGTACACAGTTGGCGCGTTGCGATTGCCGTGTGGTGGGGTAGCCGTCTTGTCGGCGTTAGTGCCGTCGCTCACTGGCTGACCGTCGACACCATATTGATCGAGAAGGTGACACGAGTTGCACGAAATATCATTATTTTTTGACAGACGCGTATCAAAATAGAGCTGCTTGCCGAGGTCCACCTTCTTTTGGAAAAGAAGGCGGTTGTTGCTGTCGCCCTCTGCCGGCCACATCACCTTAGGAAGCGGCGCAAAGGAAAGAAGTCTTGTGGGATCGATCGAAACGGGATTCGTATTGTTGTCGCCAGAGTCGGATGTGCTGGCGTCAGCGTTGTTTAGGTCGTTGTTGTTCGAACCGGTGTCGTCTGAGCTGTCGCTGCAGCTCAGCGCCGTGAGTGATGCACCCACGAGCGATGCACCGAGGAGGAGTGTGGGTAGTGCGAATCGTACGTCATTGGGTTTCATGACGGCGCAAGCTAGCACTCTTGTGTTCTTTGCCTCAATAACCGTTACGGTCGTCGCGAGTTTAATATCCGATGCGACAATCCGTCTTATGCGACGATATGCCATGAGGCGCTTTGTCCTGTCGATTCCCGCATCTGAAATTACTGTGTGCGTTCAAGGCGTGAGCGGAATCGGGTTATCGTATCGGGGTCGGCAAAGTAGCTAACAACAACGCCGCATTCTTCGTAGCTTGCGCACAGAACGCGACCAGAATGGTGCATTTCGCTCAGAATGGCCTGGCGATCGTAGGGCACAACGATCACGGTCTCGACGGCCTTTCGTTCGAAGAGCGCGATGATGTTCGTTCGAAGTTGCGCGATGTCGGTCGGGTTGCAGGCGGAAACAAACCATGCATTTTGCATGCGTTCTCGAAGGCGAGCCACATCTCCTGGGTCGAGGCAGTCAATTTTGTTCATCACAAGGGTGCAAGGCACTTCGCCCGCGCCAATCTCGTCGAGCACATCGCGCGTGACGGCAAGCTGCACTTCCCACGATGGGTCCGACGCATCCACGACATGCAATAAGTGCGATGCTTCGAGTGCCTCGCTCAGCGTTGACTTGAAGCTTGCCACCAGATCGTGCGGCAGCTTTCTGATGAAGCCCACCGTATCGCTTACCAGAATGCGCGGGCTTTGTTCCGGGTAAAGTGCACGTATCGTGGTGTCGAGCGTCGCAAAGAGCTTGTTTTCGACGTAAACATGGCTGCCTGTCAGCCCGCGCATGAGCGACGATTTCCCGGCGTTCGTGTAGCCTATGAGCGCAACGCGACGCGCATTTCGGCGATGCGCGCGCCGCACGTCGTGTTCGCGCGCAATAGCAGAAAGCTCCTCGTTCAGCGCCGCGATGCGATCACGGACTTTGCGGCGATCGAGTTCGATGGCAGCCTCGCCCGCACCTCGGCCAGCCTGCCTTTCTTTGCCCGAAGGCGACTCACGCAACCGCGGCACCTCATATTTGAGCCGCGCGATTTCGACTTGCAGCCGCGCCTCACGGCTCTTTGCGTGACGATGGAAGATCTCGATGATGACGCCAGTGCGGTCAAGCACCTGCACGCCCGTGGCGCGCTCGAGATTTCGTGCTTGGCGGGGCGTCAGATCATGATCCACCGCAATGAGACCGACCCTTTTTCCCGGTGAGCTGCTCTCATCGACGACATCGTGCTCATCGTCATCGTGGTTTTCGCCCTGACGGCGAAGGCGTGCTTTGTCTTTCTTCTTCGGCGCCGCGTCCCCAACCTGCCCGCTGCCACCCGTTAGCGCGCCAAGCTCGCGAAGCTTGCCTTCGCCGAGCACCGCTCGGGTGTCGAGCTGGCCTTTGGCCTGAGTGACTTTGGCCACCGTGCGGTAGCCAAGCGTTGAAACAAGTCGCTCGAGCTCCTCGAGGCTGGAAGTGAATTCGATGTCGCTCGCATCGGGCAAGTGCACCGCAACAAGCACCGCTTCGCCCTGGTTTGTGCCGTCTGCCATTGGTGCGCACGATATAATCTTCTTTTGATCATCATAGTATGAGAAACTCCAGCACTGTGAGTGACGATAGCGATAGCGACGAAAAGGGAAAAAAAAGAAAAAAAAATGAGCAACGCAAGCCATCGCGAATCGTGCGATTGGCCGAGTTCGCATATGTTGCCATGGCTGCCATCGGCGTTTACAGCTTCGTTGCCGTTGCCAAGCAAGGCGAATCGCGGCGGCGATGCAGCGCCACGTGCCTGCTCAGGCCGAATTACACTGGCCATGAGCGCGTGGCTCCAAGCTTTCAGCTTCAAGACATTTCGGGCCAAGATGTGCCCTTCAATGCCTACAAAGGCAAAGTCATCGTGCTGAACTTTTGGACACGCACATGCGGTCCTTGCATGGAAGAAATGCCCGAAATTGCCGAATTAGCGCGTATTGTGCAGCCCATGGGTGACGTTGCCGTGCTCACGATATCTACCGATGAGACAGCAAAAGAAGCCATGATTGCCGCCATAGAGACTTTGCGCGAAAATCCTCCATTTCCAATTCTCATGGATCCTGAAGGCAAATCTGCCGCCCAAAAGTACGGCACGAAACTTTTCCCCGAAACGTGGATCATCGACAAAAAGGGCGTCATTCGCGCTCGCTTTGATGGCGTACGCGAGTGGTCCAGCGCCGTCGTCATCGAGTTTATCGAGCAAATCCGCAGCAGCGGCAGCACCTGCGAAGCGCAGGTGAACGAAGGCAGCTTTGAAGGCAAGGATGCGCGTATCTGCGAGCTCATCGAAGGTGGGTAGAGCCAGTCCCTCAATTTCTCCATAGCGAAGCTTGCCCGCGAGCACGAATCCTGGTTGCGCGCTGCGTTGCTCATCGGTCACTCATCTGCACCAGCAGGCTTCCTCGTCGCGCCTTGCCGGAATTTCCGCGTTCGTCGCGGTGATCGGTCCGAAATTTGGGCCAGGTCCTAGCCCGCTTTCGATTTGACGCGCATAAACTTCAACTTGAAAGCGGTCCAACGCAGCCTGATCCGGCAAAAAGCTCATCCTGATTTTTTTTTTATGTTTCAAAGCAACCTTCGTCGCGACCGGTCGACATAGACAATAGCGTTATTTTTAACCCCCATTCTGAAAGGGACTTTTTATGAAAATTTTTACTTTTGCTGGATTGATCGTTGCCGTTGGGTGCGTTGCATCGTGCGCCACGCCGTTCGGCGAGGCTCCTGGACCCGACGCCGGGTCGGATCAAACCAATGGCGACTTGGACGGAGGGGTCGTTGACCCCGGTGCAACGTTCTCGTTCGTGCAAACCGATGGCCCGGTATATGTTCGGCAAGGGCAACCCGCCACCATACCCATTGCCATCACGCGCAACGTAATCCCCGGACCTGATATCCAAATCAAAGTAGTAGTTAAGCTCGGCAGCATTCACGAGGATTCGCTCACCATTCCCTCCGGCTCGAGCACCGGGAAGCTTGCCATTACTGTTGACTCGGCCGCTCCTCAAGGGCCTACGAGCATGACAATTCGCGGCATTGCGGCGGACGCGTCGCCCACGGTATCTGCGAATCTGTCGCTCTTCGTTCGTGGCCAGCCCGGCGCCCTCGATACCACATTTAAATATACAGGCGTTTACGAGGACACGACAGACTATGGTTATATACAAACTGCCGCTCGTTGTGGCACGCATTTGGAACTAGCCAGGATCATTATGAATTGTCAGAGCTAGTGCGGAGTATGCATGCCGTCGTCGGTTACGAGAGATGTCGCTCGGTTCATTCAGGCGAACCTTCCCAAATGGCTGAGCATTGACAAGGACGCCCCGCAAGGCGGGCGACCGCAGCCAGGCATGATATCGATGCGCGATGCAGCCAAACAGCTGCGAATCAACTCAACTTCGGTCCAGAATGCCATCAAATACGGTCGAGGAATCGGGGGTAATTTCGAGACCATCATCGCTGACTTAAAATTCGGCGGCGATGTCACCAGACTCAGAAAAACCGCAAAGAAGTGGGCTGACGAGCATCCCGATCCGCAAGCGCCGCACGCCGATGCGACGGAGGAGAAAAGAAGCTGGGTCGATCGTCCTGAACGCTATGCCGCGATGGAGGAAGCCCGAAGAGACGCCGTCAGGTATTTCGACGTTGACCCAGAATTCGCGAAGACATGGGAGGTGCAATTACGATCGGACGAAGAGCCCGATGTAAGGTACCTGGTTGACCGCCTCGTGGTGGACTGGAAGCTTCACAAGCGCCAGATGTCGAGCCCGCAGAATGTTCTCGAAAAGGGTAACCCGCTCGAGGGCCTCGACGAGCTGCCGGAGTTCTGGCGGCGTAAGCGTTGATCTTGAAGCGATTCGCGTCAATATCAATAAATCCCTGGCACGAGGGCTCGCGCCGGCCAGCCGTGTTTTCGCGTTGCGTCGCCCGCCCACCATGCCGCGAAGGCATCGCGCACAACGAGCTCGGCGCGCTTGCCACGCGGTGAAAACCCCCATTCAGCTTCTTGCGAAACGTCGTCCGGATCGGCATATACGCGCCAAACAAACGCGCCCATCAGCGTTGGCTCATCGAGCAGCGGCGCCAAAAGCGCGCGATAGGCTTCTGCCTGGGCTTTTTCGTCCACGTGTACGCTGGTCATCGCATCCGGCCACTCCCACGGCCGAATCGCTGGATTCGGGCGCGACGTGTAACCGATTTCCGATAGCAAGATTGGCTTGTTCCACATTTGAGCAAGCTTACGAATACGATCGCGCACGCGCCTGCCGCCGGCGAGAAGCTGGTCAAAAGTTGCCCCGTCGCGATCGGCGAGTGGGTAAAACGCGTTGATTCCAATCACGTCGAGATCGCCAAGAATGACTGTGTCTTCGACATCGTCCCAGTTTGCAGAATATGTGATGGGTCCTTTGTAGATGCCACGCAAATCATGAACGATTGCAGCAAAAGACTTTGCGCGAGGGGTTGTGACCCACGACCGAAGTTCGACGCCGGCGGAAAGAAGATCCGCGTGCGAGGCTTCTGCAACGGCAGCCCACGCGCGTACAAATGCGCCATAGCTGCTTGCCCATGCATCCCACGCAGCATCGGTTGGCGGGTCGATTTTTGCCCGCCACTGCCCGGATTCGACCCAAAGATGCGGCACCAGAAAAACACGCAGGCCACGCGCATGCGCCATTGCGATGGCGCGCGCGACATCCTTCTTGTTTTTCGCAAAAGGGGTCTCGAACGTAACGTCGACACCGCGCCCTTCGAGATCGCCCACGCGGCCGAACGGCGTGATGGCAACCCACGTGGCGCCCATGGCAGCGCACTCGCCCAACGTGCGTTCGTACGCCGGGCTGCCGTAACCCACGGCTGGATGGTAGGCGTTTTCAATGGGCCCAATCGTGATTCCGCGAATGGCATTCTGCCCGGCCAGGCTCCAGCCGTCTGCGCCAGGCATCGGCATAGTGTAAAATGCATGTATTGCCTCGCGCTGATCCGCTTGCGAATCGGGTGCATGCGCGATGAGGAGCGATGCCGCGAGTCCCATCCCGACGACCGAGCGAGCGAGCCGATTCATGCATCCTTCCAGATGGCACTGACGACTCGCTCAATCTTGGCGAAGTCACGCGCTGTTTCGATGTCGCAAAAGCCTTGTTCCGCAAAGAGCCGAGTTACCGTGGGGGCTTGGCCTGCTCCGATTTCCAAAGCGAGCACGCCTCCCCGAGCAAGGTGTGCTGGCGCCTCGGCGACGATGCGCCGAACCACATCGAGGCCGTCGCTTCCGCCGTCGAGGGCAATGCGCGGTTCGAAGTTTTTGACGTCGGGCATGAGCGAATCGATTTCCGCCGTCGGGATGTACGGCGGGTTCGCGGTGATGAGATCGAAGGCCCATGGAAACGCCGGTGAGAACAAATCGCCGTCGAAGAAAGCAACGTTGTAAACGCCCAAGCGCTGCGCATTGGCCCGCGCGACCTCGAGCGCATCGAGGCTCACGTCAACCGCAAAAACCTTGGCTGTTCTGCGCTTGTGCGCCATGGCAATGGCAACGCAGCCTGAGCCGGTGCAAAGATCGAGCTGCCGCATCGAAAGCGACACGCGCAGAGTTCGCCTGAGGCCAACATCGACGAGCGTTTCGGTGTCGGGGCGCGGAACGAGCACGCGCTTGTCGACGCGAAAGCGAAGCCCGAAAAACTCGCGCTCGCCGCGCAAGTAGGCAATTGGCTCGCGATCCCGTCGCCGCACGACGAGATCGCGAAGGCGTGCAAGCTCGCTCGGGTCGAGCGGCCGATCGGCGTCGAGGATGACGCGCATGCGATCTGTGCCGAGTGCGAAGGCGACGAGCAGCTCGGCGTCGAGCCGCGGATTTTCAATGCATCGTGCACGAAAATCGTCCGTCGCCCATTGGACAAGGGAGCCTATCGTCCATGCTTTCGTCCCGGTTTTCGGCTGCGCGGCGGAAGTCATCCGCGGTCATCCGCCGGCGAGCTTTTCGCGCTCTTGGGCGACAACGCCCTCGACCTCGCGTTGGATCGCATCGAGGTGGCTTGCAGTTCCGGCCTCGAAGCGCATGACCAAGATGGGTCCAGTGTTCGACGCGCGAACCAATCCCCACGTTGGCGCGCTGCCCGCTTCGGTGCTGGCACGGGTCCTAGTCATGGGGAATTTAATCCGCGCGCCGTCAATGTCGTAAACTTCGTAACCTTTTGCTTTGTAATGATTGGTAACAGCAGAAACGACTTGGAATTTTATGTCTTCGGGGCAGTCGACGCGGAGTTCGGGAGTGGTGAATGTTTTGGGGACGTCGGCAAGCATGTCGGCGATGGATCGGCGATCTTTCGCGAGGATTTCAAGCAACCGCAAAGCCGCGTACGTGGCATCGTCGTAACCGAAATAGCGATCGGCAAAAAAGAGGTGGCCGCTCATTTCTCCGGCGAGTAGCGCGCCAGTTTCTTTCATCTTTGTTTTGATGAGCGAGTGACCAGTTTTCCACACAATGGGTTTCCCGCCGTGCTTGGCAATGTCGTCGTAAAGCGTTTGCGAGCACTTCACCTCGCCAAGGATCGTCGCACCCGGGTGACGGGCGAGCAGCGCGCGCGAGAAAAGAATCATCAATTTGTCGCCCCACACAATGTTGCCGCTCTCGTCCACGGCACCGAGCCGGTCGGCATCGCCGTCGAAAGCGAGGCCCACGTGCGCGCCAACTTCGCGCACGCGCGCAATGAGCGGATCCAGGTTTTTGGGCACAGTAGGGTCGGGGTGATGGTTTGGAAAGTTTCCATCCATCTCGCAGAAGAGTGGATCGGGCGACAGACCAAGCGCTCTCATCACCTTGATCGCCAACGGGCCGCCCGCGCCGTTGCCTGCATCGAGAACGAAGCGGAGCGATGCGCCCGTAAAGTCGAAGCGCTCTTTCATGGCCGCAACATAGGCATCTTGCACGTTCACGGGCTCGAAGGTGCCGGCTGCTGGGGCGCCCCACGCCTCGCTTGCGATGACGTCTTTTAGCTTCTGAATGTCGGGGCCGAAAAAGCTTGCCTTGCCCTTCATCATTTTGAAGCCGTTTTCGCCGCCGGGGTTGTGACTGCCGGTGATTTGAATGCCGCCATCGGCGTTCAAGTGATGCACGGCAAAGTAGAGCAAGGGCGTTGGCCCAACACCAATGTCGAGCACGGTCACGCCTGCCTTGGTAAGGCCGCGCACGAGCGCCTCGAACAGGCGCGGGCTCGACAGCCGACAGTCGCGCCCAACCGCGAGTCGCAGGGTTGTCCCATCGCTACGCGCGAGGCCCGCGAGCATGGTGCCGAAACCGCGCCCGATACGTTCAGCGATATCGTTCGAAAGATCTCGGTCGGCAACGCCTCGAATGTCGTACTCGCGAAAAATGTGGGAAAGTACACTCATGAGAATCCTTACAAAAGCCCGTTTGGGTTCGGCCATCAAGGCTGGACTGCTTTCCAACAGATCGAAAGCGGTCTGGCCTGCACCGACCGCGGCCTGATACAGTGCGCGGCCGTGGACGCTTCGCCCGCACCGCCGCCAAGTGCTGTTCCGCAGCAAGAGCCGCCGGCATACGTGTACGCTGCAACGGATATCCGACCGCGCCAGTCGCGCGAAATTGAGCTATGCGCGCAGGCCGCAGAGTTCGACTGGCGCTACACCGGCGCCATCGCGCTTGGCCTCGGCGTGAGCGAATATTTGAATCTCGCGATTCTCAAGCAATCAGGGCAACCAGGTGTTCGGCTCCTTGGACCGGGCATGATCGGCTTTTTCTGGGGCGGCTTTCTTGGCGGCGGCTACTTGTCATTGCCGAAGTGTAGCCCCACCTGGGCCTACGGCCCGCCACCCGAAGGTCCCGTGCGCGCCGCATGGCCCATGGCCGCTGCGATCACGCTGGTTGCCACCGCCACGGCACCCGCGATGGATTTCATTTTCTTGGGCACTGTCAAACCCGAGTGGACCGACACCGAGCGCAGCATGCGAGTTTTCATCGCCATGGGCACCGGTGCCGTCGGCTCGCTCTTACCGTATCTTCTACCGCCAAGAACGTATCGCGCTGCCAAAGAGATCGAGCGCATTCGCTTCGGTCAAGTTTCGGGCGGCCCGTATCTGTCGTACACGATCACGTTTTAGTCAGTGGGTAGCCGTAGGCAGCTGCATGCCCAGCTCGTTGAAAAGGAATGCAAGCATATCGACAGTTGCATCGATCTCTCGTTCGAGCCGGTCACTCGCGGCAACTTCTTGTCTCTCGCTTGCGCGAAGAAGAATTGGCCGAGATCCAGAGTTGGTCGCGCGCAGTCGCGCGACCATTTTGCGCGCTTGACCGTTTTCGATTTGACGCGATTCGCCGTCGCTCGTCATCAAGAGTACGGCCGGGTACGTGGTGCCATTTTTGGTATTGTAATAGGGAGAGAATGCCACCTGAGTACGAAACTCAGTCTCGTTTTTTACGCGGGTGCCAAGGCTATCGTAATTGCCATTTTCAGAAACCACGGCGCGAAACATTTCGGGGTGCTGAACCATGGCGGCGCCCATCAAAAAGCTATTGGCCGATTGGCTCATAATCCCAAGCTTGTCGGGCTTCGTAAACCCACGCGAGCTTAGAGCTTTCGCGCATTCAAAAAAGTCATTGGCCACCTTCTCATGGGTCTTGCCTGCACCGCGAAGGTCCGGCTCCGCGAGGATGCCTCCAGCGTCGAGCCATGCGCGATGCCAGGGGCGAAAGCTCGGTAGAATTCCATCGCTGTTTTCAATGAGAAGTGTTGGGGACGCGCCGGAGAGCACCGCTCCTTTGCGGCGCACGATGTTCATGAACACCTTCGTGCTACCGTTCGAGGTGCATTTTTCGCGCACGACTTCCGTGTCGCTCACTGCGCGAGGCTGCGAGTCATATGCAGTAAGAATTAGAGCGCTTTCAAGTTGACGCGAGGTCGAGGCGGTCGGCGAGGAGCGGACCGGAACAGCCTGCTTCGGCTTTGAGGACCGCACCGGAGCCGCCAACGAAGAGATCGCGTCAAATCGAAAGCGCTCGAGGCGATGCTCGGAAGCGATGTAGCGATACCACGCTGGAGGTTCGAGGTAGGTCTCGATCCGCAAGAGCAAATCGTTATCTTTCTTTTCCGCGGCAAGAACTCTTGCCAGGGGCACAATTGGCAATTCGGCCAAGGTCACACCACGATCGAACAACGGAATCGTGGTTGCCAGAGGCCGCACGGGCTTTGGCACCGGGTTCTTCCGAGATGTACGAGGCGACGAGCGATTTCGGGCTTTCTTGGACGGTTTGGATGGCTCGGGCTTGGGCACTTCGCGCGCGAGTGGCTCGGGTTTGATGCCAAGTGGTAGCCTTCGAATGCGCGATGAGCCGAACGCAACCTCGATAAGATAGAGCGCGGATCGGGTTGCAACGAGATCGGTCAGAACGCCATCGCTTTCAGGAACCATGTCGAAATGGCGCCCAGAAGAAAGCCCGTACGAAACGACTTTGCCGCGTGGCGCGCCTTTGTGTGAAATGGCGTAAACCGTGTCATTGTCGCCGAAAACCGCGACCGACAGAGTCTCGTCCTTGGTCTCTTGCGGGAGCTTCTTTCGTAGTTCGTCAAGCGCGTCTCGCGGATAGACCTCTTTCGACTCCGGCTCGCTAGATTTGTCAACCGATCGGTCGATTATTGTCGCGATGCGCGTGCGCAATCCTGCGCGGCCAGACATCCCATCGAGAACGGAGCGCGCGTAGGAATTTTCGGTGTTCGCGAACGTTATCGTTTCAGGATTCTTGTCATCTTCGAGCCATTCGTAGTCGTCGGTCACTGGCACGCCGAACTGTTCATGAATAGCAGGCCGCCGCGTAGCCTGCGGCGGCCGTGGTGCCGAAAGCTTCGCGCTGCCCATGGCCGGCGGCAGAGCAGGTGCCGCGCTTGCCGAAGTCGATGGCGCGGGAGTCGGTGCCGCGACGAATGCCGGAGCCGGTGCTTGGCTCACGCAGGCGACTACCGACAGAGCACCGAACACAGCAAAGAATCGCGCGCATCGAATCACGATTTCTAGCTAGCACCTAGCACCGAACCGTGTATGGCAAGAGCATGGAAAGCGGAGCCAGTAGCGAGCGCGCCAAAGTTGGACGCAACGCCCCGTGTCCTTGTGGTAGCGGCAAGAAGTACAAGAAGTGTTGCATTGACGTTGTGGAGGCCAAGGAGTTCGACGAGAGCGAGTTTGCCGGTGTTGGGGGGGTTCGCGATTTCGCCGATTTCGCTGCGCCACTGCTGGAATCAGCCAACAAAAAAAGCCACAAAGAGGTAGAAACGGCGACCACCTTTGCCGCGGCCTGCTGGAACTTTGCGCTCATGCGAGATGAACAAGAGCGCGAAAAGCAGATCAATGACCTGGTCGCGACGCTACCCAACGAGCTACCCGACGATGTCGACGGCAACGAAGCGCGCGATGCCTTTCGCGCCCTCATCAACTACATGATCGAGCGGCATCACGCGATGTTCCCGGAGATGCATCGCGACGATCACCGTAGCCACATGGATGCATCTGGTTAGCACTACTGCCGGGATTTCTCGGCAGTAGTGCTAACGAAGTCGCGGGAGCGACTTCGCGGAGGGGTGAATTGCCCGCTTTGCGGGCAAGAGGGGGCTCCGCGCCCCCTTGAGACAAGGGAACACTACTGGTTTCCGCGAAGCGGAAACGCGCCAGCCCGGAACGAAGTTCCGGCAGTAGTGCTAAGACGCGTTGGCAATTCGACCAATCTTGCCAAGGAGATCGTCTGCAAGCTTGGCAGAACGATTCGTTTTCTCCCACGCGAATTCGCTCCTGCCAAAGTGCCCATAGGCCGCCGTTGGACGGTACTGCGGGGCAAGAAGGCCTAGCTCGGAGATAAGCGCTTTCGGGCGCATGTCGAAGTGCTCAAGAATGTACTTTTCGAGCTTTTCATCGGCGACTTTGCCTGTGCCGAATGTGCTCACGTGCACCCCAACGGGCCGGGCAACACCGATGGCGTAGGCAATTTGCAATTCGCAGCGCTTCGCGAGGCCTGCGGAGACTATGTTCTTTGCAATATAGCGTGCATAATAACACGCTGATCGGTCGACTTTGGACGGGTCTTTACCGCTGAAAGCGCCGCCGCCATGACGGCCCATGCCGCCGTACGTATCGACGATAATCTTCCGGCCCGTGAGTCCGCAGTCGCCTTGTGGACCGCCAACAACGAAACGACCGGTCGGGTTGACATGGACCTTCGTATTCTTATCTACCAAATTTGGGGGGACAATTTTGCTGACGACAAGCTCCATCACGGCCTCGCGAAGCTCTGCGTGCTTCACGTTCTCGTCGTGCTGGGTCGATACGACGATCGCGTCGACGCGAACGGGAACGTCATCCTCGTACTCGAGCGTCACCTGGGTTTTGCCGTCCGGCCGGAGGAAACTAACGTTGCCGTTTTTGCGCACCGCTGCGAGCTGGCGCGCGAGCTGGTGGGCATAGTCGATTGGCGCCGGCATGAGGCTTGGCGTTTCGTCGGTTGCGTAGCCGAACACCAGGCCCTGATCGCCAGCCCCTTGTTCTTTGTGCAGGCCTTCGCCCTCGGTAACACCCTGCGAGATGTCCGGGCTTTGCTTCTCGACGGCCGTAAGCACGGCGCATGTGCTGCCGTCGAATCCGGTGGCCGAGGAGTTGTAACCGATGTCGAGAACGGTTTTGCGAACGATGGTCGGAATGTCAATCGTAGCCGTGGTCGTGATCTCTCCGGCCACAACGATCATTCCGGTTTTCGCGAGCGACTCGCATGCAACACGTGCCTTCGTGTCTTGCATTAAAATGGCGTCGAGAATCGCATCGGAGATCGCGTCGCAAAGCTTGTCCGGGTGGCCTTCGGTGACGGATTCCGACGTAAATTGATAACGTGCCATTCGCGACTCCCTAAAAAATTTCGAAAAAGCCATAGCGCGACTTCGCGCTAACTGCAAAGCGCTTTGCGCGTATTTAGCACTACTGCCGGGAACTCCCCGGCAGTAGTGCTAACGAAGTCGCGGGAGCGACTTCGCGGAGGGGTGAATTGCCCGCTTTTGTGGGCAAGAGGGGGCGCCGCGCCCCCTGAGACAAGTCTAACATGACTGCTTTCCGCGAAGCGGAAACGCGCAGCGCGGGACGAAGTCCCTGCAGTCATGTTAATGCCTTTTTTTCGGTGCTACTGAACTGGGCGGAGGTTCGGCGCGTTCGGCGTGAGAAATTTTTTGTTGCCATTGCTCGTGGTCGTTTGGCGCACGCGTAGCAACAACGTTTGAACTCGATAGTGGCGGCGCCTTGACACTCGAACGCACAGCGAGATCAATCGCAGCGCCGGGAAGTGCCGCAATGGCAAGTGTGGCCGCAGGTTGGAACGTGAGCGGTACGGTTAAGCCCCCGATTTGGTCGAAAAAGCGCGCAGCAACTCGGGCCATGCGCTGAGGGCCGAGTTCTTCGGAGATTTTGCGCCATGTGCTGCCCTCGCTAAGCGACGAGAGGAAAGCCTCGGCCGAAGTGAAGCTCACGGTATGGCGAATAACCGTAAGCCGTACGAGCGAAAGCCCGGCCTCCTCGAACATGCTGTGCATTGATTCGCGGGATGGATTGATTCGCGGGCGGCTCTCGGAGACGCCGGGCTCGAGCTCGGTAAGAGCGCGTGTGAGCAGATTGTATGGATCGCCGTCTTCAATGGGCCCCCAGGTGAGCACACCAACTTTGCCGTTCGTTGCAAGGGCCGAGCGCCAGTGATTGAGGATCGTCACGCAGTTGGGAAAGCGCCAGAGTCCAAATGCGCACACGATTGCATTCCACCCGCCGTCGCCCACGTCCGTGGCTTCGCCCTGCGCGCACGTGACGTGATTGAAGTAGGCCTTTTCGACCTGCTCTCTGCAGATGCGAATCATTTCGGCGCTTGTGTCGGTTGCGCGGACCTTGCCTTTGTCGCCAACCACGCGAGCAATGGCGAGCACTTCCGCACCCGATCCAGCCATTGGAACGAGCACGCGTTGGCCTTGCATGAGCGACAGTTCGCGAACAAGGTCGAGGTGGTAAGGCACAAAACGGGGAACCCATTCATCGAGGTAACGAGTTGCAGCGCGATCCCAGGGTGTTCCCATGACAATTTGCAAGCATACCCGAGCGGAAGGCAAACTGCCGGAAGAACTTTCGGTAAAGAATGTTAGGCTTTACGTTTTATGGGCACGCTCATGACCACTGCGCCGATTCGCAAGACTTCGCTTTACGACAACCACATCAGAGCGGGAGCGCGCATGGTGCACTTTGCCGGTTTCGAAATGCCTGTGCAATACACAAGTGTGGTCGACGAGCACCACGCGGTCCGTCGCGCGTGCGGTCTGTTCGATGTCTCGCACATGGGCGAGCTCGAACTCTGTGGCGAGCACGCCGCCGAGGTCGTTGACTACGTCATTACGAACAACGCATCGAGCCTTGTTGACGGGCAGGCTTTGTACACTTGCGCGTGCAATGAGCAGGGCACCATTCTCGACGATCTCATCGTGTACCGCTCTTGGTTCGACCACTGGCTCATTGTCTGCAACGCGTCGAACCGCAACAAAATGGCGGCTGTTTTCGAACAGGCAGCGAAAGGCCGCTGCACATTCGAAGATCGCTCTGACGAAGTGTCGCTCGTCGCCGTGCAGGGTCCAAAGGCTTTCGAAGTTCTCGCGCTTGCCGGTAGCGATGCCGGCACACTTGCAGATCTCAAAGCTTTTCACTTTCGCGACGCGGTTGTCGCCAACGTGAAATGCACCGTGGCACGCACCGGCTACACCGGCGAAGACGGCGTCGAAATTTTCTGCGCATGGGATGATGCGCCCGCCCTTTGGGATCAACTCTTGCTCCTCGGCACACCGCTCGGCATGAAGCCCGCAGGTCTTGGCGCGCGCGACACGCTTCGCCTCGAAGCGCGCCTGTCGCTCTACGGCAACGACATCGACGAAACCACCAATCCTTTCGAAGCAGGCCTCGGCTGGGTTGTAAAAATGAACAAACCACGATTCGTTGGCAAAGCTGCACTCGCGCAGGTGGCCAATCAGGTAAGGGGCGCGCCGCAAGCTCGAAAGCTTGTTGGTTTCGAAGTCACAGGCCGAGGCATCGCGCGTCACGGCTACGTGCTTCGCGATCTCGACGGCCACGAGGTGGGTGTGTGCACGAGCGGCAGCCCTGGCCCAACGGTCGGCAAGAACATTGGCCTTGGGTACCTGCCAAGTGGCATGACCGCGATAGGCACGAAGTTCTTCGTCGACTGCCGCGGCAAGAACGTCGAAGCCGAAGTCGTCAAAACGCCATTCTACGTTCGCAAAAAGTTAGTGTAAAATACAATCATTTGCACATTCGCTAATTGCACAAATCGACGAAAAAGGGAAAGACCGATGAGCGACAACATCCCGGTAGGACTCAAGTACTCAACCGATCACGAGTGGGCGAGGGTCGAGGGGGCACATATCACCATTGGCGTCACGGCATTCGCCGTTGAGCAACTCGGCGACATCACGCTCGTCAGCATCGATGTGAAGGTCGGAGACGAACTCGCCAAGGGCAAGGCGTTTGGCACGATCGAAAGCGTCAAGACGCTAAGCGATCTACTTTCGCCCGTTTCCGGCAAGGTCGTCGAGATCAACAAGGCCCTGGACACGAGCCCCGAGCTCGTGAACGACGACTGCTACGGCAAGGCGTGGATGATCGTCATCGAGTCGAGCGATTCGTCTCGAGCCGCCAAAGAGCTTCTCGACGACAAGGCATATGCCGAGCACGTCAAAAACTCCACGTAGAAGGGGCGACCACAAGGGTCGCCCCTACGAATAAGCGTTTTGTTGGCGGTTGCGTGTACGGGCGTATGGCCATACGCCCCTACGGATATGCGTTTCTTGTTGTAGGGGCACCCCTCGTGGGTGCCCCATAACGGCCGTCCCTACGGCAATACGTTTTTTAGCTTGGCTAACGTCGCGAGCGCTTCGATCGGTGTCATTCGATCGATGTCCAGTGCTCGAAGCATTTCGAGCGCTGGATTTGACGGCGATGGTAGAGCCGCATCGCTCGCGGCGCCCTTGCCGCCAAACAGATCGAGCTGCGGAACCTTACTCGTTGTGCGCGCAGCCATGGTTGGCACAGGTGCCATGTTGCTTCCCTCTCGCTCAAGCTCGCTCAGCATGGCTTTCGCACGCGCAAGCACGGGCTCGGCAATGCCTGCGAGCCGTGCGCACGCAATGCCATAGCTGCGCGAGGCTGCGCCGCGTTGCACCTTGTGGAAAAAAACGATGCTACCTTCGTGCTCGCGAGCACTAACGCTATAGTTTTGAGCGTGTGGGCAGCTCGCCGTGATGGCGGTGAGCTCATGATAGTGCGTGGCAAAAAGCGCCCGGCAGCGCGCAACGTCATGCAGATGCTCGGCAACGGCCCACGCGATGGATAGACCATCGTAGGTGCTTGTGCCGCGGCCGATTTCATCGAGTATGACGAGCGAACGGCGCGTAGCACGGCGAAGAATGTTCGCGGTCTCCTTCATTTCGACCATGAAGGTGCTCTCGCCGCGCGCAAGGTTGTCACTTGCACCGACGCGCGTGAGAATGCGATCGACAACGCCAATTCGCGCGCGCCGAGCAGGTACGAACGAACCAGCTTGCGCGAGCAGTACGGCCAGCGCCACTTGACGCATGAAGGTGGATTTTCCGGCCATGTTCGGACCGGTGACGATCCAAAGGCGCGCGCGCGGTTCGGGGCCCGCGTCGAGCGCGATGTCGTTCGGAACGAAGTGGCCAGCCGCAGCGAGATGCTCGACAACAGGATGGCGCGCGTCTTCGAGCACGAGCTCGGTGCTTTCGTTGACGTCGGGCCGCGCGAAGTCGTTGCGATGTGCGATCTCGGCAAGAGCACTCGCCACATCGAGCCGAGCGATGCGCTCTGCCACGGCGCGAAGGCGCTCGACATGGGCCGCGAGACGGTTCACGAGGTCTGACCAGAGCTCGGCTTCGCGCGCTGCGAGGCGCTCTTCAGCGTGCGCCAACTTGTCGGCCAACGTGTCGAGGTCGTCGCATGTGAAGCGCTCGCCAGTGGCAATCGTTTGCTTGCGACGCCACAAGGGAGGCGCCTTCGCAAGGTGTGTTTTCGTCACCTCGATGTACCAACCGAAAACGCGTGTATAGCGCAGTTTAAGACTCGGGATTTGCGACGCCTCGCGAAGACGGCCTTCGAGCTCGATGATGAGTTCTTGGCCACTACGTGTGAGCATGCGGGCTTCGTCGAGCTCGGCGTCCCATCGGGCACGGAAAACGCCGCCATCACTCGCGCGAGGTGGCGGATCCTCGGAAAGTGCATTGTGCAATAATTTGGCGATGTCTTCGCAGCGATCGATCAGCGGTTCGTGCGGATCGCGATGGGGGATCTCGAGCGCGTCGCGCACGGCCGGATCGGGGCAATGGGCCAGGGCGCTCTCCAGGTGCGGAAGCTCGCCCAGCGATGTGCGCAGCAGAGCGAGCTCGCGTGGTCCGACGCGGTCCATGGCAAGCTTGACGGCAAGGCGCTCGAGATCGGCGACTCGGTCGAGCCGCGTGCGGACCTCGGAGCGCAGCCCTGGCTGCGTCACGAAGAGCTCGACTCCGTCGAGGCGGCGCCTGATTTCGGCCACGTTCGTGCGCGGCGCAAGAATGCGTCGACGCAGAAGGCGCGCGCCCGGCGCCGTTCGCGTTGCGTCGATGCGCGAGAAAAGCGAGTTTTTCGTCTCGCCGTCCATCGTGCGCACAAGCTCGAGGTGCCGTTGCGCGGCGTCGTCGAGAATCAGCGTGTCGCCAACGTGGACTTCCACCAGGCGCGACACCGGCAGCTTTCGCCCTTTTTCGCATGCTTTGACCAAGGCAACGCAGCGTGCCGCTGCGATGAGCGCCAAATCGCTCGCACACGATTTCCGCGCTTCGCCTTGGCCGAGCACACTGTCAAGCTCGCTGGTTGCACGATGCAAATCGAGACAGTCTTCCGTTTCTTGCCTTACCGTGGCGCGAACGAGTGCATTGCGTACCATGGCAACAGCGTCGCCCGACGCGCGCACGAGCACCTCGCGCGGAT
The DNA here is from genome assembly GCA_009780955.1 of Polyangiaceae bacterium. Taxonomy (GTDB): domain Bacteria; phylum Myxococcota_A; class Polyangia; order Polyangiales; family Polyangiaceae; genus Labilithrix. The sequence continues at coordinate 25,753 of WQZB01000014.1, read as the reverse complement.
CGAGGCGAACGAGTTCGGCCACCGCTGCGTCGATTCCTTCGACTTCGCACGCCTCGAGTGTGCCTGTCGAGAAATCGAGCCAGGCGATTCCCACATGCTCTGGCGTGCCCACCTCGACGCCGGCGAGGAAAAGATTCCTTTTTGCATCGAGCGCCGAGTCATCGTACGCAAGTGCCGGCGTTGCGATGCGTACGACCTCGCGCGGAACGAGGCCTTTGATTTTCGACGGATCTCCCAATTGCTCGCAAATCGCAACCTTGTGGCCAAGATCGAGCAGTCGCTGCACGTAGCCGCTTGCCGCGTGGTACGGCACCCCCGCCATGGGGATAGGATCGTCGGCGGTTTTGTTGCGGCTTGTCAGCGTCAGGTCGAGGGCTTTTGCCACAACCACCGCGTCGTCGAAGAAGATCTCGTAGAAATCGCCGAGGCGAAAGAAGACGAGCGCGTCGGGGTGCTCGGCCTTTGCGGCAAGGTATTGCCGCATGACCGGTGTGTCGGCTCCACTGCTTTTTGCCATACCTCGATCTGGTGTCAGAAGTACGGGTCGCGCGCAACAACCACGTTGTCGAGATCGATTAGCACAAGTCCCTGCGATGCTGCGTCGACGACCGCGATCTGACCTAAGCTCTCGATGTACCGGATCGACTGCGGGTTGACCGAATTCGTTGTACCGTCGATTGTGGCAATGTTGATGAGCAAAGGCGAAAACGCTTCTTTCGTTGTGAACATGTAGGCAGTATCGCGATTGATGATCGACCTGTCGTGCGGGTTTTCGAGCACGACGGAAAACATCGGGTTACGCATGGCGAGCGGGCTATCGCGCGTGACCGTGGTGCTCAGCTCGGGAACCGGCGGCGCGCGGCCGTTCATGAGCGACAGTCGTGGATCGCACGACGCTACGCAGCGCCCATCGGCGCCCGTGACCTGGTGGTGCAAGAAGCCGAGCCCGACTGTGCCGCCCACCACGTTGCCGACCGTTGACCACTGGCCGCCGGTGCGCACACGAAACGTCGTCTGGTTGTGGAAGCAACACTGAAGTTGTTTGAGATACGGCGCGTTCGATGGATCTTTATAGACTACCCGCCGCTGCTCCCCAGCCACATTCGTGAAGAAGCGGCCAACCACGAACTTGCCATCGTACGCCTCGAGAATCGGAAAATCGCGCGAAACCAATTCGTCGCTTGCGAGACCGAACGCTGTATTGCAGTAATCATATCGCTGTTGGGGCGTGACCAGGCTCGGATCCCAACATGACTGGTTGGTAGCCCAGTACGGATCGTCATTCGCAAGCAGATCGTCGTACACCTGAACGTAGTCGGCCATTTGCCACTCGAGATCCGCGTTGACGAGATCGGCTGGCACGGTTGCGTTGACAACGGCCGCGCGCGCGCGACCCTGATCCCAATCCTCGACGCCTTTCGAGCAAAATTGACCACTCGGAGCTTCGAAGGTGAGCGACTCGTAGCCATCGTTCGTGGATATCGTCGCGCTGATTCCGTCGTAGCCGGGCAGGATGCCTTCAAACGTGACATACCAATCTTGATTGGCAATGTGCGCCTCAGGCACATCGTACGAGAAAAGAAGCGACAACGCGGGCGTTTTTTCTGAGCCAGCGCCCGAGCCAACCTGCGGCAAGGGAATGCCCTTGTTGCTCACGGTTGGCATGGTCTGGAGCGACGGCAAGTGATTGCCGCTCGTTGGGTCGTTTTTAATAAGGTATTGCGAGCGGATGCGGTGGGGCGCGCTGAGCGGGAAAAAGCCTTCTTCTGACGTTGTTCCTGGGTTCGTGAACTGCGCGTCGTAGGGGGCGAAGTCCGTCGTGCTCGGGAGGATCTGCGCGGCGGCGAGCGCACCTGGAACCGACGCAAGCACCCGTTGCTGAGGAGCCTCGGCGGGTGGCTGCCCGTCAAGCACTTGCGGTCTTCGGCACGGCGCGTCCCAGTCGTCGACATCGATGATCACGACCTGACCGTTGGCGAGCGTTGCAAACGCAAAAATGCCACGCAAACGAAGCGGCCCGAGCGTTGCTGGCGCCTCACCGCGATCGGCTCGGAAATAGAACCCAAAGTCCTGAGGGTTATTCGGATCGATGTTCGGGTTTGCGTTGCACAAAAGGCCCGAGCGCGCGTTCGGCATGTTGATGCCGTTGACGAGCGATAGTGGAAAGTCATGACGCGCAAAGGCAACGGCAACCACGGGCGACGAGAACGAGATCCGATCGGGCGGTGCAAAAGGGTTGAGTTCTGGGTTCGGACGCGTCAAAGGCGTGCGAACCGTCGAATTGGGATCGGTTACGTCAAAGACGACGATGGATCCATCGGCTTTGTCGACGGCGTACAAAAAGCGCTTGTAGTCGCGTGTTGGTGGGCTCACGGTCACGTCGCTGAGCGACACGGCGCGCGACGGCTGCGCGATGCTCGTTGCAACGAGTGGAGCCATTTCTTCGGGCGCGCCCTGCGTTGACAAGTTGATCACGTGGACGAGCGGCACCGCATCGTCGGCAACGTACAGTGTTTGATCCACGATGGCGATCGAAGCCGGCCTGGGCGCGTCGAGCGAACCGACGGACAAGGGCTGCGCACCGCCCTCACTTTGTGCGTTGGTTGGTGTGCATGGCCCTGCGTCGTCCGGCACCGACGCATCGATACCGCCGTCGATGTATGGTACACCGTTTGGCCACGCCGGGCCTGGTGCGAACGTCGCAGGCAAAGCGCTTTGGCCTACGAGCTCGATGGCCGATGTGATGGGGCATGGCTCGAGAGCACCGGGTGGCAAGACCTCCGTACTGTCGTCTGTCACGATGTTTGCGCCGCGCAAAAACGGTCGCGGATCAATCGTGACAATCTTTGCAGAGTTCAGGCGATCACCAGGCAATGCCGCTACGATTTCGTACGTGAGCGGCGAATCGGTATCGTCGTTTGTCGCCGTGCGCGGCACGATGGCAAGTGCGCCCGGATTTTGCGGCAGCGCGCAAACTGGCCACGAACGCAGATCCGCGGGGCCATTGGGATCGGGTGGATAGCCGGGGGTGTCGCCAAGCAAGCGACTGCTTGCAACGCCATAAATGGCAGGCTTGTTGACCTCGGCGGCAGCGACGAACACCATTTGCCCGTCGGGTGCAACGGCGATGTCGGTTGGCACCTGACCAACGGGAATGAAGTTGATGCCCGGAATGGCCCGGTTCTCGTCGACGACAACGCCTGCCGACAAGTTCACGACACCAACTTCGCCGGTCGACGACTGCGTGACCACCGCAAAAAGCTGGTTTTGGAGATCATCGCCGTTGACGTTTGGCGAGACAGGCGCGCAGTCGGATTCCGGGCGAGCCACCGGCGTTTGGCGATTGCCATTGGCATCGATGAGCTGCAGGCACACGACATCCATCCGCTGCGCGCGCTCAAACGTACGCACCGGAACACTTGTCGGCGTTTGCGAGCAGGCGAAAAACGTGAAGCATGCAGCCAGAACGACGGCAGCCGCAAATGCAATACGTTTGCGCGCTAAAAAGAATTTGCCGTACATCACGTGCCCTTCGGATTCGTCGGCTGGCCGAGCGTGAAGACGACAGTTTCGAACGTTGTGCGATCGGACTGCGCGTTGTCGAGATCGATGAGTTGTACGTAGGAATTCGTAAAGCTCGCAACGTAGGCGAAGCGATAGCTGCGTAGGCCCGTATTCGGCTCACGCGGGTCGAAAGGGACTTGCTCGTGAGTTGCCACGTCGCTCAGCGAGAACGGATCGAACGCCATGGCAAAGGGACCTGTGCCAACGCTAACGACATTTTCGAGCGTGAGCGACTCGGGATCGAGAATGAACAACTTTGAAGCGTCGTAGCAGATGACGAAGACACGCAGCGCGAACGATCCGTCGCGATCGACGATGGGTGCGAGGTACACATTTGACGGACCGGCAGATCCGGTGGAAAGCGGAATCGATGTGTGCAAAACGAGCTTGTCCGGATCGTACGATCCGCCGTCGTCGCTCGCACCGCCGACCTCACCAACGAGGAGCGACGCTGGTATGCGGTTCGCGATGAACACGCGTGCGGGCTTGCGCGCGCACGCGAGAACATCCGCGTCGACGTCGGACTGCGAACGATTCGCAGTGGGGTCAGCTGGGGCAACGTTGGCCTTGCATGCCATGCGCGGGGTTGGATCGATCGCGATGCCGCGCGAGTCGATCGTGGTGCCAAGGGTGATGGCGAATGCCGCCTCTTTGTCGAGGAAGGGGCGCTTGATGTTCGAGCCGTCATCGGCATAAAGGCGCAGCAAATCGACCTCGGCAACCGAGCGGCTCGTTTCAAGAAAGGCAGGCTGCGCAAATGTTGCCGAGCCTTGCGGCAGCGCATCGCGATCATGAGGAATGGCGGCGATGCCGATGCCGCCAATGGCAACACCGTCGAGAACGAACTGCAATGACGCATTGGGCACGTTGTCGCCGTCGGTGCGCGAAAGACCGGTTGACACCAGACTTGTGAGCGTGTCGGACTGATGTGTGACGACGAGCGCGGTTCCGTCATCGCTGAATGCCGCACCGAATGGTTCGCCGGGCATCGTGAGGTTTCGCGTGTTGCCGGGTTCATAGGCGTTCGACCCTGCGCTGTGTGCGCTGTCGCACCTACGTGCGCTGTCTTGCCCGCATTGGATTTTGAACGGCGCGTAGTCGGCCGATGGATCTTCAGGTGCGACGGCGTCGGCGGTGTCGCGTGCAACGTTGGCCCACGCAATGGACGCCGTTCCGCGCACGGGCGCAAAGAGCCGGTCGAAAGTGCGTGTGCCCGCGGGCACCTCGTCTGGCGATGCCCCGGTGGATGGCATCAATTGGCTCGGCGGAGGTGAGAGCAATAGCCCCGTGGCGAGCGCGCCGATGACGGCCGAATCGCGAAAATAAAAGGCGGAGTCGACCGGAGGCGCGCACGTTTCCCCGAGCGGCTGACGCTCGCCCGAGCCGTCTGGCTTGGTGACCGGAGGATTGGCCGCGCAGTCCGCGGCGGCGTTCGGATCGCGCGCGATGATGGGCACGTTCGGATCGTTTGGATCGGCGATGATGCGCAGCGCGTCGCGCCGGATCATATGCAAATCGTACGATTGCAGTGTGCCGCCACTATATTGGAGGTCAAAGTCGGAATTGACGGCGTAAAGAACGCTGCCACCCGCCGAGACTTGCAGCCCCACGGGAAAGTAAAATTGGTTGAGTGGCGGGGGAGTTCCGTCGCCCGTTGAATAGCAAGCCGCGCCTCCTAAGAGCCCGACGGTGAGCATAAATAGCGCGCGGCGACCCATTCGGCGCGCACCCTAGTACCCAGACACTAGTGGAGTCGACCGGTTCGTTTCGACCCTACGCCAAGCGAGGGGTCGAACGAACCTTTCGCCACCGCACAGGTTTGTGTCCGGGCGTTTCATTCTCGTGACGCCCAGACACTAGTGGAGTCGACCGCTTCGTTTCGACCCTACGACGAGCGAGGGGTCGACTCAGAGCTCGACGATGACAACCCCGCGATGCTCTTCTTCAGAGTCGTCATGATGCTTTGGCCGAGGCTTTGGAGCAGGCGAAACAGGAAGCTCGAGCTGCGGCCGCTCGCGCCGCCTTTCTTCTTCTTCGCGCCGGCGGATCTGCTCAATAACGAATGGAGGGAGCATTCTATCCTCCCGACTGGTCGACTCGCATTCGCGTTCGGTCGCACCCGCATGGGCGCGACTCAAATTCGGACGCGAGCAGACGAAGCAAGTGGTTCAAAAAAGCCAATGGGACAAGTGGAACGCCTATGGAAGCTAGCAACCAGGGTAGGCCGGTCAAGTACCGGGCAGCGACGGCAGTTCTCAGTTTTTTACGGCTTCCATGGCTTTTACGGCGCACCTCGGTGATGGTCACACTTGTTCTCTTGTGGGCTCTTCTCGCACGACCAGCGCGGGCGGCTCCCTTTGACCTCACGAGCGATGACTGGGAGGGCTGCGCCGAATTCGTGCACCTTGCACGCGCTGAGCTCGGCGCCGAGCGCGTCGTTGTGGCGACACACCTCGACTTGCACGAGCTGTCACCAGACGACGGTCTCGTCATTCTTTTCCCGGCCCAGGCGCTGCCAGCTGACGATCTTTCCAAGTTTATGCGCGCCGGCGGTCGCGTTGTCTTGCTCGACGACTTCGGCCGCGGAGACGCGCTCTTGAAACACTTCGGCATCGAGCGGATTGCAAGCCCGGCAAGTCCTGTAGAAAAACTTCGCCATAACCCGCAATTTGCCATTGCCGAGCCGGCAAGCACGCACCCGGTCGTGACCGACATCACGCGCGTTGTCACGAATCACCCAACAGGTCTTGCTCATCCTTCTCTTTCACCCGTGCTTGCAATTCGCGCAGATCGCGCGGGTCAGGGCAACGGTGATGTCGCCATTGCAGTTGCCGGCCTCGTTGGGCAAGGACGCCTGCTAGCCGTTGGCGATCCATCCATCGTCATGAACTCGATGCTCCGCTACGCCGGCAACAAGTCGTTCGCGCGCGGAGTCATCCATTACGCCGTTGACCAAGATACGTGGGGAAAGCGTGGAGGTAAGCTTTTTGTCTTGTCGGGCGCGTTCGATCAGAAAGGCGCATTCGGCGCGGAAGAAGGCACATTCAAGGCAATTGTGACCACACTCGGCGAAGCGCTGGAAACCGCACGTCGAGACGGCGCTTCGAACGCAGTTGCCTACGCCTCGGCCATCGCTCTCGGGCTTGTGCTCGCTGCGTGGGTGGTTTTGCGTGCAGGCAGGCTCCACAAGCCCGTCGTGCCTCGCTTCGTCCGTCCCACTCCGGCTGCCCTGCAAGGAGGCGTTGCGGGTCACGCCGCCGTTATCGCCGCACCGCAGACGAAGCGAGTACTTGCAGTTCTCGAACTCAGGAGCGCGCTCGAAGAACACCTCACAACGAGGCTCGGCCTGACTCAGATCCCGCGCTCCGAGGAGCTCATCGCGCACGTGCGCCGGGCGCAATTGCTCGACGTCGAAGGGCTCCACATGCTGCAAAAACTTCTGCTACGAATGTCCAAACTCGAGACAACGATGGAGAACAGCGGACGACTACTGCAAAGGGTCCACGACAGCGAGGTTGTCTCCATCGCGAAAACGATCGAACAGCTCGCACGGCGAATCGAGCGCGCCACCGATCGTGCCGAGGAATCGGCGTGACCGCGCCCATCGCGAACGCGCCGCCCATCGCGAACGGCGGGGCTGACGAGCGTGCGAACCACGAGGTTACAGCGGTCAAAGAGCGTATCGACGGGCTCCGCCACGAAGTCGCGCGTGTTTACGTAGGCGGAGCACATGCGATGGACACCATGATGGTGGCGCTCCTCGCCCGCGGCCATGTGCTGCTTGAGGGCGTGCCAGGCGTCGCAAAAACCACACTTGTCAAGGCGTTTGCCGTGTCGCTCGGCTGCTCGTCGCGACGTATCCAATTCACGCCCGATCTGCTGCCGGCCGACATCACGGGCACCTACGTTCTTTCGCCGCGCGATGGCACGTTCAGCCTTCGCGCAGGGCCCATCTTCGCGAACGTCGTGCTTGCCGACGAGATCAATCGCGCTCCGGCAAAAACGCAATCGGCGCTGCTCGAGGCAATGCAAGAACGTCAGGTCACAATCGAAGGCGACCGATTCGAGCTTCCGCTTCCGTTCCTTGTGCTCGCCACGCAAAATCCAATCGATCTCGAAGGAACGTACCCGCTTCCGGAAGCGCAAATCGACCGTTTCCTCGTACGCGTGACAATGGGCTATCCCAACGCGCGCGACGAAGCGCTCATGCTCCGCATGCATGGAACCGAGCCGCCTCTAGCGCGCGCTCGGCTCAATGTGCAAGACGTTGCCACGATTCAGGCAATCGCCTCGCGCGTGCATATCGACGACGACCTTTGCGACTACGCCGTTGCGCTCACGACGTTCACGCGAACGCATCCGCGCGTTGCCCTTGGCGCAAGCCCTCGCGCAACGCTGGGCCTCGTTCAAGCCGCCAAGGCCCACGCCGTGCTCGATGGTCGCGCATTCGTCGTTCCCGAAGATCTTCGAGCCGTCGGCGTTGCGGTGCTCGCGCACAGGCTCGTGCTCCTCGCCGACATCGAAGCCGACGCGCGTGCAGGCGAGCAGATCGTACAAGAAGCGATCGCGAAGGTAAGTTACAGACGCGGCATCCGCACTGTGTAAGAGGATGCAGCTTCATCCGACACGCTCTACGTTTCATGTTGCCGGCGCCGGCTTGGTGCTCGTGGTGGCGGGTATTGCGATGAAAATTGCGCCTGCGGTCGCATTCGGCGGCGCCATGCTGATTGCCGTAACGCTTGGGCGAGCGCTCGCTCTGGTGGCGGTAACGCGCATCCGTAATTCAGGGTTTGAGATGGTTTGGTCGAGCCGAGCGCTCGTCGTCACTGCGGCGCGCAACGCCGAAGTCGTGCTCGAAGCCGAACTCCGAAACCGCGGCCCAGGCGACATACGCGGCGTCAATCTGCGCGCCGTGGCCGCAAGCACGCTCGAATGTACAATCGATCCTCCGTCGATCGACCTGCCTCGCGCGTCCGCGGTCCGCTTCGTCATGCGCGTCCGACCAAAGCGCGTTGGGCACTGGGGCATTCACGGCATTGCCCTCGAGGTGCGCGGCACGCCGCTCGGCGGCGAAGGTCTTTACGAAGTGCCACTGATGTTCGCAAACCCACGCGGCATCGAGGTGATGCCAGGTCCGCTCACCGCAATGTTGCATACTGCACGCGGTGGGCGCGCTCGGCGAGGTGCAGAACTAGGATCGCCGGCTCCGCTCGCGGGCGACGGAGAGCATCTTCACGAGTTGCGTGAGCGTGCTCCGGGCGATGCCTTCAAGCGCATCGCGTGGAAGGCAAGCGCGCGGCGAGGCCAGCTTCTCGTGCGCGAGATGGAGCGCGAAGAGCGCGACGTCGTGTGGCTGGTGCTCGACGCGTCCGTCGAGTTGTGGGCTGGCCAGCCGGGCTCGGCGCCGCTCGACATCGCGGTGGACGATCTTTCTGGCTTCGCTCGGCGGCACCTCACGAAGGGAGATCGGGTGGGGCTCGTCATCCTTGCGTCGCGCATGGGAACGTGGCTCGTGCCAGGGGCAGGGCCGCTTCAAGCTGCGCGCATAGCCTCCGCGCTGGCGAGCTCGGCAAGCATGGTCGATGCAGATCGCTGCGAGCTCGACGAATTGGGAATTGCCGCGCGCGTCGTCGAACACCTTCGCCCTCTCGATCCGCGCGGTCTGTCGGACATGCCGCGCCATAACCTCGATGCTCTGTCGGCGCGAGCCGAAATCATGCGATCGCGAGCACCTTTTGCCGCGCGCGTACCCCTCGCAACAAGCCCGCGCGATACGCAATTGCGCCAGTACCTCGCATCGTTTGGGATCGAGGTGCCGCCACGCACCAGTGGCGAGCGCGACAAATCCGAAGGTATGCTTTGTGACATTCTCGAGAAAATCGCCCGAGAGAAAAAAATGCTTTCTAGCGTTGTGCATGTGTGGGCGCCGTTGCCGGGCGAGGGCAGCCGCATCGATCTCGCGCTTCGCAAGCTACGTCGTGCGCACGTTGCGCTGCGTTGGACGATGCCCATTTTCGAACCAAGCCTCGAAGGCCAAAAAGGCAGCGCCAGTTTTGACAGTGCTTTGCGAGGGGCCGTGCGCTTGCGCGTGAAAGCCGCGAGGGCTCGAGCCGAACAAAGGCTCCGGAGCGTTGGCGTTGTGGTTCGCCCAACCGTGCTTTCGAAGCCTTCGATACGCCTGGCTCCACCCGACGCACCCGAACCGTCTGTACCACCTGCACCGTGAAAGCCGCTCGATCCATTCTTGACCGCGCAGGTCTTGTGCCGAAGAAAAGCTTTGGCCAACACTTCCTCAATCGAACGACAATCGTTGATTTTATTGCTCGCGCGTGCGTTTCCGATATGGAAATTGGCAAGGCGCGCGTACTTGAACTTGGCGCAGGCCTTGGTGTTCTCACGACGGCTCTTGCCTTGCGCGCCAAGTCGGTCGTTGCGATAGAGCGCGATCGCGATCTCATCCACGTTCTTGCGCGGGAGCTCGAGGCGTTCATTGCGCAAGGCGTGTTGCAGGTTGTCGAAGGCGACGCACAGGTGCAAGACACACGCGCACGGCTTGGCCCCTTCGAAGCCAGCTCACCGCGTGTGCTTTGCGGCAACCTCCCGTACCAAATCACAGGCAGCCTCATCGAGCGCGCGGTCCGCTACGCTGACGATGTCGAGCGCGTCGTGTTTATGGTGCAACTCGAAGTCGCCGATCGGCTCGCAGCCAAGCCGGGTTCGAAGATCTACGGCGCACTGTCCGTTTTTACGCAGGCAGCCTTCCGCGTGGAAAAACTCTACAACGTTTCGCCCGGCTGCTTTTATCCGCCGCCCGATGTGACAAGTGCCGTCGTCATGTTCACGCCGCTCCGTCCACGGCGCGCCGATGAGACCCCGACATTCCGCGCGCTCGTGAAGAGTGCATTTTGCATGCGTCGCAAAAAATTGCGCAATGCATGGAGCGGCGTCGCCAGCGCCGAAGCCATAGCGCACGCGGCTATGCGGTCGGGCATATCACTCGATGCGCGCGGCGAAACGTTGAGCGTCGATCAGTTTGCAGCCATGGCGCGTGCCCTAGATTCGAGAACGCCGTAGGGGCGCCATTTATGGCGCCCAACCCCAGGCGGATTATGACGCTCGACCGGGGCATTTCCCGAGGGCGCGATGAATCGCGCCCCTACAACCAACAAAACGCCGTAGGGGCGCAGCATGCTGCGCCCCTACAACGCGTAACGCGACGTTTACGTGCTCAAACCGCTTGCAGACGGTTTAGAGCTTCGATGCCGTCCCTCCCTTGGCGCCGCCGCTCGCACTACCAGTGGCGCTTGCCTGCACGTTGACCGATACGCTCACGTTGGCTTCGATGCCGGCTGCTGCAGTGACCGCGCCCTTGAATGTGTCGCCGAGACACGCGGTCAAGTGCGCCGTTGTCATCGCCGCGTTGCCGCCAGCCGAGCCCGCGATTTCGCCGAATGCCGACATGGTTCCTTTAATGACCGCATGCGCGTCCTTCGCTACCTTGGGAGCGCGTTTGCCCATACCAACGGCCACCTTGACAACGACCGGAAGGTTCTTCTCGAGTGTCATCTTCAGCGCCTCGAATGCTCGCTGGTCGACCACGCCGGTTGCCGTGATACCAACGCGCGCCGGGGTGCACACAAGCTTTGCCGACACTTCGGTATCGCATTGTGCCTTGCAGTCTACACTCATATGCGGGGGCGTAATTTCGCCGGTGCACTTCGGCTCTTTGAACTCGGCGCTGCACTTGCCGGTGCAAGTGCCTTCGCACTTGGCCGATGCCTTCGCCTTGCACTCACCACCGCACTTGCCCTTGCAGGTGCCTTGAACGTTGCCTTCGCACTTGCCTTCGCATGTGCCTGCGCATGCGCCCTTTGCGGCTTTGCCGTCGCACTTGCCGTTGCAGGTGCCCGAGCAGGTGCCTTTGACTTCGGCGTCGCAGCTGCCCGAACACGTGCCGTCGCACTTTGCGCCTGCCTCGACGTCGCACGACCCTTCGCAGCTTGCGTCGCATCGGCCCGAAAGCTTGCCCGGCTCGCAATCGACCTTCGCCGAGCCAGCCGAAATGTTCGGATCACACTGCGCCGCGCAACCGGCATAAGCATGCATATCGGCTGCGCACTTTGGCGGGTCGATAACCGCAGCGAGCCTGGCACTGGCGCCCATTTTTACCTTTGTGTCGTTGATGGCTCGGAGGGCAGCGTCGCAAGCGGCCTTGCCGTCTTTGAATTCACCGCCTGCGCCAAGGTCTTTCGCGATGCCGCCGCAGGCCATTACGAGATCGGCGTTGATCTGGTCAGCAAAACCTTTCAGTTCGACAGCCGCTGCTGTTGCTGACTTGAGCTTTGCGCCCCCTGCTGCGCTAACTTTGAAGTTGCTCGCGAAGTCGAACGCGAGAATTGCTTCGGGTTTTGTCAGATCGGGGCATTTACCGCCCAACCCCGGGGCGATGCCGCCCGCCTTCCCGGCTACGTCACTGAGTCCTCCTGCTGCACCGCAATTCGCAAGGAGTGGGACCGTGCCGACAAGAGCGATGAGTGCACCAACAAGCGTCTTTCGATTCATTCGAGTAATCCTCCCAAGAGTGGATGGCGAAAAAACGCATAACACAGGGTTCGCGTCTTCTCCATTCGTGCCGCATGGTTGCGGTCGCAGTCTGGTGCTAAGGGGCGGTTTTACGATGTTTTTTCTAGGTACCCAGGTGCACCAGCGTACGAATTGGTAAGGCCCCGCGGTGCGTTTGAGCTTGCAGCACACATGTTACTCGATACGGCATTAGGCCGCGAGTGCAAACCTGCTGCGCGCCACGATCTCTTCGTTTTTCCTGCGGTACGTGCTCACGTACTTCAAGTACGCTCCGCGCGCTCCTCGGAAAAAGCCTCGACCTCGTGTCGCTCGCGACGGTTTGCAGCCACGTTCTACACACTAGACACTCACTGGAAATCTGAGTACAGCGCGCGCGTTGCGAAAGGAAACCATAATGTCCGCAAAACCCGTCCCGTTTGGCTTCACAACGCTTACCCCGATGCTGTCGCTCAACGGTGCCGCCAAGGCAATCGCGTTTTACGTCGAGGCCTTCGACGCCAAGGAGCTTGAAGTCGCTCTCGATCCGAGCGGACAGAAGGTGTGGCACGCAGCGCTTCGCGTTGGCAACGCCATGCTTTTCGTCAACGACGCGATCCCTGAAATGGGCGCAGGCCCAACCACGTCGAGCATGTGGCTGTATGTTCCCGACACCGACGCGGCGTTCGAGCGGGCAGTAAATGCGGGCGCAACACCAAGCATGCAGCCAGCGGACATGTTCTGGGGTGATCGCATGGCCCAAGTGACCGATCCGTTCGGCCAGAAGTGGACGATCGCCACGCACGTCAAAGACATGACGAAAGAGGAGATGGCGGCCGCGCAAGAGGCATTCCTCGCAGCCCAAAAGAAGTAGCCCCTCCCGGACTCGAACCGGGACGCTCTTTCGAGCCGGAGATTTTAAGTCGCCTGCGTATACCGTTCCGCCAAGGGGCCTTCGGCGATTCCATCGTGCGTGCACTGCGTGAGCGCGTCAAGCGTCAAGCAGGGTGCTGAAAAAGTCTTCAGCGCCCTGCCCAGGACCACTTCGATTCCTGGTAGCTTAATGCGCGCCTATGTCCACGACGTCGACCGAAAGCACTGCTGCCGCCCTGCCTACCCGTCTTGGTCAGATCGCGCGCGTGCTCGAGTCGCGCTTTCTCGGTAGAGACGAAACGATTCGCCTTTTGCTCATTGCCGTGGTTGCGGGTGAGCATGCCGTTCTCATCGGCCCGCCAGGCACCGCGAAAAGCGCCCTTATTCGTATGTTTGCTCGCCTTGTTCAAGCACAATACTTCGAGTATTTGCTCACGCGCTTCACCGAGCCGAACGAGCTTTTTGGCCCTGTCGACATTCGCGCCTTTCGCGAGGGCAAATACGAGCGCCGCGTTGAAAACATGCTTCCAACGGCCGAAATCGTATTTCTTGACGAAGTTTTCAAGTCCAATTCGGCGATTCTCAATGCTCTTCTCACGCTTTTGAACGAGCGAAAGTTCATGTCGGGCGGCGTGGTGATGCGGTGTCCGCTTTTGTCATGTTTTGGTGCGTCGAACGAAGTGCCGACCGACGAAACGCTAACTGCCATTTTCGACCGTTTTCTTCTTCGCATAAGGTCCGACAACCTCGACGCCTACCACTTTCAAGACCTTCTCATCAAAGGCGTGCAGCAGGAAATCATGGCACTTTCCGACGTGCCGGAGCAGCCGCTCGCGTCGGCGCGCGAGGTGCAAGGGCTGCATCGCGCATTCGCTCAGCGAATGCAATTTACGGAAGATTTCTTTAGCCAATATAAGGGTCTTATTTTCCAAATTCGCGCCGAGGGCGTAAGCGTATCAGACCGTCGCGTGGTCAAGTTGCTCAAGCTTTTTGCTGCAAGCGCATTTCTCGACGGGCGGCCCCGGCCCGATAGTGGCGATTTTTTCGTCCTCAAGCACATATGGAACAATGTGGACCAGGCGGCCATTCTCGATTCGATCGTGTCGCCCGTGCTCGAGGCGCATTACCGCGATCACCCGAATGCGATTCGCGTCGGCGCCACGGGGGTTGGCATCGAGGCGCTTGCGGGCGAAATCGACCGCATTCGGCAAGTGCTCACCGGCGGCGGCGGCTTGTCCGACGTGCAGCTTTTCAGCCAGCTCAAGGCCCTGAACGAAATCAAAAGTGCGCTCGGCGCCATGCAGGATCCGCGCGCGGCCGAACTCACGAATCGCGTCGACAAGCTCCTTGAAGCGGTGTTCCGAAGCGGCCGCTTCGCTCAACTCTAACCCAATTAACGTGATTGCAACGCAACTGCCGGCATGAAAACTTGCTCCATTGATACATCCACGAACCTCGGCTCCGTGGTTCTTTGCGAGGGCAATACGGTGGTAGCGTCGCTCGAGCGCCGCGTGTCGAACGCGCACGGCGAATCGCTTTTGCCAATGATAAACGATAGCTTTTTTGCCGCGTCGTGGTCACCACGCGATGTCGAGCGCTGGGCCGTGGGCATTGGGCCTGGCTCGTTCACCGGCGTTCGCGTTGCGGTAGCCACCGTGAAAGGAATTGTCATGGGCACCGGTGCCGCGCTCGTTGGCATTGGTTCGCTCGAGGCCATGGCGACGCTTGGCTGGGAAGCGCTCGATCGGCCCCAAAACTTCGTGCTCGTGCCCGCGATGGACGCCATCCGCGGCGAGGTTTTCGTGCAAACGTTCTTCGCGCCGTCGTCGGGCGAGCTTTGCGCGCTGTCCGAGGCGGTGTGCTTGCCTCCCTCCGATTTTATTGCATGGCACACTAATGTCATCGGCAACGTGGGCGGGCTAACCAAGCATGTGGTCTTGCTCGGTGAAGCTTCGGACAAGCTCACGATCGATTCCTTGCAGGTTGCAACCATACTTCGACTTTCGCAAGGGCTCTTTGCCTTGCCGCATGCTTTGGGCGTTGCGCGCGCCTCGCAAAGGCGTGGCTCGCAAGATGTCGATCGGCTCGAGCCGGTCTATGTACGGCCGCCCGAAATCACGCAACCCAGACCGCTTTCGATTTGACGCGATCTCTTCGTTGGCGGCTCCGGTCCGGTCCTCGCCGCCGCCTCGACCTCGCGCCAACTTGAAAGCGGTCAGAAATTCGTTGAGGCTCCATTCATGACCCTGGAGAATCCATGCGACACGCAGGTTGCGCTCGATGTACTGCCGGTTCACATTCGCGAGCATCTTTACGCCTTCAACGAGTCGCTTGAAAAAATTTTCGGCACGAGCCTTGTTGGCGTAATCCTTCACGGAAGCGTTGCGCGCGGCGAATACCGCCCCGGGCAAAGCAACGTCGACGCTCTGGTGATTCTTACCGAAGCGCCGTTCGACAAGCTCGAAGCCATGGGCGAGCCTTTGCAGCGCGCCCGCTACGACGCAAACCTTGAAGTCATCATGATTACCGAAGGCGAAATTCGTGGCGCGGCGGACGCGTTTCCCCTTTTTTACGACGAAATCAAACAGCGGCATATCCTGCTTTCGGGCCGCGACCATTTTGCGAATATTGAGGTGCATGACACACACCGCCGGCTGCGCATCGAGCAAGAGCTGCGCGAGGCGCAATTCTGGCTCCGGCGCGCGGTAACCGACGCACTCGGTGCGCGTGAAGCCATCGGCGGCGCGGTGGGTCGCAAAGTCCGCCAGATCCGCGCGGCTCTTTTGGCGTTGTTATCGCTCAAGGGCATTGCGTGCCCTCCTGACTTCGCAAGCGTGCTGGCAAAGACTGGCGAAGTTTACGGCGTTGACGTACAGGCGCTTTCTGCCGCGCGCGAAGCGCCAATTCTAGCGCACGCAGCCTTGGTGGAGCTCTTGGACAAGGCCATCGCCGATGTCAACGCCATGGGTTAAATCGCGTCCAATCGAGAGCGGCATCGGTTCACGGATCTTTACGCATCGGAGCCGCGACCGCCGCCATCGTCGTTGTTATCTTTTCGCCGCGGATAGCAAAAAGGAGACAATTCGATGGCACATTGTTCGATTCCAGTTGCAACGATGATGGTGGCAGGGGCCGTGGTGGTGGCGGGTATGCTTGCGTGCCGGCGTCACATGTTCCGCCATCATGCGCATTGCGGCTGTGGGCCGCACGAAGCGCACGGCGAGTCATGCACGTGCGAAAAACACGGCGACGGCGAGTCATGCGGCTGCCACTCACACCATGCCGAGGGAAGGTGGGGAAGTCGGTTCGCGCGCCGTTTCTGGCTGCGGGCATTGCTCTTCAAGCTCGATGCAACGCCTGCGCAGGAGAAGGACATCGAGGTTATACTCGACGAATTCGACAAGCACGTGGGCGAAGCAAAGTCATTGTTCGAGTCGTCGAGACAAGCCGCGGCACGTGCGATCGAAGGCGACGTGTTCGACGACGGCGCCATGGGCGAGGCGCAGGCAAAAGCGGCAGAAGCATCTTCGCAGATGAAAAACGCCTTTGAAGCGATGCTCCGGCGTGTTCACTCTGTGCTCGACAAGGAGCAGCGTACGAATCTTGCCAAGCTCCTTGCGCAAGGTCGGCGCGGCTGGTGGCATCGCTGTTCCCACCACGAATGTTAGGTTACTAACGCATATTTCGTAGGGGCGTACCCATATAGGGCACCCACAAGGGGTGCCCCTACGGATATGCGTTTTTTGGTTGTAGGGGCACCCCTCGTGGGTGCCCCTCGCTAGACCGCATCTACAGACGCGTCGGACAAATCATTTCCGCTTCGCCATGGCGCTTGCAAAAGAGTTGCAACGCAACGTTGCCGGTGGTCTGAAAATAATCAATCGTGATGACGTGGGTGGTTTTGATGAGATGCACCGGGCCGCTTCGTTCGGCATAGGGGTGATTGCCATCGTTGTCGACGATGACCATATCGTCGATGCGCACGACTGAGCCTTTTTCGGAGGCGACGCGGAATGTGTAATCGCCCTCGTTGTTGACGACGAGCGGCGCTTCCCAACGAATTGCGAAGTATTCGTTGCGGTAGGGAGCAATGCCTGGAAAGCCGCCTGACATCGGCCTTGGCCGAACATTCAGCGTGGACGCGTAGAGCCTTCCAATCGGTGTTAGCGCATTCAAATCAGGCAGTTTCGTTGTGCCTTCCGGAATGGCATACAAGGTACCCGCGTAGCCGTTCGGATCGTCATACGAGGAGCCGAAAACGTTCGTGCCCGTCATGGTCGGGAGCGTCACAGGTGAGGTGGACGTGGATCCGTAGCGGTGCGTACGCCCAATTCTAGTCGTGGGCGTAGTAGGCGCCGGCGTAGTGGGTTCAGGCTGGATGGTGCTTTGCGGTGCCGGGCGGGGAGGCGGGGGAGGGTAGGCCGACCTTGGTCGCCTCATCTCGATGGTGCACCCCAGCGCAAAAGCACTAAGAACGACAGTGAGCATGAATTCTTTTCGCATGATGGTCTCCACGCTCTCGTTGCCTCGGTCCGGAGGCCCTAGTTGAAATCCTCAATTTTCCAGAGCCCGCGCTCGCGGACGAGTTGAATTGTGCCGGTGCCGTAGGCCATTGACGCATGATTGCCGACTTCTTCGGGTGACGTTGTTGGCAAGGCTTGCTTGATGCCGGCAATGACCTGTTCGATTTCTTCCTTGTCGTGTCCTTCCCACGCACTTTTCAATTTTTGTGCGTCAAGGCCTTCCTTGTGGGCATCGGGCACGTACTTCATCGCAACGTCATAGCGCTTTCGTTCGACGGCACGCACGAACCCCAAAATGGCATGGCGTGGTGTGTCTTGCGCATAAAGATCGATGGCCGCCCCTTCCACCTTCCATTTTCCATTCTCGAGAACGAGCGGAAGCTCTTGCGCAGTACCTGTGATGCTTGTGGTGATCGTAGCCGTAATTTGAGGTGCGGCCGTTGGGCGCAATAGTGCCTTGGCAATTTCTTGCACCTCGCCCGGGTTGTCTTTGACCATGCGCCGGAAGGCCTCGGCCGATGTGCCGCGGCGAGCTTCGTCGCTCAACAATCGGTACGCGTCGTCGGCGCGGCCCTCTTCGAGTGCATGCGCGTAAGCCCGAAGCACCCCCGCGGGATCTTGTACATTCGAACCACCACACGCGGCACAAGCCGCCAAAACAACTGCAAGCGATGTGGCCCTACGGAACATGGCAATCAGGGGTGCACCAGCGAAGTTCTTCTGCCTTACCACGCGGCAGAGACGCATCCAAGCCACCGGAAACGAGCTAGTTTTCTCCGCGCCGATCGAACCAACCGAGGTACCGTGAAGGCGAACCCATCGAGGTATGTCGTGACCCAAGACACGCGCGGCTCCGATCTTGAGATTTTGCCCATTTTACCGCTACGCAACAACGTCGTTTTTCCCGCAAGCGTGGTGCCCGTGAATGTTGGCCGTGCGCGTAGCATTCGCCTCATTGAAGATTTGCTCCAGCAAAATCGCGGGGTTGTTGGCGTCGTGAGCCAGCGCGACGCGACGGTGGATGATCCCGACATCGAAGACCTCTACGACATTGGCACCGTGGCGCGCATGGTGAAAGTCGTTCGCCTCGCGCCGTCGAATTACTCGGTTGTGTTCCATTGCTTGTCGCGCGTGCACCTTGCAAGCAAGGTTGGCTTCGAACCGTACCTGCGAGCGAAGGTTCGGCGCATCTCCGAAGATCTCGAGCGCAATGCCGAACTCGATGCCATTGGCGTACGCCTGCGCGACAACACGCGCGAACTCGTCAAAATAGCGCCGTGGCTAGAAAAGGAAATGAAAGGCATTCTTGATACCGTTCGCGAAACGGGGGCACTTGCCGATCTGATTGCCTCGAACCTCGCCCTTGAAGGGGTGGACGTCGTCGACAAGCAAACGGTGCTCCACACCGTCAACGTGAAAGAGCGCGCGCTGCGCGTGCTCGATCTCGTCAACAAGCACCTCGATGCGCTTCGTGCCAAACACGAAAAGGAGCAAGAGCTGGCTCGCGTCAAAGAAGAAATTTCGAGCATGGTCGTTGGCGAAGGCAAAAACCAACGCGAGCTCATTTTGCGTCAGCAAATGAAAAGCATCCGCGAAGAGCTCGGTGAAACGGACGACGACAGCGTGGACGCTCTTCGCGATCGCATTCGCGAAAGCATGCTGCCAGAAGAGGCCATGAAAATTGCGAAAAAGCAGCTTTCGCGGCTTTCCGGAATGCAGCAGCAGTCGGCCGAATACAACGTTACGCGTACCTACATCGAGTGGCTTGCCGACTTGCCGTGGGGCAAAGTCACCACCGACAGGCTCGAGCCGGCCGACGTTCGCCGATGCCTCGACGAAGATCACTTCGGTCTCGAGAAAGTCAAAAAGCGCATTGTGGAGTACATCGCGGTGCGCAAGCTACGCGCCGACAAGAAGGGCCCCATTCTTTGCTTCATTGGTCCGCCCGGTGTCGGAAAAACATCGCTTGGTCAGTCCATCGCGCGATCCATGGGGCGTCGCTACCACCGCATTGCGCTCGGTGGCGTTCGCGACGAGGCCGAAATTCGCGGGCACCGCCGCACCTACGTAGGCGCACTTCCCGGGCGCATCATCCAGGGCATGAAGAAAGTCGGAGTGAAAAATCCGGTCTTCGTCCTCGACGAAATCGACAAGCTTGGTGTCGACATGATGGGCGATCCGTCGTCCGCCTTGCTCGAGGTGCTCGACCCCGCACAAAATAATACGTTTCAAGATCATTACATCGATACGCCCTTCGATCTGTCGCAGGTGACATTCCTTGCGACCGCGAACAACGCCGACACGATTCCGGCGCCGCTTTGGGATCGCCTCGAAACCATCGAAGTGCCGGGCTACACGCGCGCCGAGAAAAAGTCGATTGCACGCGATTTTTTGGCGCCCAAAAGCCTCGCGTCGCACGGTCTCACGAGCGACCGGCTCACGTTCGAAGATTCCGGCTTCGAAACCATCATCGAAAGTTACACGCGAGAGGCAGGCGTGCGCGGGCTCGACCGCGAGATCGGCTCGGTGTGCCGGCACGTGGCCATGCGGCTTGCCGAAGGCGAAAATGTGCGCCTTACATGCAATTCCGAGTTTGCGCAGATCGTTCTCGGTCCTCCGCGTTACACGCCAGAACTTGCCGAGCGCTCGAGCGCGCCGGGCGTTGCCACAGGGCTTGCGTGGACGCCGTCGGGTGGTGACATCCTATTCATCGAAGCATCGCAAATGCCTGGCCACGGTGAGATTGTCATCACCGGCAACCTGAAGGTCGTTATGAAAGAGTCGGCGGTTGCAGCCATGTCGTTCGTGCGCAGCCACGCGACCCAGCTCGGTCTCGATCCCGAATTCTTGAAAACCATCGATCTTCACCTGCACGTTCCGAAAGGCGGCACGCCGAAAGACGGCCCATCGGCAGGAGTCACCATGTATTCGGCCGTGGCATCCCTCCTCTTGTCGTGCTCGGTCCGCAAAGACGTCGCGATGACCGGCGAAATTTCGCTGCGTGGCGCCGTGCTTCCGGTGGGCGGCATCAAAGAAAAGCTCTTGGCAGCACACCGTGCGGGCATCAAAGAAGTCCTTCTTCCAAGCCGCAACGAGAAAGATCTCGAAGACGTCCCGAAAGACGTGCTCGAGAACATGCGTGTACACCTCATCAAGCGCGTCGACGAGGTGTTGCCGATCGTGCTCGAGGCGCCGCCGCCGCCGGCCGTCTGACGTGCGACCGTATCTTCTTGGCGCGCTCGCTGTTGCGGTCGCCATGGGCGCCATCGGGTTCGTGCCGCTCTTTGGTGGTCCAGGCTACGAGCATTCGCTGGCAACAGGCATGCTCGTTCCGTCGGCGGTAGCCGTTGTCACGGCCGTCGACGCTGCGCGCGCCGGCGTAACGCGCCGGCCGGTGACATCGCTCGGTCGTGGAGTCGCACTAGGTCTTGCCTTCGCCGCCATCTCGCTCGTCACGGCATTGTTGCATGCTGCACGCGTTGGAATTTGCGAGCTTTGGGGTGCTCTCATTTACTTCGCGATGAACCCGGCCGCGGGCGCCATTATGGGCGGCGCGTGGGGTGCCGTGGCCGGCGAGCTCGTTGCGGCGGCCGCGTCGGGGCGTGTCGTGCGAACTCGCGTACGAACCTTTGCGGCCGTGGCGCTTGCTCTGGCCGGGCCCTTGTCGGCTATCGCGGTGAGTATTTATCGATTTTACACGTCGCCCATGATTTTTGCTTTCGACCCTTTCGTTGGTTACTTCAGCGGCGCGCTTTACGACACGGTCATCGACCAGGGCACGACCATCTTGTCTTACCGGGCCGGAACGCTTGCAACGGTAACGGCTCTTGCTCTCGCACTGTCGCTCCTCGAGCGCAAAAACGATGTGCGTTTCGGTCTGCTCGTTGACTTGCACACTCCATCGGCGCGTGTGCGAGGCATCCTTGCCCTTGTGGCGGCCATGGCGAGCGCGAGCCTCGTTTTCTTTGGAACGAAGCTCGGTCACTTCAGCACTGCGACGTCGATCGCCGAAGATCTCGGCGCGGAAAAGCACGGCAAGCGATGCGACGTCATTTATCCAAAGACAACGCGCGAAATCGACGCAAGGCTTCTCGTCAAAGACTGCGACGAACAAATCGTGGCCGTCGAAAAGCGGCTCGGCGCCCAAGGGCCTACGCGCGTTCGCGCCTTCTTTTTCCGCGACGCAGCCGACAAAAAGCGCCTCATGGGCGCCGCCCACACGTTCATCGCCAAGCCGTGGCGTGGCGAGGTCTACTTGCAGCTTGGTGGTTATCCGCATCCGGCGCTTGGTCACGAGCTCGCGCATGTCGTAGCAGCAAGTTTTGGCCGTGGACCTTTCCGCATCGCAGGAGGCTTTGGCGGCTTGCTACCGAATCCGGGGCTCATCGAAGGCGTTGCAGTTTTTGCTTCGCCCGACGACGACGATCTCACAAGCGCAGAGTGGGCGCGTGCCATGTCCGAGCTGGGGTTGCTCCCACCGCTCGACAGAACGTTCTCGCTCGGTTTTCTCGGCGACTCGTCGGACAAGAGCTACACCGTGGCAGGCGCATTCGTACAGTGGCTCGCAACCGCGTTCGGCGTCGACAAAGTGCGTGCATGGTACGCGGGAGGCGACATTGCCGAACTCACCGGGAAAAATTGGGCATCGCTCGCTGAAGCCTTTCGCGCGTCGCTCGAAGAGGTGCCGCTGCCCGCCGAGGCCAAGAGCTTCGCCAAAGCAAGGTTTTCTCGCCCTGGCATTTTCGGGCGCAAATGCCCTCATGTCGTCGATGCGCTGCGCCACGACGCCAACGTGTGCCGCGACTCGCAACGCTTCGACGACGCCATGCGCTACTACCGGCAAGTGCTTGCGAAAGACGCAGGCGACTTCGCCTCGCAACGAGATCTCGCCATGATCGAGCGACGTCATGGCAACCGCGCCGTTGGGCAAGCCGAGCTCCTGCGGCTCGCGAGCGACGACAATGTACCGCGCGTGTGGCAAGACCGCGCCAAGGAAACGCTTGCCGACGCCGACTTCATCGATGGGAATTTCGATCGTGCAGCGGAGCGCTACGAAGAAATCGCGGCGCATTCGCTCGACGAAGATGCAGCGCGAACCATCGAGGTAAAAGCATTCGGCGCACGCACGAGCGACGCGCGCCAAGCCACCCTTGCACTCTTGCTCGGTAGCGATAAGCACGGCCCCGACATCTTTCTTGGCGGCATCGAGCTTGGTGCGTGGAACGCCAAAAAGCCGTCGGCGCTCGCCTCGTATCTCATGGGTCGAAACCTCGTGGGTCGCGGCTTGTACGAAGAGGGAGCGCGCGTGCTGGGAAGTGTTTGCGAGCGCCGCAACCTGCCGGAGCTTCCGACCGCACGAATAGAGCGCGAAGCTTTGCGCCAATGTGCCAATGTCGCGTGCGCCTTGGCTGATCGCGCTCTCGTCGAACGGGTGCGCGATCAAATCGAGTCGCCTACCGATCCATTCCGTCGTGCCTCAGGCGGACGTCGCGATGCAACCATGAGGCTTATGGCTCGCTGCGCCCCTTAGTTCGGGTCGGGCTTTGGCGTTTTTGCGGTGCTTTTGGGGAGCGTAGGCGGGTCGATTTTCGGTAGCTCGCCGGTGAGACTTTTCAAGAACGTTACGATGCTGGCAACGTCTGCGGACGAAAGATCTTTGCCGAGCTGGTATTTGGCCATCATCGTGACGGCTTGTTCGAGCGATGCAATCGAACCATCATGGAAATACGGAGCGGTTTTTTCTATGTTGCGAAGCGACGGTACTCTGAAAACGTGTTTATCGGCTGGATCTTTCGTAATATCGAAACGCCCATTGTCTTTGAGTTCCGTCGGCCACGCAATGGCTAGCCCTAGCTTTTGAAAGGCCTGTCCGCCAACGTTCGCACCAGAGTGGCAAGCGTTACACCCCGTGTCGAGAAACTTGGTAAGCCCAGCGCGTTCTTCGCTTGTCAAAGCATTGCTGTCACCGGCCAAATATTTGTCCCAGCGTGATGGGGTCGTAAGCGTTCGCTCGAATGCGCCAATCGCTTTCCCAACGTTGGCATAAGACATGGGCTCTTGATCGGCGGGGAATGCTTTTTTGAATTCAGCCACGTAATCGGGAATCGAGCGAAGGACGGCGAGAACAGCGCCTTCGTCCTTCATTGCCATTTCGACGGGATTCAGAATCGGCCCGAGCGCCTGCTCTTCCACATCTTTCGCGCGCCCGTCCCAGAACTGCGCGCTATTCAGCGCAGCGTTGTACACCGTTGGCGAGTTGCGCCCACCGAGCTGTCCCTTGTGGCCCGCGCTCGTTGGCGAATTTTGCACGCCGTAGGCGTTCAAGGGGTGACACGTGTTGCATGAGATGTCTTGGTTTTTCGACAAACGTGGATCAAAATAGAGCTTTTTGCCGAGCGCTACTTCGTCGTCAGAAAGGGCACCTGACGCCGAGAGCATTTTCACGGGAAGCGGCGCGAAAACGCTGAGCCGCGCGCGATCGAATGCGGCCATCTTCGGTTGCACCGACTCGTCGTGCATCGACGGTGCCGAGGATGCCGCTGGACCCTGTTCAGCAGGTGCCTGCTTTTCTTGTTTGCCTTGCTTTCCTTTCTCGTCGCAGCCAAACACCAAAAGCGACGCACCAAGGATGAAGGCCGCACGCGCAACGAACCGTGTCCTGTTTAGCAACATGGTGTCGCAGTGTAACAGAGGTGCGGATGGGCTAACAGAGGTGCGGATGGGATTCGAACCCACGTGTGCCGGTTTTGCAAACCGGAGCCTAACCACTTGGCGACCGCACCAGGCAACCCTGGAAATACTGATCTCTAGCGGCGCGGTCAAGCGGGGCGCAAGATTTCGATGCCATTCATGTAGGGTACAAGCGCCTTTGGCAGCGTGATGGAGCCATCGGCATTCTGATGGTTCTCGAGCAACGGAATGAGAATGCGTGGGCTTGCCACGGCGGTGTTGTTTAGCGTGTACGGGTAGGCTAGGGATCCGTCTGCCATTCGCACCCGAATGTTCGAGCGGCGTGCCTGAAAATCGCCAAGCGTCGAACACGAGTGCGTTTCGTTGTAAGCGCCCTTGCCATCGGCGCGGCCGGGCATCCACGATTCGACCTCGTGTTTGCGCGTTTGCCCAAGACCAATTTCGCCGGTGCATGCAATGGCCACGCGATAAGGGATCTCGAGCTTTTCAAGGATTGCCTCGGCGTTGGCAAGAAGCTGATAGTGCTCTTTTTCCGCGATGGCTTCGTCGGGCAAGCAGAAAATAACTTGCTCGACCTTCGTAAACTGGTGCACGCGGTAAAGACCCTTGGTGTCTTTGCCGTACGCGCCAGCCTCGCGGCGAAAGCAATTCGACACGCCGGCGTAGCGGATGGGCAATAGCGCGGCGTCCATCGTTTCGTCGCGGTGCAACGATACGAGTGGAACTTCGCTCGTGCCGACAAGAAAAAGCTCGTCGGCCGCGATGGCGTAGGCCTCTTCGATGCCGAGCGGGAAAAAGCCTGTACCGACCATGGCGCGCTCTTTGACCATGACAGGCGGCGCAACGAGCGTAAGACCCCGAGCCACGAGCAAGTCGATGGCAAGGCGCGTAACCGCCAGCTCGAGCAGCGCCCCTTTGCCCATGAGCGCGTACGAACGGCCACCGGCGTACTTGCGTGGCCCATCCCAATTGACCATTCGATGCATGGTCATGAGTTCAACGTGATCTCTTGGTATGAAGTCGAACGCGCGGGGTGTTCCCACTCTGCGGACTTCGACGTTGTCTTCCTCGCCAACGCCGATGGGTACTTCTGGGCGCGGAATGCTCGGTACGCGCAGCATGAGGCCATCGAATTTTTTCTGCGCCTCCGCGAGAGAAGGCTCGAGTTGTTCGAGTTCCGTTTTGACGGCCTTGCCTTCGTCGATGAGCTCTGCGCGCGCTTCTTTGCTTGCCTTCGGAATGAGCTGCGCGACTTCGTTTTTGCGCGCGCGCTTCAATTCGAGTTTTGAGATGATTTCGCGCCGCTCTTTGTCGGCAGCAAGCAGCGTGTCGAGGTCGAGTTCGACGCGCTTGTTCTTGATAGCGGCGCGGACAATGTCCTGATTCTGGCGGATGTATGCAATGTCGAGCATGGGCGCCTTAGAGCATGTTTACCAGCCTGCTGCGCGCCGCGATGCCTTCGTTGGGCCCTGCGGTGCCTGCGCACGTGGAGGGGCCCCATCCGCCACGGCTTCGCCGTGTCTTCCTTCCCCCGGGCTCGTGCT
>WQZB01000013.1 GCA_009780955.1 Polyangiaceae bacterium | reverse complement strand
GAATCGTCTCGCCCCGGAAAGAGGAGCGTTGCCAGCAAACGTAGAATCGCAGGCTGGGAGCCAGACTATGCCTTTACCGTTCTCAGCATGATTTCCACGGTTTAAGATGCGCTTGCCCTGGGTGTGAGCCCCGGATATCCGTAGTTATAATAATGACTCCACCGAGCGTCAGCTTTGGACTGGTCGGGTGCACCTGTGCCCCACGGCCAGCCGTTTGTGACGTTATTAGTAAAGACTTTTGTGATTTCGTCATGCGACGGAAGGCGCCCGCCATCCCACTGGCAAAATGCGTTTGCCAAGTGCCAGCCAACGCAGTTCAGAGTCTTCGGATCCATATCGGTCTGCGTGAAGCTCGACGGAGCACCCACGTCTGGAGGCGTGTAGTAGGTGTGGCCAGTGAGCTGGCCGGGATCGCATAAACGCTTCGACCCACCCCAGTACGGGCCGAGCTGGTTGTTCGCGTCGTCAATATTGGCCGGCACAAGGGCATTCCAATTTTTCTGGTCCCAGTTGCTTGCCGGCAGACTCGACACGTACGTGACTACATCGCCATTTAGGCGTTCAATGAACGCTCGCATACGACCGGCCGTAACAAGGTATTTGTCGACACGAGCCGCGGAGCCGGCAATGGGCGCCTGCAAGCAACAGCTTTCGTGAACCGCACCTGCTTCGCCAATTTCCCCTACCCCGCACGTGTCACCACCAAGGTGCTGCGTGCAGCTTCGACCTGCCGCGCACTTTCCGTCGTACCCACACCCATCCGACACACAATCTGCGTGTGCATTGCACGTTTTTCCAGTCGCACATTTTGGCGCCGTTGGACCACCACAATCGACGTCGGTTTCGTCGCCGTTCTTCACGCCGTCAGTGTCGGTTGGCACCTGGCACACGTTTTTGGTGCAAACGCCGCTCGTGCAATCCTCAGTCACAATGCACATCAAGCTATCGGCGCATGCTGGCGCATGAAGTCCGCCGCAATCGACGTCGGTTTCGTCGCCATCTTTTATGCCGTCATGTGCAAGTGATGATAGCGCTTGACAAACATTCATACGGCAGATGTCTGATTCGCAATCTGCATCGGCGATGCATATGTAACCATCGGCGCACAAGGTAGTGGCGTACCCGCACCCGATGTTGCCTGAGTTGCCTGAGTTGACCTTGTTGCCTGAGTTTCCCGCATCGGTTTGCCCCGGCCCGCCGTCGGATGAACCCGACCCGCTTGAGCCCGTGGCATCACCAAACGCGCCGCCGCACGATGAGAGGCAGCCAACAACAATGAGCAATTCACTCAAAGTAAAATTTTTCATAGGAAATTCCCTTCAATTAATGCGGTCGCAAAATCACCGCTGTTGAGTATGTCGACCGTTCCGCGAAAAGAGTTGCTTCGAAACGCCCTGCGCATTCAATAAGCCAATCGGCTGAGCTCTTTCCGTCCCACGAGCCGCGGCCATAAAAAAACCTGCGCGAATGGGCCGGGGGGGCAGCCACTCTTCGCGCAGGCGATTTGCATCTCGAGCAGCATTCGTGCCGCGGATGGCAGCGTAATTGTTTTCGCTGGTTACATGACCATACCACCCGGCGAGTTCATGCATAATTGCAATTGTGAACTTTCACATATGAACTCGCATCGTGCAGGTAAGGGGATAACGGAACTGCCCGGCTGACGCTGCAGCGAGAACCTTGCCCGCATTCGGCGTTGCCATGGTTTGCGCGGCCGTTCGCGGCGTTCTCGATGTGCGCGATAGCAGGTGCGCGGGTCCATCGAAGATTCCTGCAACGCGCTCGAGGCACGCGCTCGCGGAGGTGAGGTGGATACGCGCAAAAACGTAGCGAAGAGACCCTTGGCCGCGCGCAGAAGGAAGGCTAGGGAGACCAATTAGGATCGACGAGTCCGGCAAGCTCGTGTCCAAGCTCGTGTCAATCGTCCATCCGGTGAAGTCGTTCGCGCATGCGCTGAGCGTGTGTCCGCCAAGATCGGCATAGCCTAGATTGGTGGGTTCACCGACCTGTCCGCTTTCGATGTCGATCGGAAGAACCCAGTACACTGGCGTTGAACGGTCGGAGTTCGCTTGGCCAACTCTGACAAGGCCAATGGCGCGTTCGTCTGAGCGACGCACGAGCCTCGACGACGAAAAGCGCCCGTCGCTTGCGAGCACGCGCGGAATGCGGGCGATCTCGCTGGCGATGCCACCTTCGACTTGCCAGATGATCGTTGTCGTCACGGGCTCGGTTGGGTCCACGGTTGCGAGAAACCACCTTCCTGCCGTGCGCACGAGGCCTTCGACTGCGGGCAGTGGTTCGCCATTGGTGCGCTTTACGAGTAGCGGCCTGCGATCCGCTTCGAGCTCCACGAGCAGTGGCGAGGGAGTGCCGAAAGACCGGGAGCGGCCAACGAGCATGGCATGCGTGGCGTCGTCACCAGGAGCGATTTGCCAGCCGCCATTCATCTGCATGTTGGAGCCGAAAGACGCGTTGGTGCTGAAAAAATAGGCAACGGGCACTGGCATTGGCTCAGCGGTCGTCGTGTGGATCTCGGGCCAGCCGGAAAAGGGTGAGAGCCATTTGACTTGCCAGCGGCCAAAAGCGCCAAACTCGCCCGTTTTTGGCGCCCAGCCGTAAATGTGCGCAAGGCTTTCGGTGCGCAAGCCGCGCTCGATCGATTCGGATACGTCGAACATCATCCCGCGCTCGACATCGCGGAGCAGAGGACCTGGCTCATTGTAGAATGCAGGCATCACGGTCAGACCAGGAAACTCGGGCGCGAGCACGGCGGACGGTGTACCGGCCTGCGGTGCCGTGGCCGCTCTCTTGGCTGCTGGCTTTGGGCGCTTGGGGGCGGACACTTTTGGTGGAGCTGTCGCCGTTGGTTCGCACACGAGATCGATTTTCGGCGGGCTTGCGGTGGTTGCTGGTCGATTTGTCGCCGGCGCGCTGGCGGATATTTCGGATGATGCCTGCTTGCTCTCTCCCCATCCAACCCGAAGCCAGCCCGCGGCAATGCACCCGATAGGGCCGCATGCGCGCGTTGCGACCTTCTGCGAGAGCGCATTGGGCAGGTCGATCGCTGTCCACTTCATGCCGCCATCGGTTGTTTCGTAGCCGCGCCCGCCCGCCCAGCCGAAACCATAGCGACCGGAAACAAAGGGCATGCCTGCATCACGCACGTATTGCCCGGGCGTTGCGTTGCCATCGAGGTCGATCTCGACGCCGAGCATCACGCCGCCGGCTTCAATCCAACCGCCAACAATGCCAGGGCGACGCTCCTCGAAGCCGTCGAGCCACATGCCGAAGTGCAACACAGGCGCAACATCGTCAGGCATCTTTGGAAACGCGATGGGTACGGTTCGCGTGCGCTCATGCTCGATGACCGTAAGCCGCGCGCTTGTCAAAGGTGCTCTCGGCGGTGTGAGAATGACGATTTTGCCGTTGGCGAGCACGACCACGCGTACGTTGTTCATTTCGGCGTGGACAACGATGTCACGCCAAGTGTTGTTGCCATCGTAGATGCAGAAGGCTTGCGCCTTCGCGGTTTGATTTTCTGCGAGTCGTGCTGCCGGCCTTTGCGCACCTGCATCGCCTGCGTCGCTTGCAGCACCCGCGTTGTTGGCGTCGTCCGCGTCGCCAGTGTCGTTGGCGTCGTCCGCATCATCATCGGAGTTGGCGTTGGAGCTCGCGTCGGGCAGATCGAACTTCGGTAGCTCGTACGATGGCGGATTCGGATCCGCGTCAGGTGCGCACGCGCCTCGCACTGCGAGTGCACCGTTGCCCGACGAGGTGACGATGCGAGGCTTGTCGAACTGGCGCAAGGGAAACACGCTTCCATGGCTTTCGTCGTACGCGTAGATGATCGTTCTGCCGTGCGGCTCGCCGCACACGAAGCCGAGTCCAGGTTTGTCGCGCTTGTCGCGCCGTGCAAGCCCGCCAAGCAAGATTGCTTGGCAGCGTGCGAGCTTGAGTGGAAACGCTGCTCGAACGAAGTCGACGAGCGCACCGTCGGAAAGGCGCACGCGCCCGAGGGCTCCATCGCGTGCGATAACTGCCGTTCCATCGGAAAGAGGCCAGCCATCAACAATGGTAGTAGCGAGCGGCCGTTTGCCGAAAATGCGCGTGGACTCGGCCATGGTGTTTGGCGTATCTGGCGCAGCCATGTCAGCGTCGGTTTGCCGAGCTCGTGCAGCCGGCGCCGCGATACCGGCCCCTTCATGTGGAGCCTCACCAAGGCGCGTAAGGACTCCTTGCGCATCGAGGCTGAACCACGCGTCGTGACCAGCCTCGGTGCCGCCGATGCTCAGATTGCTGCCGGTAACCATGACGCGGTTCGCGTTTATTGGCAGATTCAGGGCGTGCCACGTTGCCCCTGCATCGAACGTTGCAACCGTGCCGAACCAATCAGCCACCGCTACCGCGCGCCATCCATCGGCCGCCGCGAACGACGCGACATAAGGACTTTTCGGAAACGGGCCGAGATCGAGCAGTCTGCCGGTTTTGCCGTCGATGGCAACGTAGTGATTCGTCAAACGCACGTAAACGCGATCGAGCCCTGGAACAATCTCGTGAATCGGCTCGGAAAAAGTAGCCATGGGTGTCGCGTGCCCAAGCCATTTCTCGGCGCGCCAAATGCTCGATCGAATGACGAAAAGAAAGCCGCCCGACAGGCGCTCGGGCAGCGCGGTGATGCTCTCGGGCGGGTGAGCGAAGTGATCTTCGGCAGCAGCGATGCCGCCATGGGGCAAAGTCACGATGCGAAGTCCGGAAGCGATCGACCGAATACCGCCGTTCGGTTCGATGCCATAATGTGCCGTTGCTGCCGTTTCTTCGATTGACTCTGGGAAAAGACGCGCAGGCCGCACGGTGGGGTCAGCGCTCGCGGCAGCGCCGGCGCTTGGAAACGCCGCGTTCTCGGTCCCAGCAGCAGCGTGCGGTCGTGGCAGCGCATTCGCGCAGGCTGCGATGGCAACGAATGCTGGCAATAGGCATTTCGTAAAACGCGCAAAACGCATCAGCATATCAGCATAGAAGCGTAACACGCGGCTGGGCGCGGCCGTTCCACCCATGCTGCACGCGGAACTCGCGACGCGGCCGAAAGCGCGCTATCGACGGGCCATGACTCACCCGGCCAAACATCCTGGCAAATCGTTTGTCGTTGCTGTCGTAGGTGCCACGGGCGCCGTTGGGCGCGAAATGATGCGCACGCTCGATCAGCGTCGTTTTCCCATATCGCGCGTCGTGCCGCTTGCAAGCAAACGCAGCGCCGGCAAGGTTCTCGAGTTCGGCGCTAGCGAGATCGTTGTCGCCGAGCTTGGCCCGCAATCGTTTGCAGGCGTCGACTTTGCGCTTTTCAGTGCCGGTGCGAGCGTTTCGCGAGAGTTCGCTCCGATCGCAGCCAAGGCGGGCGCGATTGTGATCGACAACTCGAGCGCGTGGCGCATGGATCCCCAAGTTCCCCTCGTTGTGCCCGAGGTGAACATGGGTGCCGCGAACATTCGCCCAAAAGGCATCATTGCCAACCCGAACTGCTCGACCATTCAAATGGTCGTTGCGCTGAAGCCATTGCATGACGTGTCGCGCATCAAGCACATTGTCGTGTCAACCTACCAGGCAACGAGCGGCAAGGGGCACGCGGCGGTCGAAGATCTCTTGGCGCAGGCCCGGGCGGTGCTCGATGGCAAGCTCCCGGCGCCAAGCGTTTTCCCCGGTCAAATGGCGTTCAACGTCATGAGCGACTGGAAGGCCGGCGAGATGGACTACTCCGAAGAGGAGCACAAAATGGTCAACGAAACGCGCAAAATCATGGGCGACGATTCGATTGGCGTTTCTCCCACCACGGTGCGCGTTCCGGTGCTCAACGGTCATGCAGAATCGATCTTCGTGGAGTTCCACGAGCCCATGACCGCCGAACGAGCAAAGGGCCTTTTGCGCGCTGCCGAAGGCGTCGTGCTCGTCGACCAGGCGTATGCTCCGGGCAAGCACCCGCAGCCGGTGCACGCTTCTGGCACGGATCCGGTTTACGTGGGTCGCGTGCGTGACGATCTCGCTGTCAAGGGTGCCATCAACATGTTCGTGGTTGCCGACAATCTTCGAAAAGGAGCCGCGCTCAACGCGGTGCAAATCGCCGAGCGCCTCATCTGAATCTGAATCTAGGCGCCCCGAATTGCTTCCCGACAGTCGGCGAGCCGATGGTATGTCGCCTGCGAAGCGCCTTTTTCAGGCCTTCGCTGGCGACGCAGCCGGCGCACTCGCGTCGGCCTTCGAAGACGCTGCACGCGAGCGTGGTGTGGCGCACGATGCCGATACGGCGATTCTGGCAGGTCTGCTATCAGCGGCTTACCCGGCCTATCGTGCTCAGATCCTCTCGCGACCCGAAGACGTCGTAGCCCTTGCAGAGAGCCATCTTCGCATCGCGCGCGATTTGCGTGCATACCGTAAGCTCGTAGCCTCGTTCATCAGCGATCTCAGCGATGCCGACAGCGTGCGCCGCGGTCTTCGGCTCTTTGCACAGCGTGAACGCCTTCGCGTCGCCACACGCGAGCTCGTTGCCGAGCAAGGCGAAGACATCGATGTAACGGCGCGCGAGCTGGCCGACCTTGCCCAAGTGTGCATCGAAATCGCCGTGGCCGAAGCCCTTGGTTGGGCCGCGGCACGCTTCGGTGTGCCAATGGCAAATAGTGGCAATTGTTGCTCGTTTGTCGTGCTCGGCATGGGCAAGCTTGGCGGTCGCGAGCTCAATGCCGGCAGCGATGTCGATCTCATCCCGTTCTACGAGACGGATGATGGGCAAGTCGTGCAGGGTAACGTGGCTACCGACCAGTCTTTGCACGAGCACTTCACGCGCGTCACCCAGCGCTTTACCGCGACGCTCGACGACATCACCGAAGACGGTACATGCTGGCGTGTCGATCTGCGCCTGCGTCCCGAGGGCTCGCGCGGGCC
Organism: Polyangiaceae bacterium; assembly: GCA_009780955.1. Lineage (GTDB taxonomy): Bacteria > Myxococcota_A > Polyangia > Polyangiales > Polyangiaceae > Labilithrix. The sequence continues at coordinate 62,430 of WQZB01000013.1, read as the reverse complement.
GCTCGTCAACGCGCTTGCGGCGGCAGAGCGTTATTACGAAACGTGGGGTCGCACATGGGAGCGTGCAGCCTTGCTTCGCGCTCGGCCCGTGGCTGGAGATCTCGGATTTGGCGAGCGCCTGCTCGACGCACTGGCGCCGTTCGTTTGGCGCAAGGTGGTCGATCCGCGCATCGCGCGCGAGATGACCGAGCTTGTTCTGCGCGGACGCGCCGAGCTCGCGAGCGATCCCGAGCGCGATTTGAAGCTTGGTCCGGGCGGCATCCGCGAAGCCGAGTTCTTCGTGCAGTCGCTCCAGCTCATTTGGGGTGGCCGCGAGCCGTCGCTTCGTCACCCGAACACCCTCGAGGCGCTGCGCCGCCTGCGCGCCAAGGGCCTCGCCACCGATCGCGAAAGCCGCGATCTCGAGGGCGCCTACCTCACACTTCGGCGGCTCGAGCATCGCGTGCAGAATGCAACCGGTATCCAAACCCACACGCTGCCGCGCGGCGAGCTGCTCGAAACGATTGCACGCACCGTGGACTGCGCGAGCGGCCTCGATCTCGAGCGCGATCTGGACAAGGTGCGGCGTCGTGTAACGAGTCTCTTCGCATCGCTTACCAAGGACCAAGGCGCTCGGACAGACGACGTGGCGGCACTCGCACCGCTGCTTGCTGCCATCGATTCGGGTAGCGAGTCCGCGGCTCTTGCGGCGCTCGTCGATGGATCTTCCGGCATCGATTTTTCGGCAAGCGCCTCACCCGATCTCGTACGCCACCTGCTTGCGCTCGCACGTCGCCCCGATTTCCCGCTCGGCCCGGTAGCGCGCGACAAGCACCCAGGACTCTCACGCACGCTGCTCGAGGCTCTTGCAGACGCCGCCGATCCTGAACAAGCAACGCGCTTGCTTGCGGCGTTCTTCGGCCGGCTCGCGACGCCTAGCGTTTATGCGAAAGCAATGGCCGACGATCGCCAGGTTCTTCGTAAGCTTACGGGCCTTTTTGGTGCCAGCGTGTTTCTTGGCGAGGCGCTCGTTTACCACCCCGAGCTCGTCGAGAGGGTGCTCTTTTCAAAGGGGGCGCCAACGCCCGAGTGGGCTCGTCGCGAGGTCGATGCCGAAGTCTCGAGCGCAATCGATCCTGCGCATCTTGCAGCCGAAGATCTCGACGAAGAAGACGCGTTCGTTGGAGCTCTTCGTCGCGCCAAGGCTCGCATCACCATGGAGGTAGGTCTCGCCGAGCTCTCTGGCGAGCTTCGCATGAGCGAGGCAACGCGGGTGCTCACGGCTCTGGCCGATGCATCGCTCGAGCACGCAACGCAAAGGGCGCTCGTGGAAAAGTGCCTACGTGACGGGCTCTCGGTCATCGCCATGGGCAAACTTGGCGGTCAAGAGATCGGCTACGGATCGGATCTCGACATTTTCTTTGTCTACGATCAAAAAAGTGGGGACGAAGAGCGCTACGTGCGCGCGGCCCAGCGCGTGCTTCGCTTGGTGAGCATGCCGCACGGCGAAGGCGTTGGCTACGAGCTCGATACGCGGCTTAGGCCATCAGGCAGCCATGGGCTGCTCGTCGTAAGCCTCGATAGCTTTGCCCGTTACCACGGCCTGGACCACGGTCTGGATGAAGGCAGCAGCGAGCCCGAGGCGGACGACTGGGAGCGTCAGGCACTCATCAAAGCACGTCTGTGCGCAGGCGACGCTGCTGTCGGCAAGCGCGTTGTCGCAATGGCCACCAAGATCGCTTACGGACGTGGCGCGCCCGATCCTGCTCGTGTGCACCATCTTCGTATGCGCATGGAGCACGAACTTGGTCGCGAGGGACCAAGGCGCTACGACGTCAAACTCGGTCGCGGCGGCATCGTCGACATCGAGTTCGCCGCGCAATGGCTCCAGATGAAATACGGTGGCGATCCGCGCGTGCGCACGACGAACACCGACGATGCGCTCGGTGCACTCGAGGCGTGCGGTTATCTCGATGCAGCCGCGGCGGCCGTCCTGCGCGAAAGCTATGCAATGTTGCGGCGTCTCGAGCAGGCGCTGCGCATTGTACATGGCACGAGCCGAAGCATCATTGAAGAAGGCGCACCAGGGCTATCCTCGCTTGCTCGGCGCATGGGGTTTCGCGATGATGGCTCCCATGGCCTTGCCGCGGACACGCTCATCGAACGCTATCGGGCGGTCAGGCGCGAGGTGCGCGCCGCTTATCTCGAAGCCCTCGGAGTTTCCGAAACCATGTCGTGATTCGGCTCTTGCTTTCGATTTGATGCGATAAGCAGGCCGCCGAGACGCGGCGTTGGCGGCTCGAGATCGGTGTCGCGTACGAAACGTAAGTTTACGACGTTGATGGCCACGTGCGAGACAATGCTGCCGAGCAAACTGCCGGTTGCGAGAAAAATCAAACCAAAGACAAACCCCATCACAGTCGCCCACGCTGCCCAAATCCATCGTGCGCGGCCAGGTGCTTGATGCAGCAATCCGAAGACGAGCGACGAGAGCCAAAGGCCCAAGGTAACGGTGAGCAGACCGCGGAAGAAAAGTTCTTCTGAAGCGCCGCCGAGAGCGCCCAGCACAACGACATTTTTCTCGCTGATGCTGCGCACGGCGGGTTGAAGATGGCTATGAAGCACGCGCGCCCAGCCCCAGTGGCGCACGCTGTAGCGAGTTGTGCTGATCGTTACCACCGCAAGCACCACGCCGAGTACGAGGCTCAGCGCTTGGCCAACGAGCGGCGACACAGGCAACGCCGCGGTTGTCGCGATGGGGCTTCTGCCGCGGACGAACGCAAGGACTACTGCGAGGGCGGCCATGCCGATGTAGATGGCAAGTGGAACCACCGATTCGCGCCTCGGGTGGCGCAAGATGCGCGGGGAAAGACTCAAAGGAGTTTCGTCTTTGTTATAGTGATTGGCCCGACCGATGACCACGAATAGCGAAGAATGTCCGCGGGTGCTCATCGTCGACGACGAAAAATTCATTCGGGACATTCTTGCCGACTTTCTCGGCATGGAAGGATACGTGGTGCGCACGGCCGAAGACGGCCAGGCTGCTCTTTCCGAACTGTCGCACGCACAATACGATATCGTCATCAGCGATCTCAAAATGCCGCGTATGGGCGGCATCGAGCTGCTCGAGGCCGTTGGCACCCGAGCGCCCCATGCGCTTACCGTCATGATGACGGGCTTCGGCACTGTCGAGACCGCGATCGACGCAATGAAGCGCGGCGCCTACGACTACATCTTGAAGCCCTTCAAGGTCGAAGAGGTCATCCACGTCGTGCAGCGCGGGCTTGAAAAGCAGCGCCTTGCAGCCGAAAACCTCCGGCTCAAAGAAGCCCTGTCTCTTTACAAAGTGAGCGAAGCCATTGCCGCGAGCCTCTCGCTCGAAGAAGTGCTCACCACCCTTGGCGATGCGGCCATTCACGAAATCCACGGCGACTTCGTCGCGATCTGGCTCGACGACGGCGAGGGCAACCACTACGAACGCCAGCGCCTTTTGCCGCCCGAGCATCTTCGGTCCGCCGCGCTGAAAGACGTGAGCGCCAGCGCCTTCGGCACCTTCGACCAAGCAGCGTTTCGTGAGCACTTGTCGCGCGACAGCACGTTGCTCGAGCACGGCGCCAAGGCCGCGCGCTTTCTCCAAAGCGAGCTGGCTTTTCCCATACAGTCTCTCATCGCGGCTCCGCTGCGCATGAAACAGCGCCTTTTGGGATGGATAGGTGTCGTCAGCTACACCAGCGGCAAGCGCTTCAACGAAGGGCAGCGCAAGCTTTTGTCGATTGTCGCCTCACGCGCCGCTGCAGCGATCGAAAACGCGCGCCTTTATGAAGATCTCCGCGCAACTTTTCAGCAGACCATCGAAGGCCTTGCCAAAGCGATCGACAAGATGGATCGCTACACGGCTGGCCATTCCGACCGCGTGGCGCTCTATGCGGTGTATCTGGCTGTGCGCTTAGGCTTGCCTCCGGAGCAAGTCGAGATCATTCGGCAAAGCGCGCTGATGCACGACATCGGCAAAATTGGATGCGTGCTCAATCTGAACAAGCCTGGCAGGCTCACGCAAATCGAGTACGAGTCTTTCAAGCGTCACCCTGGTTTTGGGCTCGATATCCTCGAGCCGATTCGCTTTTTGCATCCGCTCATTCCTGGCGTGCATCTCCATCACGAGCGCTGGGACGGGCGGGGTTATCCGCTCGGTCTCAAGGGGCACGACGTGCCGCTCATTGCGCGCATCATCGCGGTTGCCGACACCTACGATGCGATGACGAGCGACCGCGCCTACCGCCGTGCGCTTCCACACGAGGTCGCGGTTGCCGAAATCGAGCGATGTGCCGGCACGCAATTCGATCCGCTACTGTCGCACGACTTCTGCGCAGGTCTCGACGACTACCGTGAGGCAGAAATCGCCAAAGGCAACAAGGTGCCCGACTAGTCTGGCGTTGCTTCCTTTCGCGCACCGAGCGCGCTAGTGAGGCGTGCACCGAGGCATGCACTGATGCTGGATGACCAACTTCGCGAATGTCTGACGTTTGACGACGTTCTTCTTGTGCCTGCTTACAGCGAGGTGCTGCCGCGTGATGTCGACGTTCGCACCCGACTTTGCCGCGGCGTCGAGCTCAACATCCCGCTTGTCAGCGCTGCGATGGACTCGGTGACCGAAGCGCGAGCCGCCATCACCATGGCGCGCCAAGGCGGTCTCGGCATCTTGCACAAGAACCTTACTCTTCTACAGCAGGCGCGCGAGGTCGAGAAAGTCAAGCGCGCCGAAAGCGGCATGGTGCTCGCGCCAATTACCGTGCGACCGAATCAGTCGCTGCGTGAAGCCATGCACATCATGCACGAGCACGACATCTCCGGCGTTCCTGTTGTCGAGGGCGAGGTGCCGGTCGGAATTCTCACAGCGCGCGACATTCGCTTCGAGCGAAACCTCGATCAACCGGTGAGCACGCTCATGACCAAGGAGCTTGTCACGGTACCGCCCGGTGTGTCGGCCGACGAAGCGAAAATGCTGCTTCACAAGCACCGCATCGAGAAGCTTTTGGTCGTCGATGGTGGCAAGCTCGTTGGGCTCGTTACCATCAAAGATATCCTTCAGGCCGATCGCAACCCGCTCGCCGTCAAAGACAGCAAAGGCCGCTTGCGGGTTGGCGCGGCTGTTGGTCCGGGCCCGGAGCGGGCCGAGCGCGTCGCGGCTCTCGTTTCGGCGGGTGTCGATCTCATCGTGGTCGACACCGCGCACGGTCACCACGTTGGCGTTATCGACGCTGTCCGCGAAACGAAAAAAGCGTTTACGAACATTAGCGTAATAGCCGGCAACGTTGCCACCGCGCAAGCCACCGAGGCGCTGATCGACGCCGGCGCCGACGGCGTGAAAGTCGGCATTGGCCCAGGCAGCATTTGCACCACGCGCGTGGTTGCTGGCATTGGTGTACCGCAGATTTCCGCAATCAGTGACTGCGCGCACGTTGCCGATCGTCACGACGTGCCCATCATCGCCGACGGCGGCGTGAAGCACTCGGGCGACATCACCAAGGCCATTGCGGCAGGCGCTTCCGCCGTGATGATCGGCTCGCTCTTCGCCGGCACCGACGAAGCTCCGGGTGATCTGGTTCTTTTCCAGGGTCGAAGTTACAAAGTTTATCGCGGCATGGGCTCGATCGGCGCCATGAAAAAGGGTAGCAAAGATCGCTACGGGCAAGGCGGTACGGCGGACGAGAAGCTCGTGCCCGAAGGAATCGAGGGGCGCGTTCCACATCGCGGAGCGCTTGCATCCATTCTTCACCAGCTCGTCGGTGGTCTTCGCGCGGGCATGGGCTACACCGGCTCGCGCAACATCAAAGACCTTCGCACCAACGCGAAGTTCATTCGATCCACCTCGCAGGGGTTGCGCGAAAGCCACGTGCACGACGTCATAATTACGGAGGAGGCACCGAACTACCGCACCGATTAGACTGGCGATCCCATGAGCCGCACGATCACGGCGTATTGGTTAGGGCGCATGGCCTACGATCGTGCGCATGCACTTCAAGAGAAGCTGCTCGAGGCGCGCATCAAAGGCGATGTTGGCGACGTCGTGCTCTTGCTCGAGCACGATCCGGTCATCACACTCGGTCGCGGTGCGAAGAAAGACAACGTCATCGCCACCACGAGCGAGCGGCGTGAGCGGGGCGTCGCGCTCGTGGAAACAGCCCGGGGCGGCGACGTCACCTTTCACGGCCCTGGGCAGCTTGTTTGCTACCCCATTATCAACCTTTGTCCCGATCGCTGCGACGTCCGCAAGTACGTGCATGATCTCGCCACCATCATGATCGGCCTTGCGCGCGACCACGGTGTTTGCGCGGGTGTCATTCCGGGATCGCAAAAGCACATTGGCGTTTGGGTTGACGAAAGCGATCCTGCACAATGGGACAGCGAGCGCGCTCTGGCGGCGTCGGCGGGCGAACCGAACGGCATGCGTCTCGCAAAGATTGGCGCCATTGGCGTGCGATTGTCACGCTGGATCACCATGCACGGCTTTGCCTTCAATGTCGCGACCGATCTCGAGGGCTTTGGCCTCATCGTGCCATGCGGGATCCGTCAGCTCGGCGTGACGTCGCTAAAAGCACTTGGTCAGCGTGTGCCCACGCTGGGGGAACTCGCAAAGCAAGCCCACTCGCACTTTGCGCGTGTCTTCGATGCCGATGTGCGTGAGGGTTGCATGGAATACCTTCAAGACAAATTCGGTTTATAGCGTTCGAAAGCGGTTAAGCACGGCGACGGCATCGATGGCAACCTGCCCGCGCGTGAGGATGTCTTCGCCTTGCGGATGCTGCGCGAGGTAGTCGCGCATCTGCACATACGATTCCATGTAGATGCGTTCGCGTCCGAGGCCGCCGCTGCTGCCGTCGCTTCCGCGGAATGCACGCTCCGAAACCAAAATGGCTTGTTCTGGCAAAAGCCCGAAGTTTTCTACGAGCGCGCGCGTAACGTCGCAAAAATTTGCGCCGTCATCCATCGCAAGAACCGCAAGGTGGCGCGCGGCTAGCGCACGTTTGCGCCGTGGCGTGAGAAAGCCACGACGCTCTTCGAACACGAGCGCAAGACCTTCCTGATGGTCAATGCCGCGGGCCGTGCCAATCTCGAAAATCGCCAGGCGCTCGCGCATGGCGCGCGCACGTGGGATCGCATGGGCAAGGACTTCATGCATGACTGTGCGCTCGACATCGTTGGCGGTAACGCGCCGCCCAGAGGCGACGAAAATGGCACGCTCTCCTGTTGCCGCAAGCGCAGACAAAGATGGTTCTACGACGACCGCAAACGCAAGGTGTTGCCGGCTCACTTCTTCGCGCATGCGCGTGAGCAGCGATCCGGCTTCCGGTGCATCGCTGTTGATTGTGCGTTCGCGGCTTGGCCGCTTGGCCTCGCAGCTTTCAGCGATCCAAGAGCGTGCGAGACGGGTAGCTTTCGGACTCACCGTGCCGAAGCGCGCCCGCCCGAGCGTCCGCACGGCCGACGTGCCCGCCGCGCTTGCAATGGCTGCTTCGATCGCAAGCTCGCGTGCTCGTGCTGCGTAGAGCTGGGCGATGGGGTGGGCCTCGTGGTCGAGCCGCATCAGGTGCTCGCCTGCGTGCTCGAGGGCCCGTTGAACCGTTGTGTGAGAATGCCGCGCATAGGTCCAGCGCGGCATCGCGATGCGTCCGGCTTTCAACGCCGCGAGTATGCGTGCGCGCTCTTCGAGAGCATTGCGTGGGACAACCGAGCCAAGCAGGCGCACCGTGCGCATGGCCGTGGCAAGCAGGTGCTCGACTTGAAAGCGTGATAAGCGCAAGTTGGTGCCGCCGTATGAAAAAAAACTACGTTCTTGACACGAATATACTGCTTCACGATCCGTATGCGATCTGCAAGTTTGACGACAACAACGTCATTATTCCAATCTTCGTCATCGAAGAAGTCGACCAGTTCAAGCGCGAAGGAACCGAACGCGGCCGAAATGCGCGCCAGGTCGTTCGGTTGCTCGACGAGCTGCGCGAGTCGGGCGAGTCGCTTGCCACGGGCGTAACGCTCGCCACGGGCGGCTTTCTCAAAGTGGCCGTTCCAGAGCTTCATCCCGAGTTGCCAAGCGCCATCGACAAGGCGGCCATGGATGCAGCCATTCTCCAAACCGCATTTGACGTGCGCGAAGCCGATCTGAATACGCCAACGGTTTTCGTCACGATGGACACGAACCTGCGCATCCGTGCCGACGCGCTCGGCATGGTGGCCGAAACGTACGAAAACCAGCGTGTCGAGCCTCAGCGTCTCGAAACGGGCAGCCGAGAGCTCGAAGTTTCGACGGGCGACATGGACATGTTTTTTCAAGAAGGCCGCTACACGCCGCCGCCGTCGTTCCTTGCACCCGAAAAGGGCGAGAAGGCTGAACGACCAAGCACCTCGTCGCTCTCATCGGGCGACGGCCATGCTGCTGCGCGCGCTGCTGGTGCGTTTCTCGTTGCCAACATGTCCGTGCTCCTGCGCGATCGAGGCGATCGAGCGAGCGGCGAGCGCACGGCTCTTGGCCGGTACGACGCGGCGAGGCGCCAAATCGTAAGTTTGCGCACACCTCGAGAAGGAATTGTCGGTATTCGTCCGCGCAACAAAGAACAGAGCCACGCCATCGACTTGCTTCTCGACGAACAAATCCGTCTTGTCACGCTTGTCGGAAAAGCAGGAACAGGCAAAACACTTCTTGCTCTTGCCGCGGGCCTCAAAAGCACAGTGGAAGATTGCCTCTACACGCGCATGCTCGTTTCACGTCCCGTCATGCCGCTCGGCCGTGACATCGGTTTTTTGCCTGGCGACGTCGACGAAAAGCTCAATCCGTGGATGCAACCGATTTTCGACAATCTCGAGTTTCTTTTTTCGAGCGGTACCAGCGGCAAAAAAATGGGACCGCGCGCGTATGCCGAGCTGCTTGAAAGTGGGCAACTTCAAGTCGAGCCTCTCACTTACATCCGTGGTCGCTCGCTGCCGCAGCAGTACATCATCGTCGACGAAGCGCAGAACCTCACGCCGCACGAGGTAAAAACGATTATCACGCGCTCGGGCGACGGCACGAAGATCGTGCTCACAGGCGATCCGGAGCAAATCGACAATCCTTACGTCGATAGTTTGTCGAACGGTCTATCGGTCGCAGCCGATCGATTTCGCGGGCAGCGTGTCGCCGCACACGTCGTACTCACGCGCGGCGAACGAAGTGAGCTCGCGGAGCTCGCAGCAAACCTACTCTGAGAGCATGTTTACCAGCCGTCGCGAGCGAATTGAGGCTAGGGCGGACGCGAGGAGCCCGCGTAAGCGTACGTTGTGGTACGTGCGCAGGCACCGCAGCGCCCAACCGACGCATCGATTCGCGCAGCAGGCTGGTAAACATGCTCTGAGACTAGCGGGCGGTGCGCAGTAGGGGCGCAGCATGCTGCGCCCCTACTCGAGCAAAAAAGCTTTGTAGGCCGCGTCGTTGGGTGGGCGGCCGAGGAAGTGCTCTACGAGCTTCGACTCGTCGTCCGAGCCGCCTGGCTCGAGCACTGCGGCACGGAATTCGGCGGCTGTTTTCGAATTCATCATGCCTTCTTTTTTGAATCGCGTGAAGAGATCTTGCGCGATGGAGAGCGCCCACTGATACCCATAGTAGCCAGCGTCGTAGCCAATGAGATGACCGAAGCTTGCCTGAAAGTGGGTCCCTTCCACGTATTGGAATGCGGTGTAAGCATTGTTGATTTCAGCGAGCACTCGAGTGCTGTCAATGCTTTTGCCATTTTGAGGCTGGCGCGTGTGGTAGGCCTGATCGAGTGCAGCGAGGAAAAGCTGCCGCTCCGTTGCTAGCGCGCGACCAAAGCTGCGCGAGCGCACGAGCGATGCATAGAGCTTTTCGGGCATGGCTTTGCCAGATTCATAGTGCCGTGCAAAGAGATCGAGCACCTCTTTCGACCATGCCCACTCTTCAAGCAACTGCGATGGCGATTCAACGAAGTCGCGTGCGACGTTCGTGCCCGCAAAGGTTGATAGCTCCGACGTGCTGAGCACGTGATGCAAAACGTGGCCGAATTCGTGAAAGAACGTGACCGCATCGTGGTGGGTCATGAGCGCCGGCGCAGCGCCGCCAGGCTTGGGGAAGTTACACTCGATGGCCGCAATAGGAAAAAGACGCGAGCCGTCGGACATTTTTACCGTGTCGCGAATGCCAAAAACAGCCGCATGCTTGTATTTGCCTTCACGCGGGTAAAGGTCGAAGTAGAAACGCCCAAGCAGCTGGTTGTTTGCGTCGGTTACCTCCATGGCCTCGACGTCCGGGTGCCAGGTTGGTAGCGAAGGTGCCGGCCGGAATTGGATGCCAAACATTTTTGAGGTGATTTCGAGAAGGCCTTTTTTGACTCGACTGACTTCGAAATATTGGCTGATCTCTTTCGAATCGACACCGTACTTCGCTTGCCGCACTTGGTCTTCGAGATAGAGGCGCTCGGATGGCGGCAATACGTCGTTTCTCTTCCCGCCGAGCAAAACGTGCATGGCGCGGAATTCTTTGAGTTCGGCTTCTGACTTTTTCGCGAGGTGCTTGCGCAACCCTTCGAGGAATTCGGCGACGGCTTTTGGACTTTTCGCCATACGCTCTTGCAGCACGTAATCGGCCCACGTTGGATAGCCGAGAAGCTTTGCCTTTTCGCTTCGCAAAACGAGGATTTTTTCAATGATGTCGACGTTCTTGTCGGCCGCGCGGTTCTCGAATTGCTTGAAAAGTCGAAGTGCCAGCTTTCGGTTTTTGGCATACGTGATGACCGGAAAGTAATCCGGATAATCCGTGGATATTTCAATTTTGCCGTTGGCCCCTGGCTTATGCGCGGCAAGCCACTCGTTTGGCAAGCCCACGAGCTCGTTCGGCAACGCTTCCACAATGAGGCGTGAGGCGGCCACGTTGGCCTCGAAGTCTTGCCCGAGTTTCGTGAGCTCTTCGTTCAACTCGCGCAGACGCGCTCGTCCCTTTTCGTCGAGCTCCAAACCGTTGCGTCGGAACTCGCGCAAAACGCGCTCCAAAAAGCGTTTTTTCGGCGTGCTGAGCGGCTCGCTCTTTGCAGCATAGCGTTTGACGACATTCGCGAGCGCCTCGTCGAGCCACATGCTTGTTTCGAATGCGTCGATCTTCGGCTCGCAGGCTTTGGCACTTTGCCGGACGGCTGCGTCGGGGTGTGCGACGGCCATGAGGGCAGGGAAGTCACCGGCGTTGCCCAGCGCTGCCTTTGCGTAATCGAATTTGCCGAGCGTGGTCTCCCAGGTGAGCTCCGCGTCGGGCTTTGATGTCATCGCTCGAATGCCGGCAAGCAAGCTTTCCGCGCGTGCGAGGCTTGCGTCGCAGAGATGCTCGATGCCGGCAAGGCCGACGGCAACCGGATCGACATCGAGCGGCGCCAGAGCCATGGCCACACGAGCACTTGGCGGGGCAGCGCTATCGGTGTCGGTGGCGCCGGCATTGGCCGCGGCATGCGTGGGCACTTGCGCTTCGCCATGGCACGCGGTGCACGCGGCTACGGTAACCAGGAGGAGTAAAATCAATTTTTTCATACCGACAAGATGATGGCAGTAACGCGTTTGGTGCCCGTGGCCATCGCGACGGCGCGTGCGTAGGCATTGACTTGCTTGATGTACGAATCTTTGCGCGCGGTAATGTCTGGGTCGGTTTTGAAGTCAACGACTACCCAGTTTGGCGGATCCGTATTACCAGTCTCGCCCGCCTCGCCCGCCTCGCCCGCCTCGCCCGCCTCGGCGAACGCGAGATCGACCACGCCTTCAACGATAGTGCCATCTTCGCTGCGCATCATCACCGACGCTTCGCGCTCAACGCGTCTTGCGCTGCGTGCTCGGGCGAAGATCGGATGCTCGAGCGCGCTTGCCACTGCACTGCGCGCCGCGTTCATTTCCTCGCCGGATGCGCCCACGATGCAGCCCTGAATGCGCGCGGCGTCAGCAATCGATTGCACATCCGTGTCGAGCGCAACGGTCGCGAGCATGGCGTGAACCAGAGTTCCAAAACGCTGTCCATTCGGGCGGGCCAAGCGTGATGCGTCGGTTGCAAGAAAGCTCACCGGCATCGCAATGTCTGCCGAGGCTTCGTCTTTCATGTCGGTTACGGTGCAGACCGCGATGCTCGGCGCTGACGCCGCGGCGATGGCGTCGCTTCGTGCACGCAGCCAAGCTGCATGCTGCTCGATGCCGTCTTGGGCCACGGTGCCTTTTTCGTCGACCGAAAGCACCCGCTGCTGGCGTAAGCCCGCGTCTTGTTCAACACCAAGTTTGAGGGCCAACGGATCCCAGAACACAACGTTGTGTTGGCCCGCGCTCGGTCGGTGCAGCCCTGGCCTAATGGCCTGCGCCGTGCTGCGCCGTGCGCGTTCGGGTCGGTCAACGACAGTGTCTTGCCCGAAGGGCGGACAGCCCGGGGCCGGCAACGAGGCACGCCGTTTGGTCGACTGTGGGTACAGGACTGGCGTGAGCGGTTCGAGCCAGCCATCGGTTGCTTCGTCGCGCTCGTCGCCCAAAGCTGGCACCACGAGGAGATCGCGTGCGCGTGTCGTCGCAACATAGAGCAGGCGCACGGCCTCAGCGCGATCCGCAGAAAGAAGCTCGTCGCGCCGGTCTGTGAGATCCTTTGGGCTTGCTCCGCAAAGTGGCATTGCGCATAGCTTCAGCGAAGAGTCGACGTAGCGCGAGGGCTGCGCGCGGAACGTTGCGTTCGCCGTGGGATCGACAAGGATCACAACAGGAAATTCAAGGCCTTTGGCACGATGCACGGTCATCATGCGAACGCCGTCGGTGCCTTCTTCGACGACCGGCGCTTCGCTGGCGCCGCCGCGCTCGGCCTCGTCATCGAGGCTCGTCACGAAGCCACGGAACGATGTTGCACCTTTTTGCTCGAAGCGATGTGCCATGTCGAGCACGCGAAGGATGTTGCCGAGAGCTTGCTCGCCAGTAGGCCAAATCGCTACTCCTGCGTGTGCACGTGTGGCTTCCAAAAACTGCGCGAGGGTGTTGGCAATGCGTTTTTCGTTTCGTCCCGCATGCAGTCGCGCGAGCACATCGAGGGCATCTGCGACAGGGCGCGTGAGATCGGTCAATGCGCCATCGTTTCGTTCGCGCAGCGGGTGAAGGTGTTTTTGCGTGTGCTTGAACGCGAGCAGCGCATCGTCGCAAAACGCGAAAAATGGGCCATGAAGTGTTGCGTACACGCTCATTGCGTCGTCGGGCCACTCGATGGCCGACAGCACATTGCGGATGGCAATGACTTCTTCGCGCTCGTGGAAGCTTTTGCCCCCAACGAGCACGTGCGGCAAACGCCGCGCTTCCAGAGCGCGTACGTAGGGCCTTGTCACGTCGGTACCGAAGCTTTGAAGGCGCTTGAACAAGAGGCACACATGGCGTGATTCGACTTTCACGCGCTCGGTCGATCCTCGGTCGGTTACGGTCCAACCGCTTTTCGTGACGAGCCAATCGATGAATGCACCAACGGCATCGGGCAGAGACTCGTCAATCTTGAAATTCATGATGCGCCCGAAATCGGTGTATGGGCGCGGCACAGGCAAGGCGATTATGGTTGGTTGCCCTTCGGGATTGGCGCGAAACGGCGCGAGCGGAACGTAGGCTGCCTGCGAGCGCTGCTCGTTTGGTTGCATGAGCGGCGCGAACGCGGCGTTGACGAACCGTTGGATCGACGGCGCGCTCCGGAAGCTCGTTTGCAGATGCACGAGGCTCGCGCCATCACGCAAAAGCTGCTCTTTGATTGTTTCGTAGAGCGCGATATCGGCGCGCCGGAAGCGGTAGATCGATTGCTTCGGATCGCCGACGACGAAAAGCTTGCCTGGCACGACGCGCACCTGACGAAAATCGATAGCTTTTGGATCGCTCGCGGCAAGCAAGAGGAGGATTTCGGCCTGCAGGGGATCGGTGTCTTGAAATTCGTCGACGAGCAAGTGTGTAAAGCGCGCTTGAAGCTCGCGGCGGACAGCATTGCCTGTGACGAGCAAATCGCGCGTTCGTGCGAGCAGGTCGAGAAAGTCGAGTTTTCCCGCGCGCGCTTTGAGCTCTTCGTACGCGTGCACGATGCCACGCTCGGCATGGCCGCTTTGGCCATCGCGCGCCAAATGCGGATCGCCTTTTGGCGCAGCCCACAGCTCGCGGAAAAGGAGCGCCGCAAGATCGGCATCGGCTGCGTCGAGCACGCGATCGAGATCTTCTTTCACGGCTGCACGAAGGTCGAGCACACTCTGGCGTGTGACGCCTTCTGCGCGATTGAACCATTGCCCAGAGCCCTTCCAGCCCCAGCACTTGCTTCGCGCGAGCATGCGAAGCCAAGCTTCGACTGCATCGTGATCGCGCGGCCCTTGGCGACGATCGATCTCGAACAAGATGCGGCCTATTTCGAGCAGGCTTTGGGTGAGCCAGCTTTCCGGCGAACCCTTTGGCGCATAATCGACAAGCGATCGAAGCCTCTCTACGGCGGCATCGATGGCCCCTTTGCGGTCGAACGCCGGTTGCGTATACGGCGTTGGGAAATCGCGTTGGCCAACGATGTTGAGTCCGGCCAAGTAGAGCGCTTTTTGGGGGCCGTCGTCTTCGCGCTCGCGGCTCGCGCGCCTTAGCACGCGCGCTACACCCTCGCCGGGATCTTTCAATGTATTTTGGAACCAACGCGTGAAAGCCTCACCGTAAATGCGCTCAGATTCGCTTTCGGATGCGACCTCGAAAAGCGGATCCACTTTCGCTTCAACAGGCCTTTCGCGAAGCAAATCAGCGCAAAATGCGTGTATTGTGCCAATGTGTGCGGCCTCGAGCTCGGAAAGCGCGCGGTTTAGGTTCACTCGCTCGTTTTCGGCATTCGTTTGGCTTCCTTGGCTTGCTGCGCTTCTGGCTTTTTCGATCTCTGTGCGCAGGCGCAGCTTCATTTCGCCTGCGGCCTTCTCGGTGAAAGTGACTGCGACCAGACTTCGGAGCGTTGCCTTGCCGGACCGCAAAAGGGACAAGATGCGCTCAACGAGCGCCGTTGTTTTGCCCGTGCCCGCAGCGGCCTCGACAACGAGCGTTGCGTCGAGATCGCAAGCGATGCTACGGCGGGCGCTCTCGTCGATGAGCGGGTCGATGAGCGGATGGGTGGCTTGGGCCATTGTGTCATTCATCGGTGGTTGCGAAGTTCCATGAGAGGCCCCATGCGTTCACGGGCTTTGCGGCGCGTGCGGATCTCTTCGTAGGGGCCGCAAACGGGGCGAAAGTCGCAGTACTTGCATGCGCCTTCGGCTGGCGCGGCGGGCAGAAAGCCGGTTTGGATGGCGTCGCCCACGGTTGTCGCGACGAGCCTGGCAGCAGTGCGCGCTTCTTGGGTGAGAGGAATATCGACTTTCGTAAAGCCGCCAAGAGTTGTGCAGTAATAAAGCCGTCCGCCTTCGATCTTCGTATTAAAAAAGAGTTTTTCGATGGTGAGTGCATACAAAACCGGCTGCAAAACTTCGCCTTTGCCAATGACTGTTTCGCCAAGCTTCGCGCGAACTTTGCCGGTTTTGTGATCCGTGGCTCGCAGCTTTCCGCTGGTGTGTTTCTCGACCAGATCGATCGAACCACGAAGCAAAATGCCGACATCGAGCGCGGCGGGATCGTGTTTGCTGTGGGGGTCTTGATCGCGACGGTCTTTGAGGCCGAACGAGAGTTCGAAGAATGCGGGCACCCAGTCGGGCTCGTCGGCCATGCGCCTTAGCCACTCGCGCAGATCGACTCCGATGCTGTCGATGGCATCGGCAAAAACGCGGTCAATCGACGGGGCAAGGCGGTCTTTCGCTTCGGCTGAAGCTTCGCGCAATACGACATCGAGCATGGCTTGCGCCGCATCGAGGCGCGCCGGCGTGACTGGCAGAAGCTTTTCGGCATGCAGCTTCGTGAGCAGCAGAAACTGCACCTCGTGAACGAGCGATCCGCGCGCTAATGGATCCAAGTCTTGGGTGGGCGCAAGATCTTCTCGCGGCGCAAGCTTATGGATGGCCGAAAGGAAGAAGCGGTAAGGACACGCCGCGAAATTCTGCAGTGCCGTTGGCGAAAACGAGCGCTGGCCCATCGCATGCTCGCGGATTGCCGCAAGGGCTTCGCTCGCTGGGTCAACGAGGCCGTCGCATGCCCGCCATGGTTTGAGCCACCGCCGGCCGCGAAAGCGCAGCGCGCGCGCGAGGTGACAGTTGGCGGTGAGCAGGTAGTGCGCTTCGCCAATGCCTTCGGCTTCCGGCTTTTTGAGGATCGAATCGAGCAGCGCGAGATCGTGCTCGGCTTCGTCGATGGCGTCTTTGGCTTTTGCTGGCGCGGGCCAACCAATGCGTGCGTTGACGTGGCGGGCGGCAGTTTCGGTGATGTGCTCGAAGCCACGAAGCTCGCCTTCGGCAACGCGAAGAACTTCGAGCCCGTAGAACGATGGCGTGCGTGGTCTTGATTGTTCGACGTCGAGGCGCGGGTACAAAAGGACAAGTTTCTTACTTCCTGCTCCGACGGCAAGGCGCAGCGCGAGGCGCTCGCGCTCGGTTCGGTCATCGTTCGTTGGCAGATCGGGCGAGATCGTGTGGCGAGCATCGTCGAGAAGGAGGGGATCTTCGACGACCTTCTGCGGAAAAACTTTTTCGGCGAGACCTGGCACGAAGACCACGTCGAAAGACATGCCGCGCGCCTCATCGATGGTTGCAATGTACACCTTTCCGTAGCGGTTTCCGTCATGATGACCGTCTTGCGGCACAGTGCGTTCGGATAGGCGCGGCTCGAGTACGCGCCGCAGCTCAGTGAGATCGACAGATTTTACCGTGGCCATTGGCCGGAGCTCGGAACATAGTTCGATGATGCGCTCGGGTTCGCGCACGCCGCTTGCGGCAAGATCGCAAAGGCAATCGAGCCACTCGCCCCAGCTCGCCGTAGCGCGCGTCGACCGGGGGCCACCAGGCAGCGATGCGAGCTTGTCGATGAGTGGCAGCGCGAAGCGCCGAAGCGCTTCGAGCGCGTCGAGATCGCGCCTTACGCCGTCGCCGAGAACGCTCTCACCCTTGTCTTCGTAGGCATGCAGATCTTTGGTGAATTTATCGGCAAGGCCCGCGAGCCTGCGCTCCCAACGATCGACGCCGCCGATGACCGACGCCTGCGCGATGAGTCGCTCCCATTCGGCGATGTCATGGTCGGGGCCGAGCGAGCCAAGCGAGCCAAGCGATAAGTATTCGGCGAACCTGCGCGCCGAGAGCCCCTCCGCGCCGCACGCGAGCAGTGCGAGCATGGCGCGCCCATTCGGATCAGGCACTTTTAGGCCTTCGGCGAAGAACGCCGGCACTTTGGCGCGGCGAAAGGCTTCTTCGAGGTGTGCACTATACAACGGCGTGCGCATGAGCACCGCCATCTTGTCGAGCGGTGTGCCGAGGCTGGCGTGATGGAGTACGAGGCGCGCGATTTCAACGGCCTCGCGGCTTTCGCCTGGAGCCGAGAGCACGGTGATTTCGTTGGTCCATGCGGGGGAGGCCGGCGTGTGGTCTGCAAATAGACCTGCGTGTAGCCGCCCGAGATTCGTTGTGCCATACAATGAATCGATCGTATCGATCGCGATGGCCGGGCCGAAAGCCTCTTTCGTGAATGCGAGCGTGCGCTCATCGCCCAAGGGCACCGTTGCCATGGCTGCCGGTGCTGCGGCTACGATGGCGCGAAGGAAATCGGCCTCCATGCGCGAATGGATTGGCAAATCATAAAAGAGGACCGCCCCGAGAGCCGTTTCTCCGTTTTTTTGCGCAACGGCCTCTGTTGCGAGCTCGAGGATGCGTGCGCGATCGGCCAGGCCTAACCTGTCGAGCTCATGGTCGAATGCATGAAGCAACCGGGTGAGATCGCTATCGGTCGGAGCTTGGGCTTCCGCGATCCGGGCGAGGCGCAGTTCAGAGAGCGTGCGGGCAAGCGCGCGCGGAAGCCCTGGCATGTCGTCGATCGGTGCGAAGCGGTCTAGTTCGTTGCGGTGTTCGTGCACCAGGCGAGCGCACACGGCTTCGATCGCGAGTGGCGTTGCCGGCATGAGGCCGCGGCGAGCGAGTTCCGGACGCGCGAGCGTGACGGCAAGCACGCCAAGCGTTGTGCGTTGCCAACCGAAATAGGCGTGGGTTTCCGAAGTTGTCAGCGCTTGGCGTAGAACCTCGGCTGCCGCGTTCATCGACGGGCCGACCACGGTGACGTGTGCATCGGCCGGTCGCGTGCGGAGAAACTCAGAGGCTCGCTCTAGCCGAGTCGCTGCACTCGGGCAGAGAAAAATGGCACGGCGAGCCTGGCTCATGCCACGGTTCGATACAGGGGATGCGCGGAGGACCATGGCGGCACCCTCGTGCGCTGAGCCCGACATTCGTGGCTCACGCTCCGCTTCTGCCAAAGAGCCACGGATGTCGGGCTCAGCGAAGGGCGTCGTGTGTGCATCGCCGTTAGATTATCAAATTCAGCGCAACCGAGTTGCGCTGAAAAGAGGCGATTTCGACGCGCTGCGGCCGCGCTCGCTTCAAGCCTGCGTCGTTTCAAGCCCGCGAAGAATAGTGATGATGATGGTGGTGATGGCTCTGTGGCTGCTGCTGATCCTGCTCTTGTGTCTGGCGTTTTTGCATCCAGGCAAGCTGCTGCTGCGTCACATCTGGTGATGTTGTATCGGTTGAAGTCGACGAGGTTGTGGTGTCGACGGATGTTGGGTCGGCCGCTTCATCGGTTGAAGCCGATGAAGTTGTGGTGTCGGTGGATGTTGGGTCCGATGCAGCCGCGCCTGTTTCACGTTCGAGATCGTCGGCAATCGCCGTCAACTTGTCGGCATACGCAGCGCGCTTCGAAACCAGCGATGCGAGATCGTTCGCTTTGTTATGAATGTTGGTGTCTACGCCGGCGATGATGGTGTCTGCCTGGTTGCACATGACGTTGCACCACAGGGGCTGCGCTAGGTTTGGCGCGGTGGGGTCGGGCGGCGGGGTATTGACTCCTGGAACGTTCTGGAATGGATTGTCGGGCTTTTTATTAGCCAAATAATTGGCGAAATTCGAGGCGCCATTGAAGGGCTGATCCAGCGAAACGTTGGCCAAGCTCGAGAGTGAAGAGTCTCCAGCCTCAAACCCAATCCCAGGCGTAAAGGTTTGCTGGAAATTGTCATTGCATATACGTTGTGCGAAAGTGCGATAAAGATCATCGAGCTGGGCACGCGCGGGGTCGTCTGCCGGCAGGCTGTCGTAGATGGTTTTCATCTCTGTGAGAATATGCTCCTTGGTCTGAGGGTCGGCGGGATTGGGCATATTCGCAATATCATTTTTAAGTGTCTTTAGCTCATCTTCCTCTTTGTTCAGTTGGTCTATTTGGGTTGCGTTAGTCTGGATGTTCTGGTCGATGCCTTTCAGGCTCGCAGTGAAATATTGCTGCGCGTCTTTGAGCTGCGTGGGGTCAACATCGGCGCCGGCGGCAGCAGCGTCAGCAGTAGCATTGTTAGAGGCCTCAGTGGCGGCCATGAAGTCCATGGCCCTTTTTAAGCCAGCCAGTGTGATTGTCATTGATGATTTCCTTTCAAGCGCGAAGTCCAAAGGTGGGTGTGGTGGGTGAGTTTGCGTAAGCCGTGTGTTGTTTGACTGCTTCTTCGAGCCCTTGAAGCTCTTGAAGCATTTCTGCGGGCAAGATGATTTGGATATTGCCAAGCCTGTCGAGCCGGCGCATGGCGGACGCGATGGCCGCGTCTTGGCGGGCTAACTCGGCTTTGATCTCTTCAAGCCTACTGCGGTTGTCCATTGGAGGTGCCTAACTTGGTCTGAGTGTTTCAGTGAGTGTGGCCTAACCTCCCCATCGGCCAGTCACGTCAAAAGTTTCCAGGAAAAGTATAAAAAGTGATCGAAAGTGATCGAAACCTCTTCAGTTAGTTCTGCCTCTACAGCTTTCAAGCGGTCTAGCTGATGCTGGGCCAGGCCGCCTTCGCGATCTCGCTGGCTCGTGCGATGTCTGGGTGATCGACATCGCGCGCAATCTCGACGGCCGTGCCTTCGACAAGGCCGCGCGCAGCAGCACAAACGCCGGCTTGTAGTGCCACAAGGTCGTAGCCGCCCTCGAGAACCAACAAAATTCGTCCCTTGGCGCTCCGGTCGGCCTGGTGTCGAAGCTTTTGCGCCATCCATCCAAAGGCTTCGGCCGATAGCGTCATTTCGGCCAGCGGATCGCGCGCCGAGGCGTCGAATCCAGCGCTGATGACAATGAGCTCTGGTGCGTAATCCTCGAGAGCCGGCAAAATCACGCGCTCGAAGGCTCCGCGGTACACGCTGTCGCCGCAACCTGCGCGAAGCGGCACGTTAATCGTGAATCCCTTTGCCTCGCCTGCACCCACTTCGTCGGCCGCGCCGGTGCCCGGGAAAAATGGATATTGGTGCGTCGAAACAACGAGGACTTCCGGACTTGTGTAGAATACATCTTGTGTCCCGTTGCCGTGGTGAGCATCCCAATCAACGATGGCCACACGCGACAAGCCTTTACTTTTCGCATGGGCTGCGGCAATGGCCGCGTTGTTGAGAAGGCAAAAGCCCATGGCATGATTCGGCCGCGCGTGGTGCCCTGGCGGGCGTACGAGCGCGATGCCGCGGGAGATCGGCCCGGTGACAATGGCGTCGACCATGCTGACGGTGCCGCCTGCAGCGAGCTTGGCGGTCGCGATGCTGGCCGGCCCAATGTAGGTATCTGCGTCGATGTGGCGGCAGTCGCTACGTGGCGTTTCGAGCCAATCGATGAATTGGCGGTCGTGAACGCGCACGAGTTCTTCGTCGGTTGCCGGTCGCGGTTCGACGTGCAAGAACGCGAGCCCCGCGGCGCGCCGAGCGCGGTCGATACCAGCTTGCGCGGCGTCGAGCCGCTCGGGACGTTCAGGGTGATAGGCACTCGAGCGGTGACGAAAAAATCTCGGGTCGGAGAGAAGAAGCGCGTCGACCATGCGTTGCTACCGCCAAATCTTACACGACGGCGAACCCACTTCCGCGCCCTACCACACGACTGCCGGAAGTCTGTCCGGCAGTCGTGTGGTAGGTTGGATGCTTCAATGGGACTGTTCGATTTGTTCAAGAGCAAAAGTGGTGGTGGCGAAAAGCGAGTGAGCTCGGCGACGTCCAAGTGGGCCGACGTCGTTGGCAACAAGCGCGCGCAGACCTACGACCGCCAGGAAGCCATTGCGGAGTTATGCAGGTTGAAAACGGCCGACGCGGTCGAGGGGCTCATGCGTCGCTTCTCATTTGCGATCGATCCATCCATCACCGATCAAGAAGAGAAAGACGCCGTGTTCGAAGGCATCGTGTCCGTGGGCCGCGAAGCGCTGGAACCTGTGCGCGCATTTGCAGCGAATGCCGAAAGTTTGGCCTGGCCAATGCGCATCATGAAAGAGCTCCTGTCCGAAGACGAGCTCGTCGAAGAGCTCGTAGCCTTGCTCTCGCGATGGGATACCGAATATTCGAGATTCGTCGATCCAAAGTTGCAAATTCTCGCGGCACTCGAAGAGCATGAGCATTCAAGCATTCGTGCTGCTGTCGAGCCGTTTCTGCAAGACGTGAACGAGCCGGCTCGCTTCCATGCCGCTGCTGCCACCTTTGCGCAGAAAGATCCGGCGAGCATCCCGCCGCTCGTGAATGCGCTCGTCGACGAAGAAAGCGTGCGCGTCCGCACGAAAATGGCGGACATGTTTGCCTTGCTTGGCTGGGAAATTCCAGCCGACCAGCGCGACGCCGTACGCAAAGTTTTGCCGTCTCCGTTTGGTGTGAGTAGGGCTGGGAAGGTGGTCAAACAGTGACCAGCCTGTCGCAACTGAAGAAGGAGCTCGTTGCGAGCGGCTTCGAGATTTTCCGCACCCTGCCCGGGGAAGTTGTCCTCGCGGAGCGCGTTCGCGAAAACCTCATTCTCGATTCGGGCGTGCGCCTCGGTATCGTTGCGAGCGGCTTTTGCGTGCGCGTCGTGCTCGGCGCGCTGCGTGCCGACTTCCCAACCGAGCCTGAGCCCATGCTTTTCGAACGAGTCCGCAGGCTCGCCGAGCCCGCGCTCGCGAGCGGCTTTGCCGAGATCTCGACCCATGTGAACCCGATCCGAGATCCTGCCTATCCCGAACGCATCCTCGACACTTCCTACGAGGTCTCGTTCACACGCGAAGTGGCGAGCTTCAGCGATGCGGTACCGTGGCTACAATTTGCGCTCTCGCTACAGCGAACCGTTAGCAAAGCGTAAGCCGCGGAAGCATAGGAGCCTGATCTTGCGGTCGCATAGAAAGCGCCGCGGCGACGTGTTATGGCCACGCCCCGTACATGCTCGATTTTTTCCGGCAAAAGGGCCTTCGGTCCGCTGTCTATGGCGTCATTGTCCTCGGCCTGGTTCTGGTCTTCGTGCTCGGCTTCAATCCAACCGCGGGGAAAAAGCTTGGAAGCCTCAGCGAAGTCTGCGTTGCACGCGTCAAGGGCTCATGCATCGACCCCAAGGCCCACCGTGCTGCCTATCGCCTCATTTTCGCGAACGGAACAGGCAAAATGAGGCAGTCGATGGCGTCGCGCATCGTGCTCGACGGGCTCATCGAACGCGAGCTGCTCGTGGACGATGCCGCGCGCCTTGGCCTTACCGTGAGCGACGACGAAGTCACCGACGCCATTATGCATGGGATCGTTCGAGTCAGCATTCCGTCCGACAATGTAATGCTCAACTACGATCGTAGTATGCGTCGTATAAACGACCTTCGCTTCAACGACGGTCGCATCATGATGCAGTTTACCGATCCGAAGACCAAGCAGTTTGATTTGAAAATCTATGGGAATGCCATCAAGCAATATACCGGTCGCTCACCAAAAGAGTTCCGCGAGTGGCAAAGCCGCGAGATTTTGGCCGCGAAAATGCGCGATCTCATTCGCGCGCCGGTGCGCGTTGCCGACGACGAGGCCGTCGGTCGCTACATGGAAGAACGCACGAGCGCAACGGTCGATTACGTTGTTGTCCGACGAAGCTGGCTTGAACATTACGCCATTTCGTCCGACGCGAAAGATGTTGCCGCGTGGGCGAAAGACACGGTGAATCTCGCCAAGGTGAAAGTGCCGGTTCGTCACATTCTTGTGAAATTTGGTGGCACGAAAGACGAGGACAAATCCGCGGCCAAAAAAAAAGCCGTAGACATTCTCGATCGAGTGAAGAAAGGCGAAGACTTCGCCAAGCTTGCCAAGGAATTTTCGGATGATCCGGGCAGCAAAGACAACGGCGGCGAATACCCCGCCGATGCGATTGAAAAGTTCGTTGCGCCATTCCAGCAAGCCGTTCAGTCGGTCAAGCCGGGTGAGATTGTGCCCGACGTCGTGGAAACGCAATTTGGCTATCACGTTATCAAGCGCGCCGACGCCACGAACGACGATATCGTAAAAGCATACAAGCACGATCGGTCCCTCGAGCTTTCCAAGCAAATCGCACAAAAAATTGCGAATGACATGAAAAGCGGCACACCAGGCGAAAGTGCGGTCAAGGCCGCCGTGGCACAATTCGCAGATACCGATCCGCAGCGGCCGCAATTCGTTGCATCCACCTCGATCGGCCGCTACGGCCCACCCCATGGCCCACCCATCTCGGATTTGTCCCGCGACGCCGACGAAGCCGTTAGGAAGTTTGCTTTTGATGCAAAAAGCTCCGAGGTAAGCGACCCTATCCGCAGCAGCGACGGTTTCGTTGTCGTTGCGCTCAAGGGTAGAACAGTGCCCACACGCGCCGACTTCGACAAAGATCGCGATTCGTTCAAGGCCAACATGCTTGCCGTCAAGCAAGCCGAAGCCCTTGCGTTCTACATTCGTCGTCTCCGCGAAGCTTCAAAGCAAGAAGTGAAAATCGACGAGAACAACGTCTTTGGTGCGAAGGCCGACGCGGGCGCGGAACCACAGCAAGACGAAGACGAAGGCCCATGAGCCGCTTTCGATTTGACGCGATCTCTTCGTTGGGGCCTGCGGTGCGGTCCTCAAAGCCGCAGCAGGCTGTTCCGGTCCGCTCCTCGGCCCCGCCTCGACCTCGCGTCAACTTGAAAGCGGCCAAATAAGCTATGGGCGGCGACATTCGTGAGCGGAGCGGCGAGCATCCTTTCCGCGTTACGACCCTCGATCATGGTCTTCGCGTCGTGGTCGCAGCGCAGCCTGCGCTGCATCGCGCACACGTTGCCCTTTACGTTCGAGTGGGCTCGCGCTTCGAGTCGCGCAAGACCAACGGTCTGTCGCACTTCCTGGAGCATATGCTCTACCGCGGCACACCCCAATTGAAGAGCGCGCACGAGGTCAACCTCGCTGTCGAGAGCCTTGGCGGCTGCCTTTACGCCGCAACGCAAGTCGACTCCGGCATTTTTTCAGTTACCGTACCGCCCGAGCTCGTCACCGAGGCAAGCGCCCTTTTTGGCGAGATCATCACTTGTCCAATCTTTGCCGACATCGAAATCGAAAAAGACATTGTATGTGAGGAGATCCTCGAAGATCTCGATGACGACGGTCGCCAGGTCGACGCTGACAACCTATCGCGTCAACTCATCTACCCAGTGCATCCGCTTGGTTTCACTATTACGGGCGACGCGGAGCGTGTTCTCTCTTTCGATCAGGCCATGCTGCGCGCACATCACGCGCAACACTACGCAACCACGAGCAGTGTGCTCGCGTTCTCGGGTGCCATCGATCCGGACGAGGCCGTGGCTCTGGCGAGCCGCTATTTCGTCGACCTACCGCGTGGCAAAGCCATCGAGACGCTAGCTCCCATTCATACGCAAACCAAGCCACGCATTTCGATTGTCGAGAATGTCTCGAGCCAAACCGAATTGCGCGTGTGCTTTCGCGCCGTGTCCGAGCGCTCGACCTACCGCCCTGCGATGGACATGCTCATGCGCTTGCTCGATGACGGTATGTCAACGCGTCTCTACCATCGCATCGTCGACGCCAAAGGCCTTTGCTACGACGTTGGTGCGTCGTTCGACGGGTACGAAGACGATGGCGTGCTCGACTTTTCGGCCGGCGTCCAACATGCGCGAAGTTCCATTGTTACGCGTGAGATCCTCGAAATTCTCCTCGAGATCGCTCGCCATGGGCCAACAGGCAGCGAGCTTGACAAAGCGCAGCGGCGACACGCGTGGGAGCTTCAGGCGATGCTTGATTCGCCTGAAGATTTGGCAAGCTTC
Organism: Polyangiaceae bacterium; assembly: GCA_009780955.1. GTDB lineage: Bacteria > Myxococcota_A > Polyangia > Polyangiales > Polyangiaceae > Labilithrix. Next base: position 37,262 of record WQZB01000013.1, on the reverse strand, counting down.
TACGCGGGTGGGCTTCTTGTCGACAGGTTCGAAACGCCAGAGGCGCGCATGGCTGCGAACCTTCGAGTGACCCCACAAGAAATTCAGTCCCTTGCCCAAATGCTCGCGCAACCCGATCGGCTCAATGTGGTTGCCGTTGGGCTCTTCGATAACGGCGAAGACGAGCGCCTCGAAGAGGTCGTTTGCAACTTCCGCGGTGCGTGACCGCATTAAAATCGTGTAGGGGCGGCCCCCTGTGGCCGCCCTAGATGGGGCAGACACGGGGGTCTGCCCCTACGAATACGCGTTCTATCTGCCGCGGCTGCCGCTGAACCCCCGTCCCCCGCCCCCCCGACCGCCGCGTCCCCCGCCGCCCGAATCGCGACCTCGACCACCACCGCCGAAGCCGCCTCCACCTCCACCATAGCCACGACCACCACCGCCCCCACCGCCGAAGCTACCACCGCCACCGCCCCCACCGCCGAAGCCACCACCACGTGGCCGCTCCTCGGCTTCGTTGACTCGAATGGCGCGCCCGTCGATGTTCGCACCATTCATGGTTTCGATGGCTTTTTTGGCCTGATCCGGCGTTGCCATGGTGACGAAGCCAAATCCGCGCGACCGGCCGCTGTCGCGATCTGTAACGACGTGCGCATCCGTTACCTCGCCGCTACCTGCGAAGGCTTGACGAAGCGTCTCTGTGTCTGTTTCGTAGGACAAATTTCCCACGTAGAGGCGCGAGCTCATCTCGATTCACTTTCCAACGGCACCACTCGATACTCAATCAACTCAGTCCACCACCCGCGTGGAGCCGTTCGGAGGAGCCGGGGGAGGAACTGCGCCATTGCCACTTCCGTCGTGCGTCTGCGAGTCGTGCCCGATCCCCAAGAGAGAGTCTCGATCCGTGCCCGTGACGTCGTTCGTAACATGTGAGAATAGCAGTGGGGCGTCTTGCGGCAAGCCTAGACCGCCGTTTGCCCCGCTTGCCCTGAGAACACCTCGATCATTTTCGCGTCGAAGGCGATAAGATCAGCAGGTGTGCGGCTTGTTACGAGCCCTTGATCGAACACCACCGGCGCGTCTTTCCACCTGGCGCCTGCATTGACGAGATCTTGTTCGAGCGTTGGCCACGACGTCATGGTCACGCCTTCGATGACGCCTGCATCGATGAGCGTCCACGGGCCATGGCAACTGGACGCAACAGGCTTGCCCGCCGCGAAGAAACTTCGGACCAAACTCCTCACGCCCGGCAAGATGCGTAGGGTGTCCGAGCTCATCACGCCACCGGGAAGCACGAGCGCGTCGTAGGCGCTTGCGTCGGCCTCGGCTAGAGCCACGTCGACTGTAATCTCCATGCCCCAGTCGGTGCCGTTCCACCCTTTGACCTTGCCTGCCTTCGGCGCCACAACGTCGCACAATGCACCTTCTGCCTCGAGCGCCTTTTTCGGTTCGGTCAGCTCGACCTGTTCAAAACCATCGGCTACGACAATCGCAACCTTCTTGTTGGCGAGCTTTGTCATGGCCATGCGGCATTGTGATGCGAAAGTGGGGCCATGTGACGCGGCAAATGAAAAAGACTGCTTTCAAGTTGACGCGAGGTCGAGGCGGCGGCGAGGAGCGGACCGGAACAGCCTGCTTCGGCTTTGGTGCGTGTGCTTGTATAGCACACGCACACGCCGTCGCACGGCTCCGTCAGAGGCCGGACCGCAGCCGCCAACGAAGAGATCGCGTCAAATCGAAAGCAGTCCGAGGACGCGGCGCATGATCTTTTGTGCAACCGCCAGCGAATGGTGTTCGTCGAGATAGCTGTAGGCGCCGTTGCGGATCTGGTCGCGGAGTGCACAATCGGTGACGATGCGCTCAATGCGGTCAGCAAATGCGTGCGGCTCCTTGGCGATGAGCGCCTCGCGGCCGTCGGTGAGCGTTAGGCCAAACGCGCCGTCGGGCGTTGTGATGATGGGCATTCCGGCGCGAAAGCCTTCGAGCAATTTCACGCGCACGCCCGAGCCTCCGATGACGGGCGCGATCATGGCTATGGAGCGAGCGTAAAGCGGCTCGAGATCTTCGACGAAGCCGAGTACTTCGACGCCGTCGGTGCGCCATGCATCGGGCACCGGGAGCGTGCCCGATGCGTCGGGCTTGAGCCCAATGCCTGCAATTTGCAATGTTGCGCCCGTGCGAGCGCGCACCAGCGGCCACACTTCTTTGCAAAACCAATCGAGCCCTTCGACGTTGGGTCGCCAGCGAAGGTTGCCGACGTAACAGAGATTCGGCTTGCCGGGATCGGGACGCGTTCGGCGTTCGAAGGGCAGTACCATGGGAACAACTTCGGCATGCACGTGCGCAAGCGATGTGAAGTGGGAGGCATCTTCCTTCGAGATCGCGACCACGGCGTTGACACCGCGGAGCGCGCGCTTTTCGAACCGAACGCTCGCGCGATGCTCGGCCCATGCAATAAGCTTTTTTGGCCCCGTTTGCCTTTCGGCGAACTGCTTGAAGAAATCACTTTCGACGTTGTGCTGGTCGAGCACAAGGTGGGCATTTGGCCGCGCGGCTTTGATTTCTGGAAGGTAACGGGCCATGCCCAAATGATCGATGTACACCACATCTATCGGTGCGGCGTGCAATTCACGACGAAGGGTCTGCCGCAACACACGCGAATCCCACTTGCCCGCGAGGTACGGCACGCCGCGTAGAGCTCGGAGCGCAACGACACGCGGCACATAGCGCGCAAAGTCGAACAAGTGCACTGGATGAAACACAGGCGGCACAACAGAGAGCTTCGGAATGGCATTGGCAAGTGCACGGCAAGCGCTTGCGTCAACCGGGTTTTCGGCGACGCTGAGCATGGTGATCGTCTGGACCTCTGGCAAGGACGCTAAAATTCGGAGCTGCGAAACTGTGCGCACCGAGCCGCCGCTCGTTGCAGGCCACGGAAAATCTGTTGTGAGGTGGAGCACTCTCATGACGCGCTTCAGGTTAGCGTACCCCACCCTTAATCAAATCGTGTAACATCCACCATTGCGCATGCGGAAAGTGAACATTGGCAGGCTCGTGTTCGACGACATGACGATGGGGGAAGCTACTGCGCGCATCGTGAACTACGCAAAAATGCGCGACAAGGCACGTTACGTTTGTACGGGTAACCTCGATCATCTTGCGATAGCGGAGACCGATCCTGCGTTCCTTGCGGCGTACAACGACGCCGATCTCGTTGTTGCTGACGGAGCGCCTGTTGTCTGGCTTTCACGCCTTGGCGGCCATCCGCTCAAAGAGCGCATTGCGGGCAGCGATCTGTTTTGGACCCTTGGGCAAGCGTCGGCCGAACATGGCATTACGCTTTTCTTTCTTGGAGGTGTCGAAGGCGCGGCGGAGATGGCAAAGGCCGTGATCGAGAAGCGCTACTCCGGCGCTCGTGTCGTCGGAACGTATTGCCCGCCGTTCGCCTCGTTCGGTACCGAGGCCGAGCAAAATCGCATTCGCGAAGAAGTGAAAAAGGCAAATCCTGATGTTCTTCTCGTCGCTTTTGGCGCGCCAAAGCAAGAAAAGTGGATCGCAGAGAACCGCGAAAAGCTCGGCGTGCCCGTTGCAATCGGTGTTGGCGGATCGTTCGAAATGGCAGCCGGTTTGCTCAAGCGCGCGCCGGTGTGGATGCAGAAGGTCGGGCTCGAGTGGGCATACCGCTTCGCGCAGCAGCCGCGGCGCCTGTTCCCGCGCTACATCATGCGCGATGTGCCCTATTTTGCGAAGGCAGCAGTACGTACCGCTTTGCGCAGAAATTAGAGTGATACCCTCGCGTCAAATCGAAAGAGGTCCAATGTGCGCGTTGAAATGGAGGGTGAACCACAACTCATTTGCCGTAACCGTTACCTCACCATCCACGGGTAACAGATCGAACCTCCGGTGCGGCGTGAGCTTGTCGGGCAAGGGTCGGTGAAGCGAGAGCGTTTTGGTGAAATTCCACACGAGCTTGCTTTTCTGGGCAGAAAGCATCTCGTTCACCGTTTCGACGATGCGTTCGTCGAGAAAACCAGGAACGTGCTTGAAGTCGAGGGCCTCGAGGATCGGATCGAATGCGAGCACCTGGGCTCCGTCTTTCATGGCCACCGCGGGTACAAGCAGGATCTGCCATGATCGCACTGTGACGGGAATGGTGAGCCCGGCCACTTCCCAACGCAAATGTGCAAAGCCGCAAGCGCGAAGCCCAGCGCCTGCAACAAGCTCGGCGCGATTAGGACGACCAAGCGAGATCACGCGCTTTGGGCGGCGGCTAATTTCGACGTCGAGTGGCGTGATTTGTTCGATCGCCCCAAGCAGATCGTCTTTCGTGAGCACCGCGCTAAGACGCATTCTTCGCCTTTCAATCCATGAGACTTAGCCTCGTTATCGGGGCCTCAATTGTTAGGTTGTCAGGCATTGGTCGTGCAAGCGACATCAACCATGATCTCGGGCCCGTCGCAACCGCCGTCGCAATACCAGCAGCAGCACCCACATCCGCGCCCGCGCGTCAATCCCGATCCAAAGTCTCATCCAATTCATCGCGCCGCTCCACCTCCGGCGCGCTCAATCCAAGAGGGTACGGATCCGAAGCAGCCCATAAGTGAAGGGCATAAGACATAAGGAGCGAGCACCATGAGGTTCACCTACCTGCTCGTTGAAGGGGCGGGCTACTGGACTGCCGAGTGTCAGGAGACCAATGCCATGGGTGAGGGCATGACGCGCGGCGAAGCCATTGCATCGCTGCGCGAAGCATTGGTTGAGCGACTTTTCCGCCCTGACGCTGTCGCGCCTCCGCCTGAAGTGAATCAGGAGCCCATCGAACTTGTTCCAGCCTAACTTTCAGGTTGGCGGGAGGTTGAGGCGGCGGAAGCGCAGGCGATAAACCGGAAGGCCGTCGGCGATCGCGCGATGTTCGCGCGGGCTTCGGGCGTGGTACGGATTGTCGAGCAGCACGGGCGAGCAAGGCTGATCGCCTGCGGGCTCGAATGCACCGTGCGCCAAGACAAGGTGCTCGTATTGCGCTCTACGCTCGTCGACATCGGTTTGCACGAAAAGCTCTCCCCCAGGTTCGAGCAGGCGTGCCATTTCGTTCAAAAAAACTTCGCCCATAAGAAGACGCTTGTGGTGCCTCTTTTTCCACCACGGATCGGGAAAGAGTACAAAGGCGCGACGCACGCAGTGATCGGGACCAAGGCGCCCAAGTGCGAGGCGCGCGTCCTCACAAAGCACACGCGCCCGGGCGGCATGCCCAGCCTTCGCAAGGTGCTCATCGCCAGCGGTCGCCCATTTTTTCCGGATTTCAAGGCCAAGCAGCGCGGCTTGCGGCACGGCCATGGCGCGCTCGATAAGAAACCCGGCTTTGGGGCCAGGGCCGATTTCAATCTCGAACCACGCGCCGCGGACAACGGACGCGAGCTCGACGCGTGCAGCCGTTTCCGCGGGCGGAAGACGTGGCGCGTTTTCGTATGGATCGGAACGAACGGAGCGAACGGACACGAAACGGCCCCGATAGACGTGCACGCAGAAGCGGTCAAGGTCTGTTACGGTGCCGGCGCGTGAATTTCGGCAGCTTGGGCAAGCGTGTGCGCACAACGATGCCTTTCTTGCTGCTCGCTGCTCTGACTTTGTGGTTGGCGCGCGCAACCATCTTCGCTGTGCTCACGAAGCTTGGTCACCCGGGCGCTCCTCTCGATGATACATACATTCATTTCCAGTATGCGCGGGCCATCGCCGAGGGGCACCCCTTTCGCTATCACCCAGAAGATCCGATCTCGACGGGCTCGACGAGTTTTCTCTGGCCCGCACTTCTTGCCGTGCCTTACGCGTTCGGCCTGCACGGCGAGCAACTCATGTGGGCTGCGTGGGCGTTGTCGTTCGCCGCGCTCGCGGCTCTTGCCTACGAGGCCTATGCGCTGACACTGCCACTTGCGGGGCGCGCCGCAGGTCTCGGCGCAGGTGCAATGACGCTCGGCTTTGGTGGCTTTGCCTGGTGCGCGGCGAGCGGCATGGAGGTGGTGCCCTTTGCCTGGCTCATTGCGTACGCGTCGCGATGCGCGTCGGAGTGGACGGAAGCCTCCGCCCAATCGCGCACGTTGCGGCGGTTCGTTTGGCTCGTTGTTCTCTCCGTCGCGGCTCCCTTTTTGCGGCCCGAGGGCGCACTGACATCGCTCGTGGTTGGCTTCGCTGTCTTTCTCTTTCCGCGCAAACAGCATTGGGCCTCGCGCGCCAAAGCACTCGTTTTCCTTCTTGCCGCGATCGGGCCAAACCTTTTTCTTCTTGCGCTCACCGGCCAGGCAACGTCGAGCACCATGCAAGTCAAGCTGCTGCCGGGAAATCCATACTACCCGCTGCAAGGCTTCGTGCTCGCACGCGCCGTGCTTGCCAACGCCCGCGACGTTGTCAGCGTCATCTTGAACGGTGAAATCTGGGCCGCCGAGTTCCTTCCAAAGGGCGGCGCGGTGATTGCGTGCGCGGGTCTCGTCGCGATTGCGTGGCGCGGTCGCGCGAGCGGGAGAATCTTCCGCGCCGCGGCCGTGATTGTCCTCGGGCTGACCATCTTTGCACCATGCATGTATGTAACATTCCTATGGAATCGCCTGCGTTACCTTTGGCCGTTCGCCACGGGATGGTTCGTTGGCCTTGCGTGCTTTGCCCGTGTTTTAGGGACCCTTGCGTCACGCGTCGAGCCAAAGAGCGAGCCGGCCGTGACCGCGCTCGTGGCAGGTGCATTCGCAGGTTTGCTTGCCGCGCGACTCGACGGGGTCATCGCGGACGTTGCGCAATCGGCAAGTGGCATTGATCGCCAGCAAGTTGCCCTTGGCCGATGGATCGAGAGGGCCTTGCCCGATAGCGCCCTGGTGGGGCTCAACGACGCTGGTGCGATCGCCTACTTCGGCGATCGCCCAACGTTCGACATCGTCGGCCTCACGACGCCGACAGAAGGTCGCTACTGGGTTGCAGGCCCCGGCTCGCGTCTCGAACACTACGAGCGAATGCACGCGCGTGCTCCAGCGTCATTGCCAACATACTTTGCTGTGTATCCTGATTGGATGGGGTGCGATCCGGTTCTTGGGCCTCTGCTGCACGAGGCGATCGTGACCAATGCAACGATTCTCGGCGGTCAAGTCATGGGCATCTACCAAGCGCGCTACGATTCCCTTGGCTCGGGCGAAACGCCGTGGACACAAGTAGGCACGATTCACGACACGATCGATGTGGCCGATCTCGAGAGCGAAGACGAGCATCGCTACGAGCTTGGCGGCGCTCGCAACGGTGAGCAAGTTGCCTTCGAAGGCCAAGCGCCGAACGGCAACATCGTTGTCGATGGCGGGCGCACGAACCGCACGCGCGAGCGCTTCGATGCGCATGTGCCACCTTCCCGTGCCCGCGCCGGGAAACCTCTCCGCGTCATCGCTCGCGTCGAGGCCCGAGAGTTCGGCGCACTGCACGTGGCGATTGATGGCCATGCAATCGGGCGCGCCGCGCTCGATCCAGATGGTTGGCACGAGATTGTCTTGGATGTTCCCGCGAGCCTCGTTAGCGGCACGATGAGCGTTGAGGTGACCGCACTCGGGACCACATTTACCTCGTTTCATTGGTGGTTTTCCGACGCGTTGTGAGCCACGGGCAAACGCGATCTGCAAGGTGGCATGGCATGGTAAGACATGGCCGCTTTGAGAATGCGTCCTCTCGGCAAAACGGGCCTGCTCGTTTCCGAGCTTTCCCTTGGCACCTGGGGGCTCGCAGGCGACGGCTATGGAAAAGTCGAACAGGCCGATTGCGAGCGAACTTTGCGCCGAGCGATCGACATGGGTTTCAACCTAATCGACACCGCGGATGCCTATGGCGGCGGCCGGATGGAGCAGCTCATCGGAAAGCTTTTTGCCAATCACCCCGACCTCGTGGTGATCACCAAAGGCGGCGTTGATCGTACAACCGATCCGGCGCGCAAAAACTTCACCCGCGACTACCTCGTGGCCGCAGCAGAGCGGTCGTGCAAGCGCCTCGGCATAGCCACAATCCCAGTTTATCTTTTGCATCATCCAACGCCGAACACGATCGCCATCGGCGACGCCGTTCGGGCGATGGAGGACCTCAAGAAGGCCGGCACGATTGCACACTGGGGCGTCTGCGCGGGTGACGAAGACGTTGCACGCGCTGCCATCGACCAAGGCGCTGAAGTCATCGAGCTCGCTTACAACCTTCTGCACCCGATCGACATGCACCGCTTGTCGGGCGACATCATGGTTGCCGGTTGTGGTGTACTTGCGCGCTCGGTGCTCGCTTACGGCATGCTTGCCGGCGCGTGGAGCAAAGACCACGAATTCCCCGAGGGCGATCACCGCGCAGACCGATGGACAAAATTGGAGCTCGAGCACCGCATCGCGCAGCTCGATGCCATCCGTTATCTCGTCCATGGCAACGTCCACACCATGCGCGGCGCCGCGGTGCGTTTCGTGCTCGCAAACCATCTCGTGTCGAGCGCAGTTCTCGGATCGCGAAGGGTTGTTCAACTCGAACAGCTCGTGCGCGAAACGGGCAGCGGCCCGCGCTACCTTTCAGACGATGATTTGCGTGCGCTGCCGCGCGCCCTCGACACGGTAGGAATCGCATCATGACCGACAACCAAAGTGTACTTTACAAGCTTCATTCCGCGGCCCGCGAGGCTGAGAAGGTCGTGATGCGCATCTACGGCGAAGGCGACTTCGGGACCGAACTCAAAGGGCCGAACGATCCGGTTACCCGTGCCGACAAAGAAGCCAACGCCCTTTTGCTCGAGCACCTGGGCCGCGATTTTCCCAGCGTGCCCATTGTTGCCGAAGAAAGCCATGCAAGCGCGTACGCGAATTTCGAAAAGGAACGGGCCGCGCTCTTCGTCGACCCCATCGATGGTACGCGCGAGTTCATCGATCGCAACGGCGAGTTCGCGATCATGATTGGCTTCGCAGAGAACGCCCGCCCGACAGCAGCCGTCATTCTATGCCCCGCGCTGGGCGAGACGTATCTTGGTGCCGAAGGCGTTGGCGCTTTCATGATCGATGCACGAGGCGCGCGTTCGCCCGTCCGCGTTGGCAACGTTGCCACACTCGCGAACAGTCGCTGCGCGGTCTCGCGCCACCATCGGAGCGAGGGCACTGACGCGCGGCTCAAAGCACTTGCCGTGAAAGAGCTCGTTGCTGTTGGCAGCGCTGGCGTCAAAGGCGTTCGCATTGCCGCCGGACAGCTCGATATTTTCGCGCACCCCACGAGCGGTTGCATGAAGCTTTGGGACACGTGTGCACCCGACGCCATTGTACGCGCAGCCAGCGGCATTTTTACCGACGCGCTCGGGCAAGCCTTCAACTATCGCGGTGCGGTCTCGCAAGGGCACGGAATGCTCGCTGCGAATCCAGTGCTTCACGCCGAAGCCGTCCGCCGTTTAACCGCCTTTGAGAGGTAGGGGCGCCATTCATGGCGCCCGACCGCCGGCGGGATCTGAGGGCGCGATGAATCGCGCCCCTACGAATGTGCGTTTTGTTGGTTGTAGGGGCAGGCCCCCGTGCCTGCCCTATTCGGTCACCCGCGGAGCGTTTCAAACAATTCCAGATCCGGAATCGTCGTTGAGATGCGCGTGCGCACAACGCCAACGTCGTTGTCTTCGAGCAGACGGCAGAGCGAGATGCCGTCGAACAGGGCGATAGGTGCAGCCGTAGAAGCTCCGGCTTCGTCGCGCGCACCGCTGAGCACCTGACCCATCGTCAAAATCCATCCCGCCGATGCGGGGCCGTAGTGGTGAAGTGCGCCTCGCAGATCGTTGACGCGCTCGCGACCTATCTCGCGTCCGTCTTTGCGAACAACGATGGCGGTGCGAATTTCGTCGGCGCCGGTTTTGTGGACGGCCGCAAAGTGCGCTTCACCGCCTGGTGCTCCCGCGCGCTTGACCGTGCGGAGATTCGTCATGCCAACGCGCTCGAGGCCGAGCAAAACGAGCTCGAGAAGCGCGTGCCCGGGAAGCTCTTGAACCTTGCGAAGCATCGTGCGGCGCGCGGCATCGCGATAGCGCTCGACTGCGGCTAGGGCGTCGTGCTCGAGGCGAACCAAGTCTGCATTGAGCGACCAGTCGGTCAGCGCGATGCGTGGGCCTTGCGCAAAGCGAAAGCGTGGACGCTGCCCGTTTGCGTGGCGGCGCAGGTTGTCGGCGCGGAGCGCGGCGCCGAGCTGCGCGCTCGCAACCATGGCGTCGCCGCTCATTCGTCCGCGGCGCATGAGCGAGTCGATCACCGCGCGCATCTGCACGGGCCCTTGCGTGCGGTCGAAGCCGCTGAGTGCCATGACCGTTGCGTCGGCGAGCTCGCGGCCTGACAAATCTTCGCTTTCGCCAGCAGGGCCGTCGATGCTTGGAGAAGCGCCGCCCATGATTTGATGGCGCTCGCGGACCATTGGGCGCGGTGCCGGCGCGAGCGGATCGCGCGCGGAGTCAGAGGGTGCATCCGAGATTTCGATGGCCATTGCGCCGCCTGGTGGCAGGACTTCAACGCGTGGCGATGTGCGATCGTTGTCGCCTTCGATGCGGCCACCCCGACGGCGACGGCGACGGCGACGGCGACGGCCCCCATCACCGATGGCACCGATGGCACCGACGCCTTGGACGTCGTTCGAGTCGTTCGACACGCTCGGCCCTGCCGATGGTGGCGAAAGAATTGGCTGGTCGTCGTCGTCTTCGTCGTCGAAGAATTCAGCACCTGCCGCTGCAAGATCGGCGCGGAGCGCGTCTTCACCAGAGACAACGAGCGGCTCATCGTCCTCGACAGTAGGAGGTTCGACTTCGGCTTCGACTGCAGCTTCACGCGCTGCAGCTTCATGCGCGGCGGCCTCGACCTCGAGCGCATTGACGTCGAAGCCTTCGTCGTCGTCTGACTCAAAGCTTTCTTCGACCACACTTTTGCGGCCTTTTTTCTTGTCCCACTCGCGAAGCGCGAAGACCCCTGGCTTCACGCGAACGATGGGGTTGCTTTTGTCTTCTTTTTTGAGCAACGCGGCGAGGCGCGCGCCCATGGTGACCTCGGGGCTTTTGCCTACGTGAGAGAGGAGGTTTTTCTCAATGGCAAGCTCGGTAATCTCTTTGTAATGGAGCGGCTTGCCGGCTATGCGCAGCACTTCGGCTGCGGCTTCCGTGAACGTCATGTTCGCCTGTTCTTTTTTGGCCCCACAACCTCGCCACCGATGTGACGAGATGCGGGGCGAGGGCGAGATGCAAGCGGCAACAGCCACCGAAACTCGCAAATTTGCCGTTTACCTTGCCCTTCAGCGCACGTCAAATACGCAAATGCGATTGCTCTACATTGTTCCCGCCGTCTCCGTTGGTGGCATCGTTGTCGTCATTGCGGCCGCGACTCATTTTGCTTTTGCCGCAGCGCGTGCCGGCGAGCCGTCCATGTTGGTTTGGATGGGGGGGCCAACCGTGGCCCTCGCGGTGTTTGGCGCCGTGCGCGCCTACTACGATGGCGTGTTCAAAGACTGGATGGCCATGCGCGCGGGCGATTTCACGCGTGGCTTCGTGGGGGCAGCGGTCCTCTTTGGTGCGGCGTGGGTTTTCACCAAAGTCGTTGCCCCGGTGGGATCCGCGCGCGAACCCTGGCTTGCGCGCGTGTACTTGCAGCTTGGCGATCCATCGATGCTTCGCAAAAACGCGCCTGTCTTGGTTGGCGCGATCATCGTGATGGCCATCGCCGAAGAAATTCTCTGGCGCGGGTTCGTGACGACCTTGCTTGCAGAGAAAATTGGGTCACGCCGCGCGTGGGTCTGGGCCGCGGTGCTTTACGCCATCGCGCATGCCCCAACGGCATTCGCCCTGCAAGATCGAGTTGCAGGATACAACCCCACGGTCATGGCTGCTGCGCTTGGCGGCGGGCTCGTGTGGGGTTTTTTGGCTCGGCGCTACGGGCGACTTTTGCCTGGGGTCATTTCTCACATTCTTTTCGACTGGACCGTTCTGATGATGTTTCGTCTTTGGGGACCAAGCATTTAGACCGCGTTAAATCGAAAGCGATCAGCTTAGGTGGGAAGAATCTGGGCCTGCTATCGTTCTTGCTGTCACGATGGGATTTTCCGCTAATTCCGCTAGCCATGCGCTCAAGGTTGCTCCTCTTCTGGTTCTGAGCACGCTCGCCCTTGGCGCGTGCCGGTCGACCCCGCCGCCGCCCACAGGCTCTCAGCTCTCTCAGCCGGCCACGCCGCCAGCAGCCACAACGCCTAGTTCGCTTGCCTCGCCTAGCTCGGCACAGGTCGCCAGCAGCGGTGCGGCACCCGATGTTGCGGCGCTCGTTGCAAAGGTCAAGTTGTCGGTCGTCAACATCACGGTCGAGCATGAAGCGAAAATGCCCGCCTTCGATTCTGAGTCGCCTTTCGATTTCTTTTTCCGTGGCGGCCCGGGCGACGTTCCACAAGGCCCCGGAGCCATGCGAAAGCAGCGAGCGCTGGGCTCAGGCTTTCTCGTCGATGGGCAAGGTCACGTCGTGACCAACGCTCACGTTGTCGATGGTGCGGATACCGTGCGCGTGAAGCTCGTCGACGAACGCGAGTTCAAGGCCAAAGTGCGTGGTCGCGACACGCGTCTCGACCTCGCCGTGCTCGAGATTGAAGGTGCGAAAGATCTGCCATTCGTGCCGCTCGGGTCGAGCGATGCGGTTCAGGTGGGCGAGTACGTTGTTGCCATTGGCAATCCGTTCGGTCTTGGCAACACCGTGACCATGGGCATTGTCAGCGCCAAAGGGCGCACCATTGGCGCCGGGCCGTACGACGACTTCATCCAAACCGATGCCTCCATCAATCCAGGCAACAGCGGCGGCCCGCTTTTCGATGCTCGAGGGCAAGTGGTCGGCATCAATACCGCGATTAACCCGGCCGGGCACGGCATTGGCTTCGCCATCCCATCCGACGCGCTGCGCGCCGTGCTTCCGCAACTCATCAAAGAAGGGCACGTGAGCCGCGGTCGCATCGGCATACGCATTCAGCCCATTGACGAGCCGCTTGCCAAAGCCATGGGGCTTGCAAGTCCGCGCGGCGCCCTTGCGGCCGACGTTGAGAAGGGCGGCCCCGCAGACAGCGCAGGCGTCAAGAACGGCGACATCATCGTTGCCGTTGACAGCGCCGAGGTCCGCCGCGCGCAAGACCTTCCACGCCTCATTGCCTCGCATAGCCCCGGCACAAAGGTCAATATCAAGCTTTTGCGTGGTGGCTCCGAAAAGGTCGTTGCGGTAACGCTCGATGCCATCAAAGACGACGAGGCGCAGAACGCGAAGGCTTCGCGTTCGTCGTCCTTATCGCCTCACGGCGAGCTTGGCCTTTCGGTGCAAGACGCCGAAGGTGGCGTTGTCGTTCGGCGTGTTGCGCCCGGCAGCGCTGCCGACGGCTCGCTTTTCCCTGGCGACGTCATCGTCGAAGTCAACCGCGAGAGTGTGCGCAATACAAGCGATCTTGCAAGCAAGGTCAAAGCATCACCCGAAGGCAAGCCGGTACTGCTTCAAGTCAGGCGCGAAGGCGCAATGCTGTATGTGGCAATAGACCGAAGCAAATAAATTTTTTTTTAGCACCCTGCTAGAGTGGGCGGTTGTGACGTGGTCCGTAGATTCATGGAAAGCGCGCTTGTGCGCGCAACAAATCCGGTATGACGACGCGGCGGGGGTCGAAGCTGCCGTTGCGAAACTCAGGCGGCTTCCGCCGCTCGTGACATCTTGGGAAATCGAGCGCCTCAAGAAGCTCGTTGCCGAGGCCCAGATGGGCAAGCGCTTCCTGCTTCAAGGTGGCGACTGCGCCGAAACATTGGCCGACTGCCAGCCTGACATCATCACGAACAAGCTGAAGATCCTTCTTCAAATGTCGCTCGTGCTCGTCCACGCTGGCAAAATGCCCGTGGTGCGCGTCGGGCGTCTCGCTGGGCAGTATGCCAAGCCGCGCAGCAAGTTGACCGAGGAGCGCGATGGCGTCGTTCTGCCAAGCTACTTTGGCGATTTGGTCAATCGCCCCGACTTCACACCCGAAGCGCGCCACGCCGATCCGCGCGCCATGGTCGATGCCTATGGCCACGCCGCGCTCACGTTGAACTTCATGCGGTCGCTGTCGGCCGCGGGCTTCGCAGACTTGCACCATCCCGAATACTGGGATCTTGCCTTTCTTTCGCGCGCCGATCTCCCCGTGGAATTGCGTGAAGAATACACGCAAGCCTCGCAAAGGCTCGCTGAAGCGTTGCACTTCATGGAGGCACTTGGCGAGACAACCATCGACGACGCCACACGCGTCGAGTTTTACACGAGCCACGAAGGCTTGAACCTGCACTACGAGTCGGCGCAAACGCGCGCGGTTCCGCGGCGCAAGGGCTATTACCTCCTTACGACGCATCTGCCGTGGATTGGCGAGCGCACGCGCGCCGTCGATGGAGCCCACGTCGAGCTTTTCCGCGGAATCGAAAATGTCGTCGGCATCAAAATCGGGCCAAAGGTCGATCCGGCCGATGCGCTAAGCCTGATCGAGCGCCTCAACCCAAACAACGAGGTCGGCAAGATCGTGGTCATTACTCGAATGGGGTCGGCGCACGTTGCGCGCGCGCTGCCGCCGCTCGTCGACGCGGTTCGTCGCGCCGAGCGCCATGTTCTCTGGGTGTGCGACCCGATGCACGGCAACACGATTTCTACGGCGAGCAGCATCAAAACGCGAAGCTTCGATGACATTCTCTTCGAGATTGAACAAACCTTCGGCGTTCATCACGATTGCGGCACATTCCTTGGCGGCGTCCACTTCGAGCTCACCGGCGAAGACGTTACCGAGTGCATTGGCGGTGGCCTTACCGAAGAAGATCTCGACCGGAATTACGCAAGCGTTTGCGATCCGCGGCTCAACTACCGCCAAGCGTTAGAGATGGCGTTTAGGGTAGGGCAGTGGATGAAACGCAACCGCCCACGACCGACCTCGCCGCCGTGAACTCGCGTCAACTTGAAAGCGGTCTACCTCTCGACTGGATGTGCGTATCAAATGTTCAGGTGTTGTACTTAAACAACACCTGCATCTTGACCGAACTGCGAAACGCATTGTAGCGATGTATCAAGTGAGCAAGGCGATCCACCCCATGGGGAGTTTTTCGCTCAGGCGTGTTCATCAGTCGGCTGTGCGGTTGCGCGGATGTGCGAACGGTGGCCAAGATGAACAGTGCTTTTGTGCTGCGCTGTTTTCGCAAAAGGTTCGATGAAGCTTCATGGGTAGTCGCATGACATGGCCTCAGATTCGGACGAGCGACGCTTATCGCGGCCGTTGGGTTGCGCTCGACAACTGCCGTTACGACGCTCGCACGGCTCAGCCCGTTGAGGGCACAATCATCGATGCCGACGACGATCTTGCCGAGCTTTGCGCTCGCATTCGCCAAGGCGACAACCGGTATTGCGCAATTCTGTTCTGTGACGAGCTGGACGAAGAGGAAGAAACCCTCGCTCCTATATCCACAAGCCGGCCCACACTACCGTCGGTCCATTAGCCCGCTTTCGATTTGACGCGATCTCTTCGTTGGCGGCTGCGGTGCCTGCGCACGTACCACAACGTACGCTTACGCGGGCTCCTAGCCGAGCCGTGCGAGGCTGTGTGCGTGTGCTATACAAGCACACGCACCTCGCCGCCGCCTCGATCTCGCGTCAACTTGAAAGCGGTTCTTTTATAGAGGCGTTATTTTCACGTTATCGAAGCACACCTTGGCTTCCCATTCATTGAAGCCAAAATGGTCGTGGCCATGGCCGGCGAGCGGTGCCGAATCCGCCCAGCTTAGGTATTCGACGTCGTCGACAAACCAACGAACGGTCTTGCCGTCGGTGCGTTCGATTTTGAAGCGGTACACTTGACCCTTTACGACCGGCCGCTGCCGGGGATCGTCAGAGTCTTTGTCGATGCGGATTTCTTTTCGATCGGTGCCGTGTTCGTTCAGGCGCGCAAGAACCTGCATCGAGTTTTTCCAGCCGCCGAAAATGACGAGGTAGCTCGTCGCATTCGTGTACGACGTGCCTGTTGCTGCGCTACGGCCGTCGCCCCAAACTTCGGCCTTGAGATCGCCGTTGTCGCTTTCCGCAATTGCGTCGAACTCGATGCGCGCGTTGACGGGCAGCACGCGTTTCAGCCAAACGGGGTGGTTGTGGGCGCCCTGGCCACAGAGCCTTCCATTTTCAATTTTCCACGCCGAGGTTCGGACTGCTACCCAGTTCGGGCCAAGGTAGCTTACGGAGTCGGCGGCGTCTTCGTCACGCCTCGCAGCATCGATTTCCGCGTTTTCACCGCTGTCGTTGCCATCGTCTCCGTTTGGTATAGACTCGACGCTGCTGGGGCGATCGAAGTTGTCTTCGAACGGAGCCGTCATGATGTTCGCGGACGGCTTGAACGAAGCGGCCGGCGTGGCGGAGGTCGTTCCACCATCGAATGGCGGCGCATTTCCGGTTGGAACGCAAGCTGCGGCGCAGGCGGCGCATGTGGTCCATGCCGCCCATGCGGCAGGCCACGAGGGCATGAAGGTGCAAGGCGCAAATAACCGCACGCGAGCTCGAGAAAAAAGCGCTTTCACGAGGTCGCTATACCACACGTGAAGCAAGCCATTGGCTGTCGCGAACGGGCACATTGAGGTAAAACCCGGCGAACGTCATGCACCCGATTCTCTTTCGTATTCCGCTGCCCCACATGCCGCTCAAACTTTGGTGGGCGCTCGCGGCCATTGCAGTTGTCGCCGCCATCTATGCGCTCATCGGTTTACGGCGAAAAGACCGAGCTACGATGGCATCTGCCGCCATAGTTCTCGCGCTTTCGACTGTCGCGGGCATTGTGCTGCGAGACGTGAAGTTCGAGGCGCCGAATCTACCCATCTATTCGTACGGCGTGATGCTCGGCTTGTCGCTCCTCGTTGGCTGGTATTTGACGCTAACGCTCGCCGACAAAGATGGTTTGCCGAAAGAGACAATGGCCAACTGCTACGTGGTGACCGCCCTGGCTGCCATTGTCGGTTCGCGTGTATTGTACATTATTACGAACCTCGACGAGTTCCGCGTGAACCCGCACGATCCGAGCAGCAGCGTTCTGTTCTCAAGCTTCTTTGCGCTGCGCCGCGGCGGGCTGGTGGCTTACGGGGGCTTTCTCGGAGGCTTCGTTGGCAGCTGGTTGTATCTTGCACGCCATAGAATTCGCCTTATGCCATGGGCCGATGTTGCGGTGCCGAGCCTTGCCTCGGGTCTGTTCGTCACGCGCATCGGCTGCTACCTGTTCGGTTGCGATTTCGGCAAGCGCCTGCCCGAGGCAGCGCCCGAGGCGCTCAAAAAGCTTGGCACCTTTCCGCACTGGGGTGCAGGCATGCTCGATGGCGGCGACGGCGCGCCGGCTTTCATCAAGCAGCTCGACGTAGCAGGACGCGGAACGCCCGCGGCTGCCGAATTATGGAAGTTGAACCACTCGCTGCCGGTTCATCCAACGCAGATCTACGAGTCGCTCGTGGGTCTTGCGCTGCTCGCGGTGTTGCTTTGGCAGCGCAAAAATCAGAAATTTCGCGGGCAAGTCTTTTTTCTGTTTGCGTTTGCCTATGGCTACATTCGCTTTCTCCTCGAAATGCTTCGCGACGACGCAGAGCGCGGTGAACTTGGCACGTTCACCGAACACCTGTTCGTGCCAGGCGCGCTCTTGGCAATGGGAATCGCATTCACGTTCGGCATGGCGCTCGGCATTCGAAATCGCCACGTTCGCACGATGGCACGTGTGATTGCGTTTGTGCCACCGATCGTTGCCTACTTGGCGCTTCGGCCCGCGACGTTCGGCGCGAGCGTGCTCATGCACCCGTCAACCAGCCAATGGATTGGCTTTTTTACCGCGATGATCGTGCCCTTTTTCTACGCGAAGTTCTGGGACATCGCGAGAAGGAATCCAAAGCTTGCGATGAGCGCCGAATCGCTTGGCGACATCAACCCAAGGCCCACCGACGACGTGCATAGCAAGCCTCATGACGACGACGAGGAGGACGAAAGTGATGACGAGCCGGAGCAGGATCCCCGCATCGACAAAGCTGGCTAAAACGTTGTCGCGATGTTCGAAGCTTGAAACATGCTTAAGAGTTCGCTTTTGTCGATGGCGTTGAGCCACGCTTCTTTGGGTTCGATTTCGCCACGCTGAACCAGCGACAAAAGCGATTCGTTCATGGTCAGCATGCCCTGCGCCTTCGACGCTTGCATGACGCTTGGCATCTCGAGAGTTCTGCCGTCGCGGATGAGCGAGGCTATCGCCGAGGTGCCAAGCAGAATTTCGTGCGCAACGGTGCGGCCTCCGCCTATCTTTTTGCAAAGTGCTTGTGCGATTATGCCTTTGAGCGACTCGCTGAGCATCACGCGGACGAGCGCCTGGCGGTCTTTGGGGAACTGGTCGACGATGCGCTGGACGGTGCCAACGGCAGAAGTGATGTGCAGAGTGCCAAAAACGAGCGGACCTTTTTCTGCTGTTTCAATGGCCATGGCGAGGGTGTCGCAATCGTCCATTTCGCCGACGAGCACGATGTTTGGATCCTCCCGGAGCGCCGCGTGAAGAGCGCTTTTGAAGCTTTTCGTGTGCCGGCCGACTTCCCGCTGGTTGACGAGGCAAAGGTTATTCTTGTGCACAAATTCGATAGGGTCTTCAATTGTAAGGATGTGATCCGATCGGGTTTTATTGATATGATGGATCATGGCTGCCAGCGTGGTCGACTTGCCCGAGCCCGTGGGGCCCGTGACGACAACAAGGCCTTTAGGCAGCGCGCAGAGGTCAAGGCATGCTTTCGGCAAACCGAGCTCTTCGGCCGATAGAATGTCGATCGGAATGTGGCGAAGCACGGCGCCTACGCCGTTTTGGTCTTGAAAAACATTGATGCGGAAGCGACCTTTGCCAGCGAGCTCGTAGGCGAAGGCGGCGTCGTGAAGCTCTTCGAAGTCGGCCGCAGCCTTGGGTGTCATGATCTCGTCGACCATTGCGGCGATGTCGCTCGAAGCGAGAGCTGGATATTGCTTTAGGAAGTGAATTTCGCCGTCCACACGCATAGCGGGTGAATTGTTGGCTGATAGGTGCAAATCGGAAGCTTTGATTTGTTGCATGTGCGCCAGCAGCGCATCGATGCGGCGTATGCTTCCCGCTGACGTTGTGATGCTGATGGCACGCGCCGCCACGGTGGGTGGTTTTGCGCCGGCGCCGGGCGGTCGCGAGGCCGGGCCGCGTGAAGGGCGAATGGCAAGGCAAATGCCGTTGGCAGCGCGCCCAACCTCGACGAGGTACGAGGTGTCGCCATGGTCGTGACGCACGATGCGTGGCCGATTTCTGGGTAACTCGTCTATCTCTTCCTGCGAAAGAAGCTCGGATGCAGCCTGAAAGATGAGGTGTGCACTCATCGGCTGCGTTGCGAGATCGCGCCGTTTCCCTCCAGCGATGACGTGTGGGACGTCGCCCGGAACGAGGCGTAGCTCGTCGGCAGATTCGCTCTCGAACATGGCGAACAGAGGCGGCCAACTGGACAAGAGGAATACCTCCGAATTCGAAGGATATGCGCTTTGCCAGGAAAACGGCGAGACAGAAAAGTTCGGAGCACATAGCAGGCTGCTGAAAAGGTCTTCAGCAGCCTGCTATTCACGTTTCATCTCGGGGAGGCACGCGCCTCCCCGCCCCGAAAGAGCGCGGTCTTTCGGGGTCCCCACCCCACGCGAGCGCTCCGCTTGATTTGGTAAGCTGCTTCAAAACTTCGTTTTTCAGCAGCCTGCTAGTCTCTTCGCGACGATGCGGATCTTTGAATCGTATCTCGTTCGCCTTGCCACACGCCGCGATACGACGCGCTTGGGAACGCGCATCGCGAAAGCTCTCGAGCCGACCGATCTCGTCATGATTTCCGGTCCACTCGGCGCAGGGAAAACGTTTCTGGCGCGCGCCATGGCTCGCGCCCTTGGTGTGCCGCCAAGTGTTGCCATCGCGAGCCCGACTTTCACGCTGATGCAAGAATACGAAACGCCGCACGTCGTTTTTGCGCATGCCGATCTTTTTCGGTTACGCGAACAAGGCGCGAACCGTGAGCGGACTGCCTTGGAAATCTCACGCCTTGGTCTCGCGGAGCGACGTGGCGACGGCGTCATCCTCGTTGTCGAATGGGGTGAAGGCTTTGAATCCGAGCTCGGCGGGCACGTTGCGCTCAATGTGCAGCTTGCAATCAAAAAGGAAGTGCGCGAGGCCACAGTGTCCGGGCCGAAGGCTCTTCTGGTAAGTTCGTAATGCCGTTTTAGTGGAGTGGCCGTGCTCGATCGCGAAAAGTCCGCGCGCCTGCGTCCGAAAGACATTCTCGGCGTGGTTTTGCCCATTCTCTTTACCGCTGCCATCGCCATCGTCGTGCTGAGAGACTTCCAGGGGTTGTCACGTCATGCGCGCACGGGCGAAGTCGTCGAGCTCGGCGGGCCGCTCGCACGTGCGCTCTTCTCGCCGGCGTTGGGTCACCTCACGATGCGGACTTTGGATGGCCGAAGTGAGCTCGATGTCGAATTGTCACTTGTTGTCGACGGCGCCGAGCGGCCCTTTCGCGTGCCGGAGAGTGACATTGAGCTGCAACAAGGACGATGGTCAGCGACTTTTCCAATCCCAATTGGCGACGAGCACTCCGTGGGTTTTCTCGAACTCAAGATGGATTCGTCTTCCTCTTTATCCCAAGGGCTTGCGATAAGCCTCGTTGTTACGCCTGATGGAAGAAGTGTCGCGCATTCGTATGCGCTTAGCCTTGGTATGGCGCCCGGCTCGCGCGCGGTGTTTGTGCCGGGCACGGGTTTGCTTTCCGATCTGGGCGATGTGACGGCGCGAGCCGTTGTCCTTGACGATGACGTGCATCCTTTCGCGATGGCTTCCGCGGATCCCACGCAAGCAATGCCAAAGATAAGCTTGCGAGCGCCAGACGTTGACGAAGCCGGCGCGCGACCACGGCTCGTTGTCTCGAGCAGCACCGAGAATGCGCCCGAGGCGCACGAGAAAGGAGCCGGCGCAGCTGCCAGGCCCGTGCGGCTCAATCTCAGTCTTCTCGTGGGTTCGTCGAGCCAGGCGATTTGGGGACCCGTTTACAGCCTTCTTCACGTGGACACGGCCTTGGTCTCGGGCATGGTCACCGGGGCACGCACGCGCACACGAGTCGTTGCTCGCGACGACCATGGACGGCCGAATGTCCGCGCCTCAACCGATGAAAAGGGACGATTCAGGATCGACACTCCGAAAACAGCGACGAGCTTTTCCGCCGAGCTCGACTCTGGCGCGCAAAGCCCCCCGATTCGCTTTTTGCCTGGAGCGCCGGGGGACTTGACTCTCGATGTTTCGCCGCCAGGCGAGCTCCGCGCGCGCGTTGTCGATGTGGACACGAAAGAGCCAATCGTTGCACGCCTGCTCGTCAAGGGAATCGACGGTACGATAGACCCGAACTTCGGGCCGGATTACCGCGCGTCGGGCGCCGGCCCGCTCATGGACGTCCTGGGCGGCCCTGTGACCACTCCATTGCCTGTTGGGCATTACCGCGTTGCGGCCACTCACGGCATCGAGTGGAGCATCGACGCGCAAACCATTGAAATTACCAGCAACCAGACAACCGACGTCGAGCTCGAGCTTCGCCATGTCGTTCCCACACCGGGAATGGTTGGTTGCGATCTGCACGTACACGCGAGCCCAAGCTTCGACTCGCCCGTGACGCCGGAAGATCGCGTGTTGTCGCTCGTTGCAGCAGGCATCGACTTCGCGGTGCCAAGCGAGCACAACATCGTAGGCGATTACGGCCCGGCGGCTCGTTATCTAAATATGGGCCGGCAGTTTTCGTTCGTAACCGGCGTCGAAGTGACGACCGAAAGTCCAAGCATTGGGCATTTCGGCGTTTTCCCGTATCCGCTGGGTTTGGAGGTTCCTCCGTTCGTCGGAACCACGGCCAGCGCCGTTTTTTCGGCAGCCCGACGCGGAGAACCCAATGGCATTGTGCAAGTCAACCACCCGCGTATGCAAATGGGGATTGGCTACTTCGAGATGGCCGGCTTCGATCCAAAGTCGGGGCACATTCCAGAGGGCATGCAAGACAACTTCGACACGCTCGAAGTTTATAATGGATATGAGTCACACCACATTGCCGAGGTTTTGCGTGTCATGGAAGATTGGTTTGCGCTACTAAACCTTGGCAAGCACTACGCCGCCACGGGCAGCAGCGACTCGCATCGCATTCAATACCAATGGGCAGGCTACCCGCGCACGTTCGCGCTCATCGACCCGACGGCGGCGGGTGACACTGGCCTTCCCATCGATACGCGCGAAGTCGTTGCTGCCGTAAAAAAGGGACGAAGCTTCGTTTCAAGCGGACCAGTCATTGAGCTTTCTCTCCGAACGGCCGGCAAAACCGCAACACCTGGTGATGAGTTGCCACTGCCCCACGGCAAGCTTTTGGGGAAGCTGCGCGTGCGCGCGGCGCCTTGGGTTGATGTTACATCGGTCGATCTCGTGGCCGGCATTTCGACTCCGGCGCCTGGAATCACGCAAGGGATCTTCCATGAAACGGTGCCATCAAGGCCGACATTCCTCGGCAAAGAGGAAGGAACACGAGAAGAATCGGCCCAAAGAGCGATTCGCTTCGAAGCCGATCTCGACGTTGTGCTCCCCGAAAATGCGCATTGGATTGTTGCGATCGTTCGAGGCGATCGCCCACTCGACGACGCATTGCCGTTCATGCCGATTCAGCCGCTTGCGTTTACGAATCCAATTTGGTTCACCGGCGTTTCTGCCGTAAATCCGTAGGGGCCGCAGCATGCTGCGCCCCTACACGTCGACCGCCTCGACCTTATATCAATGGGAAAAACTTCTTCTTGTGTTCCTCGTGAACAATCTGGCCCACAGCGGAATACATCGCGGAAAGACCGCAGAAAATGCCCAGGTACCCGGCAAAAACTGTAATGCTTTTATTTCCCGTAAAATCTCCGGCAGCCAAAAGGAAAAAGAGTGCGGCCAAGCTTCCGAACACAATCTGGGTGATTCGATTGTGGGTAAGGGTGCCGAAGAACATGAAAAGCGTGAAAATACCCCAAAGAAGCAAATAGTAACCTACTGCGGTTCCGTCCGCGGCGACGATCTTCCCACCCTGGAATGGATTGGCCCAGATAAGCACGAGGGACCACCAGAAAAACCCGTAGGCGGTAAAGGCGGTGCCAGCAAACGTGTTGCCTAATCGCAGTTCGGTGATACCTGCAACGAGCTGCGCGGCACCTCCGAGAGCGAGGCCCATCGCGACAATCACGATCGAAAGCCCGATGATGTTGGCGTTATGCAAATTCAAAAGCACGGTGGTCATCCCGAATCCCAAGAGCCCCAAGGGGCCGGGGTTTGCGACTTTCGGTGCAGGCGGCGTGGTCGACATGCGTTTCTCCTTAACGGGCTTGGCCGTCGCAACTGCGAGGTATGAGCCTTCAATTAAGGCACATCTCGTTTACCCTCGTCAACTGGAAAGCGGTATATCCGTGTTGACGAGTTGCGTTGGCTTATCGCGTTAGCCGCGTTAGTCGCAGCCGCGTTAGCGCGCCTATCCTGATTTTGGACCTGATTTTGGACGCGACATGGCGAGTTCGCGCAAAAGCTTGTTATGGATGGCGCCATTGGTGGCCACGATGTGACCGGTGGTGATGTAATCGCCGCCGCCGTCAAAATCGCTAACCTGGCCACCACTTGCTCGCACGATTGCGCTGCCACCAGCAATGTCCCAAGGCCGCAGCTTGCGTTCCCAGTAGCCCTCGTAGGTGCCGTCGGCGACAAGGCACAAGTCAATGGCCGCCGAGCCGCAACGCCTTACGGCTTGGCAACGACGTTTGATCGCTACGAATGTATCGAAATTGTTGTCTGGGCTTGTGGCGCGGTCGTAGGGAAAACCCGTTGCAAGGAGCGAATCTTCAAAGCGCGCGGTGGGGCTCACGATGCACGGCCCTTCGGTGATGACGGCGCTGGCGCTGCTCTCTTGCATATTGCGCGTGTGCTGCTGCGCGCTCGAAGCGACGCGTTTCGCAACAGGCGGCGCGTCGCTCGCGCACACGCCATACCACTCGATGCTGAGCGCTGGCGCAACAACCACACCGAGAATTGGCACGCCTTGGCTCACGAGCCCAATCGACACACACCAGAATGGATGACCGTGCACGAAGTTCGTCGTGCCGTCGATGGGGTCAACGTACAAAACTGCTTCTTCGGTAAGGCGGCCGCCAAGTTCTTCGCCAACAATCGGGAAATTTAAACCTTTGCTGAGCCGACAGCGCAGTAACGTTTCACTTTCGCGGTCGAACTTCGTGACAACTTCTACCGAACTTTTGTGCTCGATGACCATCTTGTGCCGAAAGCCGCGTAAAACCAACGCACCGGCGTCGTGCGCGGCACTGCGGCAGACATCGAGAACGCGTTCGAGCTTGCCGTGCTTCACGAGGCTGATCCTTCTGGCGCGAGCGAGGTGAGCAACCGAGCGAGCAAGCCGCCAAAGGCGCCGTTCGACAAGAGGGCAACGACATCGCCCGAGCGTGCGCCGCCTTTGATGCGTGCAGCAATGGCCTCGACGCTTGGCATGGCTTCGGCGCGGTTGCCAATGTCACGCGCAAGCCTTTCAACGTCGAGCCGCTCGGATTCGGCGATGTTCGTTCGCCCGAGCGGCGCGAGCAGAACACGGTCGGCAGCATTGAAAGCCGCAGCATATTTGGCTTGGTGAAGCGAGCGGCACGCGGTGGCCGAGCGAGGTTCGAAGACAGCCCAAAGCTGCCCGTCGGGATATTTCGATTTCAGCGCACGAAGTGTTTCATCGACAGCCGTGGGGTGATGCGCGAAGTCGTCGTAAACGGCGATGCCCCCAGGCATACCTTGCAAGTCTTGCCGCCGCCGAACACCCGCAAACGATGCCAAGGCTGCTCGTGCGGTTGCCACGCCCACGCCGAACCCTTCGGCGCACGCCGCGACGGCGGCGATGGCGTTGCGAACGTTGTGTGCGCCGGGCACCGTGAGTGAAAAGCGGCCGCAATACGATCCGCCTGCGTAAAGATCGAACGGCTGCGTGCCTGACGCGCGGTCGAAAGGAGCTAGCGCGCCTTGCCAAGTTGGCGTGACATTGCCGGCATCGTCGCCATCTATTGCATAATACACGATAGGAGCGCGCGCGCTCTGTTGGGCAATGTCACGAGCACGCGGATCGTGCGCGTCGCAAACGAGCAAGCCCGATGGCGGCAGGCGCGATAGAAGTGCTGCGAATTGCGCCTCGTACACCTGCGCAGAAGGATAAATGTCGACGTGATCGTGCTCGACGCTCGTAAGGATCACGACGTCGTCGTGGCCAATGCCGATGTAGTCGAAAAACTTGGGCTCCTTGTGCCAGTACACGGCGTCGTATTCGTCGCCTTCGACAACGAACGGCGCTCGTGCGGCCGCCAATGTCGCGTCAAGCCTTCGCTTCGTGCTGCCAATGGATGCGCCCGAAGGAAAATTCTTTGGCAATCCTCCGATGAAGTAGCCCGGATCGAGCCCTGCTTGCGACAGAACCCACGCGCACATCGCACTCGTCGTCGTTTTGCCGTGCGTGCCGCAAACGACGAGCGGTTTTCGCCCTATCAAGAATTGCTCGCGCAGCGCGGCTGACATCGAATATCGAGACACGCCGAGTTCGCTAGCCGCTGCGGCTTCGGGGTTGTCTCTGCGAATTGCGTTGCCAACAATCACGCGATCGAGCGATGGGGAAATGTGGGTGGCATCATAGCCACGAAAGCATCGAATGCCGGCGGCTTCGAGTGCCGGACCCATGGGCGGATCGAACGCCACGTCCGAGCCGCCAACATCGTGCCCCGCTTGCTGCATCAGCATCGCGAGCTGCCCCATTCCCGTTCCTGAAATGCCGATGAGGTGCACACGCATTGGCACTTAGCCTCTTTAGCCTTTGTTGAATTTGAAGCCTTCGCCTTCGGTGTCGATGTGCACCGTGCTGCCATTTTTGTAGCCGCCGGCGAGAATTTCCTCGGCAAGTGGATCTTGCACGCACTTCAAAATGGCGCGTTTGAGCGGGCGTGCGCCAAAGGCTGGTTCGTAGCCAATTTCGACGAGCCTTTTCTTTGCGGCTTCGGTCAAATCAAGGAGTAATTCGCGATCGGTCATTAGCTTTTCGAGCCGCCGAAGTTGGATATCGACGATGCCGCGAAGATCCAATTTCGACAGCGGACGGAAGATGATGACATCATCGATGCGGTTCAGAAACTCCGGGCGCAGGAAATTTCTTAGCTCTTCGCGCAGCACGTCACTCAAGGCTTCGCGGCCTTCGTCGGATTCGAAAAGCTTGGGTTCGGTCTCGAGAATGCGCTGCGAGCCAATGTTGCTCGTCATAATCACGACTGTGTTTGAAAAGTCGGCCGTGCGCCCGCGCCCATCGGTGAGCCTTCCGTCGTCGAGCACTTGGAGCAGCAGGTTGAAAACGTCCACGTGTGCTTTTTCGACTTCATCGAAGAGAAGCACGCTGTATGGACGACGACGCACGGCTTCGGTCAGAAATCCGCCTTCCTCGCTGTCAACGTAGCCAGGCGGCGCGCCAACGAGGCGCTGCGCCATGTGCTTTTCCATGAACTCGCTCATGTCGAGGCGGGTCATAGACTGCTCGTCGTCGAAGAGAAATTCCGCGAGTGCTTTGGCGAGCTCGGTTTTCCCAACGCCCGAAGGCCCAAGGAAAAGAAAGCTTCCAATGGGTTTGCCCGGATCGCGCAATCCAACGCGCCCGCGTCGCACAGCCTTTGAAACGGCTTTGACGGCTTCCCCTTGACCCACGACGCGAGCGCCCAAACGCTCTTCCATCTTGAGAAGCTTGTCGCTTTCGGCTTCGAGCATTTTCGCGACAGGTATGCCTGTCCAGTCGCCGAGCACCTGAGCCACGCCCTGTTCGGTGACAACGCGCGATGCACTGCCCGCTAGGCCTGCTTTGTCGACGGCCGCGTTGGCTGCGTCGAGGCGCCTTCGCACCTCGGGAATTTGCACGTGTTCGAGCTCACCAAGCTTGGCGAAATTTTGCTCTTTGCGCGCCTGTTCGAGCTCGATGGTGAGCCGCGCCATCTCTTCGCCGATCGCGGCTTGTGCGGCGAGCGCACCGCGACGCGACTCGAGCTGCGCGCGCATCTCGGCGACCGACGGCTCGAGCTCGCCGATCTCTTTCGTGATGCGGTCGCGCGTTTTCATGCTCATCGCGTCGGTGTCATCGGCAAGGCCTGCGAGCTGCGCTTTGAGCGAAGCAACGCGGCGGATCGCGTCATCCATGTCAGCAGGGAGACCGTCGATCTCGACGCGTTGTCTGGCGGCTGCTTCGTCTAGCAAATCAATGGCGCTGTCGGGCAGCGCGCGCTCTTGCACGTAGCGCTTGGCGAGCCGCACGGCCGCGACGATCGCTGGGTCGCCAATTTGGACTTTGTGGTGCTGCTCGTAACGTGTCGTTATTCCACGTAAAATTTCGATGGCTCGTTCTGGCGTCGGTGGATCGATGGCGAGCACCGTGAACCGGCGAAGTAGCCCCGGGTCTTTGTCGGCGAGCTTGCGCATGCCCTCGGGCGTTGTGGATGCGAGCACGCGCACGTCACCTCGCGCGAGCATTGGCTTGAGCAAGTCACCCACGCCGCTGCCGGCGCCGCCCTGACCAAGGAGCGACTCGAGCGCAGCGATGTACAAGAGCGTGTCTTGCTTCGAGATAGCCGAGATGACTTGCTTGAGGCGATCTTCGATTTCGCCGCGCAGCTTCGCGCCGGCGAGAAGCTGGCCGACTTCGAGTTCGAGGATCGACAACGCCGCGAGGTTCTGCGGGACATCGCCCGCAGCGATGCGCATCGCGAGTGCCCGAGCGATGGCGGTTTTGCCGACGCCTGGCTCGCCAACCACGAGCGGGTGGTTTTTCTGGCGGCGCTCAAGAATTTGAAGCAGCCTTCGCACCTCGGTGTCGCGCCCGATGACCGGATCGAACCCGCTCTGGCTAGCGCGCGTCGTGAGATCGTGAACGTAACGTGCGAGCACGTCGCTGCTCGATGAGGCGGTCCCGGCGGCCGCGGTATCACGTGGCACGCTGTAGAGTGCAGCCATGTGCGGCCGAAGCGATCCAGGCCCGAGCGCAAAGGCTTGCAGCACCACGGCTGCGGGTCCGCGAATTTCTTGCGACAGCGCGTTGAGCAGGTGCTCGACGCCAACGGTTGCTTTGTCGGATTCTTTTTCGGCGCGCGCGAGCAGCGCAAGCATGGTTGACGAGAGGTATGCGAGCCCAGAGCCCGCTTTGGGGAGCTTGGCGAGCTGCGCTTCTGCTTCGGCTGCGACGTCGGCTGGATCCGCGCCGGCCTTTTTGAAAACTTCGGCCGCACCTCGATCGCGATCGATCGCGCGCGCCAGCAGGTGAATGGGCTCGACCTGAACGTGCTTGCGTTCGTCGGCGAGAGTTTGCGCGCCGGCCACCAGGGCCTTCGCATCGGGTGCATATCGCTCGAGGTGGATTGTCTGCTCGGCAGCCATCAACCACCGACGCTATCACGCTCCTGGCGAAAGTTACGTCCGTGACTATGATACTTTGTTCGCCATGAGCGCTGATGTCACTGTTTATTCCACTCGGGTTTGTCCGTATTGCGTTGGTGCCAAAGCATTTTTGAAAGACCGCGGCATTGCCTTCGAAGAGGTTGACGTCACGAGCGATCCCGACAAGCGCGCGTGGCTCGTGCAAGCCACTGGCGGCCGGCGCACCGTGCCGCAAATCTTTATCAAAGGTGAGCCCGTTGGCGGGTTCGACGATCTGCGCGAGCTCGATCAGTCGGGTGAGTTGGCAAAAAAGCTGGCGTGAAAATTCGTAGGGGCGCCATTCATGGCGCCCGACCGTGGCATTTCCCGAGGGCGCGATGAATCGCGCCCCTACCCTACAATGGGAAGTGCTCGGTGAGGATCTGTTCGGCTTTGGCCACGGAGAAATACAAGCCGCGAGCATAAAGCCGGCGCCGGTCGGTTTCCGACAAGTCGCCCTGCCGCCCGAGTGTTGCTTGCGCGAGCAAAACCGCGGCGCTCACGCTGACGTTCAGGCTCTCGACGAAGCCGCGCATTGGCACGCGAACGCGACGGTTGCACGCTCGTGCAAGGTCGACCGCGATCCCGTCGTGCTCGTTTCCAATAACGATCGCAAGTCGCGGAATGCCGGTGAGATCGAGAGGTGAAAGCTCACCGTCGGGGTGCGCTGCGACAAGCTCGAGGCCCTGGGCGCGCAAGTGCTCGATGGCATCGCCGCTGGTTGTCCACGCACGCAAGTCTATCCATTTTTCCGAGCCACGCGTGACGGTGGGGGATGCGAGGAACGACTCACCGCGCTCGACGACGTGGACGAACTGCACGCCGAAAGCTTCGCACGAGCGAACCACTGCCGCGCCATTGTGCGGATCATGAGGCGCGTCGAAAAGGACCTGCACGCTCGACAGTCGCTTGTCGAGCATGGCACAAAGCCGCTCGCGTCGCCGTGGCAGCACGAAAGGTTCGAGCAGCGCGATGACTTGCTCGGGCGCAAGTCTTTCGGCGCGTGCGACGAGCGGCGGAACAAGCTTGTTGCCGGGGATCATCCCTTTGGTGCCACGTCTCATAGTTTCTACGCAGCGGCATTCGTAGTCGAAAGGGCTCCGGAAACGGGCAATTTTAGGCGGCGCCGACTAAAATTATGCTCTTCACCGGTCGCTTCGTCTGATGCATTCGCCAAGTATTGGTTCCTCACTCCCTCCGCTCCCGCCCGTGCGGCGTCGCAATCGTCGCAACCGTCGCGATTGGGGCAGGCTCGTGGCGCGCGTCATATGTGCGATCTTCGCCGTGGTTGGGATCTTGCCGGCATCGATCGCTCTCGTTGTGCAAACCAAGTGGGCCCGCAGCATAGCCACGCGCGAAACGCGCGCAGCGATCGTCTCCGGTCTCGGCATCGACGCAAACTATGAGCTTTTCGTCGACTTGTGGCCGCTCGCGGTTTCGCTGCGCAACTTGCGGGTTGCTTCGACTGACGACGGCGGCCCTTTCCTTACCGCGCGACATGTCACGGTGCGCCCCAAACTTTTTGGCCTTCTTTCAGGAAAGATCACAATCGATCAGATCGAGATGGAAGAGCCGCGTGTGCGCGTGGTGATGCGAAATGGAAAGCTCCAGAACCTGACGCTCAATCTGCCCGAGTCGAAAGGTACCGGACCAATGAAACGTCCGCCCATTTCGGTTGTCTCCGCGAGCGACGCCGACGTCGACATTGACATCGACGGCGTGCATGCGCACGCCAAGGAAATCGATGCCGACGTCACGATCGACGACGACGGCCACGGCGCGGCAGCATTCGAGGTTGCCGTTCGCGTTGCTGAAGCACGCTCCGATGTGGTTCGCATGCTCGAGCCGAAGGAAGGAAAGTTCGCCGTCGACGAGGACGTGTTCTGCCGAATCGATGGTCGGGCGCGCATCGAGCCCTCGCGCATCGTCGTTCGGCGCTTGTCGGCCCATGGCGCCGTGGATCTCGATTCGGCACAGGGAACGTCGCTCAATTGCAACCTTGACAGAGACGACAAGCGTAATTTTGACTTGTCGCTTGGGCACTTGACGGTTGCCATGCCTTCATCGAAAGGCGACATCCCTTACCTTGACGGCCATGCGATGGTGCGAGCCCCGCTCGCATTGCTCGATCGGTTTGCAGGCGCGCCCGAAGTGGACGGCTGGGTCTCGGTCGATGCTGATTTGCACTATGCACCTGGCGCACCCATTCCCGATGTGATTGGGCACCTCGAAGCCGAAGGAATCAGCATTGGTCGCTACCATTTTGCACGCACCATCAAAAGCGATTTCTCCGTCAAACAAGGTGTTGTCACGAGTGCACTGACCCGCATTCAAATCGCCGACGGCGTTGCCGACATTCGCGATATCGAGGTGCGCCCGCTTGCCAAAGGCATTCCTCTCAAAGCGAACATCGATGTTCGCGATGTCAACTTCACCTCGCTCATGCGCGATCTCGGCGTATCGCAATCACCGCACGTAACTTGGGATCTCAAGGAGGTTCATGCAACGGGCATCCACGGCACGCTCGACAACTTGAAACTCGACGGCGACTTCGTCGCGCACACGACCAACTTTGCGGTTTACGATGCACCGGTCGATGACAAGAACCGCACGCGCGCCATCGGCGTGGGCGACAACACCATCAAAGGCAAGATCGCGCTCCGCCCACAAGCCATCGATTTCCAGAATTGCACGGTGACCACGGCTCGCGGCGTGGTCAGCGGCGTGCTCGTCTCGCTGGGTTTCCACGAGGTTTTGCGCGTAGAGGTTGCGGATGCCAAGATCAACCTCGGAGATATCTCTCCCATCGGCAGTGTGGCCATGGGCGGCATTGCACAGGCAAAAGGCACGGTGACGGGGCCATTTGGGGATCTACGCATTGCCGGTGATTTCAGCGTCCAAAATTATACCTTGGGCGACAAACCCAATGAGATCGCCTTCGGCAACATTACCGAGGCACATGTGCTCGTTGAGCACCTCGACAAGGAGGTGGTGAGTTTCACCGATGTGCATGCGCAGAAGGGCAGCAGCACCTACGAGATGCCAACGGGCCGTCTCGACTTTGGCACTGCTGCCACCATGGTGCTCGACGCGCAAGTTACATCGAGCAACCTCGATGTTCGCGATTTCTTGTCCGTCTTCAAGTTTGACGACGATCCTCGATTTGCGGATCTCGGCGGTGTGCTCGGCACGAGCGCGCGCGTTCACGTCGCGCTCGGCGGCCCAGACGACGCGTGCAAAGGCGGTTACGTCGATGTGTCGGCGACAACCACGGGCCGAGATCTGCTCCTCAACGGCGAGAAGTTTGACGAAGGCGTTGCCGATTTCGACTATCGCTGGAGCGATCGGCAGGCCGGAATTTACGGCGCCGACATCGACGTGCGATCGCTCTCGCTCTCCAAAGTCAAAAAGCAGGGCAGGGTGGCCATCGGCTCGGTTTTGGGCTCGGTGTTCATCCACCGCGGTGGCAACATGCGAGGCAGTTTCGTGTTGCAAGGGCTTCCGCTCGCGCGCGCCGACCTCCTTGGTCCATCGGCTGCGGGGCTTGAAGGGTCAGCCTCCGGCGTTGCACGTCTCACAGGCACGGTGGACGCCTTTGCTGTCGACGCCGACGTGAACCTCACGCCTTTGCGCATTCGCGGTGCCCCTTTCGGCGGGTCTGATCTCCACGTTGCTTTCACGCACAAGCCAGAGCCACCGAAGATTGTCGGAAAGACCGCGTGCGGTGGGCCAGTCACAGCCCCGTTCGACAAAGAAGCTTATATGTATGATACATCCGTGCAAGGTGCCATTGCCGTTTCTGGCGCGCTTTTCGGCGGCCAGGTGAATCTTGACGGGTTGACCATGACACGACAGAAAGCGCCGGTCATTGCGGGGCGTGTCGAGATGGTTCGCTTCGATCTCGGACCCGTCGGCAGGGCATTCGCGACCGTGGCGAACGTGGCGACCGACCAAAGCGACGAACCCGGCGCGGCTGAATCACCCTTCGGCGGCGAAGTTTCTGGTGATCTCGTTCTCGAGCGCATTGCCACGAGCGATCTGGCGCACGCCAAAGCAGTTTTCACCCCAAAGGAAATACGCGTTACGCGCGGCGGCGAGCAGCTCGAATTGCGCTCCCAGCTCGGTGCGCTTTCCCTCACGGGCGACGTGCTCACGGTGCCTGCATTGACCTTCGAAATCACGGCACCGAACGGTCTCAAAGGCGCGTTCTCAATCAACGGTGCGGTAAAACAAGTAACACGCGGAGCCGAACTTTCGCTCGACGCGGAGCTTTCGCCGATCGATCTCGGCGTTCTGGTGGGTGTCGTCCCGCGCCTGTCGCGTGCACAAGGCACCTTGAGCGGCAAGGTGCGCCTTGGCGGCAAGGCGATGAGCCCGCAGTTCGACGGTCAGCTCAAGGTTCGTGCGGGCGAGTTCGCCATCAAAGGCCTTCCCGGCGGCATCACCGAGGTCGACGTCGACGCCGTGGTCGACGAAAACGAGGCTCGCGTGACACGCGCAAAAGGAAAAATGCTCGGCGGCGACGTCAGCGCCACGGCTCGAATGCCCATCCACGAAGGCGCGCTCGGTGTCGCCGTAGCCAACGTCACCGCGCGAAACTTGTATTTTACACCCGTTGAAGGGGTAAGGGCTACGCTCGACGCGAATCTCGAGGTGACGGAGAACCCCCGCGCCACGACGGCCGTGGGCCGGCTGCCTTTCGTTGGTGGGTATGTCGACATCAAGTCGTTCGACGCGAACAAGCCTTTCTCCCTCAACCTGACGGATTTGCGAGGCCGCACGAAACGCACCGTGGTCGAGTCTTATGATCCTTCGCTCGATGTCGTCGCCTTTGGCTTCGATGTGCGCGCAAGCTCGCCGCTGCGCATCCGCAACAACCTCGTTGAAACGCAATTGCGGATTGACTCGCACGGCATTCACGTCTCCGGCACCAACCAGCGCATCGGCCTGCGCGGTGAACTCAGCGCGTTGCCTGGCGGACATTTCCGTGTATTCGCCAACGATTTCGACATACGTACGGCACAGATACGCTTCGACGATCCGACACGCATCGTTCCGCATGTCGACGTCGTTGCCGTGACCGATTATCGGCGCTACAGCACGCTTGCTACGGGCGGATCGGCCGCAGGCGGCGCTTCGGGTGCTGCCGCTGGTGTTGGCACCCTTTCGAGCGGAGGCAGCGGCGGAAATCTGTGGCGCATCACGCTGCATGCTTACGGCGATCTCGAAGAGCTCTCCATCGACATGACGAGCGATCCGGCGTTGAGCCGTGAGGACATTTTTTTTCTCCTGACCATCGGCCTGACACGTGCGGAAGTCGATCAAGTGCGCGCGGGCTCGGTGTACGCGAGCGCTGCGTTCGAGGCGATTGGAACCGTGAGCGGAGTCGATCGAGCGGTAAAGCAGGTTATTCCCGTGATCGATGACTTCCGAACAGGTACGGCGTACTCACCGATTACCGGGCGCGTCGAGCCAAACATCACAGTTGGCCGCCGCCTGACAGAAAATGTGCGGGCGCGCATCACGAGCGGCTTGTCGGAAGATCCTCAGCTTCGATCGAGCATCGAGTGGCGTCTTAATCGTTCGTTCACCGTTGAACCATCGTACGATCGCATGAACACCACATCGTTTAGCAACGTAGGAAATTTTGGTGTCGATCTCCGCTGGCGCTTCGAATTCAATTAGCCCTGCGCCAGCGAGAGCCCTTAGCACTCGTGCCTAACCGAGTGATTTCGGCAAGATCGGCGACAATCCCCTTTGCCATCATCGCGCGCTGACGTTGAAGGAACAGGGCGAGCGCGAACGCATCGTTCGTGTGGCCACGGCGCCAGGTATGCCCTTTGATTACGGGCGCTTCGAGATCGTGCGCGAGCCGTGGCCAACGGCATCTGTTGCAGTCTCGCCCCGTCTTGGCGATGCCGGCGGAGCGCGTTTTGCGCCGGCGGAAAAGTACGGCGCTCCGCCCATGCGGAAGTAGCTGTGCGCAGGTCCGGTGCATGCTCACTGCAATATTGTGACGTTACTGAATTGATAACGAGCGCCTGACGATTTTTGGTTCATCGACGCAACTCGCGTCGAAAGCGGCCGACTTAAGCCGTCATGAGCAATTGGATCGACTCCGTTTCATTACGTGCTCGCGAAACCTTTACCCAAGCTGAAGAAGGAGCCCACAACGCCATTTCAAAAGCAAAAGAAGCCGTCAACTCGGTCGCTCGCCGGGCCGAGCCGCCCCCGCTGCCCGAGCCATCGAAGGCGATGGACGAGCAGTTCGGTGCCGACATCACCGCCATGGTCAACGCGCAGCTGTCAACCATTCCACCCAACTCGCCTTCCACCCTCCCCATTTACAATCCAGTCGACTTACACAAAAAGTCGAAAGAATTACTCAATAAATCTGGAGAATTACTCCGAAAAATTCCGGAAGCCATCCCAGGAGTCAAAGAATTTGACAGCTTGGCGCAAGACCATCACGCGCAAGTCATGGGAGAGATCGGGCTGGTCACAAGTGTTGTGAGCGGGGCGCTTGGCCCACCAGGTGCGGTGGCACAACTCGGAATCGATGCTGTCGTCGATAGAGTGGGCACAAAAGAAGACAAATACGCATACGGTGCCGGCCAAATGGTTGGAGCCGTGGTTACCGGCGCGGCGGGCCTTGCAGGGGTTGGTGCTGGCGTTGCCGTCGAAGGCGGAAGCGGCGGCGCAGCATCGGAAGTGGCAGTGCCCCTTGCGGCTGCAGGCGCGCAAACGGTGGTCACTGCGGGCGCGCTCGCCGTTGGCGCGGGCATTCTCATGTCGAGAGGAGCTGCGCCTGTT
The DNA here is from genome assembly GCA_009780955.1 of Polyangiaceae bacterium. Taxonomy (GTDB): domain Bacteria; phylum Myxococcota_A; class Polyangia; order Polyangiales; family Polyangiaceae; genus Labilithrix. Next base: position 1,898 of record WQZB01000013.1, on the reverse strand, counting down.
GCCAAGCCGGTTTCACCGGATGGCAAACCACGTATTGACCTTGACCATATTCTCAATGGCGGAATCAATGAAAAAGGCGAGGCCGTTGGTTTTCATTGGAGGGGGAAGGGTTGCGAAAACGAAAATGCAAAGGTTAAACAGATTCTCGATGGCCCGAACACACAAGGCGTTTATAGGGCAAAAGTGGAGATCAAGAATCCACAAACGGGCCAGTGGGTTGAAAAGGACCCAGCATCCACCTTTTTCCCGGACCACTGGGACAAGGCACAAGTTGAATCTGCCATTCAAGAGGCATACGCGAATAGCAAGCCTACTGTTGGGAACCGCTGGCGGGGTACTTCCAGCTCCGGTATTGAGATCGAAGGAACCGTTAGTGCATCCGGCGAAATCATTACCGCTTATCCAAGGATGTAAGCGATGTTGACCCTTCATTTTCATCCCGAATCCAAATTCGATCCCGTTACCGTTGACCCGCCCTATGACCTCGTTGGTATCTTTTTGACCGTCGAGGGTGAGACGGCTGCTGGTACGCGTTATGTGCTAGCGGGGCTTCGTGCGCTTGGGGGCGATCCCTCCAAGCGCTGGGGCGGTGTTGGAAATGCGCTCACCATCTACGCGAACGGCGAAACCACAAAGCTTATCGCCACATGGGAAGAGCCCGAGCGCACATGCGAGCTGCCCACCGAATGGCTCATCGACGCACTCGAACGGTATGCGTTATTCTGCGACGGCCGCGACCGGCAAGTGTGAAACGCGCACCAAAGAAGTCTCGGGTCAAAGCCGACGTGGTGTCGGCAATTGAGAAGGCGGCGGCAAACAAATTGGCTTTGGCCATGCGAAGAAAAACATTGACGGCGGCGCAGAAGCGCATCAGATAGATGGCTGTCTACACATTTCTTTCGCTACCGGTGCGCTCGACACAATCAGCGATGATCTGAACGCGCTGCATCTTGCGCTTCTCGCAGATGGCGGCATGAGTGTGATCGCGGACGATTTGTCCGTCATGTTTGGCGACTATCGAATCGCGCACGATGCGCCTCGGAACTGACGTGGCGGAAGATGCGCACGCGAATGACGCAAATGGATTGAGGGCGACTGACCCTACGGATGCCCGGGGGCTTGAAAAAGCTGGTTGCGACTGACCCACGAATGCCCAGTGGCATGAAAATGTCGGTTCCAACCGACCCTTCGGATGCCCGGAGGCATGAAAAGGTCGGTTCCAACCGACCCCCTGGATGCCCGAGGGGTTGATGACGCTGGTCGCAACCGATCGATATGCCCCATGGTGTTGTGAGCGTTTCGTCGGTGCGTAGACATTGGCAGTCATGCATAGGCCACCGACGAAACGCGGCGGAACGAAGCCCGGAGCGGCGAGGCGGCGACAGCGCGTGAGGCGCTGGCAGGCTATGGCGAATTCGCACCGAATCGCAAGGAAGCGAGCGAATCGCGCGCAGCAGCATGTTGACCTCCTCGACGCTGAGCACCGTCGGCAGCGCATGATGGACCTTGGGCAGCTTGAGAAACGACACGCACTCCGGCCGACCGAGCGTCCGTCGGAAGAGAAACAGAAGCGCGCAAATCTGGTTCCTCCTCTGCGCGGCGCTTTTCCCGTTGCCGGCTTGTGCGTCCACATAGGCCCGCACGTCGTCTCGCTCCGCCTCGAACACCGACTTGCCGAGGAATGCCGCCACCGACAACAACAGCCGCCGCGTAGCGGCTTCGTTCCGCGACGTTACGAGCGTCCGGGGCCATGGCCAACCCCAACGACAATGAGGCTAGTACTCCGTCTCGCAAGTGACGCGGATAATTTCCCGCCTGGCCAGCCAGGGACCGAACGTTTGTGTGCTAGGTGTTGAGTCATGGCCCGGCCGGCATTCGCCGATCCCAAAACGGACTTT
>WQZB01000012.1 GCA_009780955.1 Polyangiaceae bacterium | reverse complement strand
TACGGTGGGCGCGACGCCCGATGGCGCAACGGCACGAACCGGCGCCGTGAACGACGCCAGCGGCGAAGGCGCGATAGGATGCTGTGAGGGGGGAGCCGTTTTCGACGGCGCATGCGACGGTGCAGGCCGCACGTGGGACGACGCAGGCGGCGCCGACGTGGGGCTTGCTGCTGGCAATGGCGGAGGCGCACCCCGTGGCGTTAACGGAGACGGAGGTTCCCCTGCTGGTGGTGCGAGATTCGCGTCAGCAGACGCGTGCAGCCCGGCCGGCCGTCGCGAGGGCGGCGCGTTATCCTTCGCACTAGCCGTTGCATCCTTCGCGTTAGGCGGCGCGTTATTCTTCCCATCCTTCGCGTTATTTGATGGAGGCAATGACGAAGCGGATGGCTTGGCAACCGCTGACGGAAGCGCCGGAGGCGGCCTTTTCGATGACGCGAAGCGAGGCAACGGAGTCATCAACGGCGCTTGGAGTGCCGTGGCCGGCGCTGACGAGACACGCGAAGCAGCAGCAGGTGGCTTGGACGACGACCGATTCCTCGCGGACGTGGAGTGCTGCGCGTGAGTCGGAAGAGAAGACGCGCCGATCGGGCGCGGAACATGGGCCGCTGCCTGCGCTCCAACGTCTTGGTGCTTCGACGAGTCAGCGGAGGGTTCGGGCTTGCCATTCAACTTTGCCGACATCAGGGCCATCCATAACGGGCTCGCACATTGAAGGGCATCATGCCCGAGCCTTTCGCACATTAAGTTTACCCCCGTTACCCCCCTCTCTGCTCGACAAAGCGCTCAAGCAACGACCACAAAAGAGAAAATGTACAGGCGGGTGTGAACGTACATGCATTCCGCGCCTCACCCGTCTTACAATGGATGGTTGCGTGGGCCACAAGCAGAGCCCTGCGAGGGAACTGGCCAGTTGGACAAGGTCGCGCGAAGACAACAAATTCTCAAGGTCGCCCGCGATGTCTTCGCAAAGCATGGCTACCATGCGGCGAAAATCGACGACATCGTAGCCGCAGCCTGCGTGGCGCGCGGCACATTTTACCTGCACTTTGAAGACAAACGAGCCATCTTCGAAGAGATCGTCGATGGAGCTTTCGCGCGCCTGGGTTCAGCCGTCATGCGCGTGGACATCGCACACCCCACGCATTCGGTAGCTGATCAAATCGCCCAAAATATTCGCAATGTCGTCCGTGTGCTCATTGCAGATCCGGCAACAACAAAAATTCTTTTGTCAGACGCGGTTGGGCTCGACCCCGCTTTCGATCGCAAGCTGCTCTCGTTCTACGAGAGTGTCGACAAGCTCCTCGAGTCGTCATTGCACGACGGTCAAGCGCTCGGCATTGTGTCGCCAGGGGATGCGCACATGTTCGCGATCATGACACTTGGTGCCATGAAAGAGATTATGTACCAAGTTGTCATGCACGGTCTTCCTTACCCGGAAGAGCGCATCGTCGAAGAGCTGTTTGCGTTTCTGTCTGGCGGCTATTTGCGTGTTTCGAACGCCATTGCGAGCGCTGTCACAAGTGCCACATCGAGTGACGTCGAGCGTGCCACGCATGGGCCGCCTTGAACTCGCGTCAACTTGAATTGAAAGCGATCTTTTATCCGTTGAGGTTGCAGATCGGTTACCCAACGTGAAACACTTTTTATCTCCGTGTTAACATCGACGACATCAACGAGCGAAGCCTCTTTGCACATTGGCAATTCCCGCAATGACTTCGCTTCGGCCTTACACGAACGTGGCCACAGCATTGCCCGGCCGAACCGCGTCTACTGCAATCGCAACTTGAAAATGAGCGGAATAAGCTGGGTTGGTTTCGATATGGACTACACACTGGCGGTTTACGACCAGCTGGCGATGGACGAGCTGTCGATCCGCGCGACACTCGCCAAGCTAATTTTGCGCGGCTACCCCAAGTTTATCGAAACGCTGCAGGTCTCGACCGAGTTTCCGGTGCGCGGTCTGCTGATCGACAAGCGGTTCGGGCACGTTCTGAAGATGGACCGCTACAAGCACGTTCACAAGGGCTACCACGGCTTGCGCGAGCTCACGAAAAACGAGCTTCACACACTTTATCACGCAAAAAAAATCCGCCCCGCAACACCGCGCTTCCACTGGATTGACACGCTCTACGCGCTTTCCGAAGTGGCCACCTATGCGGCGCTCGTCGACGCGCTCGAGAAAAAGAATTACGCGGTCGACTATGCGCGACTCTTTACCGACATCCGCGAGGGCATCGACGAGGCGCACCGCGACGGCACCATTCTCGATGAGGTTTTGTCCAACCTCCCACACTTCGTGCATCGCGATCCGAATCTCGCACTCACGCTTCACAAGCTGCGGTCGGCCGGCAAAAGGCTTTTTTTGCTCACCAACTCGCGTTGGGCATACACCGAAAAGATGATGACGTATCTTCTCGGCAACGCGCTTACCGAGTACCCAACGTGGCGCAATTACTTCGACATCGTCATCGTAGCCGCCCAAAAACCCCTCTTCTTTACCGAGCGGCATCCGCTCATGGAGCGCGATGGCGAGGTGCTAAAGCCCGCAACCTGGCCGCTCGAGCGCGGAAGAATCTACGAAGGCGGAAACCTTCGGGAGCTCGAACGAGCGCTCGGCGTCACCGGCGACGCGGTTCTTTACGTTGGCGACCACATCTACGGCGATATCCTCCGGTCGAAGAAAGACAGCGCATGGCGCACAGCCATGATCATGCAGGAGCTCGAAACCGAAATCGCTGCCTATGTATCATGCAAGGAAGACTTCCGGCTGCTCGAGTCGCTGGAAGATCAGCGCGAGCACCTCGAAGACGATCTTCGCTACTACCAAGCATGCATCAAAGAACTCACGCGCTTGATCGATCATGGCCATGGCTCACCGCCCGAAATTGAAGTCGATCGCGTAAGGTACAAACGCGCCGTGGAAGGCATTCGGGGCAAGCTCCGGCAAATCGAGATCGAAGTAACGGCTATCGAGCGACGTATCAACCTGCGCTTTCATCCCTACTGGGGCTCGCTGCTCAAGGAAGGCAACGAGCAGTCGAGTTTCGGCAAACAGGTCGACGACTATGCGTGCGTTTACACTTCGCGCGTATCGAACTTCTTGTCGTACTCACCGCAGCAATCGTTTCGAAGCCCCCGCGACGTGATGGCTCATGAGTTTGGGATGTAGCCTTCGCGTCATCGATGCTTCAGTCGCTGAAGTGACGAAGAATAAAGTGACAACAGCAGACGGAACAAAGGAACAAGGCTACGCCTGCGCGGTTGGCTTTGTGCTACCCAAAGGGCCTACGTGACTTTATTGGCAGAGGAAGAATGATCGAGCGTGTAAAAACCACGATGGTTGGGCTGGGAGCCGGGTGGGTTCTTATCTTGATGCTAGCCCTCAGCGTCATTTCGCTGGCCATCATGCTCGAACGCGCGTGGCTGTACTGGTCGCTGCGCGACGACATGCCCAACCTGATGAGAGATCTTGGGCGTTTGCTTCGCAGCGGCGATCTAGAAGGTGCGCGCCGTCGACTCGAAGCCTCGCCAAGCGCTGAGGCCGCCGTGGTCATCGCAGGCATCGTGGAAGCAGGCATGGGACCCGAAGCCGCCGAAGAAGCCATGGCGGGCGCAAGCTCCCTGCAGCGCACGAAGCTCGAAAAACGCCTGGTTTTCCTCGGAACCGTTGGCAACAACGCCCCATTCATCGGACTGCTCGGCACGGTCATCGGCATTGTGGGTGCCTTCGACGAGCTCGGTGCTCAGAAAAACGCAACCATGTCCGCCGCGTCTTCGGCCGTTGCCCCCGAAGCCGTAATGAGAAACATCTCCGAAGCACTCGTCGCAACGGCAGTAGGGCTCCTCGTTGCCATCCCAGCCGTTGCCGCCTTCAACGCGTTCCAGCGCGTGGTTCGCACAACGCTCGCCAACACCGAGGCGCTTAGCCACGTTCTTCTCGCTCACCTCAAAGCAACGGGAATGGCGGCAACAGGAACGGTTGACGCGTCCGGCGAGTCAATCGAGTCAGCGATCGAAGTGGCAGCTTCGCATGCCGAGCGCAAGCCAAGTAGCAAGGCAAGCAAAGCCAGCGGTCGTTCGCCAAAAGAATCACCAAGAGAATCAGAGGATAACTAAGAGGATGTTTACCAGCCGTCGCGAGCGAATCGAGGCTAGGACGGACGCGAGGAGCCCGCGTAAGCGTACTTGTCGTACGTGCGCAGGCACCGCACGCCCAACCGACGCATCGATTCGCGCAGCAGGCTGGTAAACGTCCTCTAAAGGAATTTACCGTGGCTGGCGGCTCTCAAGACTCGGAAGATGCCATCGTCGGGATCAATGTGACCCCGCTTGTCGATATCGTTCTCGTTCTTCTCATCATCTTCATGGTCACCGCGAAGATGATTGTGTCCAAGTCGGTTCCACTCGATTTGCCAAAGGCAGCATCGGGGAGCGACATTCAAACCGTTTTCAGCATTGTGCTCACAGCCGACGGCGCTGCCCAGGTCGACAGCAACCCTGTGCCGAACGACGATGCAATTGGGCCGCTCGCCGCCGCCGCGCACGAGAAAAACGCAGAGCTTCGTGCCGTTATCAAAGCCGACTCGGCTGTCCCGCATGGGCGCGTAATTCATGTTCTTGATCTATTAAAGCAGGCGCAGGTCGCGAAAATTGCATTCGGTGTCTCGCCCATTCTGCCAGGAGCTGCGACCGGAGCCGCCAATCCAGCCAGTCCAGGCGCAGGTGCTGGCGCGGCTCCTGCGCCCCCAAAGTAGGCAATGAGACAAGGAAAACGAGGAAAATAGGACAAGTGGCGAAGTTGAATGGGACACCTTACGCAGCAGGTTCGCACTCGCGCCATGGCGCTGATCCATTCGCCAGCGTCCTCGGCATCGAGCCAAAGCTGCCGGTCACCATCATGGTCGCCCTCGCGTTGACGTTGCACGCAGGTGCAGCGGCCGCGGCGGGCACTGCCATGATGCTCGCTGACATGTTCAGCTGGGCGCGCACCATCCGCTCGGCCATCGCCGCACAGCTGACGCAAACCTACGAAGTTGACATGGTCAAGCCGGAAGCCAAACCGCCTGAACCAGAGCCAGAGCTGCAAAAAGAAAAGCCAGAAGAGCCAAAAGAACCTCCGCAGCCAGTCATCAAACAGCAAGAGGTCAAGCCACAAGCGGCACACGCCGCGCCTCCTCCGGCCGCAGCGCAAGCAGGCAAGATACTCACACAAGAGCCGCCAAAAGACGAACCCGTCGATCTCACGGGCAACACCTTCGTGACGGGATCGGGGGCCACGTTTGCGGGTGGCACTACGCAAGCCGGTGGCACAAGCAAAACAGCCGTTTATGGCACGGCGGCCGTGGCCACGGGCGTGCCAGGAGGGAAAGGCACAGCGCCAGCGCCTGCAAACGACAGATCACGCGCAGCCGGGCTTCTCGGAGGCGCGAGCTGGAACGACTGCCCATTCCCAAGCGAAGCCGACGCCGACCAAATCGACGATGCATACGTAACCGTTCAGGTGACGGTCAAATCCGACGGCTCGGCCGACGCGGTCACGGTCCTGCAAGATCCTGGGCACGGCTTTGGTCGCGAAGCGAAAAAATGTGCAATGCGCAAGCGTTACACCACGGCGCTCGACACGAGCGGCAATACCATCGCAGGCACCACCAAGGCGTTCCGCGTCCATTTTGCTCGCTGATATGTCTACACCCGAAGCCCACGATCCGAGCCCCAATCCGCGTGAAGAGGCGCGTGAAGAGCTTGCAGCGATTGCCGCGTCGCTGCGCTCACACCTCGAGTGGCAAGAAAGCACCGGCGCGACCGGGATCCCGCGCAAGCCGCGAAGTGTTAGCGCAAGGGCGAGCACGAAGAGTCAAACGCAACAAACGCCTCCTGCCGAGACGGCAGATCGCTTTCAATTCGATGCACCGACGGCTGCCGCCCCCGTCCCCATGACTGTCACTGTCCCCACCACACGGGCGGCTTCGATTCCTGCGCGGCCGCTGCCAGTCATCGCGGAAGAAGTAAAAACCTGCCAGAAGTGCGGGCTTTCCGCATCGCGCACGAATACGGTTTTTTCACGCGGCAGCCCTGAGGCCAAACTTTGCTTCGTGGGTGAAGCACCCGGCGCTGACGAAGACGCGCAAGGGATCCCGTTCGTTGGTCGCGCCGGCCAGCTACTCGACCGAATGATCGCGGCAATGGGGCTCGATCCAAAAAGCGACGTCTACATTTGCAACATCATCAAGTGCCGGCCACCTGGCAATCGCAGGCCCGAACCAGACGAGATGAATACCTGCATCCCATACCTTCACGAGCAACTCGCCATCGTCGATCCGAAAGTGATCGTGGCTCTTGGCAACACGGCGGTTGGCGCGCTTCTCGGCACCACGCTCGGAATCACGAAGGTGCGCGGGCAGTGGAAGCTGTATCGCGGAAAAATCCCCGTGATGCCAACCTACCACCCGTCGTATTTGCTGCGGCCGGGCCCCCAGCAAGCTTCCGGACGAAAGCATGTGTGGGACGATCTGCAAGCCGTAATGCGCGAACTCGGCTTAGGCAAGCGATCCTAATTCACGTGCGGCGTGCACGATCTCTGCAATCTCAGAAGCGTCGAGCTCGGGCTCGTCGTCACCGTCGAAGCGCGCGCCAAGCAGCTCAACGGCGCCATCGCCCGTGCGCACAACGGCCACGTTGTCTTTTCGCACGAATGCCTGGCCAGGCAAAAGGCTACGCGGAAAATCGCACGCTAGTCGCACCCTCCGCAACACGAGAATCTCATCGCCTATGGCCGTGAACGCGCCCGGCCAAGGACTTGCCGCACGCACACGCCGAGCGATGGCGGCCGAAGAATCGGTCCAGCGTAACTCGAGATCATCATCGCTCGGTTCGGGCGCCAAGGTTGCAAGCGCTTCGTTCTGAAAGCCAGGCTCGGGTGGTTCGCCGTTCGCGTAGCTTGCCACGACTTCGCGCAGAAGCATGAGCGACGGGCGATCGAGTTTGGTTGCGAGCGTCCACGCATTCCACGTGGCTTCGATGCGCAGCGAGCGCTGGCCGAGCATCGCGCCGGTGTCGTACTCGTCCTCGAGCACGTGCGCGGTCACACCAGCGACTTCGTCGCCGCAATCGATCGTCCAGAAAAATGGGTTCGGACCGCGATGGCGTGGAAGAAGCGATGGGTGCACACCGATGGCCCCATGTGGGGCTATCGCTCGAAACGATGCCGGCACATTCTTCGTCCAAAACCAACTGACGATGAGATCTGGCGAGAGGCTCTGGACTGCTCGTCGTAGCTCTGGATTTGACAAATCCGGCATGATTGCGACGCGCGGATGCCCGAGCACACGCAACAGCCGCCTGGTGCCAATGGCCTCACGCCGGCAGATTCCCGCCCACACGATGGTATGGCCGTCTTTTGCGAGCAAAAGTGCGGCAAGCGGTAACCCCACGAACGCAATGCGGAAAGAACGCAATGCGGAAGCTCAGAGTTCTTTCTCGGAGATAGGCTTCGTCAAAACAGGTGCGATGACTGCGGGACTTGGCTCTTCACCGAGCTGCTTGAGCAGCGCTTGGCGCGCAGCGTGCTCGACTAGCAACCAGAGCTGGGCACGGTCGGTAGCCCGACCAAGAAAGCCGATGGGGATCTTGAAGCCGCCTTTGTCGCGACGGCCACCGCCAAATGCGCGTCCGCGCTCGTCGTGTCCGAAAGCTTGCTCGAGCCACGCTGCTGGATCGACGCTTGGCGAATGCGTGCGGAGCGATCCTTCGATGAAGCGATCGTTGACGATTCCGTAAACGACGACGGTATCGATGTCTTCGCGGCGAATGAGAAAATCGGCAGCCTGGGCGATCGTATCGCGCTCGCTTTCGGCAACGAACCCAACGCCCGCCATCGCGAAATTGCGGCGTACGACAAGGGCCGCGAGCGCGCGGGCAATGACGTCCATCGCGCTTGGTGCGATGAGACGACGTGAGAGATCTTCCAGCAAATCGCGATCGCATACGTCGGCGAGCTGGCTTGCGGCACGGAAATCGGTGGTGCGAGCGACCGTAAAGTCGTCGGTGTCGGTAGCAAGGCCGTGCATCAGCGCAGTGGCAACGCGCCGATCGTCGTCTTGCTCGGGCGACATCGGGAACAGCTCCATGAGGTACTCGACGAAAATGGTGGCTGTGGCGCCGACATCGCTACGCATGTCGACAAAGCGCGCACGTGGCGGCACCGATGCCCGATGGTGGTCGACAATGGTGAGAACCTCGATGCCGTCGGTGCCGGCAAGTTCCGGATCGAGATCGTTCGCATCCACGAGGCTGATGAAATCGACCTTCTCGACGTCACCAACGGACTTCATCTTTTTGAGCTCGACGTTCAAAAGCTTCACGAGTGCCCGGTTCTCGCGGTGACTGAGCTCGTGGCAATAGCCAATCGTTGTTTTTCCAACCCCGAGCCGCGCGGCAATGTGGGCCTGGGCAAGGGCGGACGCGATTCCGTCGGGATCGGGGTGGCCGCGTAGGGCAACGAGCAGGTGCTTGCCCCGCGCCTGCGAAAGCGCTTCGGCGAACCCGCGCGCGCGTTCTGCCCGGTCTTGATTCGGCAACGGCAAACGACGAACCGGTTCGTTCATAGCGTGATCTTCATGGCTCTCGAAAACTCGTTTCCGACGGAAAGCGGCGAAAAGATTCGCACACAATCGCGCTCGAGGGTAGACCGCTTTCAAATGGCCTATCGCGCGCGGTTACGCGACGCTATGCGTGCGCTTGCGCCAGGGATCTTCGTCGCACTGCCTGTTATGGTCCGGCTTCCGGAGGCCTTGGCACGCGCATCGTGGGCGACGCTTGGCCGCGACCACGGGATTTTTCAGTACATCGCGTGGGCAGCTTCACGACATGGTCAAGTGATGTACCGCGATGTGCGCGACGTTAACGGCCCGCTCGTACCGATGGTGCATGAAATCATGCTCGCACTTGGCGGGGCGAACGAGCACCGTTTTCGCGTCATCGATCTCGTGGTGACCGGGCTTACGGCAGCATTTTGCGGTGGCGCGATCGCGTATTGCGGTGCGATCGGCGAGGCACCTGCATCGACATCTGCCTCGAGTCGAGTCCGCCGCATGCCGTGGCTTCGCATCGCGTCGATGGCGCTTGCCGCGTGGGCCATTGTGATAGCGCAGTACGTTGCCTACGGCTCTTGGAATACCGCGCAACGTGAAAGCTTCTTCGATTGGTTCGTCGTTACCTCTATGGGGTTAGAGCTTCTCGCCTTGGGACGCGCCTCTCACCCGCGCGCGCTGCTCTTTGGCGCGGGGGCGACTTCGGCCATTGCGTGGCTCGGCAAACCCACGTTCATACTTTTCACACTTGGCCAGCTTTTCACGCTTTTCACGGGCGATATGGCCGTTTCGAAGCGAACGCGCTTTGCATGGTTTTTCTCGGGCGCGGCGATCGGTGTTGCGACTGCGGTCGCCTATCTTTTTGGGCGCGGTGACGTTGTCGCCTGGGCGCGCATCACGTTCGTTGACATACCGGCGATGTACCGCTTCATCTGGCCGCAATCGCCCAACACGATACTTTTTTTGTACTACGGCCCGACGAGCATGAGCGCGATCGCGGCTTCGGTCGCCATCGCCGTGCTCGTCATGACCCAAAGAATGCCGCGGCGCATGCTTTTGCTGGCAACCATGCCGCTTGCCGGGCTTGCGTCGGTCGTCATTCAAGCCAAAGGGTTTCCCTACCACTTCCATCCGGTGTCGCTTGGCACGGCCCTCGCGCTGCTCGCGATCGTCCACTGTGCATGGGTGCACGCAGATGCATTGAAACTCAATGCGTTGGGGATCGGTGCACGCGCCGGTGCCACGGCGCTGGCGATCGCCCTTGGCGTTCGAGCTTACAGCGCGCTCGAACGCCTTCCCTACCCACCCGTTCCAATCGCGCGCGACCCAGCATCGCTCGAAAGCGAAGAGCGCCTTTTGCCGTTTGAGCGTGTCGACTTCTTTCCGTTTGCACTCCGTCAAGCCGCCGCCTTCGTTGCTGCACGAACAACACCCGAAGAGGCCGTGCAAACCTACGGCATGGACCCTTATGTGCTCTTCCTTGCCAATCGAAAAAGCGCTACCCCTTACATTTACGCCTACGACCTCAACGTCGACGCAGCCCTTGCCGGAAGTCCCGAACCACAAGGGCTTCACCCAACGCCCGAGCAAGCGCGCACGATTCAGGCGATGCGCGATGATCATGAGCGCGACTTGCTCCGTCGCCTCGAGCGCACGCCACCGCCGGCATTCGTTTTTGTGGGCCGCTCGCCGCTCATGAGCTTTCCCGACGCGGTCACCGACTTCCATGTCCACTGCCCCACCGCGGCCGCATGGGTCTTCGAACACTACGTCGAGGCTGCGAATTTTGATACAATTCGCGTTTGGCTGCGCCGCGATCGACTCTGAAACACTTTCGTCACACACACGTGTCGCCAAACCCGCGGTAGAGTGGAACAAGCCATGAAAATTCCAGGCGAACGCGCGCCCGCGTCAATCGCGTCAACGCCGAATCCCCCTCCGGTGTTGGCGGCATCGCCGGGCACAATCGCAACGAGCAGCGCAGCAGCCGGAAAGCCATTGGCACCGGTGCCATCCCCTGCGCCATCGGATCCATCGATTCCACCGGCACCGCTGTCGTCACCGGCCGTAGCGCCCAGCTACCCAGAGGCCGCTTCTTCTTCCTCCAGTCTGCCGGCTACCTCCGACCAGGCGTCCCAGGTGCCTGATCTGCGCGCAACCTCGCTCTACTTGAATCGAGAACTCTCGTGGCTCGAATTCAACGCGCGCGTGCTTGCCGAGGCTGAAAACGAGCCTGTGCCGCTGCTCGAGCGATTGAAGTTTCACGCCATTGTTGCGTCGAATCTCGACGAATTTTTCATGGTTCGCGTTGCCGGCCTCAAGCAGCAGATCACCGGCGAGGTTGGGGAGCTTGCTGCTGACGGTCTCACCGCACACGAGCAACTCGTAAAAATTTCGGTGCGCGCTCACGAGCTCATGGCGCAGCAAGCCTCTAGCCTGGTGGGCAACTTGCTGCCGCGCCTCGCCGCCGACGGCACGTTCGTTCTGCTCAAACCCGAAGAGCTCCCGGCCGACCTGCTCGCCGTGATGGACGAACGCTTTCACAACGAAACGTTTCCGATCCTCACGCCGATCGCAATCGATCCAGGGCATCCTTTCCCGCACGTGCGCAACAAGAGCCTGAACCTCGGCGTCATGTTCTCACGCGAGGGCGAGAACGAGCCTGGCTTCGGCGTTGTGCAAGTACCCATGATGCTACCTCGGTTGCTCGACGTATCGGGCGTGCGCATCGACGGCCGGCGAGCACGGCACGCGTACGTGCTCCTCGAAGATCTCATCGCGCGTCACGTGGGCGCCATTTTCCCAGGCGTACGGTTGAAGGGCGTTTATTCCTTCCGAGTCACGCGCAACTTCGACCTCGAGATCGACGAAGAAGAAGCGCAAGATCTCCTTCAAACAATCCAGCAAGAATTGCGTCGCCGCGAGCGCGGTGCTGCAGTCCGCCTCGAGGTAGCAGGCGAGCCAAGCCCAGACTCGCTCGCCAAGCTCGTTCGCGCGCTCAAGCTCGATCCGGATCGCGACGTGTACCGCACGCCGTTTCTCAACGTGGCAGATCTCATGAGCTGGGTGCCGCGTGACGAGCGTCGCGACTTGCGCGACGACCCATACAGCCCCCTAGTCACAGCCCCGCTGCGCGACGCCGACGACATCTTCGCGGTCATTCGCGAAGGCGACATTCTTTTGCACCACCCTTACGAGTCTTTCGAGCCGATCGTCGAACTCATCACGCGCGCAGCGGAAGATCCCGATGTGCTCGCCATCAAGCAAACGCTTTATCGCGCTGGCGGCGACTCGCCCATTGTCAAGGCCCTGGCGCGCGCGGCCGAAACGGGCAAGCAAGTCACGGCCATCGTTGAATTGAAAGCACGCTTCGACGAAGAGTCGAACATCGTTTGGGCGCGCACGCTCGAGCAAAGCGGCGTGCACGTCGTCTACGGCCTATTAGGCCTAAAAACACACGCGAAGTGCTTGCTCATCATTCGCCGCGAGCGCGGAGGCCTTCGCCGTTATGTCCATCTTTCAACGGGCAACTACAACACGACGACCTCGCGTCTTTACACCGACGTCGCTCTGCTCACGGCACGCCCAAGCATCGGCGCCGACGCATCGTCGCTGTTCAACCTGCTCACGGGCTACAGCGCGCCAACGACGTGGAACTCGCTCGTGGTCGCGCCGCTTGGTCTGCACGAGGCCATCCTTGGGCTCATCGCGCGCGAGGCCGAACATGCACGCCATGGCAGACCCGCACGCATCGTCGCGAAAATGAACTCCCTCGTCGACGAAGACGTCATCGAGGCGCTTTACCGCGCGTCGCAAGCAGGCGTGCCGATCTCTTTGCTTGTCCGTGGCATTTGTTGCTTACGACCTCGGGTGCCTAGCGTCAGCGAGAACATCGAGGTGCGTGCGATCATCGATCGGTATCTTGAGCACGGTCGCGTTTTCCATTTCGCCAATGCTGGCAAAGACGAAGTTTACATTTCAAGCGCAGACTGGATGCCACGAAACTTCCACCGCCGCGTTGAAGTCATGATTCCCATCGACGATCCGCAGATCCGCACGCGCCTCATCGAAATCTTGGGCATCTCGTGGGCTGACAACGTCAAAGGTTGGCTGCTCGAGTCGAACGGCGCTTACGTACGCGCGCAGCTTCGGCCGGGCGCGCCCGTGGTTCGAAGTCAGCAAAAGTTCGTCGAGCAAACGCGCGACAAGGTCAAAGTTGCCGATCAAGCTGCTCGGCCGTCGAGCCGCTTTCACATGACGCCAACAGCCCAACGCTCACCGCTCGAAGGCAAGGTTCCTCGCGCACAGCGGCGACGCCCACGCAACGACGACGTGTAGGGGCGCGATTCATCGCGCCCGACCGCGGCATTTTCCATTGGGCAATACCGAGGGCGCGATGAATCGCGCCCCTACAGCGCATCGAAAAGACGGAGCCAGGCGGCGACCTGCGAGAACACGAGCGATTCAGCATGAACGCGGCGCTGGGCAGCGTTGCCCATGAGTTCGCGCAGGTGTCCGTCGGCAAGCAGCGCGTCGAGATGATCGGCAATCTCATTCGGATCTTCCGGGTTTTTCGTGAGCAAGCCGTCAATGCCATCGCGGATTTGACAGCGCAGACCGTAGGCGTGGGTGCCGAGAACCGCAGCGCGCTTCCACATGGCTTCGGTTGCGGTAAGCCCGAAGCCTTCCTCGAGCGAGTTTTGCACGATGACGGTCGAACAGCGTTGGACGGCGTTGACAATGAGCGCGTTCTCTTTGCGCGACTGCATTGGCAAAGTAACGATGGCGATGTCATTTCGGAGCTCGGGTGAAAGCTCCGCGTATGACGTGGTGAGCGAGCGAAGAACGTCATGGGCTTCCGGATCGTCTTGGATACTCGATGGATCAGGGCCGGCGAGCACGAGCCGCGCAAGCTCGATGCGCCGCGCATGACGATCGCCAAGGCGAATCGCGCCGCGAGCGAGCCGCCTTTTTAGCTCGACGAACGCGAGCAAGAGCGGGTGATAGCCCTTGAGCCTGTCCCAACGCGAAACCTGGGTGACGATGGGACGAAAGAAAAGCCCGATGTCTTCGAGTGGGTCACCGCCTTCACCAAGGCGCACTGCTTGATGCTCGAACGCCGGCGTGAGAACCGGTTGCGTGACCCTTTGCAATCCTGCATTGCATAATACACCCATCAACTTGTGTGGTGTCAGATCGCGGTTCTTGTGGCTCCATGGATCGATGCTTGGGCGAATCGTCGTGGCGCGTGCCGCAAGGAATGGCGGAACGTAGGCTTCGGCCGTGAAAACGGTAGCGTCGTACGTTTCGGCATACGGTTTCAGAAACGCCCACGCTTGCTGCGTTATCGGAGTTTCGTGCTCGAGGCCGATGTGGGTCCGAAAAATCGTCGTGATGTCATGGTTTTTTTTGAGCAAGGCGCCGAGAGCAAGAGGCTGGGGATCGTGAACGACAAGAATGTCGCCAGGGGCAATCATGCTGCCAAGGTCGCTTGCATTGCGGTGGTTGACACATTCGAATAGAGCGCGATCGTGCGCGTCGAGTGTGCCGCCATCTTGCCCATGAAGCATGTTGTGAATGCGTTTCGTGAGCGGAAAGAAGGCCGCGCGGTCAGAGCGAATGACACCCCATCGGCAGCGCACGCCAACCTCGACGAGCAGGCTCACGAGCTTCGGCATCATCTCGGCGACACCACCACCTTGTGAGGTGGAGTTCACCATCCACACCGTTCGGCCGCGCAACTTGGGAACAAGCCTCGTGGCCTCGGCGCGCAAAGCGGCAACATCGGCGTACAGATGGACTTCGCTCTCGTAGGCCTCGAGGCCGATGGGTTCGCTCACCTGAATCTCTTCGAACATCACCGTGTGCAACGTAGCGACGAGGTGGCCGTGAACAATCGCGGCATCAGACCGCTTTCAAGTTGGCGCGAAATCGAGGCGGTCCATCACCGCGCGCGCCGCGGCACTGCCATGGTAACAAAGAGGGGTAATGTTTGGTTTGACGCGCGGCGAGATTGTTTTTTCGGCGTTCATTTTTTCTCTCATCTATTTGGCGGGTCGGTTGCCGAAGATCGTGGCGCGCCTGTCTCGAGCACCCAAGAAGGCCAAAGAAGATTGAGAGCAGCGGGTGGGCCATGTCCAGCGAGTCACGAACCGGTTCGCAGTCGGGCGACACAAGCGCCCCGTCGGAACGTGCACCCGCGCCCGTCGAAATTCTCAGCGCCGACGACGCCCGGCGGTTTTTCGCGCATGGCGTGGCACTCGGCAAATCTGGCTCGCTCTGCTTTGAACACAATGGCGTTGTTCGGCGCGTAGTGCTGCGTGACGGCGATCTCGTGACAGCGTCGTCCGACGGCAAGCACGAGTCGCTCGTGCATTTCCTCGCGGCTCGTGGGCAGCTGCCGCGCGAGCCGATCGACGAGCTCACTTCGCGACTTCCTCCCTACGGCCGGCATGCAGGCGCCGCGCTCGTGGCTCACGGTTGGATCAGCCGCGACGAGCTTTGGGTCGTACTTCGCGCCCATGCGGAATGGATCGCCTCGGTCATCCTTGGCTTGCCCGGTGGCAGGGCGGCGTTCGAGGTCGAACCACCAGCTCCCATCCGCGCCGAGCTGAGCGTCTTTGGTACATCCAAGGGACCAGGGGTTTTCGTGGAACTCGTGCGGCGCGCTGTATCGTCCGACGAGGCGCTCGAAGCGCTTGGTAGCGAGTCGAGTCGAATCGCCGATGGTCTGCGCGCCGAAATGCTTGCAAAATGCAACATTGGCGATCTCGAACTCGAGCTTTTGTCGCAAGCTCACGGCAAAACCGTCGGCGATTTGCTGGCGCGCACGGCAGATGGGGAAATCGTTTCGATTGTGTATGCGCTGTCGCTTCTCGGCGTGCTCGAAATCGTCCATGCACCAGACTCTGCTCGTCGTGGTCGTCGTCAGGAAAGTGCATCCGACGCGGTCCTCGACGAGCAAGCCGTGCGCGCCCGAGTCCGTGCGCGCCTCGAACTCGTCGATGAGGGCGACTACTTTGCGGTGCTCGGCATCATGCGATCAGCGACGAGCTACGAAGTGCGCCGCGCCTTCCTCGAGCTTCGTCGGGCCTTCGAGCCTTCGCGAATCCTTACGCCTAGACTGCACGATCTCGATAGCGATGTGCGCAAGATCACTCTGGTGCTCGAAGAGGCCTACGAAATCCTCAAAGATGCGGGCCGGCGCGAACGGTACCGGCGCGCCATCGAAGCGCATCCCCGCTGACTCGCGTATGTGCTAATGAAGTTTGCTTCTTTCACGCAATTTGCCATTCTCAACACCCGAGCGAGGCCCAGAAATGTCTCTTGTCGATGCCTTTACGGACCAATCGCAAAAGCCCCAAATCGTCAAAGATTGCTGCGCGCTCATCGACGCCGAGGTGAAAGACAAAGGAGGGATCTCCGGGCTTGCTATCAAAGCGGGGTACGCGGCGGTCAAAGGCATCAAGCCTGGCTTTGTCGAGGGAACGGTTTCCGATCTCATCCCGGAGTTTGCAAGAGTTCTCGAGCCAATTTTTGCCGATGCGAAGTCGCAGAACAAGCCCGTGGCAGACTTCTTTTCGTCGAACAGCGGTCGCGTTGCCGACGCGCTGCTTTCCATCACTGACGCGAAAGCAGCGCGCGCGAAAAGCGGCGTGGCCAAAGGCGCCTATGAAAAGCTTCGCGGCACGGCAAAGAAGAACGTCGAGCAGGCGGTACCGCGACTCGGCCGGTTGATCGCGAAGTATGGGCAATAAAAGCGGCACACGCTGTGGATTGTGGATTATTGATGCATGCTGGTGGGTTTGCACATCTCCACCGAGCCTCCGAGAGGGAAATTAGCACATGAAAAACCTGATATTGGCTGCCCCCGTCATTCTTTTTACCCTCGCAGGGTTCGCATGCGGTGAAGACGAAAAGCTCCCACCGAAAGTAGCTGGGGCCAACACAACAACGACGCACAACGACACGGCATCGGCCGGCATGAGGGCGGCGCCGAACAACGACAAGATGGATGTGAACGTCGACAACGACATTGTCAAAGCGTGCAACATCAAATTCGAGAACCCTGTCGAACAAGCTCCGAAGTTCGACTTCAACTCCGACGAACTTACGCCGGGTGAGAAAAACGTGCTCGAGGCAGTTGCGAAGTGCCTCACCACAGGCCCGCTCACAGGCCGCACCGTCGATCTCGTTGGCCGCGCCGATCCACGCGGTGAAACCGAGTACAACATGACGCTTGGGGCCAAGCGCGCGCGTCAGGTGCACACGTATTTGGGTCATCTCGGCGTTCAGGCCGACAAAATGCGCGAAACATCGCGCGGTGCGCTCGACGCAACGGGCAAAGACGAAGAGGGCTGGCGAAAAGATCGCCGCGTTGACATACGCCTCACGAAGTAAGTGATTGGCAGCTGCAATGAAGGTCACAGGCGATCTACTGAGAGCCCACCTCGATCACACCCTCGAAGCTACGCACTTCGAGGGTCTTGGCGTGCGCTACGAAGGCAAAGTTCGCGACAACTACAGCCGCGGTAACGAGCGCTTCATCGTTGTCACCGATCGAATCAGCGCATTCGATCAGGTTTTGGGAACCATTCCGTTTAAAGGACAAATATTAAATCTTATTGCGGCTTATTGGTTTGAGAAAACGAAGAACATCATAAAAAGCCATTTCGTGCGCGTGCCCGATCCGAACGTGCTCGAGTGCATCGAGTGCAAGCCGCTGCCGGTCGAATTTGTCGTACGCGGGTTCATCACGGGCTCAACGTCAACGAGCATGTGGACACACTACGCGGCAGGCAAGCGAAGCTTTTGTGGGCATGCTCTTGCCGACGGCCTCAAGAAAAACCAAAAGCTTGCGCGTCCGCTGCTCACGCCAGCAACGAAGGCCGCACATGGCGCGCACGACGTAAGCGCCTCGCGCGAAGACATTCTCGCTAGCCTCGCGAACGATACCATCTCCGCCGACGATTTCGACGCCGCCGCTACCATGGCCATGACCCTGTTCGAGGCCGGGCAAACGATCTGCGCCGAGCGCGGGCTCATCCTCGTCGACACGAAGTACGAGTTCGGAAAAACGGCCTCCGGCGACCTTGTCGTCATCGACGAAATCCACACGCCCGACTCATCGCGTTTCTGGCTGTCCGGCACGTACGATGAGCGTTTCGCCGCGGGCCTCGATCCCGAACCGCTCGACAAAGATTTCGTGCGTCGCTACTTCACGGCGCTCGGCTACCAAGGCAACGGCACACCACCGCCGCTGCCGCCCGAGATTCGCATCGGCGCCGCCAAGCGATATATCGAAGCGTTCGAGCGCATCACGGCCGCTCCTTTCGAGCCCGACACAAGCCCGCCGCTCGCCCGCATCGCAAAGAACCTTGGACTGTACACATAATTGCTGCCTGGAAAGATTCAACAATGAAGGTCACCGTGCTCGTCCGGTTGAAATCCGAGGTTCTCGATCCCCAAGGCGATGCCGTGCGCCGCGCCCTTGGCAAGCTTGGTTTCGAAGGCGTTCGCACGGTCCGCGTGGGCAAACTCATTGAGATGGACATCGACGCCGTCGATAATGACGCCGCCAGCCTTGGCATGAAAGATCGCCTCGCGAAAATGGCCGACGAGATGCTCGCGAACCCCGTGATCGAGGACTACGAGATCATTTCTTAGAGGGCCTCGCGCGCCTCGCTACCGCACGATCGTTGAGCCTTGCGACGGTCTGGAATACGAAGCCGTGATGGCCACGAGCGATAGCGGCACGAAGAGGCGAGGGCGGCAACCGGCAGCGCCTCCTCGAACGAAGAGCGGCGCGGATGCTTCCGACGCCATCGTCGGCTTCGAAGAGAAGCTGTGGCAGATGGCGGACAAGCTTCGCAACAACATGGACGCGGCCGAGTACAAGCATGTTGTCCTTGGCCTCATTTTCCTGAAATACATATCCGATGCTTTCGAGGAGAAGCACGCCTCTCTCGAAGCAGACACGAAGTTCGGTGCCGATCCGGAAGATCCCGACGAGTACTTGGCGGACAACATTTTCTGGGTACCAAAGGAATCGCGCTGGTCGTTCCTTCAGGGCAGGGCCACGCAGCCTACGATTGGCAAGTTGGTGGACGACGCAATGGTTGCCATCGAGCATGACAACAACACACTCAAGGGCGTGCTCCAGAAAGATTACGGCCGCCCCGCGCTCGACAAAACGCGCCTCGGAGAGCTTATCAATCTCGTCGGAACCATCGGCCTTGGCGACAAAGAGAATCGCTCTCGCGACGTGCTGGGTCGTGTCTATGAGTATTTCCTCACCAAGTTTGCGGCTGCCGAGGGAAAGAACGGTGGCCAGTTCTACACACCGCGCGGCGTGGTTCGCGTGCTCGTGGAGATGCTTGCGCCCTACAAGGGACGCGTGTTCGATCCATGCTGTGGCTCGGGCGGCATGTTCGTCTCGAGCGAGAAGTTCGTCGAGGCGCACGGCGGGCGCGTTGGCGACGTGAGCATCTACGGCCAGGAGTCCAACCACACGACCTGGCGCCTCGCGAAGTTGAACCTTGCGATTCGCGGCATCGACGCGAACATCGTCCATGGCAACACCTTCCATGCCGACGGCCACAAGGATCTCAAGGCAGACTACGTGCTGGCCAACCCGCCCTTCAACGACAGCGATTGGGGCCAGCCGCGCCTAAAAGAAGACGTGCGCTGGAAATACGGCGTGCCGCCCGCTGGTAATGCCAACTTCGGCTGGGTACAGCACTTTCTCCATCACCTCGCGCCCGCAGGCATTGCGGGCTTTGTGCTCGCGAATGGCAGCATGTCGTCGCAGCAGTCGGGCGAGGGCGAGATCCGCAAGGCCATCGTCGAGGCAGATCTCGTCGACTGCATGGTGGCCATGCCTGGGCAGCTTTTTTACTCGACGCAGATCCCGGTTTGCCTATGGTTTCTGGCGCGCGACAAGAAGAACGGGCTCGGCGGACGCGGCAAGAAGATGCGCAACCGCCAGAAGGAAACGCTCTTCATCGACGCACGCAAGCTCGGAACGCTGGTCGATCGCGTGCACCGCGAGCTCTCCGACGACGACATCGCGAAGATTGCTGACACGTACCATCGCTGGCGTGGTGACGCCCCCGACAAGTACGAGGACGTGCCGGGTTTCTGCAAGTCTGCTTCGACCGAAGAGATCGCGGCGCACCAGTTCGTGCTCACGCCGGGGCGTTACGTTGGTGCCGAAGAGATCGAGGACGATGGCGAGCCATTCGACGAGAAGATGAAGCGGCTTGTGGCGACGCTGGAGGAGCAATTCAAGGAGGGTGCGCGGCTCGAGAAGGAGATTCGGGAGAATTTGAGGGGGTTGGGGTATGGGGGGTGAGTGGCGCCAATCAACTTGGGGAGACGAAGTCTCGCTCGAATATGGTAAAGCGTTGAGAAGTCACGCATCTTCGACCGGTCCATATCGCGTGTACGGGAGCAACGGCCCCATTGGCTGGACTCATCAGCCATTGGTTGAAGGACCTGGCGTTATTCTTGGTCGAAAAGGAGCCTATCGAGGAGTTGAATTTTCAGCCAAATCCTTTTTCGTTATCGACACAGCGTATTTCGTTGTGCCGAAATATGAAATGGATATTAAATGGTTATACTATGCTATCAAGTATCACAAACTCGGCGAGATCGATGATGGTTCGCCGATTCCATCAACGACCCGTGCGGCCGTGTATATGCGAGAATTGGAAGTCCCGCCGCTCGCCGAGCAATGCGCAATCGCTCGCATCCTCGGCACCCTCGACGACAAAATCGAACTGAATCGCCGGATGAACGAGACGCTAGAGGCGATGGCGCGGGCGCTCTTCAAGTCGTGGTTCGTCGACTTCGACCCGGTGCACGAGAAAGCCAAAGGTCGCGCGCCGAGCGGGATGGATGCGGAGACAGCGAAGCTGTTTCCGAGCGAGTTTGTGGAGTCGGAGTTGGGGTTGATTCCGAGGGGGTGGTGCATCGCTCCGTTGAATGAGCTCTCCTCGCATCTGACTCGAGGTATCGGACCGGCATATCTTGAAGTCGGAGGTGTTTGCGTTCTTAACCAAAAGTGCATTCGTGATCATCGGGTCGACTTCAGCAAGACACGTCGACACGATCCGGCACGAAAGAGCATCGACAATAAATTGGTCCGAGACTTGGATATTCTGATCAACTCAACCGGAGTTGGGACACTCGGTCGTGTTGCACAAGTCTGGTTCCTTCCTGAGGATACGATCGTCGACTCTCACGTCACGATCGTCCGTGCCGCTTCGAGTGTTGACCCGTTGTTTCTCGGTTCAAGCCTCATTGAGCGAGAGTCCGAAATCGAAGCGCTCGGCGAAGGTTCAACGGGTCAGACCGAGCTGGGTCGCGTGCGGCTTGGGACGCTGCGCTGTCTTGTTCCGCCGCAAGCTCTGACGCGACGCTTTGGTGAAGCCGTTTCGGTGAATATGCAAAGGATCGCTGCGAACGAGGTTGAGGGAAACCACCTTGCGCGGCTTCGCGACGAGCTGTTGCCGCGCCTGCTCTCAGGCGAACTTTCGGTTGCCGATGCCGAAAAAGAAGTGGAATTGGCGTGATGGCCTTCGACCGCGCTCGCCATCACCGCAGGTCCATCCGCATGAAAGGCTACGACTACGCGCGGACAGGGGCCTATCTTGTAACGATCTGCGCCCACCAACGGGCGTGTCTATTCGGTGAGATCGTCGACGGAGAGATGCGATTGAATGATGCAGGACGAATGATCGCCGAGGTGTGGAATGGGTTATCTGCGCACTATGCCGGCGTCGCAACAGACGATTTCGTCGTCATGCCAAATCACCTCCACGGCATCGTGGTGTTATCGGTCGAATCAGGACACAACGCAGGGCAGGCACAGGGGCCTGCCCCTACAGCCAACAACGTAATCGTAGGGGCGGCCCCCCGTGGCCGCCCCGTAGGTGCGCGGGACAACGTATTCGTAGGGGCGGCCCCCCGTGGCCGCCCCGTAGGTGCGCGGGACAACGTATTCGTAGGGGCGGCCCCCCGTGGCCGCCCTGCATTGGCTGGTACAATGTCCTTGGGCGTCGTTGTCCAACGATTCAAGACGTTGACGATGAAGCGGTACATCGATGGTGTTCGCCATGCCGGATGGACGCCATTCCAGAGTCGCCTGTGGCAGCGCAACTACTACGAGCACATCATCCGCGATGAAGACTCATTGAATCACATCCGCCAATACGTCCGTGACAATCCCGCGCAATGGGCGTCGGATAGCGAAAACCCACTTGTTTCCATTTTGGGAACAACTCGCGTCATGCGCATTATGGATGACTGGCGATGACCTCCCAGCCGCCTCCCAAATCCGAGTTGATCCTCTATCAAACCGAGGATGGCCGGACCCGCATCGAGTGCCGCTTCGAGGGCGAGACGATCTGGCTGACGCAGTCCCTGATCGCCGAGTTGTTCGACAAGGATGTACGCACCATCAACGAGCACCTCGTGAATATTTACGAGGAGGACGAGCTAAGCCGGGAAGCAACTATCCGGAAATTCCGGATAGTTCGAACCGAAGGGAATCGCTCGGTTTCTCGCGAGATCGAACACTACAACCTCGACGTGGTGCTCGCCGTTGGCTACCGCGTGCGGAGTCATCGCGGCACGCAGTTCCGACAGTGGGCGACCGCCCGACTCACCGAGTATCTCGTCAAAGGATTCACGCTCGACGATCAGCGACTGAAGCGAACCGACCGGATCGCAGACTACTTCGACGAATTGCTCGCGCGCATCCGCGAGATCCGCGCGAGCGAGGCGCGCGTCTATCAGCGCGTGCGGGAGATCTTCGCCCTCGCCTCCGATTACGGAGAGAGAGATCGCGAGGCTCAAATCTTCTTCGCGAAGATGCAGAACAAGATGCATTTCGCTGCGACAGGCCTTACGGCCGCCGCCGTGTCGAAGGCCCCGAAGCAGAAGAAGAAGCCGTGACCGCCTTCACCGAATCCGTCGTTGAAAAAGCTGCGCTCGAATGGTTCGCCGCGCTGGGCTACACCGCCGTTGCGGGCCCCACCATCGCGCCTGGCGAGCCCGCTGCTGAACGGAGTTCGTACGCCGACGTGGTGCTCGCAAACCGTCTTCGCGAGGCGCTCACACGCCTGAATTCCACCGTTTCACCGGAGGGCATCGACGAAGCCTTTCGCAAACTCACGCGCATCTCGTCTGCCCAGCTGATCGATGCGAACCGCGAGCTACACTACTACCTCGTCAACGGCGTCGGCGTAGAGTACCTACGGCCCGATGGCACCATCGGCTACGATCCGGTGCGCGTCGTCGACTTCGACGCGCCAGACAACAACGACTGGCTCGTCGTCAATCAGTTCACCGTCACCGAAGGCGGGCACAATCGTCGTCTCGACATCGTTATATTCGTCAACGGCCTGCCGCTCGCCGTCATCGAGCTGAAAAACGCAGCCTCCGAGAACGCCACGATCTGGAATGCGTTTCAGCAGCTCCAAACCTACAAGCAAGAGCTGCCCGCGCTCTTTGTCTTCAACGAGCTCCTTGTCGTGAGCGACGGGCTCGACGCACGCATCGGCACGCTATCGTCGAACAGAGAGCGCTTCTCCCCGTGGCGCACCATAGATGGCGAGGAGCTTGCGCCGAAAACAATGCCTCAACTCGAAGTGCTGATCCGCGGCGTCTTCGACAAGCGGCGGCTGCTCGATCTGCTTCGCTATTTCATTGTCTTTGAGAACGACGGCGACACCGCTATCAAGAAAATGGCGGGCTACCACCAATTTCACGCCGTGGCGCGTGCCCTCGACGCGACCCTCACGGCGTCATCGTTGCAAGGCGATCGCCGTGTGGGCGTCGTCTGGCACACCCAGGGCTCGGGCAAGAGCCTGACAATGGCGTTCTATGCGGGCCGAGTCGTGCTGCACCCGGCAATGCGGAACCCAACGCTCGTCGTGCTCACGGATCGCAATGACCTTGACGAGCAACTCTTCGGCACGTTCGCACGCTGCAAAGATCTCCTTCGCCAAAGGCCGGAGCAAGCGAAAGACCGTGCTCACTTGCGTGAACTGCTCAGGGTCGCATCGGGCGGTATCGTGTTCACGACGATCCAAAAGTTCATGCCGGAAACGAGAGGCGACTCGTTTCCTTTGCTTTCAAACCGCTCGAACATCGTGGTCATTGCCGATGAGGCGCACCGAAGCCAGTACGAGTTCATCGACGGCTTCGCTCGCCACATGCGAGATGCGCTTCCAAACGCGTCGTTTATCGGCTTCACCGGCACGCCCATCGAAGCGGCCGACAAGAGCACGCGCGCGGTCTTCGGTGACTACGTCAGCATCTACGACATCCATCGTGCGGTCGAAGACGGCGCCACGGTCCCCATCTACTACGAGAGTCGCCTCGCTAGGCTAGCGCTGAAGAAAGAGGAACTGCCGCACCTCGACGAAGCCTTCGACGAGGTGACCGAGGGCGAGGAACTGGCAGGTCGCGAGAAGCTGAAGACGAAATGGTCTGCGCTCGAAGCCTTGGTCGGTACCGATCGTCGGCTCGCACTCATCGCCAAGGATCTCGTACGACACTTCGAAGCGCGTCTCGAAGTGATCGACGGCAAGGCGATGCTCGTTTGCATGAGTCGCCGCATTTGCGTTGACCTGTACAACGCGCTCGTAGCGCTGCGTCCTCAATGGCACGCCGAAAACGACGACAAGGGTGCGATCAAGATCGTGATGACCGGCTCGGCCTCGGATCCGAGCGACTGGCAACAGCATATTCGTACGAAGCAAGAGCGAGAACGACTCGCCAAGCGCTTCAAGGATCCGAGCGATCCGCTCAAGCTCGTTGTCGTGCGCGACATGTGGCTCACGGGGTTTGACGCCCCATGCATGCACACCATGTACATCGACAAGCCGATGCAGGGGTACGGCCTCATGCAGGCCATTGCGCGCGTGAATCGCGTGTTTCGCGACAAGCCCGGTGGCCTCGTCGTCGACTACTTGGGCCTCGCCGACCAACTCAAGAAAGCCCTTCACACATACACAGAGAGCGGCGGCTACGGCGAAACCGCGTTCGATAAGGCGCAGGCCGTGGCGCTCATGCTGGAACGCTACGAAGTCTGCTTGGAGATCTTCCACGGCTTCGATTGGAGTGCGTGGACGGAGGGATCACCCGGTGCGCGGCTCTCTCTGCTACCCGCTGCGTGCGAGCACGTACTTGCGCAAGAAAGCGGCAAAGACCGACTGCTCCAAGTCGTGACCGAGCTGTCGCGATCATTCGCTCTTGCGGTGCCTCACGAGGAGGCGATCCGTATTCGCGACCATGTCGGCTTCTTCCAGGCCGTGAGATCTGCGATTGCCAAAACGCAGATCGGCGACACGAGGTCGGCGGGCGCCATCGACTATGCCATTCGGCAGATCGTATCGAAGGCAATCGCGAGCGATCAGGTCATCAACATTTTCGCTGCTGCGGGTCTGAAGAACCCCGACATCTCCATCCTCTCAGACCAGTTTCTCGCGGACGTGCGCGGCATGCAGCACAAGAACCTCGCTGTGGAGCTGCTTCGCAAACTGCTCGACGACGAGGTGAAGGCGCGCTCCAAACACAATCTCGTCCAGGCGCGCTCGTTCGCAGAACTTCTCGAGAAGTCCGTGCGTCGCTACCAAAATCGCGCCGTCGGATCCGCACAGATCATCGAGGAGTTGATCGGGCTCGCCAAGGACATACAGGCCGCCCAGAAGCGCGGAGAGGAGTTGGGGCTCACGAGCGATGAGTTGGCTTTCTACGATGCGCTCGAAGTGAACGACAGTGCTGTGAAAGTGCTTGGCAATGAAATGCTTTGCACCATTGCGCGCGAGTTGGTCAGCACCGTAAAGCAGAATGTCTCCATCGACTGGATGGTGAAAGAGTCGGTCCGGGCCAACCTGCGCGTCATTGTGAAGCGCATTTTGCGCAGGTACGGCTACCCTCCCGACAAGCAGGAGGCAGCGGCAAACACCGTGCTGCAGCAGGCCGAGCTGTTCTCAAACTCCTGGGCGAGCACTCCCTCGTAGACCACCTAACATTACTGCCGGGACTTCGTCCCGCTAAGCTCTCGCGCGCCGCCGGACCTTACCTGTTCGCTGCGCACTGTCGCCCACAATCCGCATGTCCGATGGCAACGCGCTTCCATGCGATTTGCCTGCAAGCCACACGCGAAAAAAAGGAATTGTGACACCGTCTTTGACGAAAGAGTCGGACGCGATACGAACGGCGTTGGCGCGAGCAAGTGCACCGAGAACGTGCTCGAGCGCGCGGCGGTCGAGTGAACCATCGGCGAACACATCGCGATGAAGTTGCCCCACCGCCCGCCCATCGCGCTCGCGAAGAGCCTCGAGAATGCGCGTTGCGGCAGCCTGCTCGGCAGCACGTGGCGCGCGAAACGATTCGGCGATGCATGCCGTGGGCGCGCACACGTCGCAGATCCCACACGGCTCGCCGGTGTCGTTCTGATCTCCGAAGTGTTCCACCATGCTGAGCATCCGACACATTGGCTTATCCGCGAAACGGCGCATTTTGTCGAGCTGCTCGCGTTTGTGATCGCGCTGACGCTCGTAGGCGCTCCGCCAATTGCCGGTGCCCGCGCGGACCATGCCGCCTTCGACCACGACACCACCGTGTACGATAAGCTTGTCGAGCGCTCGCGCAAAAATCTCGGGCGCGAGGTTACAATGCGCTTCGAGATCGCCCAAAGGCAAATTGTCGTGCGCCAAGTGCTTCGTAATGTCTGAAAGAATCTCGGTTTGGGGGTAGTCGCGCTCGAGGAAGAACGCGTGGATCTTCGTGTCGACCGGCGAATGAAGAAGCAGGGCTCTCGACGGCTTGCCATCGCGACCGGCGCGGCCGATCTCTTGGTAGTAGCCCTCGATGGTTGCGGGCAGCGCGGTGTGAATCACAGTGCGAACGTTGGCCTTGTCGATTCCCATGCCGAATGCGATCGTGGCAACGATGCAATCGATTTTTCCTTCGAGAAATTGTTGCTGCACATTCTCGCGTACCTCGGCGCTGAGGCCCGCGTGGTAAGCGGCGACCGAAATCGAACGTGAGAGCTCTTTGGCGAGATCTTCGGCGTTACTACGCGTTGGCGCATACACAATGGCAGGCCGCCGCCCGCCGTCGCCAAGTACGCGACAGACCACGCGGGCACGTTCGCTGGGACTGCGCGTTACGATCTCGACGCCGATGTTGGTTCGACGAAATCCATGGATGAAACGCAAGGGGGCACAGAGCGCGAGCTCGGCGGCAATGTCGTTCTGCACGGCCGGTGTGGCTGTGGCCGTGAGCGCGATGATGGGTGCCGGGCGAAGCCGAGGAAGATGTGCACCAAGCATGCGGTAGTCGCGACGAAAGTCATGACCCCACTGAGAGATGCAATGCGCCTCATCAACGGCCACGAGCGTGGGCTTGCGCCGCGCAAGCATCTCTGGAAACCCTGGCACACGCAGCCTTTCGGGTGCGATGAAAAGAAAATCGAGCGCCCCTTCGAGGTAACGCTTGCATGATGCACGCGAATCGAGCCGGCTCCGCCCCGAGTGAATGCGCTCGGCCGCAATACCGCGCGCGGCGAGCTGTGCGACTTGATCTTCCATCAACGCAATGAGCGGACTGATGACAAGCGTGGTTCCGCCACGCGCAATGCCAGGAAGCTGGTAGCAGAGCGATTTGCCAGCGCCAGTGGGCATCACTAAAACGACGTCTTTGCCCGCTAGAACCGCACGACAAACATCTTCCTGCTGCGAGCGAAACGACGAAAAACCGAAGTGTGACTCGAGCAGCGCATGAAGATCACTCGGGCGCTCCGGCGAACAGCGATCGATCGAACGCAACGACTCCGGCCAAATTTCACGGTTCACTTCAGCAACCCTGAAGTACCATAGCGCTGCGATGCCGAGCGACAAGCCGCCTTCTACACCGAGGGAAATCGGTGCTCAAGACGACGTCCACGACGCTGCGCATCCAGCGCATCAGCCGGCTTCCGTGGACTTGCCGGAAGAAGGATTGAGCCGTGGTGTGAGCCACATCTCGCGCTGGGATCTCGACAAAACCTATCTGCGCACAGAATTCGAAACCGTGGGGGATCTGCTTCGCACCGCGTTCGAGCGCGCCGACGAAAAACGCACGAACCCAGGTGCAGCCACACTCCTCCGCGAGCTGTCGAAGATGGGTGTGTCGATTCACATCTTGTCCGGCTCGCCCGAGCAAATGCGCCGACGACTCGAAGACAAGCTTCGCCTCGATGGCATTGTTTGGGACAGCTTTGTTCTCAAACCAAACCTGAAAAACTTGCTAAGGCTACGTTTTCGCGCGCTGCGCGACCAGCTTGGTTACAAGCTCCCGGCTTTGTTGAACGAGCGCAGCAACGCTGGCCCTGCCTCGAGCGAGGTGCACGAAACGCTTTTCGGCGACGACGCCGAGGCCGACGCTTTCGTCTATTCGCTGTACGCCGACATCATGGCTGGCCGCGCGAAAGAGGATCTGGTGAATGAAATCTGCAAGCGCGGTCGCGTTTACGACGACGTGCGCGAGCAAATATCGAATTACGTACGCACTTTGGCAACCTCGCACGAGGTGGTCGAGCGCGTTTTCATTCATCTCGAGCAGCAAACACCACCGGGCGATTTCCACGTTTATGGTCCAAGGGTCGTGCCATTTTATAATTATCTTCAAGCCGCATTCGTGCTTCTCGAAGATGGGCGGCTCCGTGCGAGCAGCGTGCTTCGCGTGGCCGCCGAACTCGTCACGCAGCATCGCTTCGACGGCGACGCGCTCGCACGCAGCTACGGCGATCTCGTGATGCGCGGGCATCTGCGTGGCCATCGCCTGGACGATCTCGCATGCGCGCTCGGCGATTGGCAGGTCGACCCAACGGCAACGGCGAAAGACGAAGTCTGTACGATGGTCGAAGGGCTCGAGCCCTACGCCGAGCGTGCACGCAGAGGCCCCATGTCAGACGAGCCAACCCCCATACCGGACTATCTGGCACTGGTCGCCAAACACAATAAGCGGCACTGACCGTCCTTTAGACCGCTTTCAAGTTGGCGCGAGATCGAGGCGGTCGGCGAGGACCGGACCGGAACAGCCTCCTTGCGCTTTGAGGACCGGACCGGAGCCGCCAACGAAGAGATCGCGCCAAATCGAAAGCGGTTACCGTAAAGCCATGAGCGAGATCACCACCCACCCGTTTTTCTCGACCACGAATTCCTGACTGCGTTGCCATCCACGCGCGTCGATGATCGCGCTGTGCTTGCCTGCCGGCAAGCGCACGCGCGCCACGGCAACGCGCGCCGGCAATGTTTCCCAGCTTCGTGTGTCGGGCGTGTCGAGCGCTGTAAGTGTGGCCTGCGTACCAAGCGATGCGAGCACACCGAAAATGCTGTTGCCAGCTGCCGTGTTGATTCCCTGGCCAAGTGCCGTGCGTGCAACGAGGCGAGTGATGGCACTCACGATGATTTTGCCTTCGATTTTCTTCCACTCCGTGCGCACTTCACGATCGACATTGACGGCTTCTTCCAGGGGCACGTCACTGCCGTCGATACGGCACCACGGGATCTCGTGATTCCCTTTCCCTGGCGCGAGCGATGGAAAATTAATCCATGTTACAAGCCCCTGCGCCGCAAGCCGATTGGCCGCCGAAACGTTGCCCGGGGAAAGTGAGCCCGAGAACATGGTAAGCGCAAGGCCAATTGGGATACGCTGAGGAATTTTGTGCGGAACGCGCCCGTAGCCGACGACGAAGAGCACGTCGCCGGTGTCATTGTCTTGCGGCGCTTTCTTTTCCACATTCGACAAGATCGAAGTGATGCGCGGACTCCGGTAGGTGCCTTGCCGAGCAAGCCGCTGCACGGCGTCTTCGAGCGTGCCAAAGCCGGTGAACGCAAGTGCCTCGTCGTAGTAGCGCAAAGCCTCGTCGGTGCTGCCGCTCTTTTCGAAAGCAAAACCCGCAAGCAAGCTTCCCAAGCCGAGCACGGGGTTGTCTTGCTGCGCAAGCGAATCGCGATAATAATTCTGAATGACGCTTAGGCGGCGTGCCTCCACTCGCGCGCCGTTGAGGTCGCGCGTTTCAAGGTAATTGAGCATGTTCAGCGTGTTGATCATGAGCTTCTCGTAGGGAGGAGCCCGATATTTGCCCGACGATCCGCTGAAGATGTACTCGCCAATCGAGTCGCCCGCGTTGTGCGCGAGATCGAGCATGTCGATGGCTTTGTCGGCCGCTTCGAAATCGCGTTTCGACAGGGGAAATTCGGCGATCCCTTGCTGGATGCTGCCTCGGTCGAGAACGAGAATGGCATGATCGCCATGGATATTTTCTGGTAGCTCTTTGCTATTCGCAACATCGAGCTCGTGATTGAGCATCCGAATCGCGCCTTTCGCATCGCCCGCGTCGAGCGCCGTACGCATGGGCAGCGTGCGCTCGGAATGCCCTGCGCAGCCAAGGAGCCATGGCGCCACCACGAGGGCTGCAACGCCAAATACCTTGGCGAATACCTGGTGGCACGACGCGATTCGAAAACAGCGAGGGAAACGCACGGCGCGGCTGCTCACGCGGTTACTCGATGGCTTTCGTGATGTACGTTTTCGCTTGGAACTTGATGGCGCTCGTTTCAACCTCGATAACCTGAAAAAAGACGAAGTATTGCACACGACGCATACCCCGGGTGCGCTCGTCGGAGGCTGAAACTTTGCCTGTAATGAAGTATTTGGCGCCGAGCTGCCTGCCATACCTTGCGGCATGCGCTGGATTGAAAACTGGATTCTGCTGACCCTCGACCTCAGAAATAATGTCATTCTGTCGGTTGTGCGCGAGCATTTGCACTACGTTCGATTCGACGAGCCACGTCTCGGTTTCGTTCAGCATGGCGCCCAGCATGGAGTCGATGTGCTCGCTGGTGTCGTTCGCAAAGGGGAACACCGCCACATTCGGTGGCGGACTCGACGAGCGCCACTCGTTCATGACCGGCGAGACGCGCAGTTTGTTGAGTGTTTGGGACAGCGCGCGCTGCACATCTTCCTTGTCGAGCCGGGTCGACAGCGCCGGGGCGTCGACACTTGGATCATCGGCGCCGCGTACAACGCGCCGGCCGCCGGAAGAGCAGGCGGTGCCGGCAGAAAGAACGAGAGCAACCGCAGGAACGAGAACGCGCAGAGGCGAATGGGAACGCAATTTCATGAGGCAAAACCTCGATAGAAAATGTACCAAAGCCGAGAGTATTGTTGGATAGAGTGCGGATCTTAGCGCGGATCGCGAGAGCCGAGCGGCACGAACATTAGCGTTTAGGCTCTTCAAGCTCTTTGAGGGAACTTTCAAGGGCCTTGCGCAATGTATCGCGGTCGTGAGCACCTACGAGCTGCGTTGTGCCAAACCAAAGCGTGGGCAGGCCGCGACCGTGAGCTGCTTGAAAGGTGGCGCGGTCGGCTTCAATGCGTGCTCGGGTGGCCGGTGATTCCACGCACGCGCGGAACTTCTCGATGTCGAGGTGGAGATCCTTGGCAATGGCCTCGCAGCCCGCGGGTGACAGATCGCCCGCGACGAAAAGCGCATCGGCCATCTCATCGCGCTTGCCCATAAGCTCGCCGCACACCGCTGCGCGCGCCGCGTTGATTGCATGCGGATGCATGGAAAGAGGAACATGCTTGCGAACAAGGTAAATTTTGTCTTTGTGCTCCTCGAGCAGCGCCGCGAGCTCGCGATGCACGTTGCGACAATGCGGGCATTCGAAGTCGGCAAAGTCGATGACGGTGAGCTTGCCGCGAGGAGCCTCGCGGATCTCTTGCATGATGACATCGGGAACGTTGCCTTGCAGCGGCCTTTTCGTGACACCGATGCCAATGGGGATCGCGATGCTGGCAGCAAGCGCGATGGCCGTGCCGCCTGGAATCATTTTGCCAGCAGGCGGATCGGTGCCGCGAACGAGGCGCGCGATGGAAAGCCCGGCGATGACGAGCGCCGAGACATCGACAACGGCGCAATACGGACAGACCGTTTTCATCGTCGCTTGCACGTAAAGAAAGTAGAGCGCAACGAGGGCGCCGGTTACGGCGAGCACGGCTTGCGCAATGCGCGCACGGCGACCAGCCGCGAGCTGAGTCAGCGCGATGGCGAGAAACCCAGAGATACCAAAGACCGGTGCAGGCACACGAAACGGGTAAGCGATACTCGTATGCTTCATGGCTCCGCAACCGCCTTGTTCGTCGCAGAACACAGCCTGCGGCTTGACGTAATCGATGAACAGAATGGCGCTTACGACGAGTGCCAGAATCGAAAAGGCAATGACCAGGCAGAAGGACAGATGCTTGCGCATGGCGACGAGGCAGAAGATATCGCGTGGCACGACGGCCGAAAGTCCTTCCGGCTATCGTGGTAGGAGGGGAAACGATGAAAAAGCCCCTGCCTCGCACGCAGCCCGAGAAAATGCGCGCACGCCAACATAGCAGCCGCAAAAGCAACGAGCGTCGCGAAGGCATCCTCAGCGTCAACCCGCGCGGTTTTGGTTTCGTGGCGAGTTCCACGGCAACCGGAGACAACGTATTCATCCCGGCTGATGGCCTTTCGGGCGCCATGCACGGCGATCGCGTTGCCATGGAGATCACCGCGCGAGGGGCACGCGGTGCGGAGGGACACATCACCGAGATCCTCGAGCGCGGCAACCAGCGCATCTCGGGCATTCTCCGGCGTCGCGGAAAAAGCGCTTGGGTTGAACCAGACGATCCACGCGTGCGAGGCCCCATTGCTCTCTCGTTACATGTCGATCGGCAAAGTGGCGAAGGCAACAGCGGGCTCGACGGTCAAGTCGTTATTGTGCAAATTACACGCTTCCCATCGTTGCAGGACGAAAATCCCGAAGGCAAAATTCTCGCGGTGCTCGGCGCACCGGGCGAGCTTGCCGTCGAGATCAAGAAAATTCTCCTGCTCGCACAGGTGAGCGAGGTGCACTCCGAGCTCGCGATCGACGAGGCCGAAGCTTTCGGGCTCGAAGTCCCCGCTTCCATGCTCGAGGGGCGAGAAGATCTCACGCACCTCGAGCTGCCAACGATCGATCCCGAGGACGCGCGCGATCACGACGACGCGGTGTGGGTCGCGCGCACGCCTGCGGGCGGCTACGAAGTCTGGGTCGCGATCGCCGACGTAAGCTCGTACGCGCAACCCGGAACGCAGATCGACGACGAGGCGCGCGCACGTGGGTGCAGCATTTACTTGCCCGATCGCGCAATCCCAATGCTGCCGCGCGCACTGTCGTCGAATCTCTGCTCACTTTTGCCCAACGTCGTGCGGCTCTGTCTTTGCGTACACGCCGAGCTCGATGCAAAAGGGCGTGTGAAAAAATCACGCGTCGTGCGCGGCTTCATGAAAAGTGCAGCGAAGCTCACGTACGGCGGCGTGGCGCGAGCGCTCGGCCTGTCTAGCGAGCCGCCGCGGCAGCCCATGGCCGAAAAAATGGTCGAAGGATTGCGCGTTGCCTACGAGTGTTCGCAGCGCCTTCGCGCGCGGCGCATGAAACGAGGCGCGCTCGATTTCAATCTGCCCGAGGTCGTCGTGAAGCTCGACGCCGAAGGCAAACCCACTTCAATCACTCGGCGCGCACAAGACCCCGGCGTGAAGCAGGCCTACCAGCTCATCGAGGAGCTCATGATCTTCGCCAACGAAGTCGTTGCGCGATGGCTGCTCGACCGCGGCTTGCCTGGCGTCTTCCGTGTGCACCTGCCTCCAGATCCGAAGAAGCTCGATCGGCTGAGCGCCATGTGCGAACGGCTTGGTGTCGAGTTTGATGTCGAGTCCACGCAAACACCAAAGGCACTGTCGAAGCTGCTCAAGATGTTCTCGCGGCTCACGCTGCCCGACGTCCTGAACAACCTCCTTCTTCGTTCCATGAAGCAGGCCGCGTACGACGTGTCGAACCTTGGGCACTTCGGCCTCGCGTCGGAGGCGTACTTGCATTTCACCTCTCCCATCCGGCGCTACCCAGATCTTGTCGTGCATCGCATCGTGCATGCGGCGCTCGAACACGATGAGCGCGCACGAAGCATGGCGCTTGCCCATGTTGCCAAGACCGAGCAGCTTGCCTTGGCCGCGTCGCAGTCATCGATGGCCGAGCGGCGCGTGATGGAAGTCGAGCGGGAGATTGTCGACGTGTACCGATGCTTTTACATGATCGATCGCATTGGTGAGTCGTTCGAAGGTGCAGTTTCCGCGTTCGTGGGCAAAGGCGCATTCGTCACGCTGGGCGATCCGTTCGTCGATGTGCTCGTGCGCACCGAAGACTTGGGACCACACTTCGTGATCGACGACGATGGCCTATTGGCTCGTGCCGCGCGTTCGGGCGAGGTCATCGGCCTTGGCGATCGAATGCTCGTCACCGTGACGGACGCGGCGATCTTGCGGCGTACCGTGTATGGGCGACGCGTGCTCGGTGAAGCCGGCGAGCGGCAAACGCGACAAGAGGAGCACCGAGCGCGCGGCAAGGAACGCAAGCGTGACAAGCGCAAAAAGTCAAAAGAGAATCACAACACAAAGGACTTTCGCAAAGGCAAACGCAAGCCAGAGGCGGATCGCAAAAAGGGCAAGACGAAGAAGATTCAGCGCGCCCACAAAGGCAAAAAAGCTAAGGAAAAGCGGTAAGACTGCTTTCAAAAGACCAAGATCGCATGATGGAGCAACCCCCAACAGAAGGTGAAATGATCCTCTACCGCACAGCAAACAACGCCGTGCGGGTCGAGGTGATCTACGAGTCAGAGACCTTTTGGCTCGATCAAAGGCGCATGGCCGAGCTGTTCGGTGTCGACCTCCGTACGATCAGCTACCACTTGAAGGAGATCTACGCCTCGGGGGAGCTGACTCCGGAGGCAACTCTCCAAATAATTTGGAGAGTTCAACGGGAAGGCTCTCGCGACGTTCGTCGCGAGATCGAGTTCTACAACCTCGACGCGATCATCTCGGTCGGCTACCGAGTCAACAGCGCTCAAGCCACGCAGTTTCGCATCTGGGCAACGCAGACCCTGCGCGAGTTCATCGTCAAGGGCTTCGTGCTCGACGACGAACGATTGAAACTCAACAAGCGTTTCGGCAAAGACTACTTCGACGAGCTGATCGAGCGGATCCGCGAGATCCGCGCCAGCGAGCGCCGCTTTTACCTGAAGATCACCGACATCTACGAGCAGTGCAGCATCGACTACGACGCGCACGCCGAGACAACAAAAACGTTCTTCAAGACCGTGCAGAACAAGCTGCACTGGGCAGTGACCGGGAAAACCGCCGCCGAGCTGATCGCCGCGCGAGCCGACGCAAAGAAGCCCTCGATGGGGCTCACGACTTGGAAGAACGCGCCGAAGGGCAAGATCCTCAAGAGCGATGTGACCGTCGCCAAGAACTACCTGATCGAACGCGAGGTCAATGAACTCGAACGCATCGTGTCGATGTATCTCGACTACGCCGAGAACCAAGCGGCACGACAGATCCCGATGAAGATGGCGAACTGGGTGCAGCGCCTCGACGCCTTCCTAAAGTTCAACGAGTACGATGTACTCACGAACGCGGGGCGCGTGTCCAAAGAGGTCGCCGATCGGCTTGCCGCGGAGCGGTACGCGGAGTTCCGCGTGAGGCAGGACCGCGAGTTCGAAAGCGACTTCGAGGCCGAGGTGAGGCGCATCGAGTCGAAGCGAACCTCGCGCCGGCAGAAGGAGAAGCCATGATCGCCAAGCACACCGAGCGAGCGTTCGAGAACGCGATCGAACACCACTTCGTGAACAGCTCTCCGAGAGTGCGGTCGCCTTGCGCGCCGCCGAGCCTGGCGCGGAGCGCCTGTGGTCAGTCCTCCGGCGCGAGTCGAGATCGACCGAATCGACGTCGGCGACGGGCGCACCGTGATCGCGCTCGAAGCGCCATCGGCGAGAGAATTCGTTCCGTTTATCTTCGAGGGCAAGCCGTACAAACGCGTCGGCTCAACGACCACGGTGATGGCGCAAGACGAGTACGCACGGCTGATGCTCGACCGGAATCACAGCCGTCATCGCTGGGAGAATCAGCCCGCCGTCGGTGTGCGCCTCAAAGATCTCGACAACGAGGAGATCCTCCGCACGCGCGCCAGCGCCATCGAGCATCGGCGTCTGTCGGCCGGAACAAGCATGGACATTGGCGACATCCTCGATCGCCTCGGCCTGCGCATCGATGGCCAGATCACGCAGGCCGCGCAAATGCTTTACGGAACTAAGTTCCTGCCCAACTACCCGCAAGCGCTGCTCAAGCTTGGGCGCTTTCGCGGCACGAAGATCACCGGCGACATTCTGGACAACAAGCAGGAACACATGCACGCCTTCGCGATGGTGCGCGAAGCCATCGCGTGGCTCGATCGCATCTTGCCGCTCGCTGGGCGCTTCCCTAAGGGCAGCATCTTCCGCGAGGACCGCCAGCCCGTGCCGCCTGAGGCGCTCCGTGAAATCATCATCAACGCGGTCATCCACCGCGATCTCAGCGATCCAAGTTCGTACGTCGCCATCGCGGTGTTCGACGATCACATCGAGGTGCGTAGTGTCGGCGATCTGCCGTTTGGGCTACGTGCGGAGCAGCTCTCCGTCGATCATCCATCGAAGCCTCGGAACCCGCATGTTGCGGGCGCCTTCCACCGCACGGGAGCCATCGAGGTCTGGGGCCGGGGCACCAATCGCGTGATCGATGAGTGCCGCGCGTGGGGAATCGAGGCGCCAACGTTCAAGGTCGACATGGGGGTCACGACGATGTCCTTCCACGCAGAGATTCTGCCGGATGGCACCAAGCCTGTCCCAAGCCTGTCCCAAGTCGGTCCTAAGCCCGTCCTAAGTACAGACCAAGTTCAAGTGCTTGAAATTGCAACGAAACAAAAATCTTATGGCATCAAGCCTGTCCCAAGTCGGTCCTAAGCCCGTCCTAAGTACAGACCAAGTTCAAGTGCTTGAAATTACAACGAAGCCAAGATCTTTACCTAAGCTTATGGCACCCTCAGGCCAGAAGAATAAAACGCGTTTCCGGGACCAAGTCTTGGTCCCCCTGCTTGAGGCTGGCCTGCTGGAGATGACCATCCCCGACAAGCCCCGGAGCCCGAAGCAGCAGTACCGACGGACGGCCGCTGGGACTGAGAGACTGCTCGCCGAAAATCGAAAGCAATAAGCCTCACGCGCGCCCGATGACCGCTCGTAACGCAGCACCGAGCTCGTCGCGCGTGAACGGCTTCTCGAGGAAGGTGGTTCTACCGCCGTCGAGCAGATCGTGCGCAACGCTTTCGGCGTAGCCGCTCATGATCACGATAGGAAGGTCGGGGCAGAGCTCGCGCAAATGCTGAAACGTTTCTCGACCCCCGGGTGGCGGCATACTCCAGTCGAGCAGCACCGCCGAGACGGCATGCCCATGCTTTCTGAGCGTGTCAACACCAGCTACGCCGCTGTTTTCAGCAAACGCGCGATAGCCAAGCTCATGGAGCAGGCGAGCGGACATTTTTCGCATGTTGTCCGTGTCGTCGATGAGCAAGATTGTGCATTGTGCATTGTTCGATTCCGCAGTCATCGTTCGTGTCGTCCGCGAATGCCTTTCAGCCGATGGCTCTGCGGCCGCTGTCGGCGGAAGGGTCGCAGGGAGCAGCATGGTAAATGTCGTTCCTTTTCCAACGGCGCTTTCGACACGGAGCTCTGCACCGTGGGTTTTTGCGATGCCGCTCACCGCAGCAAGGCCAAGACCGCGACCGCGACCACTTATTTTGGTTTTGGTCGAGTAGAAAGGTTCGAAGATGCGCTTTTGTACATCGGGATCGATGCCCTTGCCGTTGTCGCGCACCTCGAGCACAACCCTCGGAAGTCTTTCGCCTTCACGCGGCGGCAATGGCGACAACACCACCGTCGAAGGCGCCGGGCTTGCATCCGCCGGCGTCTCGCGTCGAACGGCAACCGCAATGGCTCCCTCGGGAGCGTTGCCCACGGCCTCGGCTGCGTTGAGGACGAAGTTCATCACGATTTGCCGCAGTTGCGCCGCGTCGCCGTGGACGAAGCACGTTCCGGTGTCGCACGAGAGCGAGAGGCGCACGCTGCCAACTGCAGCGTGCAGGAGATCTTGCATCTCGCCGACGAGCGCCGAAAAATCGACGTCGCTTGCCGTGCGGTGCGCCTTGCCTGCGTAGGCAAGCAGTTGCTTGGCGAGTTCGGCCGCCTCGTTTGCAGCGCGCTCGGCGTCGTGGAGGCTCGCCGCAAATGGAGCATCGGGCTCAAGCGCCTCTCGCGCGCGACTCACCGCACCCATGACGATGCCAAGAAGGTTGCCAAAGTCGTGTGCCACGCTGCCGGCAAACAGGGCAACGCTATCGGCTTTTTGCGCTTCGTGCATGGCACGCTCGCTCTCGGCCCGCGCGGCGATCATTGCATTTTGCATGAGTGCAAGACTCACGTGGCGAGTGGCAACGCGCAAAAACTCGAGCGCGCGCGGCTGCCAAGGGCGCGCGCGGGTGACTTGGTGGAAGGCGAAAAAATGGTAGCCCGACAGGCCGAAATCGAAGGGGACCAAGAGAAGGCTCTGAATCGCCATCTGGCCGTGAAGCAATGCCGCCGAGCTGTCGGACA
Source organism: Polyangiaceae bacterium (assembly GCA_009780955.1). Lineage (GTDB taxonomy): Bacteria > Myxococcota_A > Polyangia > Polyangiales > Polyangiaceae > Labilithrix. The sequence goes on along the minus strand of WQZB01000012.1, from coordinate 33,832 downwards.
CAAGGGCTGGATGGGGCGCTGCCGCATGACTCTCTAGCGGGCGACGGCTCTTCCTCAATTCGGCCTCGCCGGCGCTAAAAATCGAGGTCGGATACGCGCCTTTCGTGGGGGTGATCTCGACATTTGGGTTGAGCCACTCGCAAAGAATGATGGCCCTACCTTCCTTGGTGCGCATGTCGACGATGAGCGAGCGGTCGACCGACAGCGTTTCGCCCGTGATGCGGGCAAGCTGATCGAGCAGGCGCGAGGTGTCTGTCTCCGTGAGGAGCACTTCCGTCATGTGCTCGAGAGCGCGGGCGTACATATCGCGTGGCTCGCGCGGTTCGACGTCGTCTTGCTGGCTCACGCTCCCCCCTCCCCCGTTAGAGCATGTTTACCAGCCTGCCGCGCGCCGCAATGCCTTCGTTGGGCCCTGCGGTGCCTGCGCACGTACCACAACGTACGCTTACGCGGGCTCCTCGGGCCCGCCTTGGCCTCACGTCGCTCGCGACGGCTGGTAACCATGCTCGCAGAGCACGTCAAAGCGAAAGCGGGCTAGATATTAAATTTGTCTAGTACATCCCGCACATTGGAAATCTCGAAGCGCTCGAGTTCGCCAACGATTCGCAAGAGCTCGGACGACCCACCCGTTGGCACATGCACCATGAAGCGCAAATAGAGATCGCCGGTCTCGCGACCTTTGCGAGCAACACCTTTTCGACGCACCCGCAGCCTTGTCGCGCTTTGCGTTCCGGGCGGCACTTTCACCACGACCGGGCCATGGAATGTTGGCACCTTCACCTGCGCGCCTTTGACGGCTTCGCTCACGGTGATGGGCACATCGAGGTAAAGATCATCGCCCTTTCGCTCGAACAGCGGATGCGGTTCGACATGGATGACAAGAATCAGATCGCCACTTGGCCCGCCGCTTGGCGACGGGCCTCCTTGCCCCGAAATGCGAACGCGACTGCCAGAGTCGGCACCGGGCGGAATACGCACAATGACCGGTTCGGCCTGCCCGGACCTTTTCAATTGAAGCTGCGTTCCGCGCATGGCCGATTCAAAGTTGACCGTGATCTCCTGCTCGAAGTCTTGCCCTTTCATGGGGGGCATTGGGCCGCGCGAACGCGCACGCCCAAAGAGATCCGCGAACGGATCGCCGCCGTAGACATTGCCACCGGCCACCTGACCGCCAAAAAGATCTTCGAGGTTTACTCGCCCGCCACCGCCAAAGCCGCCGCTACCGGCGCGCCCTTGCCACTGCTTGTACGCGCGGGCCTTTTCAGCGTCGAAGCCTTCGTGTAGGGCATCTTCGCCGAATTCGTCATAAAGCTTGCGCTTCTTCTCATCGCCCAGCGCTTCGTAAGCGCGGTTGACGGATTTGAAGCGCGCTTCAGCCGACTTGTTGCCCGGGTTTTTGTCTGGATGCAGATCGCGCGCGAGCTTCCGGTACGCTTTCTTGATGGTGGCAGCGTCGGCCCCACGCGGCACGCCCAGCACCGAGTAAAAATCCTCCGCCATTGGGTACGACGAAACTATGCCAACGGCCATCGCTATGGAAGGGGCATCGGAGTCTGCGCGTTGTAGGATCGTTTCATGCTCGAAACGCTAGGACGCACTGCGGTGTTTGCGGTGGCGAGCTTAGGTGTATCGTGTCGTCCGGGAGCGGCCCACAGCGAGAACAATCTCGACGAACCGCTGCACCTTACCGGTGCGACGGTTGCTCGAAGTGTGCATGACGCAAGTACTCCATCCACGGGTCGACCCACCGTCCCAGACGCAGGGCAAATCGCAGGGAAAGCCGACGCGTCGAATGCGCTCACGGATCCGATGGCAAACCATCGCGAGACCACGAGCGAGCTTCTCTCGCTATTCGAGATCAAGCCCATGACGGACAAAGAGAAGAAAACGATTTTGCCCGACCTCTTCTTGCGGCGCGTGTTTGGTCCGGGTGGCCCCTCGTACATGAACCAAGGAAACAAAGCCATTGCCCTCCACACGATAAGCAAAGAGCAATGCCTTGCGGGCCTGAAAAACGTCGTGTTGCAATCCCCCGAACAGCACGCGACATGTGCCGCTGAGAACATGGTACCGGTGTGGATAAAAGGGAAAGAGCCATGGTTTTGTATTGATATTTTCGAATTTCCAAATCAGGCATGCGAACTGCCCATGGTTTGGACACCGCCAACGAATGCCAAGAAGGTATGCGAGCTCCAAGGCAAGCGCCTTTGCTCACAAACCGAATGGAACATCGCCTGCCGTGGCGATCCCGATGGCGGCAGCGATCGTCGTTATGCTTACGGAGATAGGCTCGATCTCGATATCTGCAACACGAACCGCGGCCACCACCGTCCGTGCAACGCCCGCGATGCAAAAACCGCCTGGGACACGTGCGCCACGGAAACCGAGCCGTCGGGATCGTACCCACAATGCCGTTCACGCTTCGGCGTTTACGACCAGCACGGCAACGTGGCCGAGGTCATGTTGCGCCGCGAAGGAGAAAACGTGTACACCCAGCTCAAGGGCAGCGCATGGTTTTACAATGAGCTCGCGCGCGAACCGAACGAGCCCACTCCCGAAAGCACACCCAACAAAGCCGGCGCCTATCCTGATCATTGCAATTTCGATCCGCGCTGGCACGTTGAAAAAATCGAAGACGCGCGGCACGTCAATTACCATCTTGGTTTTCGCTGCTGCAAAAGCATTCCGTGAAAATCAAGGGCAAGGGGTTGCTCCGCCAAGCTTTTGCTTGAGCAACTCGCACACGAGTTTTGGGTTCGCCTGCCCCTTGCTTGCTTTCATCACGAGCCCGACGAGCGCGCCCATCACGTTCGCGTTGCCGGCACGGTACCTAGCCACGGCGTCGGCGCTCGCAGCAAGGACTTGATCAACGATCGGTCCAAGTGCGTCGGCGTCGGCAATTTGCTTCATTCCACCGGCCGTTACAATGGCAAGCGGCGAACGAACGCAGCCGTCGATCATCGCGACGAGCACTTCCTTCCGCTGCTTGGTTGATATGCGCCCATCGGACACGAGAGCCACGAGTTCGACGGTTTCTTTCGCACCGAATGGCAAGGCTTCGAGCTTTCGCGCGTGCAACTCACCGAGCACATCGTTCGCGAGCAAGCTTGCAACGGGCTTGAGCATCGCGGGACAATCGCGGAGCGTATCCTTGAAAATTGCTTTCAACGCTGGCTCTTGCGAAATCACGCGTGCCTCGGTTTCCGACAGACCATGGCTTGCGACAAGCGCTTTGGCATCGCTCGAGAGCTCGGGGACCGTGCCATCCCGAGGCGGCGGCTTGGATGGCCTCGAGCCTCCCTCAGCCTTTGCCTTCGGCGATGACGGCGGGGCGCCCGAGTCCTTCTCTTTGGCAATGACTTTCGCCCAGCTATCTTTCAACATAACCGTGCGGTTGAATACTGACGCGCCTGGTTTGCTGTCATCGTCGGCGAAAAAGTATCCCAGACGAGTGAACTGGTAACGATCACCTGGCGCGGCATCGGCCAGCGCGGGTTCCACTACCGCTTCCACGATTTCGAGCGAGTGCGGGTTGAGATCGCCGAGCCAATCGCGACCATTTTCACCTGGCAACGGGGCGCGAAAAAGCCGATCGTAAAGGCGCACTTCGGCCTTCTTGCCGTGCGTTGCGCTCACCCACTGGATCGTGCCATCGACGCGCTTGCCTGGTGTGGGCACGCCCCCGCGTGTGGACGGATCGTGAATCGCGCGAAGCTCGATGATGTCGCCCGCCTCGTTCTTGACGACCTTCGTGCACGTGATGACGTAGGCATAAAAAAGGCGCACTTCGCACCCTGGCGCGAGCCTCCGCCAGCCCTTTGGTGGAGTCTCGGCGAAGTCTTCGCGTTCAATGTAGATATCACGCGTTAGCGGCAGCTCGCGCATTCCGGCTTTGACACCCGGCGCAGGCGTCGTGCCCGCTGGCCAAAACGGCGCGGGAAGCATTTCGGGCGGCGCGCCTTCGGCAATGCTTTCGATGACCACTTTGAGAGGCCGAAGAATTGCCATGGCACGCGGAGCACGCGAATCGAGATCTTCGCGCACGGTATGCTCGAGCAATTCCATTTCAACGGTCGACAAGTTTCGCGACACGCCAATGCGGTAGCAAAACTCGCGAATGGCTTCGGGTGTAACACCCCGACGGCGCAGCCCGGCAAGGGTCGGCATGCGCGGATCATCCCAACCGCGCACGAAATGGCCGTCGACGAGCGCTTTGAGAAGTCGCTTGCTCATCACCGTGTAGGTAAGGTTCAGACGTGCAAACTCGGTCTGTTTTGGAACGTGCGGCACCTCGGTTGCGCGAATCACCCAGTCGTAGAGTTCGCGCGCGCTTTCGAATTCGAGCGTGCAAAGCGAGTGCGTGACACCTTCGAACGAATCTTCGAGACAGTGAGCAAAATCGTAAAGCGGATAGATGCACCATGCATTACCCGCGCGGTAATGACGTGTGTGCTTGATGCGCACGAGCGGCGGATCGCGCATTTTCATGTTCGGCGAAGACATGTCGATGCGGGCGCGAAGAACTTTCTCGCCGTCTTTGAACTCGCCTTTGCGCATGCGTTCGAACAAGTCGAGGTTCTCGACCACGCTGCGCTTGCGGTACGGGCTTTCTTTGCCGGGCTCTGTGATCGTGCCGCGGTAGTTCTTTGAGAACTCTTCCTCCGACAAATCGCAGACGTACGCGCGCCCGAGTCGAATGAGCTTCTGCCCGAGCTCGTAATAGCGCTCGAATGCATCGGATGCATAATACATATGCGTGCCCCATTCGAAGCCGAGCCACCGGACATCGCGCGCAATGGCTTGCACGTACGATTCGTCTTCCGTCGTTGGGTTCGTGTCATCCATGCGCAAATGGCATCGGCCGCCGAAGTCTTTCGCGACGCCAAAGTCGATGCAGATGGCCTTGGCGTGACCAATGTGCAAAAAGCCATTTGGCTCGGGGGGAAAGCGCGTGACAACCTTGCCGCCGTGCTTTCCGGCGGCCACGTCGGCGCGAATCATTTCGTGAATGAAGTCGTGTGGTGCAGACGCGTTTTCGGACATTGGGTGCGCCAAGATAGGCGAAACGAGCTGCTTTCGCGAGCCGAGGAGTTTCACACCCATACTCGAGCGCGGCGCCGTGCGCGCCGCGGCGAAGCATCAACTCGAAACCGGTTTGCGATCCGAGTTGGTGTCGTTGAAGTCACGATGGACAATATGTTTTACGTGGCGGGCAAGTTTGGTTGTAATGCGCATTAAATCACCCATTTCCGCGGCACTCAGACTTCCGAGTGCGCTGCGAAGGATTTCCATCGGCGGAATGGGAATCGCACGCGCAAGCTCGCGCCCCTTGTCTGTAAGCCGAATGATGACGATACGCCGGTCTTCCTTCGAGCGCTCCCGCATGACGAGATCTCCGCGCTCCATCCGATCGATGATGCCCGTGACCGTGCTGTTCTGCGCGCTGATCTTCTCCGAAAGCTCGGACAGCGACATGTCGCCGACCTGCTCGAGCACCTTGACGACAGCGAGCTGCGGGCTGGTGAGATCGGCGCGCCTGGCAAGCTCTTTAGTGATGCGACGGCTCTCTGTGTAAAGGTAGAGAATGGCCTCGAGCACCTGGTCCACTTCGCTTTTGAATTCGGGAATCACGTGTTGATTTGTAGGCATCCGCGAGGCGTCATGCGCGCAAGCGGAGATCTTTCGTATGCAAAATATCCGCTGTTTCGACACCTCGTGTCAACGTCAAGCGTGCCCCTCGCGCGGGCCGTTTGCAGTTACCATGGCAGGCGCATGGGAATCATCGTCACGTCGAGGTTATCGCTCGAGCCGATCACGCTCGAGATCGTCGAAGCCGTATTCCGAGACGACCGTGCGGAGCTCGAGGCAATAACTCGCGCACGTGTTCCTTCAGTGTGGCCGGGGCGCGGTCTGGTCGAGCAAGCTTTTAGCGCGTCGCTCGAGGCGATCCGTGCCGACCCAACGAACCGCCTCTGGGGCAATCGACTGATGGTTATGCGCGCTCCCCATCGCCGTGTGGTCGGCAGCATCGTGTTCCACGGCGCACCCAATTCTGCAGGTGTTGTTGAAATCGGTTACGGCGTTGAAGAGCGGTGGCAGCGCGCCGGCATTGCGAGCGAAGCAGCACGGGCCATGGTTGCATGGGCGCTTGCCCAGCCAGGGGTCCAATGTGTTGCAGCCACGACTCCACCATGGCATTCGGCTTCGATCCGGGTACTTGAAAAAGCCGGTTGTGTGCGCATGGGCCTCGAAGAGCATGAGGCCCTCGGCGAGGTCGTACGCTACGAAGCACGCCGCTAGCTCACGCGAGCTCACGCGAATATTTTTCCGGACGAATGGCACATCCACACAAGTCAAGGTAAAAGCGGATGCGATGTATCCTTTTGCAAGGCGCTTGATTGCGCCATTCTTATTGATTGGCGTGGCCATGGCCACACTCACCGAAATGCGCAGCGCACGCGGCGACGACCGCAAACCCAACGCTGCCGCGCTTGCTCTCGAGGACGGCGGGGCACCAGCCGCGAAAAACGAAAGCGTCGCAGCGCTCCCTCACGCTGACACGCCTGCTACGCCGAAGAGGGATGGCCACGCTGTGACCATCACAACTGCCGACGGCAAAACGGCAACATGCCGGGAGCAGGCCGCACAACCATTCCTAATCCGTGGGAACTGGTTTCCAAATTCGAAAGATCCCGAGGTCATCAAACACGGGCGCCAGCAGCTTGAAAATGCCATCCAGTATCGCACGACAACCTACGGCCATTTTGCAGGCTTTGGTAGCCCAAAAGCGAATCCGCACCCACCCAAGTTTTACGCAAAGTCGACAACCTTTATGGGCCTAACAATCCAAGTGCACGAGAAGATCATTCCCGCACTCAAATGCGTTGAGGCCGCGCTCAAGGCAAACGGCGCCGCAGACGAATACAGGCCGCATAGCGCAGGTGGCATTCGCTTCAGGAACACGTATCGAGGCCTCGAAGTGTCGAACCATGTCTATGGCATTGCCATCGACATTGAGCCCGACAAGAATACCTGCTGCGGCTGCGTTGCACCGTGGCCGAATCACCCTCTTTGCAAAGCGAAAAATAAAACCGTTTGGGAACGAATGGCCATGCCCAAATCATGGGTCGACACATTCGAGCGCTACGGTTTCTACTGGCTTGGCCACGACGTTCTTCAAGACACCATGCACTTCGAGTTCCTCGGTGATCCCAACAAGATCCTCGATTAACACTACTGTCGGGAGTTTCCCGGCAGTAGTGTTAGGAGGTGAGCTCGCTTCCTAACAGGCTAAGAAAACCATGAGCCATCATGAATTCACAATCTCGGTGACGGATCTCGACGCCGGCGGAGAAGAATTTCGGTTCATCGTTCGTTCGGCTTGGATACGCCAGGCGCTCGAAGACGATGTCGACAGCGCAACCGCATCTGACACCGACGGCGTGCTTGCCCTTCGTGTATCGAAAAGCGGCCACGACGTGGCGGTTCACGGCACGCTCGATGTGAACCTGCGCGTGCCCTGTGCGCGTTGCCTGAACTTGTACGACTACCCATTGCAGTCCGACATCACCGTTCTTTACGTCCCGTCCCATCGCATCCACGACCACGCGCCGTCGCACTCGCCGTCGAAAGGCACTGGCAAAGGGCCTAGCGCCGCGGGTAACCACCACGACCATCACGCACATCACGAGCCCCACGTCGAAGCCGAGTACGAGTTTTCCTCGGAAGAAGCCGATACGCTGCCGTACGATGGCGAGCAAGTCGTGCTCGACGACCTTGTCCGCGACGAGATAATCCTCGGAATTCCGATGATCCCCTTGTGCTCCGAGGCCTGCCCGGGTATGTCCTCCGCCCCCAAGGAGCCGTCTGCTCCTTCCGAAAAAAAAGGCATCGACCCGCGGCTTGTGCCGCTGCTCAAGTTCCACGCAAAAGAAACGAAGTCATAGAGGAGTCTAGCCGTGGCTGTCCCCAAGCGACGAACGAGCCGATCAAAGCGCAACATGCGACGCGCGAACCACGACAAGGTCATTGCCGTGCAGCTCATCGCGTGCCCGAATTGCGGCGAACCCGTAACGCCACACCGCGCATGCGCCGCGTGCGGTCACTACAAGGGGCGCGAGGTCACTACCGCCAAAAACGCCAAGTAGACGATGAAGCTCTCGCGAGCCACTCATCTGCTCACGATTTGTGCGCTCGGCTTGTTCGTTGCTTGCGGAAGCCCTTCTGAGGCGCCCCAATCGCCCCAGTCACCACAACAGGCGCCCGCGTCCACACCCAACGCCGACACACAATCCGCGTCGGCCAACGCGGATTCGCCTGCGCCAAGCGCATCGCCTGCCAGTACGCCAAAGCCTGACGCGCAAAACGCGACTGCGGCTACGGCTCCCGCTCAAACCGCGCCAACGGTCCGTGTGCTCGACCCCGGCAAGGCTCCGCGGCGTGCGCTGCGCTACGCCTTCAAAGTCGGCGCGCCTGAGTGGCTCGAAATGGACATGAAGGTCACGGTGGACATGGCCATGGACGAAAAACCGTCCGCGCACGTCACGATGCCGACCATGCGCATGTTGATAAAAAGCGAAGCAAAGGAAAAAACGGCAAACGCAAACGGAAGTGTTACGCGCGTTGCATTCGAAGTCGAACGTGCCGATATCCTCAACGACGTGCAGGTGCCAAGCGAAATGCGTGAACAGCTCACCAAACAATTCGCGGGCATCGTCGGTCTGCGTGGTCGTGCCACGATCTCTGCGCGTGGTGTTGCCTCCGACGTTGACTTCGAGCCTGGCAGCAATGCCTCCGAGTCACTCAGTCAAATGCTCGAGAACATGCGCGACTCGATCCGCAAGATCTATGCGCCACTGCCTGAAGAAGACGTCGGTGTTGGCGCACGTTGGGTAGTCACTACGCAGCTTCCTGTGGCGGGCGCGACCTGGCAAAACACGACAAACTACGAGCTTACCGAACTTTCGACGAATGCCGTGAGCGCCAACGTCAACATCGAAATGCTGGCACCGCCAAACCAGCCAATCGACGGCAAGCGCCTGCCACCCGGCACAACGGCTACACTCGATTCGATGTCTGGCAAAGGCCAAGGCAAAGTCACCATTGCGCTCACGCGCCTAGTAGGCGGAGCCACGATCCAGACAGCCACCGACATGGCCATGACGGTCCACACGCAAAACGGCGACAACCACGTGACAACGCACAACGTCATCGACTTTGTCAGCCGACCCGCCAAAGGTCCGAGCAAAGGTCCGAGCGCAAAAGCCCGCACCACGAAGTAGCTAGGCGCGTAGCAGCACGTGCGCTATTTTGCGCGTTTATGCAAATTGCGTGGCTCTTTCCTGGCCAGGGTTCCCAAGCCGTCGGCATGGGCAAAGATCTCCTCGATGCCTCGCCCGCGGCACGCGATATTTTCGCACGCGTCGATGCAGCGCTCGGTCAGCCACTTTCGAAGATCATCCTCGAAGGCCCCGAAGACACGCTCACGCTCACGGCAAACGCGCAGCCCGCGCTCGTCACCATGAGCATGGCCGTGCTCGCAGCAATGCGTGAAAAATACACGAATCTACCCGAACCTCGTTTCGTGGCCGGCCACTCGCTCGGTGAATACTCGGCGCTCGTCGCAACCGGCGCGCTTTCACTCGAAGACGCGGTGCGTGTCGTGCGCGCCCGCGGCCGCGCGATGCAAGAAGCCACCCCGCAGGGCATAGGAGCCATGGCAGCCATCATGGGGCTCGACGCAAGCCGCATCGAGCGCATCTGCCGCGACGTTGCCAGCGACAAAGACGCCGAGGGTAACGACTACGGCGTTGTTTCGTGCGCAAACTTCAATGCGCCCGGACAAGTCGTCATCGCTGGCACCGCACGCGCCGTGGCCCGCGCCTCGTCACTTGCTGGGGACGAAAAGGGAAGAGCGATCCCTCTCAAGGTAAGCGCCCCTTTCCACTGCGCGCTCATGGCGCCCGCAGCAGTTGCCGTGGCCGAGGAGCTCGACAAAATCGACATCAAACCGCTCGCCTTTCCGGTCGTCGCAAACGTCGATGCGCGACCGAACACCGAGCCATCGCGCGTGAAAGAGCTGCTCGTTCGTCAGGTTGACGGGGCTGTGCGTTGGGAGCAAGCCATTGCCCTCATGCACATGGAAGGCGTCACGCACGCCATAGAAATTGGGCCGGGTAAGGTGCTCGCAGGTCTCGCGAGGCGCATCGCGAAAGACATGAAAGTCACGAGCGTCGGTGACATCGCAGGCATCCACGGGCTAGATGCCTTTCTTTCGTCATCTGTGTCTTAAAGAAGGCGCAAAGCCACAATACAAGGAAGAAGATATGTTCAAGCTTGACGGCAAAGTTGCGTTGGTAACTGGTGGCTCGCGCGGCATTGGTCGTGCAATCTGCGAAGGGCTTGCCGAACAAGGTGCCACGGTCGTTGTCAATTACGTCAAGGGCGAGGCCCAGGCGCGCGAAGTTGCCGACGGCATTGTTGCCAAAGGCGGCCGCGCGGAGATCGTCGGCTTCGACGTTGCCGACACGAACGCCGTCGAGCCGGCCATTGAAAGCGTGGCGAAACGGCATGGTCGACTCGACATTCTCGTTGCCAACGCCGGAATCTCGATCGACGGCCTTTTGCTCCGCCTGAAAGACGAAGACGTCGATCGCCTCGTGCAAGTAAACCTCAAGGGGTCTCTCCGTTCGGCGCGCGCCGCCACGAAAATCATGATGCGCGCGAGAGCCGGGAGAATCATTTTCCTGTCGAGCGTCGTGGGTGAAATGGGCAACGTAGGCCAAACCGCTTACGCGGCAACGAAGGCGGCGCTCATCGGCGCGGCGAAGTCAATCGCGCGCGAGTTTGCCTCGCGCAACATTACGGTCAACGCGATTGCCCCCGGCTACATCGACACCGACATGACAAGCTCGATGACAAGCCAGATGAAAGAGCAAATCATCAAGGCCGTACCTCTTGCGCGCACGGGAACGAGCCGCGAGGTCGCCGCGGCATGCGCTTTTCTCGCAAGTGACGAGGCGGCGTACATCACCGGTCAAGTTCTTCGTGTCAACGGGGGAATGTACGTGTAAGGCGTGGAACTTGACGCGTCGCAGTGGCGCCAGCCACACACTTTCCCGACAGCCAGGAGCCAATGGCGTTGTTGCAGACGCCCAAAAGGCTGTGTAGAAAGCGACTCGTGCGGGGCAGCCGCACATCTCATCTCATCATTACTTCTCCTTTCGCTCAGGGCACAAGCTCTGGGTCTTTATTCTGACGGACATTGAAGAGGGAACAACGAATGGCCCAGGACATCGCGAGCGAGGTCAAGCGAATTATCCAAGAGCAGCTCGACGTCGAGGAGAAAGACATCAAGCCAGAATCCACGTTCATCGAGGATCTCGGCGCCGATTCACTCGGTTTGGTGGAACTCGTCCTCGCGTTCGAAGAAGCTTTCGAGATCGACATTCCGGACGAAGACACGGAAAAGATCCGAACTGTGCAAGACGCGATCGATTACATCGACAAGCACGCGAAGAAATAACTTTCGCCGGCTGTCACCAATTCACCAGATTTGAGCCCATGGAACGCGTCGTCATCACTGGCCTTGGTCTTGTCACTCCTTTAGGGATCGGTTGTTCCGAGTCCTGGCAGGCACTGCTTGCCGGAACGAGTGGCATCGGCAAAATCACCCATTTTGATTCCTCAAGCTTCCGGGTGCACATCGCGGGCGAGGTCAAAGGTTGGGATGCGACGCGCTTCATCGAAAAGAAAAAGCTTAAAGAAATGGATCGCTTCACCGAGTTTGCGCTTGGTGCAGCCAGCATGGCGATAGAAGACTCGGGGCTCGAGCTAACTGACGCAGAGCGCGACGAAGCAGGCTGCTTCATTGGTGTTGGCCTTGGCGGTCTGTTCACATTCGAAAAAACGAAGCAAACGTTGATGGAAAAGGGGCCGCAGAAAGTTAGCCCGTACTCCATCCCCGGCATCATCGCGAACCTCGCCGCAGGACAGGTTTCCATGGCCTACGGGCTGCGCGGTCCGAGCTACTGCACAACGAGTGCGTGCTCGAGCGGCGCTCACGCCATTGGCGAAGCGTTCGAGTGGATTCGTCGCGGGCGTGCACAATTGATGGTCGCCGGCGGCGCGGAAGCCACGGTCACGCCGGTTGGCATTGGCGGGTTCGAGGCGATGTACGCGCTGTCAAAGCGCAATAACGATCCACCTCTAGCAAGCCGCCCGTTCGACAAAGGGCGCGATGGTTTTGTCGTTGGGGAAGGCTCCGGCATCCTCGTTCTCGAGCCTCTCACGCGTGCGAAAAAACGCGGTGCCAAGATCTACGCGGAAATTACAGGCTACGGCGCTTCCAGCGACGCCAATCATCTCACGCAGCCGGCGCCTCACGGCGAAGGCGCGCAACGCGCCATGAAAATGGCGCTGAAAGACGCTGGTATCGCGGTTGATGAAGTCGACTACATCAACGCGCATGGCACTTCCACGCCTGTAGGTGATATCGCCGAGTCGGAAGCCATCGCGGGTGTGTTTGGCGACTACGCACTTTCGAAGAAGCTTTGGGTGAGCTCGACGAAGTCGATGATAGGTCACCTTCTTGGTGCAGCGGGCGCGGTAGAAAGCGCGATCTGCGCGCTCGCCATTCTGGAAGGAAAGATTCCACCAACCATCAACCTCACCGATCAAGATCCAGAGTGTCCCCTGGACTTCGTTGCACTTACAACGCGTGAGCGACGCGTGCGCCATGCCCTCAACAACTCGTTTGGCTTCGGCGGCACGAACTGCTCGCTCGTGTTTTCCCGCTTCGAAGGCTAAAATGAAGTGTCCGTTCTGCACGGCGCCCGACACGAAAGTCACCGATTCGCGCGCATCCACGAACGGTGACGTGATTCGTAGGCGACGCGAATGCGAAGTCTGCGTGCGGCGCTTCACGACGTATGAGCGCGTCGAAGAGGTCCTGCCGCTCGTCGTGAAGAAAGACGGTCGCCGCGAGGTGTTCGATCGGCAGAAGGTTCTAGGAGGCCTACGCCGCGCGTGCGACAAGCGCGCCGTGCCCCTTGCGCGTCTCGAAGAAACCGTTGACACACTGGAACGCGAACTCATTGACATCGGCGACAAAGAGATAAGCTCCAAGCGCCTTGGCGAGCTCGTGATGGCACGGCTGCGTGCGATTGATCCTGTTGCGTACGTGCGCTTTGCAAGTGTTTATCGCCAGTTCCGCGACATCGACGAACTGCGCACAGAAATCGACCGACTCGCCGAGCTTGCCGAGCAAACCGACCAAACTAGCGGCAGCAGCACGCGCTTAGCGAGATCCGTGCCCGTCGAACGGCGCCACGGATCGTGATGGGGATCGTGATGGACCCAAGTAACCCACACTCGCCGCAGAACCACGACGAACTGCCTCCTGTTTCGAGCTCTCCCTCGCCCGTCGCGCCGCGCACCGAGGACGACCGGTGGATGGATCTCGCGCTCACGCATGCGCGAAATGGCAACCCATCGCCCAACCCTCACGTTGGCGCCATCGTCGTCAAAAATGGTCAGCTCATTGCCGCGGCTCACCACGAGCGCGCGGGTGGTGACCATGCCGAAGTGGCAGCCTTGCGCGCGGCAGGCGACAAGGCCAATGGCGCAATCCTTTTCGTGACCCTCGAGCCGTGCAACCACCAAGGCCGCACGCCACAGTGCACCGACACGATCATCGCCGCCAAGGTGGCGCGCGTCGTTGTTGGCGTGCGCGATCCGAACCCTCACGTTGACGGCCAAGGAATCGAAAAGCTGCAGCGCGCCGGCATCGAGGTTGTTGTTGGTGTGCGCGAAGCGCAAGCGCGTTTGGTCATCGCGCGCTGGGAAAAGTACGTCACCACGGGCTTGCCATACGTATCGCTCAAGCTTGCGCTCTCACTCGACGGTCGCATTGCCACACGAAGCGGCGCATCGAAGTGGGTTACCGGCGCCGACGCACGCGCCAAAGTTCACCTTTTACGATCGTACAGCGACGCGGTGGCGGTTGGTATCGCAACGGCACTAGCCGACGATCCGCGCCTGACCGTACGCGATGTCCCTGGCGACAACCCAACGCGCGTGATTTTCGACACCAAGCTTCGGCTTCCAACATCGTCGCGTCTTGTCACAACCGCCCGCGAAACATCAACCCTGGTGCTCTGTGGTCTCGACGCGTCACAAAACGCCGAAACTGAGCTTGCCTCATTCGGCGTAACGTGTCTTCGCTCACCGCAGTCAACCGAAGGGCGTATCGACATGTTCTCGGCGCTGCGCGCGCTCGCTCAACGAGGGGTTGTTTCGCTCATGGTCGAGGGCGGGGCGGAGCTTGCCGGAAGCTTCCTTGCTGGCCGCTTCGCCGACGAACTTCACGTGTTCGTGGCTCCGATTCTGCTCGGTCCTCGAGGCCGAGCAGGCGCTGTCGATTGGGCCGGCCCAGACACGCCACAACAAGCCCCGCGCATTGCATCGCCAGCATGGGAGCTCGTTGGTCACGACGCATACGTGCATGGACCACTGATTTATCCCGAGTAAAAAGGTTGATGCGAAGTCGAGGCAGGGCAGACACGGGGGTCTGCCCCTACAACCAACAAAACGCATTCGTAGGGGCGGCCCCCTGTGGCCGCCCCCGTAGGGGCGCGCTCGCACCGACATATCTCGGCGCCTAAGCTAACAATTATTCGACGATGATCCGAACCATTATCCACTACCCCGACAAGCGCCTTCGCTCGACCGGCAAGAAGGTCGAGGCATTTACTCCCGAGCTGCAAGCGCTAATCAACGACATGGCCGAAACGATGTACGCAGCTCCCGGCGTTGGCCTTGCCGCCAACCAGATTGGCGAGGCGCTTCAGCTGTTCGTTGTGGACGTGGCCGATGAAAACGAGCCAAGCGATCTGCGCGTGTTTATCAACCCACAAATTCTCGAACGCAGCGGCAAAGTGATCTGGAAAGAAGGATGCCTCAGCTTCCCGGGCGTTCAGGAAGAGATCGATCGCGCCGCAACGGTCAAGGTTCGCGCGCAGGATCGGGAGGGCAAGTGGTTTGAGCTCAACGCCGACGGCCTGCTCGCCGTCGCGGTCCAACATGAGTGCGATCACCTCGAAGGCGTGCTGATGATCGACCACATGGGAGCCCTCAAGAAACGTCTAACCCACCGCAAAATGGTCAAGCGCTCCGTGGAGCAAACATCGGAGTAAGCGTTACCCTACGGCTTTTTTCTGGACCCATTTCGTTCTCGAGGCCTATACATGGGCGATCAAGGCCGTTTTAGAAGCTAGAAGCGGCCAGAAAGCCAGAGCCGGAGCCTACGATGTACACTCGATCGCTCGCTTGTTCGGTCCTCATCGTCGCGTGTACCTTCGTCTCTGCGTGCGGCAGCAAGCACCCGCCCAAGTCGCCCGAGCCCATTGCAGCACCGAGCAACGCCGGAGTCGAAAATACCCCAGTGCCGGAACCGTCCCCTCCGAAATCGCTTTACGATCGTGTTGGCGGCAAAGACGCCATCACGAAGATCGTTGATTCGTTTATGAAGAACCTCGCTGGCAACGAGATCACAAAGAAGCGTTTTGCGCGGCTATCAAAAGCACGCACAGAGAAGTTTCGCGAGCACTTCACCGAACAGCTTTGCCAAGAGACGGGCGGCGACTGCACATACACTGGCAAAGATATGAAATCAGCCCACAAAGGTTTGAGAATTACCGACGCCGAGTGGGACGCATTCATTTGGGCGTTCAAGGCTGCCATGGAAGAGAATTCCGTTGGCGAGGTTGAGCGAGCGGACCTCTACGCATTGCTCGCGCCAATGAAAGACAAGATCGTCGAGGTCAAACCGAAAGGGAAAACCGTCCAATCCTTGCCGTAATCAATATGTAGATTACATAAATTAAATCGACGGCGGCCTACTCGGATCGTTGCCTTGCGAGCCTTGCGAAAGACGCCCCTGCAAGTCGTCGACGAAATCGCGTCCAAAGCGCCGAATCTCACCGCCGAACATATCGCTCAGCACAGCGCCGACCGTTGTAAGGACCAGCAGGCGCATAATGCGCGATCCCATGAGTAGCCCGAACCCAACACCAACGGCGCACGCCGCAACGGGCACGAGGTACGGCCGGTCACGGAATGCAACTTCCGCTTGATCGCGCATGTTTTCGAGCATGTCGCGTGCGCTGTCGACGCGATTGCGAAGGGCGACGCGCGCATCGGCCGCGCGGTGCGCGTGACGAGCTTGCCCTGGGCCCTTCCCGTTGCCGTAGATTTGATCCATGTCTCTCTCCTCGAACTACCTCCGAGCCCAGCAAGGAACATACCTCTGTGTGTAGGGGCGCGATTCATCGCGCCCTCGGGATCTACCAATGGTATGAATTCCAAAAATGCCGCGGTTAGGCGCCATGAATTCGGGCGCCATGAATGGCGCCCCTACAACGCCATGGCAAAGCGCCACGCGCGCGCTTCGCCGCCACCGTGAACTATGGTGAGCTATTCTCAACAACAATCTCGACGCGCCGGTTCGCCGCGCGACCGTCGGGGGTTGCGTTGCTCGCGATAGGGGATTGCTTGCCGCGCCCTTCCGCGCGAATCCTCTCTTGCTCAATGCCGCGCGACACGAGATGACGCCGCACGGCTTCGGCGCGCTCGCGCGACAGCTCGACACTGCCTTCGTCCGAGCCCGCAGCGTCGCTGTAGCCATACACGGCAATGGATCGGTCTGGCATTTGTTCGAGAGCCACAGCCACTTCGTTGAGCCCATCGCGGACCGAAGGCGTCAGAGCAGCATCGTTGGGAGCGAGCGCACCGCCAGCAATGGTAACAACCATACCGCGCGAATCGTCCTTGACGCTTGCAAGCTCGCCAATGCTTGCAAGTTTGTTTTTCGCTTTGCTTTCGGGACTCGCGGCGGCCATGTCATCGTTTCGCTCGTCGTTCCGCTCGGCGTTGTCGCGCTGAATGTCGGTCGACACACTCTCGCTCGTGCCAACGAGCGCTTTGGTGTCCACGGGCTCGCCGCGCTTCATTCGTTCAAGAACGGCTTCGGCGCGCTTCTGTTCGGCCTGCGCGAGCACGGCGCGTGCGTCGACGTCGGCTCGAAGAGACTTGCGAAGCGCAATGTAGGCAAGAGCACGCGCTTCGGACGAACCAGGTTTTTTTTGCTGGCGCATCTCGGCCGTGTCAAGCGCTTTGCTGGCCTCAAAAACACCCGTGGGGTTGATCTCCGATGCACTACTAGTTTTGGTGCCCTCGAACACCACGCGCGCATCACGTAGCTCCGGCGGCGGCAGCGAAGGCGCGCAGGCCGCGGCGATCAGAAGAGCGAACACGCATGCGAAACGATGAGCGACACCATTCACGACGGTCCTCCGCAGATCTAACTTGGGCGCGTCAACGCGCACGCGCGTTGGGTGTGGGCGCCTCGGGAGTCAAGAGCCCGCGCTCGGTTGCGTACTTTCGAACCGTGGCATCCGCTTGCGCTGCTGCCTTCTTGGCCTGCGCCTCTTCGGCGAGCGCAAGCGACAGATCCGCATCGGCCTGCCCTTTCGCAACAGCCCATGCCGCCTTCTCGTTGTCACCGCGCAGCACGAGCTCTTTCGATGCTGCGATCGCGATCTCGGCGGCCCGAAGGTGCTCGTTCGCAGCCGGATCTGCCGCAGCGCCAGATGCATGCGCTTGGCGCACGGTATTTTCCGCGGTGCTCAAGCGCGACGCCGGCGGCGGTATCGTGGCACAGGCGGTTAGTGTTGCCGCGAGTACCACTAAGGCGCGAGTGCAAAGCGTCGCTCGGATCACCCTTCGCAGCGGTGCATTGCCTATGCCCATTTGCCGCAGAAATCGCTACCGTTACACCCTTACGTGTTGCGGGCCGCGTGAAAGCCGCGTTCTAGATCCTGCTTGAGATCTTCAACGTTCTCGATGCCGACGCTGAGACGAATGAAACCGTCGCCAATGCCAAGCGCTTTGCGAGCCTCGGCCGGCAGGCTCGCGTGGGTCATGATGGCCGGGTGCTCGGCGAGCGATTCGACTCCACCGAGACTTTCGGCGCACGCGAAGATACGCGTGGCCTTCAGAAACGCGACGGCCGCAGCAAGACCACCTTTGAGGTCAAAGCTGATCATGCCGCCAGGACCCTTCATTTGGCGCGCGGCCATTGCGTAGCCCGCATGCGAAGTGAGACCTGGATAAAATACGCGCTCGACTTGCGGATGCCTCGCGAGAACCTCGGCGAGAATGCGTGCATTATGCACATGCTGCTTCATGCGCACGCCGAGGGTTTTGAGGCCGCGAAGGACCATGTAGCAATCAAATGGGCTTGGCACGGCTCCGAGTGACTTTTGCAAGAAGTGAAGACGTTCTGCCATGGCATCGTCCGAGGCGATGACCGCACCGCCAACCACGTCGGAGTGGCCATTGAGATATTTCGTTGTCGAATGGACAACGAGGCTCGCACCAAAATCGAGCGGGCGCTGAAGCATGGGGGTTGCGAACGTGTTATCGACCGCAAGAGGGATGTTCGCCTTGCGTGCGATCTCGGCGATGGCGGCGATGTCGAAGATTTTCAACATGGGGTTCGACGGCGTTTCAAGCCAAATGAGGCGTGTACGCGGACCTATGGCTTGCCGCACCTTTACCGGATCGGTCATATCGAGAAACGTTGCATCGAGGCCCCATGGCTTGAGAACCTTGTCGAAAATGCGGAACGTGCCGCCGTACACGTCGTCGCCAACGAGCACATGATCGCCGCTCTTGAGTGAGAGAAGAACGGAGCTCGTTGCCGCGCATCCACTGCCAAACGCGACGGCGTGCTTGCCGCCTTCCAGGGCTAGAAGGCAGCCTTCGAGTGCTGTGCGCGTTGGATTTCCTGCGCGCGAGTAGTCGTAGCCTTTGTGCTCTCCAGGGCCGTTCTGCACGAACGTGCTTGCAAGAGCGATAGGAGTCATCACCGCGCCAGAAGTGGGATCGGGTTCTTGAGATGCGTGAATGCAAAGCGTGTCTTGCGCGAGCCCTTCGATATGCATACGCGCTCCTTTAGACCAGCACGCGATGTTGGCCCAGTTATTCAGTGGGCGTCAGCCAAGCATCGTTGCAATCTCGCGTGCCGAGTCGGGACGCAACGCGGGATCATGAGCAAGACAGCGAACAAGCGCGGCGTGCGCAGGACCACGATCCGCAAGAACGAGGATCTCGCTCGTGACGATGGGAACGTCCGCTGCCATCGCGATGAGGGCCGGCAGTGGCAAAGGTGGCCTTGGCGACTTGCCCATGGCAGCAGCAACGAGTGCCGCGGCAAGCGAAAACAAATCGCTTTTCGGAGTCGGCACTTCGCTTCGTGCAACCTCGGGTGCGGCGAATGCGATAGTTCCACGAAATGCACCGTCGCGCTGCGGGAAGCCGCGAAAGCATGACAGCCCAAAATCAAGCAGCACAACGTGCCTAGCATCGCTATCGGCAGCAAGATTCGCCGGGCTGATGTCAGCGTGAACGATGTGAAGCGGGCCGCTATCGTCCCGAGCCTCGTGCACCACGGCAAGCGCATGGAAAGCGGCACGGGCACAGCGCTCGATCCATGCCGGCGCAAGCGGACCGCCCACGTTCTCGAGCCTTTCGGCAAGGGTTGGGAACGGCACGCGCGCCATGCGCAGCCACGGCCCGCGCGCGTCGTCTCCGGCGTCGACGAAGGCCGGAGTGACGATGCCCCCAAGGGCCTTCAGCAACTTGGCTTCGGCGCGCAAATGCATGACAGCGTGAGCGTCGTCAAGCTCTCGTGACGTGAGGCGCTTTTCAAAGACACCGGGAGCCACCTCGGCAACCCTGGGCAACAGCTGGACTGGCCGCATCGAGTTTGCCGGTCCATGGTAAGTGCATGGCAATCTTGCGTCACGTCTTTGCGTTTGCGTTGCTCTCGTGCACAACGGCCAGCACGACCGACCTCGTTACCGCGCCGGCCGTGGACCCATCGGGCACAAATTCGAGCGCGGATTCGGGCGCTCCGCCCGACGCGCATGCACCCACAGATTCGGGCTCGAGCGAGCCCACCGGTGGCGATGAGGTTAGCCACAGCGTCACGATTCAGGTCGAGCCGGGGGATTCTGGCGAGCCGATCCTCGAAGCGATCAAGGCGGCTACGAAAAGCGTGCACATGACAATGTACCTTCTCACCAACCATGATGTGCAAAATGCACTCATTTCGCTGCACCAGGAAGGCAAAGACGTCAAAGTCGTTCTGAACCAAAACTTTCCGCCAAACAGCACCACCAACGCCTCGGCGTACAAAACGCTGACGAACGCAAACGTGGACGTCGTGTGGGCATCAAGCGACTACACCTTCACGCACGAAAAGGCAGTGATCATCGACGCCGAGAAAATTCTCATCATGACGATGAACCTCACGGCGTCGAGCGCCACGTCGAACCGCGAATACATCGCAACCGATACCGACGCCGACGATGTTGCCGATGCCGAAGCCGTTTTCGAGGCCGACTATCATGGCTGGCCAATCACCGTGGGAGGCAAGCTTGTCGTCTCGCCAGAACAAGCGCAGCCAGTTAGCCCGCGCGATCGGTTGAAAGCACTCATTGAAAGCGCGACGAGCTCGCTCGACATCGAAGTGCAGGAGCTGTCAGACACTGGCTTGACCGACGCCATCATCGCTTCTCACGCTGCGAACATCGCGGTGCGCGTGGTCACGACAGCGGCCGGCGATCGAAACGAAACGCCCGCGCAGGTTTCCGCCCTCACGAAGCTAAAGCAAGCGGGGGTGCCCGTTGTCGGTCTTGGCAATCCGTACATTCATGCGAAGGCGATCGTTGTCGACGACAAGTTCGTTTTTGTTGGCTCGCAGAACTTCACGCCAACGGCCTTGTTCGAAAACCGCGAGATTGGCCTTGTGACCGACACTCATTCCGAAGTCATCAAAGTTCGCGACGTCATCGAAGCAGACTTTCAGAACGGCACCTTGCGCTAGGCGCGAGATGCGCTATGAAATATGAGTCGAAGCTTAGTAGCATGGGTTTCGACCACGGGCAGGGCGGAAGGCATCCGTGCCTGCCCACTTCATATCGCAATCGTGTCATGAATGATCCGGGCGAACTACTTGGCTAGCTTGAATGCCGTGCCGTACGCCGACACAACGATGCGCCCGCTGAAATCCCCAGCTGCACGGGATGTTGCATCTTCCACCAAAACGAAGGAAGCGCCTTTCGCGCCCGCCTGGTTGCGAAGCGCATATTCTGTTTGACGACGTGACTCACTCAGCTCGTGCCCAATAGTTCGTGCGCTCACTTCACCGGCAGGTTCATAAGCTTCGAGGTTTGGGGCATCGTAAATGATCTCGACGCGTTGTGCTTCGGGCGCGAGTGCCACTCTATCGGGCAAGGTATCTACGCAACCCGCAAGCGCCGCAACCAGGGTGAAAAAACCTATCCAACGAGCCCACATCAACCACTATGTTGCCCCTGCTCGCCGTTTCAGTAAACTTTTGCGACATTGACACTGCACAGGTCCGGCTCAGCTGGACGAACTGCAGCAATAGCAAAGCCACCGAGCTAGACCGCTTTCAAGTTGACGTGAGTTCGAGGCGGCGGCGAGGAGCGGACCGGAACAGCCTCTTCCGGCTTTGAGGACCGCACCGCAGCCGCCAACGAAGAAATCGCGTCAAATCGAAAGCGGTCTTGACGCAATAGGGTGACCGACGGGGCTTGACACGTAACTGCACGAGTCCGGCCCCGCTGGACGAGTGCAGTTCGTGCAGAGCCACGGAGCTTGGCGTATGCAAACGCATACGCAATAGGGTGACCGACGGGGCTTGAACCCGCGACAGCTGGAGCCACAATCCAGCGCTCTACCAACTGAGCTACGGCCACCGTGCGAGGCACGATTACCATACCCGCTAACCTAACGGTTGCAAGCGCGTTGTGCGCTGGCCCCACTAGATTACGATTACGAACCGCCAACCACGAACACGATCTCAAGTCGCGCGTTGCGCTCGCGGCCATGCGCACTCTTCGGATCAATGAGCGGTGCACTCGCACCGGCCTGTTCGACCGTCGTGCGCGCGCTAGGTGCGCCTCCGTCGACCAACGCGCGCAGGGCAGCCTCACCTCGTTTCTTGTCGGTCGCCATGCTGGACGCAGACGGCGGATCGGCGTCGTGGATGACAACCTGTACGCCGACATCGGAATGAGCTGCCGCAACTCTTCCCAGCTCTTTCACAGAAGCCTCGGCATCGCGCGAAAGCAGTTCGCCGTGGAAGGCTCGGTGCAACGTCACCACAACACCGCGCTCATCGCGCGACGGTGTGATGTCTACTTGGGCGCGGTCGCGGGTTTTTGGTACAGCGAGCGATTGAGACAGCTCGCTGAGAAGTTGGTCTGCCCGATCAGGGCCGCCTTCCATGCGGCTCCGAGCCTTGGTGAGCGATGCAAGGCAGGCGGTGCGCGCTCGCGCTGCCGCGTCGATTGGTGCCTTTTCCTTGGCAGTTTCGGTGTGGCTCTCGAGATTGCCGAGGGAAGCAACAGCTGCTTCAGCCTCCGCAAGACCGGGGGCTCGTGGCGAAACAAGGCGCGCGGCGCTGCAAAGGAGCCGAGCTTCTACTGCAAGCGACTTTGCGGCGAGAAGACGAGCGCGCTCGCGCTGCGGATCGGCCGGACCACTTGGCGACGGCAACTCGGCTTCACGCGTAACGCGAAGCTTTTTTTCGAGATCGTCAGACTGCTGGTCAATTTTTGCACGCTCGAGCGAGAAACGACCAACCTGTTCGCTACTTTGAGCGAGAGCTTCTTTGGCGGCCTCCAGCGCGTGTGTTGCGCGTGCGAGCCTCGCCGCGATCGTGGCGCGCTCGTAAGCAGCAACGGCACGGTCCGCGTGCAAGTCCGCGCCTACTTTATCGCCGTTCGCAAAGGCATTTTTCGCGAGTTGAAGCTCTTGTTCGGCCATGGCGAACACTTGCGGCGCAAGGTTCTGGGCATCACGACCGGCAAGGTTCGAACGAATTTTCTCCGCGTCAGCAAGGGTGGCAGTGCCTGCGTTTGCCGCCGCGCCGCCGCACGCGAGCGCTGTCAAGGAAAGCGCCCCCATCAGCGCACCAATCCAAACTGCATGCAGTTTTCGAATCATCGCGCGCCTCTATTCTTCGCCTTGCTTGCCTCGTTTGCCTTCTCGGCTGCCTTCGGTTTGGCCGCGCCAGCGCTCTCGTTCTCGCTTTTGCTCGCGCTTTTGCTCGTGCGCGCAGGCTCTTCTTTCGATTTGCGTTCGAGTGCGTCGAGCTCTGCGCGTAGCCGCCCGCTCCGCGTGATGCTTTCTTCGAGTAGCGCGCGTTCGCGCTCGGCCTGGGCGCCGGCGTCGTTTGCAGATCGCGCGGCGGCTGCCGCTTTCTCTTCGGCGCTGGCTGCCCTCAGCGTGTCGCTTGCAGCCTCGGCCCACGCGAGGGCGAGGCCATCGGCGAGTCGTGCGTGAGGCTCATCGCCGGCTGCGCGAAGCTTCGATGCTCGCTCGAGAGCTGCGCGTGCCTTGGCAAGGAACACCGTGGCAACATCTTTCTTTGGCGACGCTTCGACTTCTTTGAGTGCAGCCTCTGCGGCACCGCGATCGCGATTGGCGTCATCGGCGCGATTGGCAGCGACTGCCGTGCCGCTCGCCATAACGATTGGCGCGATTGCGATCGCCACCGCCACCCCAGGAAACGCCCATGCTGCAAGCCTGCGGCCGCCAATCCTCTTCATGAAAGCCGATTACAGCCATCTGCGCATGAGAGCAACCATTGCCGGCGGCGGACGTGCATCCTAAACACGCGGCATGTCGACCGAGGGCTGCCCGCGCCACCGCGTTTCGTGGGACGAGTATTTCATGAACATTGCACGCGAAGTTGCCAGCCGTGCCACCTGCGACCGCAAGCACGTTGGCGCTGTCATCGTGCGTGACAAGTCGATTCTTGCGACAGGGTACAACGGTTCGATTCGGGGGCTGCCGCATTGCGATGAGGAGGGCCATCTCATCGAAGACGGCCACTGCGTTCGCACCGTTCACGCTGAGGCAAACGCCATTGTCCAGGCTGCACGCCACGGCATGCGCATCGACGGCAGTGCGATCTATGTCACAGCTTCTCCTTGTTGGGGTTGCTTTCGCCTCATTGCGAATGCTGGCATCGTCAAGATTGTTTTCGGTGAATTTTACCGCGACCCAAAGATTTTCGATGTTTCCCAGCGCATTGGCATCAAACTCGTCGACTTCTCGAAAATGACCGCCAAAGCCGTAGAAGCGGCCAAAGCAAGCGGCCCTCCAGCTGCCTGACCTTCCGGCAGTAGCGTGATAAGACTCCGGGGTGCTCGAAGTCGGGCAAATCATCAGCGGGAAGTACAAGCTGCTTCGCCACCTCGGCGGAGGTGGAATGGGATCGGTCTACGAGGCCGAACACCTTGGGCTGGGCACGCATGTCGCGATGAAGTTTCTGCACGACGAGGTTGGACGACGCCCAGGCGTGATCGATCGCTTCCTGCAAGAAGCCCGCGTGTCGGCGCAAATTCGAAGTCCGCACGTCGTGTCCGTAACCGACGTCGATCGCACACCCGACGGCATTGCATACCTCGTGATGGAGCTGCTCGAAGGCGAACCGCTGTCGAGCGTGATCCGGCGCGCAGGCCAGCTCGAACGCGCTACGGCATGCGAATACACATTGCAAATCCTCCAGGCGCTCGAGGCCGCACACGCGATCGGCGTCATCCATCGCGATCTCAAACCCGACAACGTGCTGGTCACCTTTCATGGCGATCGCCCGGTTCTCAAGCTCATTGACTTCGGCATCGCGAAGCTGAAGCCGCGTGAAAACGGCACAACGAAAAACCTTACGGTTGCCGGCACGCTCATGGGCACCGCCGAGTACATGGCGCCCGAACAGGCGCAATCGGCCGACAAAGTCGATGTAACGGCAGATCTCTACGCTGTCGGCGTCATGCTCTACGAAATGCTCGCCGGCACAACGCCGGTGCGGAGCCACGATCCACACGTTGTCGTGATCAAGGTTGAACGCGGAGAAATCACGCCACTCGTGCACGCGGCACCTGACACGCCTCCAGAGCTCGCTGGATTCGTGCATCGTGCCATGGCACCTCAGCCTGCGCTGCGCTTTTCGTCGGCCACCGAAATGCGTCTTGCACTCGAAGCGCTGACGGGCGTGCGCCGCGTCAAGACAGCCAAGCTTGCTGCGACAGCGGCAAAGGAACGCGATCGCCAAGCCGAAATAAATGTGCAAAGCGCACCTTTTTCGCCCGTCGCACCCAATTCGCCCATTGCGCCCATAGCGATTGCGGAAGCGGAGGGTGGCGGCACAGGCACGGTGGTAGCAACGCCGGTAGCATCGGCATTCGGAGCCAGCGCAGGCTTTCCCGGCGATGCCAATCATGTGGTGAATCACGTGGTATCTGTCAACGCCACGCCCGCGCAGTTGCATGGGCCTCCGTTCTACGAGTCGCGCTCCCCCTTTGAATCACACGAATCACGTGGGCCGCACGCTCGTAGGGGCCGAGGGCCCATCATTGTCCTTGCGATCACCGCGCTTCTGCTCGGCGCGGGCGCGGTTGTCGCTTATGTCCTTGGAACGAGCACAAACGAGCCACCCGCGCCGCACACAACCGAACCAACCGAGCCGTCTGCTCCCACCACCGCCACCACCGCGCCCGCAACGCGACCGCCCGCAACACCTGCAGTCCCAGCAACCGAGGCCACACCGCTTGCTCCGGGTCCCATCCCAGTGCCGCACCCCGCCACGCCAACTGCGCCTCAAAGCAAGCCTCCGACGCCTAACAAACCTCCGACGTCGAACAAGCCTCCAGCGCCCTACTCCTCCGCCCCACCTGCTGCGTCTTCGTCGCCCCCGTTTGTCTTTCCGTCGGCGTTGCCAAGCAGCCTTCCAACTGCGTTTCCGAGCGCTATTCCACTGCCGTGGCCGAGCGCCTTTCCAGGCTTTCCGTGGCAACACGAAGCGCCGTCGTCATCGGGGCGCGAACGATGAAACCGTCGCTGCCCAAGCCTCTCGAGAATCTGCGCGACGCGTGGACAAGCGCGGTTCAGCGTCCGCAAAGGCGCTTGGCCATCGCGGTTATCTGCCTTGCAACCACGTTCGCGATGTTCGTTGCACGCACGGGAACGCTGCCGGGGCGGTTTGCGGCGCTCGCCATCGTGATTTTGCCGATCGGCGTGATCCTCGCGATGTGCGTTCGCGAAGAGCAAATTTTCCGTGATCCCGTTCGCACCATCCGTCGCGTGGCTGGGCGAGTCGATCCTACGCTGACGAGCAGGGCGATCCGTGCGCTTTCGCTTCTTGAGCCCGCACCGATGCAAGGCACATCGATCGAGCTCGGCGAGCTCCACGTTCGGCGCTCGCTCGAGGCGCTGCCAACGGAAACCGTTTCGCGCATAGCCGCCAATCGCGGTGTTGTCTTGAGCGCTGTTGCGGTCGGCTTTGCTGCGGTAAACATTGCTTCCTGCGTGTCGAATCCTTGGGCCGTGGTCGAGGGCTTCGACGTTTTTCTTGCGCGTAGAGGTGTGGCGCCTTTCGGCATGGAGTGGCTCGCCGAGCTTGAAATGGAGGCGCGCCCGCCAGAATACCTTCATCAAAGCGAGCACCGCGTTCTTGCTTACAACGAGACCCTGCTGCCGCGCGGAACGCAAATCACGGTGCGCGGCTATCCGCTACATGCCGGGCGACGGCTGCTGCTTACCGACGGCGACGCGGAGGTACCGTTCGTGGACGACGGCTCGGGTCGACTCGTTGCGCGCTGGACCCTCGTTGATTCGGCCAGGCTCCACGTCGTTGCGCGCTTCGGCGACGTCGTCATTGCCGAACCTGAAGTTACGCCGATTGAGTCCATTGCCGACAGAGCTCCGACGGTGATTCTCGAAGGCGCACCAAAGCGCATCGTGCTTGGCGCAAGTAGCAACCCTGGCAGCGTAGAGCCGTCTGACACGTCCGAAATCGCCATCCACTACGACGCCACCGACGATCACGGTTTGCGCGAAGTTCACCTCGTGCTCCGAGCCGGCGCGCGCGAAGAGCGCCGTGTGCTTGCAAGCCTCGACGGTGAAACGAAGACCGATCGCGGCGGGTACATGCTTCGGACAAGTGACTCGTTCATCAAAAAAAGCCACGCCCCTATCGAAATTCGTGTCGAAGCGAAAGATAACGACCTTATCACCGGGCCGAAATGGGGCGCGAGCGAGGCTATCACGGTCGTTCCGCCCGACGTTGGCGAGCCGGAAGCTCGTCGTCTCGATAGCCTGCGCTCGGTGCGGGATGCGCTCGTCGACGCTCTTGCCTTTCGCATGTCCCACGCGGTTCCGACCGATGCCAAGGCACGGCGTGCGTTTCTCGATCAAGAAGCGCGCACCTTCGACGAAGGCAACGAGCAGTTCGAACACGCTCTTGGGGCATCGCACGCTGGCGTGCGCATGCCAGGCCGCCTTGCCGCCATGCTGCGCGGCAAGATGCACAAGCTCAAAGAAGCCATGACCAACCAAGCGCGCTCGCCAAGCACTTCGACGCGCCAAGCCGTTGTCAAGGCAACCGAGCGCCTCGTACTCGTTGTCGACGCCGTGATCAAGGGCATGGGTTTAAAGGACACACGCGACGTTGCCAAAGAGCTCGCCGTCGTTGCAGACGATCTTGCTCTTGGTGCCACCATCGCGCAGAAACCCGACGAAAAAGCGCACGGCGAAGAGCGAATGAGCGCGGCGACCATGGTTCTCAGCGGCGGTGGCCGGTCGATGAAACGTCTCGGTGCGCTTGGACGCGATCTCGGCGAGATCGTCGAAATGGATCTCAAACGAGTGAGCCGAGCGCATGACGATCTTTTTCACGCGGCGCTGGCCGCACAAGATCTCGCGGCCCGCCTTCACCAGCCAGATCCATCGTTCGGCTCGCGCGGTGGTCGACCTTCCCACGCTGGAGGCGAGTCGGGCGGTTCCCCCGGCAGCTCGGGCGCCGATTCCGACAGCGAAAGCAGCGATGTCGAGCAGGCCTTCAACGAGGCGGCGCAGGAACTCGACAAGCTCGCGACCGAGCATGCGGGCCAGATGGACAAAGTGACGCGGGCCCTTGCCGGCGCCGCAAACGATGACGACATGAAGGCCCTGCGCGACGAAGGGAAAAAGCACGCGCAGAACGTGCGAGAAGCGGCAGGTGCACTGCCATCGTTCGGCGGCGGAAGCGACTCGTGGACAAGCAAGGGCGCATCCGCGCGCGAGCACGCCGAGCAGATGGCGCGCGCGCTCGAGCAGGGCAACGCATCCGACGCCGTGCAAAGCGGACGAAGCGCAATGGGCGCACTCGAGGAGGCCAAGCGCGCCGCCGCGGCCGACAGGTGGGCGCGACTCGGCGGTGCAGATCCCGAAAAAACCGTGGAAAATGCACGCAAATCACTCGAAGGCGAGGTTCGCTGGGCGGAAGAAAAGCTGTCAGCCATGCGCAAGCAAGCTTCCGAGCGGGCGGCGCCCGAGCTGCGCGAGCACGGCGAGGCCGAGGGCAAACTCGCCGAACGTGCGCACGATCTTTCGCATCGTGGTCGCGAAGCACTCCCCCCTGCCTCGCTCGAGGCGCTCGAGGGAGCCGAGCAAGCCGCGCGCGAGGCAGCAAGTTCACTTCAGCAAGGCGATGCCAACAAGGGGCTCGCGCACCAACGCGAGGCGCAGCAGAAGCTCGAAATGGCACGCGATGCGCTCGGCGACAGCAGCGACGATCGCGGCAATGGCGATAGCGATGGCAAAGGCTTTTCGCACGACCATGCCGACATTCCGAAAGCCGATCTGCACAAGGGGCCAGAACAATTTCGCAAACGCGTCATCCAGGGGCTTGGCCAGCCAAGCGGCGGCCGCATAAAGGACGCCGTGAAACGCTACGCGGAGGGTCTACTCCGGTAACCGTGTTCTTGCGCAGCATCTAAGTGTTAGACTGATTGTCGGTGACCTTTATGAACCGACGTTATGTCCTTGCCGCGTCCGTTGCCACCGTCGCCATCGCGCTCAACCCCGGCTGCTCGAGTGACAACACCAAGGCTCCCCGCGTCACGCTCAATGCCGACGTAAGCGTAGGAACGCATTCAAGCGCCGATTGCCCAGACAGCCAGAATGGCTGGCTGCAAATCGGCAGCTTCGGCAACCCGAATCTGCTCCAGCCCGACGGCACGCCGGCGAATCCAGGGCAGCCCGTTGACGACGGCGCGCCCTTTGCCCAGGGCACTGCAAGTGTAAATTGCACGGTTACGGCGCAAGGCAATGGATTCAGCGTGGCAGCTTCCGCGTCGCTTACCGGCGCTACGGGTGGCTCGTTCGTTGTCCGCGGCTTTTTCGTGCCCGGCCAAGACAATTCGAACATCAGCACGTCGGTCACGCACATCGGCACGGCCTACGCACAGGACGGCTGCACCGCGAGTTTCACGACGTCGTACCAGGGAGTGGACGGGGGGCGCGTTTGGGCCGAGGTCACATGCCCGAACGCGCAGGCACCAACCGTTCAGCGTACCTGCCAAACGGTCACGCAGTTTCGCTTCGAGAACTGCAACCAGTAGGGGCGCACGTCGCCCATACAAGACACATTCGTAGGGGCGCCATTTATGGCGCCCAACCGCAGGCGGATCGCCAATCCCGAGGGCGCGATGAATCGCGCACCTACCGCGCAAAGCCGGTAACGCGGTAACACGATTTGTAAAAATCGTGTTACCCAGGATTTATCTGGGAAAGGAGTGCTTCAACTTCCAGGCGCACTTCGAACTCGGGCTTCGTTTTGAGAAAGGCCTCGAGGTAGCGTCGCGCTGCGGGATCTTCGCCGCGCGCAAGGTACGCAAGCCCCACGGCATAAAGCGCATCGGAATCGGCGGGAGCTTGTTCGAGCGCGATCATGCCTTGCTTGATGGCATCACGGCAGTCACCAAGCTTTCGAAGAACATGGCAAAGCGCAACGCGCGCACCAAGGTGCTTGGGCGCGAGCTTCAAGCATGCGCGGTAGGCGTCGCGTGCGGGCTCGATTTCGCCAACCTCGTAAAACCCCTGACCGAGGAAGAAAAAAGCGTAAGGGTTTTGGTTGTCCTTCGAAAGAACATCGCGCAAACACTCGAGTGCGTCGCGGAAGCGTTCCTCGTGGAGCAGATCGACGGCGTGTTCGACAGCGTCCCAATGTTCGGAATTCAGGCGTTCGGCATCCATGCTCATCACAAACTTGAATAGAGTACCAGAAGCCTAGTGCCCAGCCATGAGTAGGCATGCACCTGCCAAAGAATCGATCGCGGCGCTTGCACTCGCTTGTGCAGTGGGCGCGCTGTTCTGGCTGCCAAGCCACGCCGTTGCTCGCGGCTACTTCCCGGCGCCACTCGACGATACATTCATTCATTTCGATTTCGCTCGCGCCCTTGCACATGGCCATCCTTTCGAGTGGATTGTTGGGCAGGGCTATTCGTCGGGCGAGACCTCGCCGCTTTACGCCGTGATGCTTGCCGCAGGCTGGGTCTTCGGGTTTCGCGGTCGGTTCATCGGCGTTTGGGCAGCCATGGTTGCCGTTGTGTCGCTCGCGTCGCTCGTGCGATCGATGCATGCGCTCGTGCGGCCTTGCCCTGCGTGGGTTTTGTGGGGCGCGGCAGCGGTCCCACTTTCGGTGGGTCTCGTTGATTGGACGCTCGTAAGCGGAATGGAAATGGCGCCGTTCATTGCAACACTCGTAGCAGCGCTCGTCGCGCTCGATCGAAGCCGTCGGCCAACCGAGCGAAGAGCGGGCCTGACGCGAGAGCAAGCGCAAGGACGACTCGGGGCGTGGGGAGCGTGCCTGTGCCTGCTTCGACCGGAGGCAGGTGTGCTCGTCGCGATCTTCGCAGTGCTCGCCGCACGTGGCGCACGCCTAAGGTCAGGTTTTTGGGCATTCGTGCGTGTGGCCATGCCAGGCGCGCTCGCCACCGGCACGATTCTCACGATAAACCGCATTGAAACCGGAAGTGTGTTGTCCGCCGGAGCCCAGCTCAAACTCCTGTCATCGCATCCGTATTTGTCGGGCGAGGATCGCGCGGTTGCATTCGTCGAAAACCTCGTCGTACTTTTCATGAAGGCCATCGTCGCGGAGCTTGGCATCGTACGATGGGCTCCGCTCTTGATCGCTACGTTGGCCTTTTGCGCGCTTGCATCAAAGGCGCGGCGGGTCGTGGCAGCAGCATGCATGCTTGGCTCTGGTGCCTGGGCGCTCTTGGTTTCGTATAACAGTAATGCTCCATTCCATAACTTCCGCTACTACGCGCCGGCCATTGTTCTTTTGCTTGTTGGTGCTGCGCTCGGCATCGAAACCCTTGCGCGTAAGCGGCGCACAAAGCCGCTCGGCGCTGTAGCTCTCGTCGCGGTCATCGGTCTTGCCGCGCCCCGCTTTCCAGTGCAAATAAGGCATTTTGCAAAGGCCGTTGCCAACATCCGCGATCAGCAAATCGAGGCGGGCTCGAGGCTCGCCGCGCTCACGCCAAAAGGCGCACGCATTCTTGTTGGCGATGCCGGAGCGATCCCGTTCGTGTCGAACCGAAGCGCGATCGATGCGCTCGGCCTCGGCGGCTTCCAACGCATGCCTTTTGCGCGTGCTGCTACGTTTGGCGAAGCGGCAACCCTCGAACTCATCGAAAGGCTCGAGGCGAGCGAGCGGCCGACGTACTTCGCGCTTTACCCAAATTGGTTTCGTGAAATCGTAAATTTTGGCGTCGAAATCGATCGCATTACGATAAAAAATAATATTATTTGCGCCGGCCCCACGAAAGGCATTTACCGCGCCGACTGGAGCGCGCTCGACTCCTCGCACACGGTCGATCCAAGCCTTGTCGACGAACTCGACGTCGCCGACATCATCAGCGAGCATGAGCACGCCTACGAGCCGCCGCTGCCGCACGGAGGTTGGACAACGCTCGACATCCTCAACGACGAACGCGGAGAGCGCCGCTTCGACGGTGGGCGCATCATCCCCGAAGGCTTAGCCGAGAGCTTTCGCGTTTCGAACTTTGGTAGAGGCCCCAAAGTTTTGCGCATTCGCGTTCGTGTCGATGCCCATGCGGGCGCAATTTTTGTGCGGACGCGGCGAAGTGCAAGCGAGCTCGCTTTCGAACCGGCAAGTCCAGGCGCGTGGCGAACAGCAAGTGCGCTCGTCGAGATCGAGGCCGGCGAACGCATTTCGCTCGAGGCCGTGTCAGGCGGGTATCGCAATTACCATGTGTGGATTTATCAGTAGGGCTCCGGGGAGCAATCCCCGGGGCTTACCCGACTCAACTTGAAGGCGGCCTCGCTTGCATGCGCCATGCAATCTCTACATCGCGACTTCGATGACTTTCCAGCCGCTGAATTCTTTTTTTATCAGCAACGCCACAACATTGCAGTGAGAGTGCGCTGTCAACGTCTACGCATCGACGAAACGCTCACAACAGCTGCGCGAATCGATGCTTCGGTTGGGCGCTGCGGTGCCTGCGCACGTACCACAACGATCGGGGCACGAATTGCCATCGTCGTCGGCATGGTTAGCGCTACTGCAGGGCAATTCTCGGCAGTAGCGCTAATTTGGAATTTTCACGCTTGTCGGTCGAGCCCATCGCGGAATAATGCATACCGCTCGAGTGCGTCGATGAGCCATTCGGTGGGCAGCTCACATGTTCGCTCGGGCTCTTCCCATTGGGTAATAAGCTGCGTGACTTCGCCATTCGCCTCGATTGAGAGCGCGTTTCCACCGCCTCCACGGCGCTTGGAGCGATCGCCGCCAAATGCACGGAGGCTTGCCGCATACTCACGCGCATCGTCGGCGGTATGCATTTCGTCGGTCAAAAAGGTGGCCACGAGGTCGTAGGGAGGGTCGACGGTGACTCGGAGTGAGATCACCTTAGATTCAGGATGGAAATGGAGGGTTAGCATGGCTTAGTACTTTGGATATGCGGTGGTAATTTCGCCAGCTTCGTTGACGTACCCTTTGATCTTCATGCCGGAGCTGGTCGTGCCCTCCCAACCGTTGGTGCCAATGGGCGTTTTGTTGGCATATGCTTCGCTGATGGCTGACTCCACATCTTTGGCGGTCCAATGATCGGGGAAGAAGGACGATTTTTGGTCCTTGCTAACCCACTGGCCGGTTCTCTGGTTATATATATCGACTTCCGCTTCATAGACGCCATGCGCGTTTGGTCTACTCGGCGTGGTATTGGGTCGGATGCGCGCATTTTGGTTCGTGCATCCCTTTCCTCTCCAGTGGAAACCAACGGCTCTACCTCTAGCATTGATTCCTCCATTGAGAATATGGTCAAGGTCAATACGTGGTCTGCCGTCCGGTGAAGCCGGCCTGGCAACAGGAGCCGCGCCTCTCGACATGAGAATGCCCGCGCCAACGGCGAGCGCGCCCGCAGTGACCACCGTTTGCGCGCCTACCCCCATCAGGGGCACTGCCACTTCCGATGCTGCGCCACCGCTTCCACCTCCGACGGCAACGCCAGCACCGACCCCTACAAGGCCCACGGCGCCGGTAACCACGGCTCCAACCATTTGGCCGGCGCCATAGGCGTATTTGTCTTCTTTTGTGCCCACCCTATCGACGACAGCATCGATTCCGAGTTGTGCCACCGCACCTGGTGGACCAAGCGCACCGCTCACAACACTTGTGACCAGCCCGATCTCTCCCACGACTTGCGCGTGACGGTCTTGCGCCAAGCTGTCAAACTCCTTAACCCCTGGAATTACTTCCGGAATCTTTCGGAGTAATTCTCCTGACTTATTGAGTAATTCTTTCGGCTCGTGGAGTAAGTCTCCTGGCTTACGCACAGGGAGCGGGAAAGGCATGATAGCTGGATGGTGAGATGGAGGCGTTGACGCC